>NZ_CP110128.1:2672500-3312500 GCF_028471945.1 Pseudomonas sp. WJP1
GCTGGGGACCATCGACAGACCTAGCAGGCTGGAATTCTGCGCAAAGTAGCGCCCCGACCAGTCGTTGTCGTAATTGACCGCCAGCCCGAAATCGCCGTACTGACCGAAGCCGACGCTCCAGTGGTCGTCGAGTTCATGGCTGACGAAAAAACTGGCGCCGGGCATGGGCTCAAGAGCGTTGCCGCTGCCGCTGCCCGACACGTTGGTGCCATCGTCGCGATCGAATGTGATATCGCCGTAAAGCACCTGCAAGCCGGCGGTGATTTGCGTGCCCGGCAGGTAGCTCATGCCCGCCGGGTTGCTGGCGATGGTGGAGGGGCCCTGGGCCCGGGCGGCGGCACCGGCGTTGGCCAGGCCGACGTTATCGGTGCCGACTTCGTAAAGCATGATGCCGCCGGCGTGTACCTGCTGGCAGCACAGGGCGAGCAGTGAGACGGCGGGTAGGGTGCAATTTTTCATCTGCATCGGGTTACCTTTATGCCAGCCCATTACAAACACCGGTGGCCATCGCTGGCCCCCAGCGTGAATTTCCTCGGGGCAGTCTCCTGACTGCCATAAAATTTGTCTCCCTTCGCGAAAGAGCGTAGGTAGGTCTCGTGAAATATCCAGTAATTAGCTAGTTAAAACCGATAGTTCAGGCCCAGTGTCAGCGAACGCGCCGGCGCCATGGACGGGTGTTGCTGCCACGCAAGTCATACTTGCGGTTGAACAGGTTGCCATATCTCCTCGAACCGAGGCGGCGAGCATCTCTCGCCGCCTCGATGCCATTACTTGCCAACAGCGGCTGCCAGCAGCGGCGCTATCTGTTCGTCAGTCAGTGCCGCCTGGACCTCCATGGTCATCAGGTCGCTCCATTGCAGTACCCACTTCTGGATCGGTACCGGATCATTGGCCTCGGCCACGCCAAAACCGGCCGCGCCACCGACGGCGTGCCAGCGTCCGAGCATCTTGACGCCTTCCGGTGGTGCGCCACCGGTCTTGAGAAAGCGTTCGATCGCGCTGTTGCGATTGGCCGAACTGATTTTCCAGCTGACGATGAACAACATCTGCCACCTCCTTCCAGGGATCGGCACCTGTCTGTCTTCGCGCACCGGGTTGGCGCCGGGACCTCGGTCACGTTTGCCTTGCCAGCGTCATCCTGTCTGGCCTGAAACGACTGCTCCCTGCAGAAGGCATAGCAGCGCCGCGCACTTCACGTACGACCGCCGATCCTCTTTTACAGGGGGGGTGGGGCGCCTGTTTCAGCGGCGAAACAGCGGCGGGGTGGATCAGGCGTCGCGCAACAGGTCGTTGGCGTTGAGCAGCTCATAGGCGATTTGTGGACGCCTCTCCATGGCCCGGCGAATCGCCGCCGGGATCGCTGCCCGGGTCTTGCGGCACAGTCCAGGCAATTCGCCGATTTGAATGCCGATACCGCGCATGGTGCGCACTTCATTGAAACCGGGGGCGATGTCCACGCGAATGCCCAACTGCTCGAACATCCGCCGTTGCAGGTGCTCGAGGTCCTGCAGGCTTTGCAGGTTTTCCAGGCGTTCGACCAGGCGCTTTTCTTCCGCGCGGGTCAGGAACAGGATGCGCAGGTCCGCACCGGGCGTTTCCAGCAGCGGGTCACGCCCGCAGTCGCAGGCGCCGGGCGGGCAGGGTTGGCGGATCGGAGCGGAGGTGGTCATGGGGTTCAATCATAGAGCGCTGTGATTGAATTTGCCCATAGGTAATGGATTGAACGTGATCGATCCCTGTAGGAGCGAGCCTGCTCGCGATGGACGTCAACGATGACGCGGGCTGTCTGGATGCCCGCGTTGTCTGGACGTTTTTCGCGAGCAGGCTCGCTCCTACAGGGGTATTGCGTGGACCTGTTACTTGAGTACCAGCATCCGATAAACCCCAGCCTCGACTTCGATCCCGTGGGTGTCATGGGTGAAACCCGGGAAGGATCTGTCGAAGGCTTCCAGTGCCTTGAGATAGGCCAGCAGCGGACCGTCGGCAGCCCCGGCGTTCTCGCCCGGCATCAGCAGGGGAATGCCCGGCGGATACGGCACGATGCCGGTGGCGGCAATGCGCCCGGCGGCTTGTTCCAGGGTGACCAGTTCGATGTCGTTGCGCACCAGTTTCTCGTAGGCCTCCACCGGGCTGAAGACCGCTTGCGGCAGCGTGCCGAACGCCTGGGCCATGGCCGAGGTGGTCTTGTGCTGCTTCATGGCGGCGAAGATTTCGTCCGCCAGGTCTTTCAGGCCCATGCCGGCGTAACGGGTCTGGTTGCCGGCCAGCAGGTCGGGCAGGCACAGCTCCAGCTCGACGTTGTCGTCATAGTCGCGCTTGAAGTCCAGCAGCGCGTTGACCAGCGTGCCCCATTTGCCCTTGGTGATGCCGATGGAGAACAGGAACAGGATGGTGAAGTCGGTGGTTTTTTCCACGACGATGCCTTGGCGTCCGAGGTACGCCGTCAGCACACAGGCCGGGATGCCCGTGGGGAGCAGGTTGCCGTCGTCGCCCATGCCGGGGCTGAGCACCGAGACCTTGATCGGGTCCAGCATGCAGTAGCCTTCCTCGATGTCGCCAAAACCGTGCCACACCTCGTTGGGGTGCAGGACCCAGCATTTGGGCTCGGTCTTGAGCAGCAGCGGATCGACTTCGTGGAACGGCACCGTGGCATTGCCCACTTGCACGGTCGGCGGCTGCCAGCAGGTGAAGAACCAGTCATCGTTGCTCAGCATCTCGTGGTGCATGCGCGAGATGACCTGGCGGAACGACACCGCTTCTTCGATGGATTCGCTGGTGAGGATCTGCCCGCTGGGCGCCTCCATCATCGCCGAGCTGACGTCGCAGGAGGCCATGATCGCGTAGTTGGGCGAGGTCGAGGCGTGCATCATGTACGACTCGTTGAAGCGTGCATGTTCGATCGGGTTGCGGCCGTTGCGCACGTGAATCATCGAGGCCTGGGACAGGGCCGCCAGCAACTTGTGGGTCGACTGGGTGGCGAACACGGTCGGCTTCGACGCATCGTGGTCGTCCGGGCTGCCGTGCATCGCGTGGCGGTCGCGGTACAGCGGGTTGAAGCGCGCATAACCGTACCAGGCTTCGTCGAAATGCAGGCGGTCGACACTCTGGCCCAGCAGTTCTTCGACGCGGGTGACGTTGTAGGTCAGGCCGTCGTAGGTGGAGTTGGTGATGATCGCGTGGACCGGCGTCGGGTCGATGCCGTCCTTGACCATCGGGTTGTTGGCGATGGCCGCTTTCACGCCTTCGGCGCTCAGGGTCTGCGGGAGGATCGGGCCGATGATGCCGTAGCGGTTGCGCGTCGGTACCAGGTAGGTCGGCAGCGCCCCCGACAGGGTCATCGCATGCTCGGCGGACTTGTGGCAATTGCGGTCGCACAGGGCGATCTGGTTACGCGTGACGCTGGCCATGAGGATCACGCGGTTGGACATCGACGAACCGTTGGTCACGTAATACGTGCGGTGGGCACCGAACACCTTGGCCGCGTAGCGCTCGCCCTGGCCGATGGGGCCGCTGTGATCGAGCAGCGAGCCCAGTTCGCCGACCGAGATCGACAGGTCGGAACGCAGCAGGTTTTCCCCGAAGAACTCGTAGAACGCCCGGCCCGCGGTGCTTTTCAGAAACGCCGTGCCACCGGCATGACCGGGGGTGTGCCAGGAATACTCATACGACCTGGCAAACTTCACCAGCGCCCCGAACATCGGGGGCAGGGCGGCCTGGCGATAGCGTTCGATGGCCGCCAGGATACGTCCGCTGAGGAAGCGGCTGGTGTCTTCCGGGAGCCAGATGAAGTCATCGGCGTGTTGCATGACCAGTAATGGAATGCTCGACGCGGTGGTCCGGTCGCTGATCAGGAACACCGGCACCCGCGTGTTGCGTTCGCGCAGCTTGACCAGCAACTTGATGCAGTCTTCGTGACCTTCGCTGGTGTCCATTTCCCAGCTGATCAGCACGCATTGAACGGCCGGGTCCGAACGCAGGATCGACGCGGCATCGCTGAGGTTTTCCGAGGCCAGCACGCTGACGCCACGTCCCTCTACGTCACTGACCAATTGGGTCAGGGCGCGACCAAACACCGTACGCTTGTCCGCCGGGCTGCTGACAACCAGCGCGAGCATCCCGAGTGAGTGTCTATATTCCGTCATGCGTTAATCTCCAGAGTGGCTTTGTTCAAGCTGTTCACCGGCACCGGTTGGCCCGTGATGTGCTGCGCGCTGACGGTCTGTGTCGGCACGCTGTTGTTGAGTGCTTCGAGGCGGATCAGGCGGTTGTTGACGAAGCCGAACAGCGTGTAGCCGAAGATGGTCGCCACGCCGCCGAGCATCAGCGCCTGTTCGCCGGAACTGTAGAGCGCCAGGTAGCTGTAGGCCGCCGCCACCCAGGCAATGATGTTGGTGGCCAGCGCCTTGCCTGGCGGTACGTTGGACACTTTCTGCATGGTCATCAGCGCGGCCATGGAGAGGATGTATGGCACCAGGTTGGTGACCACCGCGAGGTTGACCAGGGTGTCGAACTGCTTGCTCAGGTCCGGGCTGATGGTGAGGAAGCCCAAGGCCGTCTGCGCGGCCAGCAGCA
Organism: Pseudomonas sp. WJP1; assembly: GCF_028471945.1. NCBI lineage: Bacteria > Pseudomonadati > Pseudomonadota > Gammaproteobacteria > Pseudomonadales > Pseudomonadaceae > Pseudomonas > Pseudomonas sp. WJP1. The sequence goes on from NZ_CP110128.1 coordinate 2,677,073, forward strand.
CCAGCATGCCGACGATTGGCGTCCCGGCCTTGTTGGCCTTGGCGAAGATCGACAGGAAGTAACCGGTGTCCGCCGAGCTCTTGTAGACCTGGGCGATGGTGAACTGCCAACCCAGCAGCGAGCCGATGCAGGCCAGTACCATCGCCGCCATCACAATGTCGCCCACCAGCGGGGTGAACATCTTGGCGAACACCAGGCCGAACGGTGCGGTAGAGGCGGCCAGTTCCGGGTTGTCGACGATGCCGGCGATCACGTTGGTGGACACGATGTAGATCACCGCCGCACCGAGGGTGCCGCCGAGTACCGCAATCGGTACGTTCTTCTCGGGGTTTTCCACCGCATCGGTGTTGGCGCACGCTGACTCAAGGCCCAGGAAGGCCCACAAGGTGATCGCCACCGAGGCCCCCGCGGCGTCGTACCAGGCCATGTTGTGCGGGTTCCAGCCGGCGGCATACACGCTGCTGTCGAACCAGAACCAGCCAACGGTGGACACCAGCACCACGGGTGCGATCACGCCCCACACGGTGACGGCGCCAATGCGACCGGTAATCCGCGCACCGCCAAAGTTGGCGAACGTGGTGATCCACAACAGCGCAATGGTCGCCAGGCCCACTTGCAGTGAGTTCAGTTCAATGTGGAACAGTTCCTGGATATAGCCGACCGCGGTGATACTGATGGCCACGTTGGCAATCAGTAGCGAGAGGCCGTAGGTGTAGTTGGTGATGTAGTTACCGGCCTTGCCGAAGGTGTACTCCGCATATCCCCCCATGCCGCCGGTCTTGCGGCTGAGCATCCCGCATCGCGCAAAGGCATAGGCCAATGCGAGGGAACCGGTGGCTGTGATCAGCCAGGAAAGAATCGAAATTCCCCCAACTTCCGCTAGTTTCGATGGTAGTAGCACAATGCCTGAGCCCAACATGTTGACCGCAGTCAACATCGTCAGCTGCCCCACACTCATTTTTTTTGCGACTGACATTCCGTTGCCTCATAAGTTGGCGGTGAGAGCTTAGCTATAGCAAAGTTTTGAAATGTCGCAAGAAAACGGCTTTCGTTTACTGATGCAAATCAATGTATTGCATAGAAGGCATTATGCTGGCCCCCAGATTTCCCGACTGGCGCCAGAATCGCTTTATTTTCAGGCGGTTAGGTGGAATGCAAATGCGCAATGTCTGGGTCGTGCTGACCTTTTTCAGCGTCGCGGGTCTTACAGTTTCTGCCCAGGCCAGGGAACTGAAGCCCGGTGATACTTATATGTGCAGTTGGGGCGCGGGCACGGCGGCAAGAGCCCAGGAACTCAAGTTGTCTGGGGTTTCGCTGTATGCGGCGCGACAAAAAATCCAGGCGTACAAGTTTGCCAAGCCGTGGATGCGGATGATGGCGATGGGCATTACCGAACAAACTTACGACAGCCCGACACGGCTCAAGCCGGCGGCGGTTCGGCAGACTTTTTATGACGATTGTGTGAAGTACAAGTTGGCGCGTAAGTAACAGGGGTAGGCGATCAGAACGTACGAACTGGATATTTTGCGGGTACATATCCGTTCCTGCGGTAACGGCCACTAATGGTTTCGCCCTTACGGCGAGTCCCTTTTTCAAACGCCAAAAAGGAACCAAAAGGCTTTGCCCCACCACTCGGTGCCTCGCTTAGGCTCGGCATGCCCTCACTCCGGCATTGCTCCGTGGGTCGCCGCGATGGGCCATCCATGGCCCAGCGCGGCTAAACCGGCGTCCTGCCGGTTTCCCCACTGCGCAATGCCTGCGTTCGGCCATCGTGGTTAACGGGGCACCCCAGATCAAAAACCAAAGCGAGGCGGCCTGACAGCCGACCTGACTTTTACGGGTGTACCTGATCCCCTGTAGGAGCCAGGCTTGCCGGCGAACCAGACGCCGCGGTGTATCTGTTGTACCGCGTTATCGTTCTTCGCCGGCAAGCCTGGCTCCTACAGGGGGAACGCGGACAGACCTGCAATCAGGTCGGCTGTCAGGCCGCCTCGCTTGCGCGTTTGATCTTGATCTGGCTTTTGATTTTCTTGCCACATCGAGAGGCCGAGTGGAGGTTCTGCGCAGTGGGTAAACCGGCATGGACGCCGGTTTAGCCGCGCTGGGCCATGGATGGCCCAGCGCGGCGACCCACGGAGCAGGACCGGAGCGAGGGAATGCCGAGCATTAGCGAGGCACCGAACGCCAGGGGCAAGAGCCCTTGGTTACTTGGGGCTTTTCCAAGTGACTCGCTGTAATTGGATGGACTCGCCCGCGCCGAGGCGTCAATGCGCCACGGGGGCAGTCTAAGAAGCCACCGACAGCGAGGGCGAATCCATGAAAAAGCATACGACGGTTAAACAGTCTTTGTCTTCCAGCGATCTGTCGGCCTGCACGACAGTGGCGGTCGATTTGGCCAAGCAGGTCTTTCAGGTGGCAGGCGAAGACGCTCTTGGCCAAGTGCTTTACGAAGAACGCATCAAGTCGCGTGAAGCCTTTCATGCCTTTCTGCGCCAACTGCCGCCAAGGATAGTAGTGCTCGTGGAAACAGGTCCAGGCGCTCAAGCATGGGCGCGCCAACTACAGGCTCAGGGCAATCTGGCGCGGATTCTTCCGGCACAGCTTGTGGCCCAGCACCGCAGCGGCGCCAAAAATGATCGAAATGATGCACTGGCCATATTGCGTGCCGGGCGCGACAGCAAAATTGCCGCGGTCCCCATCAAAAGCGCCACCGCACTGGCCATGCAGGCCTTGCACCGGGCCCGCCAGGGTTATGTCCGTCGGCGCACAGCCATGAGTAACCAGATGCGCGGTTTGCTGATGGAGCATGGCGTTGTCCTGGCACAGGGTGATGCGGCGATCAACCAGACCCTGCCTCGGGTGCTGGAAGATGCCACTCAACCGTTGCCGGAGATGTTGCGTGAACTGATCGACGAGCTGCTGGGTGAGTGGCGCCAACTGGGCGAACGGGTCAACGTCCTGACCGGTCGCCTGGAGAAGGCCGCGAACGAGGACAAAACGGCCCGACGGCTGATGACCGTGCGCGGGATCGGCCCGATCATCGCCACTGCGCTTTTGGCCAAGCAGACCGACCCTGAGCGCTTCGCCAATGCACGCCAGTTCGCCGCCTACTTCGGCATGGTGCCTGAGCAGAAAAGCAGTGGGCAGAAAATTCGCCTGGGCCGGATAAGCAAACGCGGCGACAGCTATGTGCGCAGCCTGATGGTTCAAGGCGCTCACGCGGTATTGAGGCATTTGCGCGCGGATTCGGAGCTGCCCGACGATCGTCGCTTGCAACGGTGGCAGGCCCGGCTGGGGCGCAAGGAAGCGGCGATACGCTTGGCGAACCGCAACCTGCGAATCGTTTGGGTGCTGCTACAAAATGAGCAGACTTACCGCAGCCAACCGGCCCATGGCCGGCCAGCTGCGCCAAGTCACTGAACATAAGCGTTCTGCCACCGGGGCGCCACGGCGCTTCAGCCCCTGCTAGAAAACATTGACCCCAGGTCAGACCGTCGCGGATCGATGCCTGCGCTCTTACCGGCCTTCGAGGCCTGCATGTAATCGGCATACCGCGAGCTCAACCAATGTCGGCCAGAAGCCGCAGACAGGGCTTCCTCGAACAGGCCTTATACATAGATGCAACCGGGTAGCAGTGTTTGAAAAACAGGTGGCCAGTGGGGGCGAGTCCATACATAAGAGCGAAACCATAGGTGGCCGCTACCGCAGAAATGGATATGTACTCTGTCAACAAGCAATAGGTCGGCTGTCAGGCCGTCATCGCTGGCAAGCCAGCTCCCACAGTAGATCGAGTACAGCCCGATAGATGGGTTGGATATGAGGCAGTCTTCGCTGGCAAGCCAGTTTGCGCAATGCAGGATGGCCTTTGTCGGATCGGGCACCCGGTTGGGCAGCGCCGTCTATCATTGAATGCCTGGCATCAAGCCTGAAGGCCGTTTTTCTGATTCACCTGACATTGCACTGAACCTCAATTCAATCAGGAGATCATCATGAACCAGCTCGACAAAGTCCTGTACACCGCAAAAACCCATACCACCGGCGGGCGGGACGGCGCTTCGCGCAGCTCCGACGGCATCCTGGATATCAAGCTGTCGTCTCCGGGCGCAGGTGGCGGTGGTACCAATCCCGAGCAGTTGTTCGCCGCCGGTTGGTCTGCCTGTTTCATCGGCGCGATGGGCGTGGCTGCCAAGGAACTCAAGGTTGCACTGCCCAAGGATGTGGCCGTCGACACCGAGGTGGACCTGGGTACCAATGAAGGCGGCTACCTGCTGCAGGCGCGGCTGAATGTGAGCCTGCCGGGCCTGGATCGCGAAACTGCACAGAAACTGGTCGACACCGGCCACAAGTATTGCCCGTACTCCAAGGCCACCCGCAACAACATAAACGTCACGCTGAAGTTGGTTTGAGTTGAAATAACAAACAGTCTTGGCGACAGTTTTTGGCAATGTCGCCAGGACTTGCAAAATATTCAGTAATCAATAATCGGATCCACTGAATAGTCTGACTGTTCAATCGAGCAGGAAATAAATGAGAGCCTGCTATCGATCTGGTCTATTGCTCACATGGCAACTAGTGGATCCAATTGTCTACGTCGATGTTCATGTAAATCAACCAGCTCAGTTGGAACGGGCCTCTACGCGCTAGTTGCTGGCTGATTACCCGTGCCGAGGGTCCCCGAGGGCGCTACCGCTTGTCGGTGCAGTGGTTAAAAAATGAACATTTACGGCCTGCGGGCCTCAGATTCTTCAGCACGTCATCCATGGCCTGCACTCGCAATCGAAAACAAGAAGTGGAAATAGAACCTCAAATGCAGTGAATGCAGATGGGGATTTTTTTACCCGAAAATTGAGAGGTAGTCACTAAGCTGTCATCAATTCCCTAACTGGCTAAATAGGATTTCGATAATAAACCTATTGGTCAGTTTTCTTGTATGAGCAAGGTCGTGCAGAAAAACATTCTGCTGATTGGCCGATCTGAACTATCTAACAAGGTGGAGAGATACCCGTGGCGATAAACACAATTATGAGCCTGATCGAACATAAAGAATTCATGGAGTTATTGCGGCTGGGCGTTGTGTACGTTCATTTGCTCGCCTGTTGCGTGGCGATTGGTCTAGTGCTGACCAGTGATATTGCAATGGTCAGGGATATGCTGAAACGCAAAGTGCTGACTGAACATGACAATGCCCACATGGAAAGTCTGCAGAAATCTGTCGTGATGGCATTGATCGGTCTATGGGTGACGGGCGCCGCCATCATCGGCATCGACTACCTCGGCAAAGGCACGGAGTACTTCATGAATCCGAAGCTTCACGCCAAGGTGATCATTGTCGTGCTGCTGACCTATAACGGCATCCTGCTGCACCGACTGGTATTGCCGGCCCTGCAAAAGGCAGGCTCCTTGCTTGAGCTCGGATTCAGCGCACGCATGCTGGCCCTGTTTTGTGGTTCGCTGTCGGCGGTATCGTGGATGTATGCCGCCATGCTCGGCGTCGGCCGTCCTTTGGCCTGGAAATACTCCCTTTCCGAACTGTTGATGGCGTACCCGGTTCTGATCGTGCTCGGCTTCCTGACGATGCTGGTATTGACTGAGCGAGCCAAGCGCCACAACACGACCATCGCGCCGCAATGGACGATGGCTGGCGCACACTGACTCGGTGATGCGCGAGCGCTGAAGTAAAAAGGTCCTGGCGACAGATTTTCGGGAGCAACATCGCCAGGACCTGAAAGCGTTCCTGTCACTGCGCTGTAACGGGTAACGGGGCAGGTCCGATCCACTTCGTCACGGTCGGCGCCTGCCACTGCTCAAGCGCATCAATCAGTGCTACCGGATCAGTATCGATCAACAGCATCTCGCTGTGCTCGGTCTTCATGAAGGCTTCAGCCACGGCGTGGTCGAGAAGACTGCGCAGCGGATTGAAAAAGCCGCCGATGTTCAGGCAGGCGACGCCTTTGTGGTGTTCGCCCAGTTGCGTCAGCGTCGCCACTTCAAACAACTCCTCAAAAGTCCCCAGACCGCCGGGCAGTGCAATGAAGGCATCGGCGTATTCGCTCATTCGCGTCTTGCGGCTGCGCATGTCCTGCGTCACTTCATGCCGGGTCAGGCCTTGATGCAGATGCCCGAGATCGAACAACAGGCGGGTGATGATGCCAACCACCTCGCCGCCCTCGGCGAGTACGGTATCGGCCATCACTCCCATCAAGCCCTTGTCGGTGCCGCCATACACCAGGCGCAAGCCGCGCCGGGCGATTTCCCGGCCGAGGGCCTGGGCGCCTTCGACATAGTCGGGGTTGAGGCCGTAGTTGGAGCCGCAGAACACGGCAATGCTGCGCAGGGGAGAAGCGATCGTCATGGTGCTTTCCTGGGTGTGATTCAGGCGGGCATTGGCGCACGGCTGGAAAAATACAGCGCGCTTTCCTTCGCGGTTTTTTCTCGGGTAGCGCTCAACGCATGGGGTTCTTGCCCGGTGCCTTCTACTGAGAAAAACTTCACGTCGAGCAAGCCGATACTCGCCAGTACGGCCTTCAGCCACGGCCGCAGAAAGTCCGGTTGCCGGGCGTTGGCGCCGGTGAAGGTGCTGCCTGAGGCGATGGCGATGAACACTGGCCGGTCGCGCAAGGTGCCGACCTTGCCTTCGGGAGTGATACGAAAGGTTCGGTCGGCCTGGATCACATGGTCGAGCCAGGCCTTCAGCGCCGAAGGCACCATCAGGTTATGCATGGGGGTGGCGATCACCAGGCAGTCGGCGCTTTCCAGCTCGCGGATCAATTGTTCGGACTGCAACAGGGCGCCTTTGGCGGCGTGAGCATTGGATGGATCGCGGCGTTTGCTCACGGCCTCGGCATAGTCGGCATCGACATGCGCAAGCCCTGTGACCCCGCGCTCGGTGATGATGAAATCGCAGCCTTGATGGCTATCGATCAAATGGTTGATGAGGGTTTGCGAGAGCCGATAACTCTCGGAGGCTGTCCCTCGCGGGCTGCAGATCACGCGCAGTATTTTCATGGGACCCTTTGATGTTCGTTGAAGACCAGGTCTGCATGATGGAGTCGCTTGGCCCCGCGACAAAGAGCCAAGAATGGCTTGCGTGTGTGGGCCATGAATCTGGATTCAGAGCAGCGCCAGGATGTGTTGTCCAAGCTGTTCGGCACTGGCTTTCGAGGCGATGTTGGCGAAGCCGAGCAGCAAGCCGCAATGGGTTTGAGGGCCGATGCAACACTCGCTCAAGGCTTCGGCGTAAATGCCTGCATGCAGCAGGCGCTCAACCAGTGCACGGTCGGATTGAGGCCGGGACAAGCGCAGAATCAGGTGCATGCCGCCCGGTTGGGCGTCGATGTGAATTTGATCGCCCAAGGCATTCGTCAGTCCTCTGACCGCCGCCTCCCGGCGTTCGCCGTAGAGTTTGCGCATGCGCTGGATATGCCGGGCGAAATGGCCCTCGGTGACAAAGGTGGTGACGATGGCCTGGGTGAGCTCCGGGCAACCGCCGAGGAAGGTCTGGCTGACGTGTTCGAAGCGTTCGACCTGCGCTGGCGGCACCACCAGATAAGCCAGGCGGATGCCGGGAAACAGTACTTTGCTGAAGGTGCCGGCGTACAACACGCGTCCGTCGCGATCCAGGCTCTTGAGCGCGGGTAGCGGACGACTGACGTAACGGTACTCGCCGTCATAGTCGTCCTCGATGATCCAGGATCGCTCCCGACGTGCCCACTCCAGCAGTTGCAGGCGGCGCGGCAATGACAGCGACATGCACAAGGGGCTTTGATGGGCCGGCGTGACCACCGCCGCGCGGGCGTCAAGTGAAGCGCTCACACCTTGCTCGACCTGCATGCCGTCCTGGTCCACCGCAACGGGTTGCACCGCGATCTGCAGATACTCGAGCAATTGGCGGGTAGGGGGGTAACCGGGGTTTTCGACGAGCACACGGTCGCCTGGTTTCAGCAAGGCGTGGACGATCAGCGTCAGGGTGTTGCGGTAACCCGAGGTGACGAACACCTGGGAAGGTTGGCAATCGATGCCGCGCGCCATTTGCAAGTAGCTGGCGATCGCACTGCGCAAGGATTCCAATCCGTACGCCGATGGATTGGCCATGTCCGCGACTCCGGTGGCGCGCACGCAGCGAGCGCCGATCTGCGCCCAGATCTTGCGTGGAAACACATCCAGTGCCGGCAAGGCCATTTGAAAGGGCAGCACTGGCGCCTTGTGCCGGACCGAGGTGCCGGCGAGCGGGTTGAAGGCGTGTTCGTCACGGCGCGAGTCTGTTCTGAGCGTGAGCCCTGCCGCCACCACCGTGCCGGCCTGACCACGGGACTGGATATAACCTTCGGCCGCCAGCAACGAATACGCGGTATCGATGGTGCCCCGGGCCAGCCCCAGCTCTTTTGCCAGCGCCCGGGCCGCGGGAATGCGCGCGCCGGGCGCGAGTACGCCGTCGCTGATCGCCGCGCGAAACCGCCAGTAGATTTGCCGGTAGATCGGCTCCTTCGAGGCGGGATCGAGGGGTGACAGGTTGTTGATGGGGCTGGTCATGGACGCACTCTGGGGCAAACACCTGGGTTGCCGGCATGAACAATGATCCTACAAGCCATCATGACCTGCTTCCAAGATCCATGAATCATCTTGAGGACCAGGCCATGAAGGTGCCGCGCCTAAGCAAACATGGCCCAGTACAGAAGCCGAAACATGGATCTTCAACCATAGACCAAACAGTCCCAGGATGCAGTCCTTCACACAGCCAACTCAAGGATCCATCATGACTTCGCGAATCAACTACGCCAGTGCTTCCCCTGAAGGTTACAAGGCCTTCGGCAACGTCTACGGCTATCTGCAAAAGAGCGATCTGCCCACCGAACTCATCGACCTGGTCTACCTGCGGGTGTCGCAAATCAATGGCTGCGCGTTTTGCATCGACATGCATTCGCGCGATTTACTCAACCTGGGTGTCGCGGCAGACAAGCTGGTGCTGGTGCCGGTGTGGCACGACGCCGGGAATCTCTTCACCCAGCGTGAACGCGTGGCGCTGGCCTGGGCCGAAAGCGTCACGCGGGTCGCCGAAACCGCTGTTCCTGATGCCATTTATCAGGCCGCGACCGCCATCTTCAACGAAAAGGAACTGGCGGATCTCACTTACGCCATCGCCTTGATGAACGCATTCAACCGGCTCGGCGTGGCATTCCGCTCGACACCGGCGGCGGCTCAAAAAGCCTGATCGACAGCCTCTCTCGCCTGGCTTCGAGGTCCGGCGAGACCCTCTGAAGGAGTTGTGACACATGGCCTGGGCACTATTGGGTATCGCCGGCATTCTGGAAATCGCCTTCGCCTTCTACATGAAGGGCTCCGAAGGTTTCACACGATGGGTTCCCGGTGTCTTGACGGTCGTCACCGGGTTGTCGAGCGTTTTCCTGCTTTCACTTTCGCTGCGCACCTTGCCGGTGGGCACGGCTTATGCGGTATGGACCGGCATCGGCGCGGCGGGCACTGCGATTGTCGGCATGGCGCTGCTGGGGGACTCCACGGCACCTCTGCGCCTGGTTTGCATCGGGGTGATTCTGGCGGGGGTCATTGGGCTTAAAGTGGTGTCGGCGAACTGAGGTTTGATCTTCTTGCCGCCTCACGCCCTGAGCCTGTCCGTCAACCTGTGACGACCTCCATCTGGGCCTCTCCCAACGTTGGTCCATACCGTGTCGTAGCCTTTGGGGGATTGTTGTCTGAGTACATATCCATTGCTGCGGTAACGGCCACTTATGGTTTCGCCCTTACGGCGACTCCCTTTTTCAAACGCCAAAAAGGAAGCAAAAGGCTTTGCCCCACCACTCGGTGCCTCGCCTAGGCTCGGCATGCCCTCACTCCGGCATTGCTCCGTGGGTCGCCGCGATGGGCCATCCCTGGCCCAGCGCGGCTTAACCGGCGTCCTGCCGGTTTCCCCACTGCGCAATGCCTGCGTTCGGCCAGCGTGGTTAACGGGGCACCCAGATCAAAAACAAAAGCGAGGCGGCCTTATAGCCGACCTGACTCTTACGGGTGTACCTGATCCCCTGTGGGAGCCAGCCTGCTGGCAATGGACGTCCAGACAACGCGATCATTCAGACAGGGCGCGTTATCGTTGACGACCATTGCCAGCAGGCTGGCTCCCACAGGGGGGGGCGGGGACAAGCTTGTAACCAGGTCGGCTTTAAGGCCGCCTCGCTTTTGCGTTTGATCTTGATCTGGCTTTTGATTTTCTTGCCCCCTCGAGAGGCCGAGTGGAGGTTCTGCGCAGTGGGTAAACCGGCAGGGATGCCGGTTTAGCCGCGCTGGGCCAAGGATGGCCCATCGCGGCGACCCACGGAGCAGGACCGGAGCGAGGGTATGCCGAGCCTTAGCGAGGCACCGAACGCCAGGGGCAAGAGCCCTTGGTTACTTGGGGCTTTTCCAAGTGACTCGCCGTAAGGGCGAAACCATTGGTGGCCGTTACCGCAGGAATGGATATGTACACCTGAAAGACAATCATCGGCTGCCAGGACGCCTTCGCCGGCAAGCCGGGCTCCTACAGGTTTTCCTATCGTCTGCCAGGGCCCGTCAATGCCGCTGTCCACCACCTGTGCCAGGGGCTAAACTCCCGCGATAAAACCAGAATAACGACGTGACCTGCCTCGTATGAAAATCCACCCTTTACCGCCACTCAACAGCCTGGTCGCGTTTGAAGCGGCAGCGCGCCATTTGAGTTTTACCCTGGCCGCGCAAGAATTGAATGTCACCCAAGGGGCAATCAGTCGACAAGTTCGCCTGCTTGAAGATTATCTGGGCAAGGTCCTGTTCGAACGCACCACCCGCACGATTCACCTGAGCCCCGCAGCCAGCCAGTACTATGAAACGGTCCGTGCCTCGTTGCTGCATATTGCCCAGGCCACCGGTGAAATTCGTCATTGGCAGGGTGCCGAGCAAGTGACGGTTGCCACCAGTACCGCGATGGCTTCACTGTGGCTGTTGCCTAAAGTGAGTGAGTTTCAACGGGAGAACGAAGAGATCGATCTGCGGATCATCGCCCATGACCAGGTCAAGGATTTCTCGCGCCTGGACTGTGACCTGGCCCTGTATTACTGCCGCACACCGCCCAGGGACATGCAGGTCACGCCGCTGTTTTCCGAAGAAGTGTTCCCGGTCTGCAGCCCCGCTTACCTGGCCAAGCACCCGGCCTTGAACAAGCCAGAGGACCTGGCTGCCTGCACCTGGCTGTTCCTCGACGACCCGCAGCGTGACTGGATCGGCTGGCCTGAATGGTTCCGCAGCCTGGGCCTGAAAAACGTCGAGCCCAAGCGCCGGATCAATATCAACAGCTATTCGATGTTGATCCAGTCCGCTATCGGCGGACAGGGTATTGCGCTGGCCTGGTCCAACCTGGTCGATGATTACCTGCAGACCGGTGCCTTGGTGCGACCGCTCGACACCGTGTTACGCACAGAAGCGCAGTTTTGTTTGCTCGAACCCTTAGCGCGTGGCGGTATGCGGCAAAGTGTAAAACGCTTTCGCAGTTGGCTGATGAATCAACTTCCACCGCCCGAGGACAACAAGTAACCCCGTTGTCATGGCTGTCACCACCACGAACTTAAACACTCTTGCGTCATATATCTCGAACCCTCGGTATTTTTAATGCCGAGCGGCCCCGTTGCCTGCGCTGAAGTGCGCACGACAAGCGTTCTACTAAAAAATACGCCTGCCTTTATTTATGACAAAAAGTCATGAGTCGAGCCGGAAATATCGTTTGTCGACACCCCCCCTGTTTTCCCAAACTTGCTGCCAGCGGACCTTGGCCGATGAGCTTGCCGACCCTTCAACACCGTGCCCAGCAGGGGAAAACAATAATGAGCAGCATCCAGCAAATTCCTGTGCATCAACTTGAAACCGTCCTTAATCCGATTCATGAAGCGACCGGCCTGAGCAACGAGTTCTACACCGAACAACGCTACTTCGAACTTGAGCGCGATCAGGTCCTGGGTAAAACCTGGGCATGTGTAGGTTTCGCCAGTGACCTGGGCAAGGCCGGTTCGGTCAAGCCCGTCGATTTCATGGGGCTGCCTTTGCTGCTGATGCGCAACCGTGAAGGCCTGGTGCAGGTGTTCCATAACGTTTGCAGTCACCGCGGCATGAAGCTGGTGGAGGAGGCCGGTGAGGTGCAGGGCGTCATTCGCTGCCCTTACCATTCCTGGACCTACGACCTCAACGGCGGGCTGCGTGGCACGCCCCATGTCGGCGGTATCGACCAGCACAAGGACGAACGCTTCGCCTGTGAAAAACACGGTTTGAAGGCCATCCGCAGCGCCATCTGGATGGACATGGTGTTCATCAACCTGTCCGGCGACGCGCAATCGCTCGAAGACATGCTGGCCCCTCTGACCACACGCTGGACGCAGTTCCTGGGCAAGGACGGCATGAGTTTGCTGCGCCGTCGTCCGGGTCATGACGCCACCACGCTGGACATCAACTGCAACTGGAAACTGGCGGTCGAGAATTACTGCGAGGCCTACCACCTGCCGTGGGTGCACCCGAGCCTGAACTCGTACTCGCGCCTGGAAGACCACTACAACATCATTTTCGACCAGCACTTCGCCGGCCAGGGCAGCTACGCCTACAACCTGTCGGACGTCGCCGGGACGCATTTGCCGAAATTCCCCGCCTGGCCGCTGGATCGCCTGCGCAACGCCGAGTATGTCGCGTTCTTCCCGAACGTCCTGCTCGGCATCCAGGCTGACCATGCCTTCGCCATGCAGCTGGAGCCGGTCTCGCCGGGACGCACGATTGAACACCTGCGCCTGTTCTATGTGGGCGATGACGCAGCCACCAGTGAGGAATTCAGCGCTTGCCGCGAAGCGATCCTGGAGTCCTGGAAAGTGGTGTTCGCCGAAGACATCAGTTCGGTCGAAGGCATGCAGAAAGGCCGGCATTCCCCAGGCTACAAGGGCGGCGCGTTCTCTCCGGAAATGGACATCCCGACGCACTTCTTCCACCAGTGGGCCGCACGTCAACTGCTCGCCACCACGCCGTCTGCCTGAGGAGGTTGTCCCATGTATCCGATAGCCTCCCACTGGCTCAATTACATCGACGGGCAATGGTGCGACAGCGCCCAGCGCCTGACGGTGAACAACCCCGGCACGGCTGAGCCGCTCGCAACCATCGCCCAGGCCACCGTCGACGATGCCGAGCGCGCGTTGCTGGCTGCCCGCCGCTGTGCCGACAGCGGTGAATTGACCCGTGTGCGTCCGGCGCAGCGCGTCACCTGGCTGCTGCGCATTGCCGAGGAAATTCGCGCTGTGGCCGACGAGGGTGCCTGGGTGCTGTGCCAGGAAAACGGCAAGCGCCTGAGCGATGCCCGCGATGAGTTCATCGAGGCGGCGCGCTACTTCGAGTATTACGCCGGCATGGCCGACAAGATCGAAGGCACCTCGATCCCGTTGGGCAACGGCTACATGGACTTTACCCTGTACGACCCGATGGGCGTGTCGGCACAGATCGTCCCGTGGAATTTCCCGGTGTCGATCTGCGCCCGTTCCCTGGCCCCGGCCCTGGCGGCTGGCAATGCGGTGGTCATCAAGTCCCCCGAGCTTTCACCGCTGGGCATGTGCGTGCTGATCCGCGCCATTGCCAAGGCCGGCTTGCCCGACGGCGCGATCAACCTGATTTGCGGCCGCGGCCGCGAAGTCGGCGCGTACCTGGTCAGCCATCGCGCTGTCGACCAGATCGTGTTCACCGGTTCCGTGCCGACGGGCCAGTCGATTTTGCGCGATGCCGCGCAACATGCGATTCCCAGCGTGATGGAACTGGGGGGCAAGTCCGCGGCGATCGCTTTCGCCGATGTGGACCGTGAACAACTGCTGGCCAGTGTCCAGTCGGGCATTTTCTTCAATGCCGGCCAGGTCTGTTCGGCGATGTCGCGGCTGCTGGTGCAGCGCGAGATCTATGACGAGGTGGTCGAGGCCGTCGTGGCCATGGCCGAGGGGCTCAGCGTCGGCCTGGGCCAGGACAACGCAGACCTCACACCAGTGGTCAGCACCGGGCAACTGGCGGGCATCGAAGCCTTGTGCCGCCGCGCAGTGGAAGACGGCGCGGTGGCGGTCACCGGGGGTGAAGCATTCGCTGACCGGGCCGGGCATTTCATGCGCCCGACGGTGTTCAAGGACGTCACCGCGCAGATGTGCATTGCCCAGGAAGAAGTGTTCGGGCCGGTACTGGCGATCATGCCGTTCGACACCGAAGAAGAGGCGATTGCCATCGCCAACGGCACCGAGTTCGGCCTGGTGGCGGGGGTGTTCACCCAGGACATCAGCCGCGCCATGCGCTGCACGCGCCGCCTGAAATCCGGCCAGGTGTTCGTCAACGAATGGTATGCCGGTGGCATTGAAACACCCTTTGGCGGCGTCGGCCTGTCGGGCTTTGGCCGGGAAAAGGGCCAGGAAGCCTTGTACAGCTACGTGCGCACCAAAAACGTGGCGATCCGGGTCGCCGGGGAGTGAATACCATGTTCAAGACTTGGCTTTGCATCGTGTGTGGCCTGATTTACGACGAGGCACTGGGATGGCCACAGGACGGCATCGTCGCCGGCACCCGCTGGGAAGATGTCCCCGAAGACTGGATGTGCCCCGAATGCCACGTGGGCAAGGCTGATTTCGAGATGCTCGATATCAGTGAGTACACCCAGGCGGCCACGGTCGCCAGCGTGCCGGTCAGCGCGCCACCGCTGCCTGTCGCCGCGCCGTCGCCACGCCAGCCGATCGTCATCATCGGCAGCGGTTATGCCGGTTACGGCCTGGCCCAGGCGTTGCGCAAGGCCGACCACAAGGTCGAGATCCGCGTGCTGACCCAGGAGTCCGGTCACCTGTACTCCAAGCCCGCGCTTTCGATCGGGCTGTCCCAGGGCAAAAGCGCCGAGGCCTTGTCCGGCGAAACGCCGCTGGCCATCGAGCAGCGTCTGAACCTGCGGGTTTATCCGCACTGCAAGGTGCTGGGCATCGACAGTTCAGCGCGTCGCTTGAGTACCAGCTTCGGTGACATGGAGTACGGCCAGTTGGTCCTCGCCAGCGGTGCGCAACCGATTCGCTTGCCGATCCAGGGCGATACGTCGGCGCTGATCAGCGTCAACAACCTGCAGGACTATCAGGGCTTCCGTGAACGCCTGGGCGGCGTGCGGCGCGTCGCCATTCTCGGCGACGGTCTGATCGGTTGCGAGTTTGCCAACGATCTGGCGCACAACGGGTTTAGCGTCGATGTCATCGGCCTGGGCCGCTGGCCGATGGAGCGCCTGTTGCCCGCCGAAGCCGGGCAGGTGCTGCAGCATGCGCTGGGGGAACTGGGGGTGACGTGGCATCTGCAGAACACGCTGCAAGCCATCGACTCCAGCGGGCAGGGCTATCGCCTGACGCTCGCCGATGGCCACACTCTGGAGGCTGATCTGGTGTTGTCCGCGGTGGGCCTGCGCCCCGACCTGAGCCTGGCCGAGAGCGCTGGCGTGGCGGTTGGGCGAGGCATTCAAGTCAACGCCCAGTTGCAAACCTCTGTGCCGGGCATCTACGCCTTGGGCGACTGCATCGAGATTGGCGGGCAACTGCTGCCTTATCTGGCGCCGATCAACCAGGGCATCCAGGCCCTGAGCAAAACCCTGCTCGGCCAACCGACCGCCGTCGACTACCCGTTGATGCCCGTCACGGTAAAAACCCCGGCCGCGCCGCTGTGTCTGTTGGCGCCGGCCATCGCCTGCGAAGGCGAATGGCGTTGCACGCCGACCGAGGATGGCTTGAGTGCCGGTTTCTATGATGCCCGGGGCCAGCTTAATGGCTTTGTACTGCTCGGTCGCCAAGCGCAAACGCAACGCAGCGCATTGCTGCAGTCCTGTCAGCACTCTCAGCAGGCAGTTGCCTGAGGCCAGACACATGAAAAACACGATCAACCTGCCTTACGACGATGCGAGTTGCGGCTGGTATGCAGCGTTGCCCGAACAACCGGCGTGCAAGCGCCTGTCCGGCGAACAGCGCGCCGACTACGCCGTGATCGGCGCGGGTTTTGCCGGCCTGGCCGCGGCCCGTCGCCTGGCTGAACATCATCCGCAAGCCCGTATCCTGTTGGTGGATGCGCAACGGGTCGCCCATGGTGCCTCGGGGCGCAATTCGGGGTTTGTGATTGACCTGCCGCACAAGTTCGCGCTGGAGCATCCGGACCCTGCGCACAAGCAGCGCTTGCTGTCGCTCAACCGCGCCGCGATTGCGCAGCTGCAGGGCCTGGTCGAAACCCGTGGGATCGATTGCCAGTGGTCCCATGCCGGCAAATATCAAGGCGCCGTCGGCGAACGTGGCCTGGCTTACCTGGATCATTTCGAACGCCTGATGAGCGATCTCGGCGAACCGTTCCGCCGGGCCGATAGCGCCGAGCTGGCCAAGGTGTTGGGTACCGGCCATTATCGCGGCGCCATCTACACCCCCGGCTGCTACCTGATGCAACCGGCGGCGCTGGTCACGGGCCTGGCCCGGACCTTGCCGGCCAACGTCGAGCTGCTGGAAGAATCACCGATCCAGCGCCTGGAGCGCGACGGCCGTGGCGGCTGGATCTTACACGGCACCGCCGGGCAGATCCGTACCCCGCAGCTGCTGCTGGGCACGAGCATCTTCACCCAGGAGTTCGGCTACCTGCGCAATCGCCTGTTGCCGGTCATGACCTTTGCCAGCTGGACCCGCCCCCTGACCGATGCGGAGCTGGCGACCTATGGCGGCCAGTTGGACTGGGGACTGACCCCGGCGGATCACGCCGGCACCACGGTGCGCATGACCCAGGACCGCCGCCTGATTATCCGCAACACCTACAAGCACGTGCCCAAATACGGTCGCAGCACCAGCGATGCCATGCGTTCGAAAGTACAGGATTCCCATCGCAAGGCCTTCCTGGCGCGTTTCCCGCAGCTGGCCGAGGTGCCGTTCAGCCATACCTGGGGCGGCGTCTACGCCATCTCGCGTAACTTCACCAACTTCTTTGGCGAACTGGAAAACGGTGTCTACGCGTCGGCGTGCGACAACGGCGTCGGTGCGGCCTGGGGCACCATCTCCGGGACGATGCTCGCCGATCTCGCGGTGGGTGCCGAATCGGTGCAGCTCAACGACATCCGCGCGGTGACCGGCATGCCGTCGCTCAACCCGCCGGAACCCTTTCTCGGCCTGGGTGTTCGCTCGCGCATTCGCCTGGCGGCCTGGAACAGCCGGAGCGAGCTATGAGCCTCACGGATAAAGGCAAGCGCCAAGTGCTGCGCATCGACCATCAGGACCTGGATTTTACCTTTCGCGGTGGCCCGCCAGGCGCTGCCTATGTGGCGCGCGCCCTCAGCAACGAAGTCTCGCCGAACATCGGTGTCGGTTTTGCCCGCTGGGAAGGTGCGCAAGTGGCTTGGACGGTGCTGTATGACGAGGTGATTTTCGTCATCGAAGGGTGCTTCGAGTTGCAGGTCGGCGACGAGTTGTTTGCCGTCACACCCGGCCAGTTGCTGTGGATTCCCGAAGGCACGGAACTGGTTTATGGCGGGCACGCGTTGTTCGGGTATGTGGTTCACCCGGGCAACTGGAAGCAACTGCACGGTTTGGCTTGAACCATCATTATTCAGGGAGTCGGCACGGTGATAACACTGACAAGAACCTTCGGCGCCCTCTACCTGGCCAGCTTGTTGATGCAATTGGGATCGACCTTGCTGATGACCTACCTGGCGCTGCGCCTCAATGCCTTGGGCGCGAGCGAAACGGCGGGTGGCGCGTTGATGGCCGCCAATGCCCTGGGGATGGTGCTGGGTGGCTGGGTGGGGCGCAGCCTGATCGCGCAGGTCGGTCACATTCGCACCTACGCGGCCTGCGCCGCAACGATTGCGGCGGCGGTCCTGGCTCATGAGTTCAGCACGTCCCTGGCTTTCTGGCTGATACTGCGGGCGCTGGTGGGGCTGGCCATGATGTGCCAATTGATGGTGCTGGAAAGCTGGCTCAATGACCAGGCCCGAACCGAGCAGCGCGGCGGTGTCCTGGCGCTGTACATGGTCGCCAGCTACGTCGGCATGATGCTCGGCCAATTGGCCTTGAGTCTCGACGAGGGGCTGGGCATCCGTGCACTGCTGGCGGTGGCCATGGTGTTCGCCCTGTGTTCGGTGCCGGTGGCGCTGACCCGCAGCGCGCACCCCATGGCGGTGCCCGCGACCTCGATCGACCTGCGCTTGTTCCTGCGGCGCATTCCGCAGGCATTGGGGACGATCCTGGTGTCCGGCATGCTCAACGGCAGCTTCTACGGCCTGGCGTCGATCTATGCGAGCAAGCAGGGATTGGGCACCGCGCAGATCGGCCAGCTCCTGGCACTGACAATCGGTGCCGGGCTATTGGCCCAGTTACCGTTGGGCTGGCTGTCGGACCGGCTACCCCGTGCGAGCCTGATCCGCGCGGTGGCGGTATTGCTGGTACTCATCAGCCTGCCGCTGGGGTTCACCCAAACGCCTTCGTTCCTGACCTTGCTGTGGTTCGGTGCGGGCATCGGTTTTCTGCAGTTCTGCCTGTACCCGCTGGGCGTGGCGCTGGCCAATGACAACATGGAGCCGTCATTGCGTGTTTCGCTCTCGGGCATGCTGTTGATCACCTTTGGGGTCGGCGCCTGTATCGGGCCACTCATTGCCGGAGCGCTGATGGAGGGCTTCGGCACCTCGAGTTTTTATTTCTTCCTGGCGGGCAGCGCAGCGTTGCTGGCCCTGTTGGTAGGGCAGGCGCAAGTTACGCGCTTGAGCGAACAAGGGGCCTGCGAAAGCACCCTGTAGACAGGCGCTGGAGTGCGCCGTATTGATGCGTTTTTCTCATGAGTCGGTGACGAAAAATGGTTTGAAGGCTGGTCAACTTTCAACCATCTTGGCGATGCTGCCAAAGGCGCAATAGACCGGAATCCAGCTGCAGATGAAACCGTCCTGGTGTCAGTCGATACCCGGCGATAAGCGTACTGCGGAACATATCCAAACCCTTATACAAAAACAAAAGGGGAAAACAATGCGTGCTCAATCCGGCCTGTTGAAAGGCCTTAATCCGAATGTGACTGTTGCTTCGATATTAGCGGTGATCCTGTTTGTCGTGTTCTGTGCATTTAAAGATGAACAGGCAGCCAAGGCGTTTGAAATGGCTTCGGTGTTTATCCTGCACAACTTCAAATGGTATTACATCGCCCTGATCAGTGGTGTGTTGGGCGTACTGCTGTATATATCGATCAGCCGTTTCGGTAACTTGAAACTTGGCACCGAACAGGATGTTCCCGAGTTCATTTTCGCTTCATGGATTGCCATGCTGTTCAGCGCGGGAATGGGCATCGGACTGATTTTCTGGTCCGTCGCCGAACCCATGCTGCACTACGCCGACAACCCGTTCTCCAAGGGCTTGACGGACGAGTCCGCCACCCTGGCGATGCGCATCACACTGTTCCACTGGGGCCTGCACCCGTGGGCGATCTTCTCCATGATCGGCCTGAGCCTGGCGTATTTCGCCTACCGTAAAGGTTTGCCGCTGGCCCTGCGGTCGCTGCTTTACCCGCTGATTGGCGATCGTATCTACGGCTGGATCGGCCATGTGGTCGATATCATGGGGGTGGTCATCACCGCCTTTGGTGTTTCCCAGTCGCTTGGCCTCGGTGTGGTGCAGATCAATACCGGATTGCATCAGGTCTTCGGTATTCCGGTGAGTGTCGGGTTGCAGTTATCGATCATTCTGTTTGTCAGTATCGTTGCCTGCATTTCACTGTTGGCCGGACTGTCCAAAGGTATGAAGCGAATCTCCACGCTCAATATGTACCTGTCCTTTATCTTGATGCTGGCTGTATTGGCGATCGGTCCGACCCGTTACATTCTCAACTTGATGTTTGAATCCACCGGCGACTATGTGCAAAACATCGTTGGCCTGAGTTTCTGGATGGACACGCAAAAAGACAGCGAATGGCAAAACTGGTGGACGGCGTTCTACTGGCCATGGTGGATGACCTGGGGTCCATTTGTCGGTCTGTTCATCGCGCGTATTTCCAAAGGCCGGACCATCCGTGAACTGGTGATCGGGGCGCTGGTGGTGCCGACCATGGTGACCATCCTGTGGATGTCGGTGTTCGGTGGCGCGGCGCTGAAAAACGAGCAGCAGGACAGGCAGGCCTACCAGGCATCCGTCGCCAGCCAGGTGGTGACCCAGGAGCAGCCGAAGTTCGAAGGCGGCACCGTGTTGCTCGCCACCAAGAAAGAAACCACGGCGGCCATGTTCACCTTGCTGCAGTCGCTCGATGGCAAGGCCATTGGCGCCGCGCTGTCGATCCTGGTCTGCGTGTTGCTGGGTGTGCACTTTGTCACCACCGCGGATGCCGGCACCCAGGTCCTGTGCACCCTGTGTGCGTTGGGCAGCACCAATCCGCCGAACTGGATCAGGCTGCTCTGGTGCATTCTCGAAGGTGCCATTGCCGCAGGGCTGTTGCTGGCCGGGGGACTCAAGGCCATTCAGATGGCGAGTATCGCCGCCGGTTTGCCGATCGCCATGTTGCTGTTGGTGATGTCCTATACGCTGATCCACAGCTTGCGCAAGGAGATGCCCGCCGTGCCGGCCTGGACGCCTGCGCTGGATCGCCTGCCGCAGCAGGAGCGTTCGGCACAAGAGGGGCGTGATGCGCTGGCGGCAACACCCGTCTACTGAGCCTCGCTGAGGCATCCGTGAACACACCGCAACCGTCTGCTGCCGACACAGCCGACGGTTGCGTTTTGATCCTCTCCTTCAATTTCCGATCCCTGCATTCCTGCGCATTCTGTTAACAGTGTTTATCCGTCAGGGCGCTGTTTGGCAGCGGGGCAAACCCCTAGCATCGTCTCTACCAAATGAACCCGGGCCACGGGTTCCAGCGGTACACATCAGCCCCCTGAACGAGACGGTGAACCCCATGAAAAGAATCGCAATTTTCCTTGCGCTCAGTTGCATTGGCATCCAGGCCTTTGCCGAAGAAAGCCATGCCAAAATCTCGGCCAACAAGCCACCGATCGAGACCTACACCTACGGTTCGAAGCTGGACATCAAGAAGGTCATTTCAGTGACCGATGTCGCGCCAGAGTGTGGTCCGGTTTCGGCGCAGATGACCTACGAAGATTCCCAAGGCCAGCGCCATGTCATGCAGTATCAGGTCATGGGCACTGGGTGCTCGAACGGTTGAGTACCGTGATGACGGTGGAGGGTCGACACTCCATCCGTTCGGCGCGGGAGCACTCAGGCTCTTTCGGCGTATTTTGACGAGCGTGCAATTTTGTCATCGGTAGCCAGCAACCCGGGCAGGTAGTCCTTGAGAAACTCCACCCAGGTTTTTATTTTTGCATCGACGAATTTTCGTGAAGGGTAGATGGCAAACAGGTTCAACTCTTCAAAATGGTACTGCGGCAGCACCCGCACCAGGGTGCCGGCCTTGAGGCCGGCCACGGCGGACGCAATCGGCTGGATGCCGATCCCCATGCCCTGGGTGATGGCGACGGTCATGGCATCGGCGGTGTTGACGTGAAACGGCGACACCGGCGTGTTGACGGTCTCCACGCCTGCGGGGCCTTCGAACACCCAGTGCTCCACTGGCATGACCGTGTTGACGAGTCTCAGGCAATCATGTGAACCCAGCGAACCCGGCGTGTCGGGTACTCCGCGTTGCTTCAGATAAGTTGGCGAGGCGCAGAGAATGCTGTAGGTGATGCCCAGCCGCTGGGCGACAAAACCTGAGTCGGGCAGGTCGCGCGCCAATACGATCGACATGTCGTAACCTTCCTCCAGCAGATCGGGCAGCCGATTGGTCAAAACCAGATCGAACAGGACCGAGGGGTGTGTCTCGCGGTAACTGGCAATGGCGTCGATCACGTAGTGGTTGCCGATGGCCGACATTGCATGAATCTTCAGGCGGCCCACGGGGGTGACCTGTGCGGTGCCTGCTTCCTCTTCCGCTTCTCGCAGTTCATCCAGGATCTTCTCGCAGCGCTGCAAGTAACGTGTGCCGGCCTCGGTCAAGGCCAGGCGCCGGGTCGTGCGGTTGATCAGGCGGGTCTGCAACCGGGCCTCCAGACTCGTGACCGCCTTGGAAACGTTGGTCGTGGTGGTGTCCAGCAAATGTGCCGCTGCGGTAAAGCTGCCGCTCTGGGCGACCGCCATGAAAAACCGCATGCCCTGGAAAACATCCATCGTGGTCGCCTCTTGGGTTGATCAAAAAAAAGGACGGCACAGGGCCGTCCCTTCGAGGCCTGTCATTTCTTGCGCGGGATGAATCCCGGTACGCCGGTTTCCACTACCGAGTTGAAGCGTATCCGCGTTGTGATCTCCTGGCGAATTTCCAGCATGGCCCGGTGGGGCAGGGTGGTGATATCGAAGTTTTCCTGGATATGGCCCAGGGTCGCCGAGGTGGTCAAGAACGCGGCGCCGCGCTGTACCGCCCAGGCCAGTGCCACTTGCGCCGGGGTTCTTTGCAAGTGCCGGGCGATGCCCTGGATCACCTCGTCTTCCAGCACGTTCGGTTCCATGCCGTGGCCCAGCGGCGCGAAGGCCAGGAGGATGATCCCGTGCTCTTTGCAGAATTCCAGCAACTCCCATTCCGGCAGGTAAGGGTGGGATTCGACTTGCACCACCGCGGGCTTGATCCGCGCCACGGCGACGATCTCTTTCAGCGCCTCCAGGGTGATGTCCGACAGGCCGATGGACCGGCAGCGACCTTCATCCACCAGTTGCTCAAGGGCCCGCCAGGTGTCGATCAGGGTCACGCCGGAATCGTAGAGGACATGGCCAAAGGCATCCCTGGGGTCCTGGTCATCCCCGGCTTGAAAAGCGAAGGGCGTGTGGATCAGGTAGCAATCGATGTAGTCCACCTGCAGCCGTCGGCAACTGGCTTCAAAGGCCGGCAACACCCGCTCGGGCCGGTGGTTGGTGTTCCACAGCTTGGTGGTGATGAACAGGTCTACGCGCCGTGCTTTGCCGGCGTCCATAAAAGCGCGCAGGGCAACGCCGACACTTTCCTCATTGCGATAACGCTCCGCACAATCGAAATGGCGGAAGCCGGTTTCCAACGCGTGGGTGATCGCCTGGGTGGTTACGCCGAGGTCCTTGAACAGGGTGCCGAAACCCACGGCGGGCAGCTGCCCCGAACCGTGATTGAGGGCAAACCGGGTATCGCGTAGTTCATCGTGGAAGGCTTCGTAGGACATGTCTTTCTCCAATTACCGAGGCCGCAGCCTCTACTGATACGAACGTTGTGGCGCCTGGGCACTGGCAACCCGTTGCTCGAACACGCCGACAGAGTTGCCGCCGAGGGCGACAAACAGCTGCACGGTGTCGAGGTATTGCGCGGTCTTGACCCGGATCTGGCCCAGCAGCGCCTGTTGGTAGGCTCGCTCGGCTTCGAGCACCTGGAGGATGCTGTTCTCCCCCTGGGCGTAGGCTTGCCGGTTCAGGCGCAAGCTGGTGTCGGCGGCTTGCAGTGCATCCTCCTGGGCGCGAAATTCCTGGGCGTCATGGTTGATCGCTTGCAGCGTGTCCGCGACCTGGCCGAACGAGCTGATGACGGTCTGCTGGTAGCCGGCGAGCGTCGCGTTGTAACCCTCCACGGCGGCCTGGCGTTCGGCCTTGAGGGTTCCGCCGTTGAAGATCGGCCCGGCGATGCCCGCCGCGAAGCCCCAGAGGGCCGCGCCGCCATTGCCTGATGCGGCCTGGGCCAGGGAGGCGGACAAGGTCACCCGTGGATAGAGATTGGCGGTCGCCACGCCGACGGCGGCGCTGGCGATGTGCAGCTCGGCCTCGGCCTGGCGCACGTCCGGACGGTCGTGGGCCATTTCCGAGGGCAGGGCGACCGGCACGTTCGACGGCAAGGCAAATTCGTCGAGGTGAAAGTCCGGCGCAATCCAGTCAGCCGGGCCTTTACCCGTCAGGATCGACAGCGCATGGCGTGCCGCATCCCGTTGCTGAGCCAGGGGTGGCAGCAGCGTGCGGTCCTGGGCAAGCCGGGTTTCGGCCAGCGAAACATCGATCTGCGTGGTGGTACCGCTGGCATGGGCGGTGCGCACCAGTTCGAGGTTCCGGGCGTCGTTGGCCAGCAAGGTGTCCACGGCCTGCATCTGCGCATTGGCAGAGGCCACCAGCAACGCCTGGCTGGCGACCTCGCCGGTCAGGGTCAGGTACGCCGCTTCATAACGATGCTTTTGCAGGTCGGTAAAGGCTTGCTCCTGCTCGACCAGCCGCTTGTTGCCACCGAAGACATCGAGGTCGAAACCGACCCGGGGCCCGATCGCATAGAAATTGGTGACCGACGGCTCCTTGGCGTTGTGCAGCCGTTGGCGACCCGCTGTTGCGCCGAAGTCGACCTGTGGGTACAGCGCACCTTGCGCCGCGGCCACCGATTGCGCCGCCTGGCGGATCGTGGCGTCGGCAGCGACCAGCTCCAGGTTGCCGTCGATGGCGCGGCGTACCAGCTGATCGAGCTTGGGCGAGCCAAAGGCGGACCACCATTGGCCACGGACTTTGCTGCCCAGGGCAATGCGCTGCGAACCACCCTGGCCCAAACGCTGCTCGGCCTGTTGATCGTAGTGTTGCGACGGGCTCGCCGGCGGGGTCTTGAAGTCAGGGCCGACGGTGCAGGCAGAGAGCAAGACCAGCGCCGCCAGTGCCGAGATTTTCGTTGGGAACAGATGACTGGATTTCATAACGCAGACTCCACGAAAACTAGTTGGCCGGTTTCGGCTTGCGAAGAAAGACCACCAGCGGGCTCACCACCAGCATCGCCACCAGCAGGATCTTGAACTGGTCGACGACGGCGATGAACGCGGCCTGGTGGGTGATCATGTGGTTAAGCCCTTCCAGTGCCGGCAAGGGTATCGACGCCGTGCCGAAATGGGCGGCGGCGCGATAGGGCGTCACGTTGCTGACCAGCGCCAGGTGCATCGCCTGGGTATTGTTGAAGAAAAAAATCTGCACGATCGCCACGCCCAGGGTGCTGCCGTAGACACGCGAAAGATTGAACAGGCCGGTACCCTCCGCACGCAGCGCGGGGTCGAGGGTGCTGAACGCCACCTTGGTCAGTGCTGGCATCAACATGCCGATGCCGATCCCCTGGATGGCGCCCGCAACCGCTACTGGCGACCAGTCCATCAAGGGCGAAAAATCCAGCATCAGGGCATTGGCATAGATCACCAGGGCCACGCCTGCCGCCACGAGCAGCCGTCGGTCGAAGCGCTCGGGCAGCCGCCCCATCAGCACAAACGCACCCACCAGCCCGAGGCCGCGCGGGATGGTCAGCGCACCGGTGGTGTCTGGCGGGTAGCCGAGAATTTCATCGAGCATCGGCGAGGTCAGCGCCATGGTCGACAGCAGCACGAAACCCACGGCGAAAAAGATGACGGTCGACAGCACGAAATTGCGATCGTGGAACAGGCGCTTGTTGAGGAAATGCGCCTTGCGGGTCAACCGGTGCACCATGAACCAGTACAACCCCAGCCCACAGGCCAGTGCCTCGATCCAGATTTCCGCCGAGTCGAACCAGTCCAGGCGTTCACCACGGTCGAGCAGCATCTGCAGGCTGATCAGGCCGAGGGTGAAACTGCCAAAGCCGAAGAAATCGAAGGACGGCGCCTTGTCAGCTTTTTTCTCGGCCAGCAACAGGGCCACGACCAGGAAGATGTACGCCGACAGCGGAAGGCTGATGTAGAAGATCGGGCGCCAGTCGAAATGTTCGGCGATCCAGCCACCGATGCTCGGGCCGCTGACGATGCCCAGCAGCACGATGACGGTCCAGGTCGCGCCGAACTTCATGCGCTTCTCGGGCGCCAGCGTTTCCATGGCAATCGCCATCGACAGGGGCGCCAGAACACCACTGGCCAGGCCCTGGATGATTCGCGCACCGATGAATTGCAGCGGCGTCGTGGCCACCGTCGCCAGCAGCAAGCCGAGGACGAAGAAGGCCAGCGCGGCCTGATAGACAAGCTTCAGGCCAAAACGCCCGGCAAGCCACTGGGCAATCGGCAGGGTGATGGCGCTTGCCGCGAGGTACGCCGTGAAGATCCAGCCAGCCTGGTCGTCGGTCATCGACAGGCTGCCTTGAATCAGCCGCAGTACCGCATTGGGCAGCGGCAGGTTGGCCGACTGCATGTAAGTGGCGAGCAGCACCGCCAACCTGAGCGAGCGCGCACCGCCTCCCTCTGGAGATGTCTGTGCATGGGCGTTCATCAGAAGTTACCTGCGGTCAACAGCGACTTGAGCGGGTACCACCATGGCGTGCGATGCCCGGTATCGACCTTGACCGTGGCGCTGGTGCCGGAAAACAGCGGCAGGGCAGGGTCCGCGTCATCCAGTTCGAGGCGAACCGGTACCCGCTGGACCACCTTGACCCAGTTGCCGGTGGCGTTTTCCGGCGGCAGCAGGGCAAAGTCCGACCCGGCGCCGGGGCTCATGCTGGTTATGTGGGCCTTGAACACGCGCCCCGGGTAGGTGTCGATGCTGATGCTCGCTTCCTGGCCCGCACGCATGTGCGTGACCTGGGTTTCCCGGAAGTTGGCCTCGACCCAGATCTCATGGTCGCTGATCAACGCAAAGGCTGGCGCGCCGCTGTTGAGATAGTTGCCCACCTGCAGGTCATCGACCTTGGCGACAATGCCGTCGGCTGGCGCATGCACCGTGGCGTAGGAAAGGTACAGCTGCGCTTCATCGAGCTGCGCCTTGGCTTCACGCACCGAGGGGTGAGTGTCGGCCTCGATGTTGGGGTTGCCATTCAAGGCGACGACGGTGCTGGCGATCTGTTGATCGATCGAGGCGATGCGTTGCCGTGCAATCTTCAGGTCGGTTTCCGCGCGCTCATAAAGAGCCCGGGAGACGAACTCGGTCGCGACCAGCGCTTTCTTGCGGGCAAATTCCTTCTGGTCGAAGTCCGCCGACTCTTTGGCCGATTGCAGTTCAGCCTGCTGCTGACGGTAGCTGGCCTTGAGCCCATCGATGCGCAGCCGCGCGACACTCAGTTGCGCTTGCGCACGATCGATCGCGATCTGCAATGGCTTGGGGTCGAGGCGAAACAGCACCTGGCCCTTGCTGACCTTTTGATTGTCCGCGACGGCGATGTCCACGACCTGCCCGGAAATCCGTGCGTTGACCGAAGCCTTGGCCACTCGGGCGTAGGCGTTATCGGTGGTGACGAAGGGTTCGCCCGCCACGTAGTGCGCATAGCCAACGGCGGCGAAGAGGGCAGGCAGGCCCACCATGAGCCAGGGCCGCAGCTTCTCCTTGAGGGTTTTTTTGATCGGTGATTGGGCCTCATGGGCCTGCGAAGCCGTGATGTCGATTGCTTGAGTCATGATCGAGTGCACCTTTAACCGGGAAGGCGGGCCTGCAGTAATCGCCTGGCACCGACGTCAATGAATGTTGTGGAAAAACAAACCCGCAGGCGCTTGGGAGGATCACTCCGGCGCATCTGTTTCGTCGCTGCAACACCCGGTTCGAGCTGCGCTTGAGCAAACATGGATCAAGGAATTTGTGGTTCCTTATTTTTGTGCGATGGTGTAAAAATATCCCCTCATCCACCTTCCTGCAAGGATTTTGTACGGTATGGCACAAAATAAAGTGACAGAGGGCAAAGGCCGCGGCCGGCCCCGTGCGTATGACCCGCAAACGGCGTTGCAACAAGCGCTCGGTGTGTTCTGGAGTACCGGCTATTCCGGCGCCTCCCTGGACAGCATCGCCACGGCGGCCGGGATGAATCGCCCCAGCCTCTATGCGGCCTTCGGTGACAAACATTCCCTGTACATCAAGGCGCTTGAGCAGTACTGGGAGTTCGCCGCCGCCGACATGCAGGCCGCGCTGAGCGACAGCCAACTGACGTTGCGCCAGGCGCTGATGCGCTTCTACGAGGGGCAGTTGTCGATCTACTTCTCGGGCGACGGCCAGCCACGCGGTTGTTTCGCCATCGGTACGGCGACCACTGAGGCCGTCGAGGATCCGCAGATCCGCGAGGTGCTGGGCGATCGCCTGAGCAGGCTGGATGCAGAACTGGAGGCGCGCCTGCGCACCGCCATTGCCTCCGGCGAGTTGAAGGACGATGTCGATGCAGGGGCGCTCGCCGTTCTCGCCTCATCGCTGCTGCACAGCATTTCGATCCGTGCGCGGGCCGGCAAGTCCCGTGCAGAGTTGACGGCGCTCGTGCACAACGCGGTCGGTGTGATCTGCGGTGGGTGAGGGGCTCGACGATATCCTGGCGCCACAACTGGACGTGGTTTTTTGTGGCATCAACCCAGGTTTGACGGCCGCGACCCAGGGTCATCATTTTGCCGGTCGGGGCAATCGTTTCTGGCGCACATTGCACCTCGCCGGTTTTACGTCACTACAACTGCAGCCGGAGCAGGACCGGATGATTCTGCACTATGGCTGTGGTTTGACGGCAGTGGTCCAGCGGCCGACGGCACGTGCCGATCAATTGTCGGCAGACGAATTTGCCGCGGCCGCGGCGGCTTTCGAACAGAAGATCGCCGGTTTTGCGCCACGCTTCGTGGCGTTTCTCGGCAAGGCTGCGTACTGCGCCTTGTCCGCCCAGCGCGACGTTGCCTGGGGGCCGCAGCCGAAAACCTTCGGCGATGCCGCGGTCTGGGTGCTTCCCAACCCCAGCGGGCGAAATCGCGCCTTTACCCTTGAACAACTGGTGGATGCGTACCGCCAGCTGTATGTGACGGCAGGCGCGCGCCTGTTTTAGCGCGAAGGCGCCAGAAAAGCGTGCGCTGGCGCACCAAGCTCGCACCTGATTTCCCGCCCGGATATTGCTTGCCCATAGCTGTTCACTGACCCTGCGGGCGACGGCCAGTTACCCGATGCGAGGCGATCAACGCAACGCTCGGCGGCATTGTCATTGCATTGTTTTGTTTGTGTGATGGCTGGTTTGACAGTCTTTTCATGAGAGGCCACTGCACGCATAAACACTTGCTGTCTCTGACGCGTCACTTAGGCTGCTTACGGCGTTTTTTTGACGTTATCCGACGGCGTTTTATATTTCTATTTATTATTGTGACGTGCTATTGACGTACTGGCTATCTGCTTATAGGCTCCATTTAGCCTGATTCAGATTTTTTCAAGCGACTCAATCCAAACCCTCAGCGCAGGGAGGCGGTTATATGCGGACGACAGTTTTCATTAAGTTGATAGTGTTATTTGCGACTCTGAATGGAGTAGCCGTTTCCAGTGCCATCGCTGCCAATTTGCCCTATGAAATTAGTCGCATAAGTAGCGCTTGCGAGGGTGCACGGGCTCAAGCCGCCGCGGCTTCGACCGAGGGTGCCCTAGCCGCGACGGAAAGTCTTGGTAAAGACCATGGCGGCTCTTCGCCAGATGCCAAAAGTGTCAAACTTACCAGCACTGATAATGGTTCCGAGTCGGCAGCGAATGCTTCCGTCAATACTTCAGCGTGCGACGGTTTAATGACAGAAGTTGCCACGCAGCAGTTCGTGATTGATCCGCTACATGACAAGGGAATGACTGGCGAATCGGCGTTCCACGTCACTCAACCCAATGCAGTCCCGGTCTCTGCGGTTGTATGGTTATTCTCTTCCGCACTGTTAGGTTTCATCGTTGTCGCTAACCGGCGCAAGATCTAGATGACAGTTTTGCAACACAGTTTTTTCTTGTGGGTGTTACAGGTTTAAAGAGGGCGCTGATAGTAACGGTTGATCCTCATTAGATGTGCTAACCAGGCGGAGGAATTCAGATGCTGCGTTTAATGTTACCTGCACTGTGTGCGCTGGCTATCATGCCCAGCATGGCCGGCGCCGCCGAAGAAAATGCCTATCTTCTGAACGCGGGAGATATTGTCGAAGTGTCCGTTTGGGGCGAGCCACGGGAGAACAGAGAGGTCGTCCCGGTTCTGCCTGATGGCTACATTACCTTGAAGCTGGCGGGGCGAGTCCAGGTCAAGGGGCTGGATACGGCTAAAGCCGAAAAGGTCATCACCAAGGCCTACGATGAATTCTATCCCGACCCGAAGGTGAGCGTTGTCGTCACGGAGGCCAGGGGTAATGTCGTCTATGTCCAGGGCAAGGTACTCAAGCCTGGCAGGGTACAGATGACCGGTGAGACCGATGTACTGCAAGCCTTGAGCGAGGCCGGCGGTTTGGACAAGTTCGCGGACAAGGACGATATCAAGCTCTTGCGGCGCGAAGGGAAAACCCAGAAAGTACTGCCCGTCAACTACGGCGATCTGATTGCCGGGCATGACATGTCCACTAACTTTCAACTTCAGGCCGGCGATACGCTGGTCGTTCCCTGACATTGCGCGATGCATTAAGGATTAACTTGCGTTCATTGCAAACAACCGGAGTGGTGATGGCAATATTGACTTTGCCATGTTCCGGCATGACCTACGCCGGCACCTGGCAGTCGGCAGTTGCACTGCCCATGACCGTCGAGCACGACAGCAATCCATTGCTCTTGACGACTGACGAGAAGGCGATCACGCGAACGATCATTGCCCCCGATTACACGCTGGTGGGTAATTTTGATCGGGATCAGTGGAAGTTTGGCCTCGGTGTCAATCTCGAGCGCTCGTCCGATAAAGACGTCGTGTCCGATCGAGAAGATCCGCGGCTGTCGTTTGGCTGGCAGCGTGAGACCGAAAAGGGCAGCTATGGACTCACGGCGAGATACATCGAGAGTTCGACGCTTTCCACTGAAGTCCAGCAGACCGGTGTGACAGACTCGACCGATGGCACGCAAAAGCTCTCGAGCATCGGCGGTAACTGGCGAAGCGCGGTGACCGAGCGCAGCACCTTGGTCAACGAAATCGACCTCACCCATGTCGAATACGACACCGCCTCGCTGACCAACTACGATGAGCTCACCAACCGTTTCAGCTGGCTTTATCAATGGAATGAGCGGGTCGAACTGTTCACCCGTTTCGAAGCGACGCGCTATGAGCCCAAGGACGAGACCACCCTTGGTTCCTCCAACAGTTACACCCCAGTGGCCGGTGTGAACTTCCAGATCTCCGAGCAGTTTACGGGGTCGGTGTTCGGCGGTGTGAACAAGGTTTCCGACAGCAGCAGTGGCCCCACCGGCCAGGGTGGCGCGAGCCTGCGTTACACCGGTGAGCGTGTCGAGTCCAGTGTCGAAGCCAGTCGCAGCACGATCGCCAACGGGGAGAATGGCCTGATCGAATCCGATGAGCTACGGGGTAACTGGAGTTATCTGCTCGACGAGACCAGTCGTCTCGGTGTTGATGGCTCCTGGCAAAAAACCAAAGGGGACGCGCCCAGTACCTTTCGCACATACGGCGCCTATGTCAGTCGCGAACTCTCGCCTTTTTGGCTTGCCCGCCTATCCTTCACCTACAAAGAGCGCGAGCGAGATGGCTTGCCAGATGCCGATGCCAACATCATAGGGATGACCTTGATCTATAGTCACCCCGACTTCTGACCTTCAGCAGCGTGGTATTTATGTCCTCTGAATACGAAATGTCGGTCAACGACTACATTGCAGTAATCAAACACCGGGCCTGGCTGTTGGTTGTGACGGTGGCCGTGATAATCGGGGCGACTGTATTGGTGGCGACAACCATGCCACCGATCTATCAGTCGTCCGGAACTATCCTGGTGGAATCTCAACAGATTTCACCGGACCTGGTGGCGGGGAACAACAATACCTTTGCCGACGAGCGCATCGAGGTCATTCGCCAGCGCGTGATGACCCGCGAGCATTTGGAGGCAATCATCAACAAGTACAATCTTTTCGAAACGGGAAGCCGGCGGCTGACCCTGACCGAGAAGATCGAAGAGATGCGCGCTGCGATTTCGGTCGCCCTGGTCAGTGCGGCGGTGAAGGGGCGAGGCGAGGTGACGATTGCCTTCCGCCTTGCCTTCGAGCACAGGGAACCGCAAGTCGCGAACGAAGTGGCCAACGAACTGGTGACGCTGTTCCTCAATGAGAACATCAAGCAGCGCACCGAGCGCGCCAGTGAAACCACCGAGTTCCTGACCCAGGAGGCGAACAAGCTGCGCACCGAGCTGGAAGTGCTGGAGAACAAGCTGGCGGACTTCAAGCAGGCCCATGGCAATGCGCTGCCCGAGCATCAGGAGCTGCGCATGAACATGTTGTCGCGCTCTGAACTCGAACTCAAGGATATAGACCGTGACTACAAGGCGGCCAACGAAGAGTTGCGCTTCCAGGACCTGGAGCTGTCGGCGGCCAATGCCGGCCTGTCGACCAAGCCGGGCACGGCGGGTACGGTCGTTGAGCCGGTGCAGGATCTGCCCACCCTCAAGGCCGAGTATGCCCGGCTGCTGACGATCTATAAGGAAGCCCATCCTGATGTGCGGGCCATCAAGCGCAAGATTGCCGCCATGCAGGCCAGTCAAGGCCGTGGCAGTTCCACCACGCCGGTCAGCATGGAGGTTGCCAGGGTCCAGGCGCGCATTGCCGCCTCGGAGCAGCGCATGAGATCGCTGGCCGCGCAGAAGCAGCAATTGCTCGACAAGATCGCGACCCTGGAGAGCCAGATTCTCGAGGCGCCGCAAGTGGAACGCGGCTTGGTCACACTGATGCGTGACCATGAAAACGCACGCAAGAAGTATGAGGAAATCCGCACCAAGGAGATGAGTGCGAAAATTACCGAAAGCCTGGAGCAGGAAAACAAAGCCGAGCGTTTCGTGCTGCTCGAAGCGCCGTTGATGCCGGAAAAACCGGTGCGGCCGAACCGCAAGAAAGTCGTGGCCCTGGGCTTTGTCCTCGCGCCGGTAGGGGCGGGTGCACTGGTGATGCTGCTCGAGATGCTGAGCCAGCGGGTACGTGGCGTGGACGCGCTGACCAGTGTGCTGGGCAGGCGCGTACTGGTGGCCATCCCCTACATTCATACCCAGGCGGAACTGGCTCGTCGCAAACAGTGGCGAACGATACTGGTGCTCTGTGGCATCTTGATGATCGTGGTTTCCCTGGTGCTCCTGCACTTCTTCTACATGCCACTGGATTTGCTGATGTTCAAGGCTCTGGCGCGGTTTGAATAAGGAATATTGCGATGGAAATTATTAAGCCACCTCTGGGTAAAGGCGAACAATTGCCTTCGTCAGGCCTGGTGCTCTCTTCATCCGGACAGCCTGCACCGCTCAATGCACTCAGCTACGTGCAAACCAAGGTCGTACCGTTGCGGGCAGAGCATCTGGAGCGCCATCGCATTGTCGCCTACAACAAGAATTCGAACATGGGCTGGGCGTTCGATCTGCTGCGTACCCAGGTCCTCAAGGCCATGGAGGAAAATGGCTGGCGCACACTGGCCATTACCTCGCCGACACCGGAGGCGGGCAAGTCGGTGTTGGCGATCAACCTGGCAATGAGTATCGCGCATCACACGACCAAGACGGCGCTGCTGGTGGATTTCGATTTGCGTTGTCCCAAGGTGGGTAGCTACCTGGGGCTGCCGATGGAAAAATCGCTCAATGAATTTCTGAGCAACGAAGCAGAGCTGCAGGAGGTGTTGGTCAACCCGACCTTGCCGCGTTTTGTGGTGCTGCCGACGCGCGAGCCGATTCCGCTTTCCACCGAGGTGTTGTCCTCGCCGGCGGTGAGCGATTTGATCGTTGATCTGCGTGAACGCTACAACTCTCGTGTCGTGATCTTTGACTTGCCGCCGGTGTTGAGTTCGGACGATGTGATTACCGTGCTGCCCAAGTTCGACTGTGTGCTGCTGGTGGTTGCCAACGGCATGAACACCAAGAAGGAGATCGAGGAGAGTCTGCATCATCTGGGCAGGGCGAATCTGATTGGTACGGTGTTGAACAAGTCCGGGCCGGCGAAACGGCCTTACTAGGAGATCGCCGTACGGCTCGCGTTCATACCCGATCTACTGTAGGAGTGAGCCTGCTCGCGATGGCGGCCTGACAGCCGACTTGTTATTTGTTGACTGAGTACATATCCATTGCTGCGGTAACGGCCACTTATGGTTTCGCCCTTACGGCGAGTCCCTTTTGTCAAACGCCCGGAGTGCCGGCCCAGACAAAAGGAACCAAAAAGTCTTGCCCCAGCGTCCGGCCCCTCGCTAAGGCTCGGTGTTCCTTCGCTCCGGCATTCATCCGGGGGCATCGCCTCCGGTCGGCTTCGCTTCGACCTCCTCTCGATGTGTGCGGCTTCGCCGCACGGCGCTACGCGCCTACCCCCCGGATGAACACCTCCACTCAGCCTGCCGAAGGGGCTGGCAGATCAAGATCAAAAGCTGGAGGCGAGCTAACGCTCGACCTGAAGAGTGGTGAAGAGCGGGTGGGTGTAGGCCGCTTTGTTTTTGTTTTTGCTTTTGCTTTTGCTATTGCTTTTCTGTGGGCGCGAGCTTGCTCGCGATGGCGGTCTGACGGTCGACCCGTCGCTCGCGGATGTACCCGATCAACTGTGGGAGCTGGCTTGCCAGCGAAGGCGGCCTCCAAGCCTGCCTGGATTATGTCGACTAAATACGCCGCCTTCACTGCCACGGATACTTCTTCTCCCACGCCCAGGCATGCGCCACGATCTGTTCCAGCGTGGCATATTGCGGTCGCCAGCCCAGCAGGCTGTTGGCCCTGCGCGCATCCGCCACCAGCCGTGGCGGGTCGCCAACGCGGCGTGGCGCTTCGCTGATAAAGATGTCCCGGCCGGTCACGCGGCGCGCCGTGTCGATCACTTGCTGCACCGAGAAACCCTGGCCATTGCCGAGGTTGAAGGCCGTGCTGCTACCTCCCGCCAATAAATAGTCCACGGCCAGCGCGTGGGCAGCCACCAGGTCACAAACGTGTACGTAGTCGCGAATGCAGGTGCCGTCCGGCGTGTCGTAGTCAAAGCCGTAGACGGTGATGGTCTTGCGCCGGCCCGAGGCGGCCTGCAGGATCAGCGGCAGCAGGTGGGTCTCCGGTTCATGGCGTTCACCCAACTGCCCATCGGGGTCCGCGCCGGCGGCGTTGAAGTAGCGCAGGCACACCGACTTGAGCCCATAGGCACGGTCGAAATCTTCCAGCATCTGCTCCACCATCCACTTGCTGCGACCATAGGGGTTGATCGCGGCCTTGGGGTGCGCTTCATCGATGGGTACATACTCCGGGTCGCCATAGACGGCGGCGGTCGAGGAGAAAATGAAGTGCTTGATCCCGGCGCGAACCATGGCCTTGAGCAGCGTCAGGGTGGCCGCCAGGTTGTTCTGGTAATACTTGGCCGGTTCGGTGACGGACTCGCCCACCTGGATGAAGGAGGCGAAGTGGAACACGGCATCGAAGTGGTGGGCGCTGAACAAGGCGTCCAGCGCCTGGGCGTCGGCGATGTCGAGCTCGACCAGTGTCCCGCCCAGCACTGCGCTGCGATAGCCCGTGGAAAAATTGTCCGCTACCACCAGTTCATGCCCCGCGCCAAGCAGCTGCTTGACCATGTGTGAACCGATGTAGCCCGCGCCGCCAATCACCAGAAATTTCATGCAGCTCTCCTTGACATCGTTGCGGTGTCAGCGCGAGGCGCTTGACCCGTCCTTCAAAAGAGACCAGTGACCTGCGAGGTCACTTGAGACTGTCACTCGCTTGCGATGGATTATTTTTCAGGAACAGCCAATTGTGCGCCTGCAGGCCGTCGAACTTGATCGTGTAGCGGCCATCCTGGTAGGTGGCAGGCAGTTTTCCAGGTTGTCCAAGAGGTCCGCCCTGGGTGAACAGGGTCAAGCCCGGGGGGGCCTGCAGGGTTAGCGTGCCTTCAAGGGGTTCTACGTAGAAAGGCGTCTTGTTGTTGTCTTTGGGGATGGCCCGGGTGCCCAGGGAAATCAACAGGTTCGCGGACTTGCCGACGGGCGCGTCGTCCAGGCTTTGCACCACCACGCTGGCGTAGGCGGTCTTGATTTTCACCTGGATATTGCCCAGCTTGATCGACTCACCGCCGATCCAGCCGGTGGCCGCCTGGGTGCGAGGCGTATCGATGGTGTAGAGGCCTTGTTTCCAGTTGCGCTTGAGTTCACCGGTGTCGGTGGTGGACTCGCTGGCCGTGGCGTCCAGCAGCGACTGGGCCGGGTCATGGAACACCTGTGCGTTGCTGGCGATGATGCCCGGTTGCAACCAGGGCAGTTGCGGCGTCTTTGGCATGGCGATCTGCAGCTTGCCTTTCTCCATGGCGGTGCGCAGCAGGGCCGAATTGGCCGGTGTGATGCTTTGGTTGAACAGGGTCTGCGGCGTCGGTGCGAAGACATAGGCCGTCTTCGCTTCGTGAACGTCGGCGCGACGATAAAGCAAGGCAGCGGCGGGCAGGGTTGCCAGCATGGCCGGGTCGCTGTAGGCGTGCCAGTTGTCGGCCGATATCGATTGCCCGGTGAGGTCCTCCTGACTGTAGGCATATTGCATCAGCGCATCCCAGCCCTGGTGACTGGCCGTGCCGGCCATATAAAGTGGCAGCGAATGGCGGTCGGCGATGGGGAAGGGTTCGTTGTTCCATTCCGTGACGGTCAGGGGTTTGCCGACGACCTGGCCGGCGGCGATCCAGTCCAGCAGATTGGCGCTGGTCAGCGGGTTTTTCTCAAGCTGTCCCGGGCCACCGTAGCTGTGGACGTCGATCACGTCCCCGGCGGTCAGGGCGGGCAGGGCGCTCAGGCCGTTGCCGCCCCAACTGCTGGTCGTGGCAATCGGCACTTTTACGCCTGTTTCGCGCAAGGAATCGATCATGTCGGCGTTGAAGCGCTGTTCCAGGTCGTTGAGGAACAGTTTGGCAGGGCCAGGCTCCCAGGACCGCCAGGTCTGGTTTTCGGACAGGTCGTGCTGCTTGGCAAAGGCCTTGGCAGCCTTCATGTACAGCTCGTTGTGCTTGGGCACAGACTTGTCGGGCAACAGGGCGTTGCCATAGTGTTGGGTGATGTCGTTTTCGTTGGTGATCAGCACGGCGGCGATCGCCGGATCGTCCTTGTAGGCCAGGCCCGTATAGCTGTTTACGTGGCTCAGGTAATCCTTGGCAAAGCGTTTCATGGCCTGCTGGATCGTGACGTTTACGTAGGCGTAGCCCTTGAGGTCGGCGATGCCATACTGGTTCTTCGGCAATTCATCGAAGCCAAAGATGTTGTCGTTCGCCCAGAGGCCTCGTCCGACGTGCATGTCGAGCCAGACATAGATGCCCTCGTCCTTCAGGCACTTGATCCACCAATCGAGCTTCTTCAGTGATTCCTGGCTCAGGCGCTGGGTATCATGCACCTCCCGGCCGTCACCGAAGATGTTGGGAAAGACCCACAGCGAGTCATGGTGATGCAACCGCACCAGATTGAAACCCAGGGCCGAGAGGCGCTTGGCCTGCAGCTTGATCGCATCGTCCGGCGTGCGAAACAGCGTATAGGCCGACAGGTTGGTGCCCCAGAAGCGTGCCGGGGTGTTGTCGGCAAACAGCAGTTGCTCGCCGGCTGCCTTGACGAAGCCGCGCTTGCCCGCGGGCTTTTCCTGGGCATTGAGAAAGGA
This sequence comes from Pseudomonas sp. WJP1, assembly GCF_028471945.1. NCBI lineage: Bacteria > Pseudomonadati > Pseudomonadota > Gammaproteobacteria > Pseudomonadales > Pseudomonadaceae > Pseudomonas > Pseudomonas sp. WJP1. Next base: position 2,714,508 of record NZ_CP110128.1, read on the forward strand.
CAGGTCGACCGGTGAGGTTTTCCAGTCCAGTCTGTCGCTCGGCCAGGTTTTCGGGTCCGCGATCCCGAAGCGCTCGGTGGCGGTCGGGACCAGCACCGCATCACCGGACACGCTGAACGTGGCCTTGAAGGTTTTGCGACCGGGTTCAATCCGCTCCTTGTAGAGAAACGCCCGTACCTGGGATCGATCACCGGGTTCGAAATACACCCTCGCCAGCGCAGGCTCGAAGCGCATCTCGAAGCGCCGCCCCTGGGCATTGCCCCAGGACCAGCCACGGTTGTCGGGCAGCAACACCGGCTCGCCCATTTCTTCGGCAAGGGCCGGGTCGAAGTTGAAGACGATGCCCCCGCCCATTACGTTCGTCTTAAGGCTGTGGGCATCCAGGACAAGGTCCGTGATCAACGTCTGCTCGCCCACCTTGCGAATCTGCCCGGTCGCGTCGAAATCCAGCTTCTGGCTCTTGCCCTCCATGGCGTAGACATAGGGCGAGATCACCTTGAGCGAAGGGGTAAAATCCGCCCAGTCCCAATTGCCGCCCCAAAAGACGAATTGCGAGGCGACGGCTGGGCTGCCGCCACGCGTAACCTGGGGCAGGCCGCTGCGTTCATCGACGCTCGCGACCCACTCCGCTGCCCGGGTGCTCAATGGCCAAATGACAAGAAACAGAAGAAAGACTGACAGCAAGGGCATGCGGTAAAAAAAACTCGTCATGAGCGTTACCAGGTCCGTTGGAGGGTACTCTTGCTGCTTTCCGTCTGTGCGCGCTTGAGCCTGCGCGCCATCTGAGCATAGGACACGCCCAGCCCGGCTACCGACCAATACACCACGGGGATTACGGTAATGCTGCTGACGGTGATGATGGTCACCAATATCCCGGCCAGTGTCGCCAGCAAGGCGCGCCCGAGGCGGTACGACTCATCGTCCCGGTTGGGGAACGAACGCATCGCCTTGCGAATGCCGAACACGATCGTGCCAAAGAATGACACGAACAGCGACAGCCCGATAACGCCCATTTGCAGGGCAATGGCGATATAGGTGTTGACGATGTCGATGATGCCCTGGCCCTGGATCATTGACTGCATTTCAGGGGTGCTGCGGTAATCGAAGGAGCCCAGCCACAGATTGCGCTGGATGACGATCAGCGAGTTATCGATCAAGCGCTGGCGGTAGGTGATGTTGTCGGCTTCCACCGAGCCGATGAAGGGCAGCAGATCAATGATTTTCTGCCCGCCGGGCAAGACGGCCAGCAAGGGCAGGGAGAGCACTGCGGCGAACCCGAGCAGCATCAGGCGCCTGACTGGATAACGGCCGGTGCCGATGAACATGACGATCATGACGGCGACACCGATCCATGGGCCGCGCGACAGGGGCGCAAACAGGCCTCCGGCGAGCAGGAGGGCGCCGAGTCGTCGCTGCATTTTGCTGCGCACGCCCTCCTGCAGGAACAGGTAAAAGCCGGTGGCCACGGCGATGACATAGCCCAGCGCAATGGCCTGGCCGGTGGTGACGCTGGCGCGCAGCGAGCCGCCACGGCTCAGATAGGTGGCGATTTCCCATTGCACGCCCATGGCGTCGGTCAGTGCGTTGTACAGCAGCCATCGGCGGGAAAATTCGAAGAGACCGATCAGCGACAGCACCATGGCCGCGAGTAAAAAGCCCAACAGTGCGTCCTTGAAATCGCTGACATTCTTCAGCGCCCGGCTGGCAACGTAGTAAGGCAGAAAAACATCGAAGAACAGAGTGAGCGAATGACGCAACGTGTCTGTGGCCGTGGTCTGGCGCAGGGAAAGCGCGGCAGTCAGGAGGAGAAAGGCGAGCAGCAGTTTGTCCGGCCAGATGCGTCCGAAGGGCAGGGTATCGGGCTTCCTGCGCAAGGCGAGAAACGCCGGGAGCAGCACGCACAGGGACAATATACGTACATGGTTCAGGTCAACAAAATAGTTGACCAGGCCGAAGCCGGGGACCTGCGCCGAGGCCGGAGGAATGAGAAACAACAGGAAGAAAAACAACGTCACGGGGTTGCGCTCACGCTGTCGCGTGACCGTCAGGATGATAGCGGTAACGCCCGCATACACCCAGAAGCTGTGGGAGACAAAGGCCACCAGCGTCAATGCGAACCATAGATTGCGCCGACGGGTGAAATCACTGAGAGGGATCAGATCTGCCGCCGGTCGCCGTGCAAAAGCGAAGACGATACCGGCAAGGACCAGGATGACGACTAACGCGCGAAAGTGCTCAGGCATGGGCTACCGATATATTTGATGAGTGAGCGATGGCTAATGGCTAGTGGTTTACCTAATAGCGACTATAGTACCTTTCGTGTCGTCCAATACGGGATTGATGTTATGCCTTCAGTAAACATCTCGCCAACGTTTAGCCTTCGCGGGCGAGCAATATCTGCTGGGGCATGGAACCTGGTGGCGTTGGTCACCTCTCAAGTGATGCGCCTGGCCGGCAACCTGGTGATGACCCGCCTGCTGATGCCGGAAATGTTCGGCATCATCAGCATCGCCGCCACCGTTTTATTCATTCTGCACCTGCTCTCCGATGTAGGGTTGCGTCAGAACATCCTGCAGAGCCCGCGCGGCGACGATCCGGTTTTTCTCAATACCCTCTGGACCGTGCAGATCGTGCGCGGCTTTGTGCTGTTTGCCTTGACCCTGTTTCTCGCCGTCGCTGCCTGGTATGCGCAATCCGTCGATTTCTGGTCGCACAGCTCCACCTACGCCGCACCGGAGTTGCCGATGGTATTGGCCTGGACCGGTCTTACCGCGATCATCTACGGGTTCCAGTCGACGAAAGTCGACCTGGCGGTTCGCGCTTTCCAGCAAAAGAAAGTGGTGATCGCCGAATTTCTTTCCCAGGTGGTCGGCCTGCTGGTGATGCTGGCCATCGGTTACTTCACCCGCTCCATCTGGTCGCTGGTGGCTGCCGGCCTGGCCGCGGCCCTGGCCAGCACGCTGCTTGGACATCTCTGGTTCGAGGGGCCGTCCAACCGTCTGAAGTGGGAACGTGCCGCGCTCGACGAACTGGTGGTCTTCGGTCGCTGGATACTGTTGTCTTCGGCCGTGGGCGTACTGTCCATGCAGGGGGACCGGATCATTTTCGGCGGCAGCATGACCGTCACCGAAATGGGCGTGTATTCCATTGCAGGACTGATCCTGGGCGCGCTTCAGACCGGTGTATTGAAAGTGGTCGGGGCCGTGGCCCTGCCGGCCTTCGGTGAGGCCTCGAGAACCAACGACCTCGAGCGGCTGCGCAGGCTGTATTACCGCTTCAAGATGATGGTGGACGTTGCGCTGCTGTTTCTTTGCGGATTCCTCTGGGTCACCAGTCCACTCATCATCAAGGTGTTGTACGACGACCGTTACGCCCAGGCAGGCCACATGATGGCCGTGCTTTCGACGTCGTTTTTCGTGATGCGCTACATCGTGGCCAATCAAGTCTGGATCGCCTTGGGGCTCACCAAGTACCAGGCCATCGACAACATCATTCGGGTTGTTTCGTTGTGGGTGCTGGTGCCACTGTTATTGGCTATCGGCGGGGTCGATTACGCGATCTGGGGTGTCGCGCTGCATACGTTGCCGACCTTGGTGCTGGTTGTGTATGTCAATCGTCGCGTGGGTATCCTCGATATCAAGCGTGAACTGATCGTGTTGCCTATGCTGGTGGTGGGGGCCTTGTGTGGTGAGCTGGTGCTGGTCGTTTCCAGGTGGCTTTTCGGTTGAAGCGGTTGGCCAGGGTTTCTTGACGTTGAAGCACCCTTTGAATCTCAGATGCAATCTCGATGCCGTGGAGCCGTGAACGATGAGTGAACGCGAGCTTAATGCCTCTGTCATTAGTCGCAGAGGTCTCATTCGGGCATTTGCCCTGTTAAGCCTGGGGGGGCTGGCGATGAAATTCACCGGGGTTGGGGCCCGGCCTCCTGCAGGAAAATCGGAGTTTGTCGTTATCAACGGGTGGGTGTTACCTGCCGTGCATTTCCGGTAACTGCAAATATGATCAAAGACTACCAAACGCAGAAAGACCTGCGCGATCACTATGATTTCTGCATCGTTGGTGCAGGCCCGGCCGGCATTACGCTGGCCTTGCGTTTGGCCGGCAATGGCTGGCGCGTAGTGCTTCTCGAGGGCGGGGGGCGCGAATATGCGCCGTATTCGCAAAACCTCTACAATTGTCCTTCCACGGGGCTGGATGTCTTCGCTGAAGAAACCCGCCTGCGCTACCTGGGGGGTACCTCCAACCACTGGGCCGGTCGTTGCCGTCCCTTCGAGCCTTCGGATTTTACCCTGTCCCCTCCGGTGAATTTGCCCGGCTGGCCCATCGCGTTTTCCGAGATGGAGCGCAATCTGCCAGCGGCCATGGCCATTCTGGACCTGCCGCTGGACTCGGGATTCAAGACCGTCAACGCGGCCTTTCACAGCGACGAATTCGAAGCCGACCGTTTCCTGCTCAGTCCGCCGACTCGATTTGCACAAAAATATGCCAAGGAGCTCGAGGAGGCCGAGGGTCTGGACGTCTTCATCAATTGCAATTGCGTCGACCTGGATTTCGACAGCAACACCGGTCGCATCACCGCCGTCGTAGTGTCCGATTACGAACGCAATCAAGCGCACATCTCGGCCAGGCAATTCATCCTGGCCACTGGCGCGATTGAGAATGCCAGGCAGTTGCTCAACAGCAAATCCTTGGCCGCCGCTGGCGTTGTCACCGAGGATGGCCTGGTCGGTCGATGCTTCATGGAACACCTGAACATCGCCCTCGGTACCTTCATCCTCAACAACGGCGAAAGCCGGGAGGCCAGGCAGTTCTACACCAAGGATGCGTTTGTGATCGAGCATCACTCCGGTAAAGGCAATGTCACGGCTTCACTGTTGTCGGCCGTGGAAACCTATGGGCGCATGGCGGCAATCAAGGGCTTTTTCGAAAACCTGGCTTGCAAGGCTGGCATGGCGCACAAGATCGAGTTCATTGCCAAGTTCAACTGTCCCGGTGACGGCGAGCTCTCCACGATGATCGAGCAGTTTCCCAACCGCAAGAGTCGCGTCGCGTTGACCGAAGAGCACGATGAGCTGGGGATGAGAAAGGCCAACATCCACTGGGAGCTCGCCCCTGAAGACAGGGAGACGGTAAAAAGCATAGGCCTGGAAGTGGCAAAGTGTTTTGCCGAAGAGGGGCTTGGCTATGTCAAGTTGGAGGAAGCGGTGTATGACGTTTCCTTGCCACTGAAGGTCGTGCCGCATGCCCATCACATGGGGACGACCCGGATGGCGACCTCCCCTGAATTCGGGGTGGTCGATGAGAACTGCAAAGTGTTCGGCACCAATAATCTGTACGTCGCTGGCAGCAGTGTGTTTTCAACCGCTGGCGCGAGCAATCCAACCATGCCGCTGTTGCAGCTGACGCTGCGGTTGGCGGATTACCTCAACCATCAAATGGGCCCTGCGACAGGCAGGTATTCTTGAATTAAAAAGTCTTAGGGAGAGCAACCAAATCGGGGTGCCACAAAAACAACAAAACCATGGTGCATCTGGTCTTGGAACCGATGTGAAACGCTGACTTTTGTGAGGCTGACAGGATGATTGGGCTAGCAAGGCGTGCAATAAGTTACTACGCATGGAAAACAGGTCGGGGGAAGGGTTTATACAAGAGGTTTTGTCACCCCACAGGCTTCGAATGGGCAGAGTTCCTGGCGCGCTGGGGAGGTATACACTCGGTCGGCAAGGGCGTGTGGATCAATCCCGGTTGCAACATCCCCGACCCTTCGCTGCTGCGCCTGGGCAACAACGTCGGCTTGTCCGATTGCACAGTGTTCGGGCACGACGGCATCATTGGCCTGTTCGAGGTCAGCGCGGGCAAAACACTCGACTCCGTCGGTGCGGTCGATATCCGTGACAACAGTTTCGTCGGTTATGGCGCTATCGTCATGCCGCGCGTCACCATCGGTCCGAATTCAATCGTCGCCGCCGGTGCCGTGATCACCAAGGATGTTCCGCCCGGAGTCGTGGTGGGGGGTAACCCGGCGAAGGTGCTCTGCACCGTTGAAGATCTGCTCAAGAAAATCGAAGAACGTTGCGAAGCCTATCCGTGGATAGATCTCATCCGCCACCGCGGCACTCACTTTGATCCGGATTACGAGCCCAAGTTAAGGGCCATGAGAACGCAGTACTTCTTTGGCGAGAAAGCCAATGAGTAGCGCGCCACTGGATGTGCTCGTGGTCAACTACAACACGGCGGGACTGTTGCAGCCCATGTTCGATGCGCTGCGCCAGTCCAAGAGTGCTGACCGCGCGCGCTACCTGGTGGTGGACAATGCCTCGGCGGACAATTCGCTGGATTGCCTGGGCGATATTTGTCCGGAGGCCGTGTTGCTGGCCAATAAGGACAATGTCGGCTTTGGTCGGGCCAATAATCAGTTGGTCGAGCATCTGCAGGGCAAGTACGCGTTGCTGCTCAATACCGACGCGTTTGTGTCCGACGACACCCTGGCCAAGACCCAGGAGTACATGGAGGCTCATCCCGATTGCGGGATCCTCGGTGTACGCCTGGTCGGTCGGGACGGCGAGCTGCAACCCTCCTGCCGCTACTTTCCGACGCCGCTGAATGTGTTCCTCGTGACTGCCGGGCTTGAGCGCTTTTTCCCTTGGGTGAAACTGGTCGACGACCTGGCCTGGGATCATGCCTCGGTGCGCGAGTGCGACTGGGTGCCGGGTTGCTATTACTTGATCCGCCGTGAAGTGATCGACAAGGTCGGCTTGTTCGATCCGCGTTATTTCCTCTACTACGAGGAAGTCGATCACTGCCGGCGCGTCAAGCAGGCGGGGTGGAAGGTGGTCTACTACCCCCATACCTCGGTGGTGCATATCGGTGGCGAGAGCGCCAAGTCGGTCGACAAGCTGAATATAGACGGCCGACAGCTACAGACGCTGCAGATCGAAAGCGAGCTGTTGTACTTCCGCAAGCATCACGGTTTGCCGGGGTTGGCCTTGCACATGCTGCTGGTCGGCCTGTGTGACCTGATCCTGGGGCTCAAGGCTTTGTTGAAAGGTCACGGACGGGCCGCCATCAAGGCGTGTTGGCAACACACACGTGTGACCTGGGCACTGCTGCGTAAAACCAAACTCGGTAGCCAACCCACACGGTAGGTCAGTCCATGTTCGAAAACATACGTGCGGACTTGCGAGCATACGACGGTGATTGGGGCGCCCAGGGTTTCTGGGTGATGCTGGTGTATCGCTTCGGGCGCTGGCGCTACGGCGTGCGCCCGGCGCTGTTGCGCAAATTACTGTCCTTTATCTACAAAGTGCTGTTCAAGCTGGTGCAGATCGTGACGGGCATCGAGCTGCCGTGCGAGGTGGTGGTCGGGCGCAACTTCGTCATCGATCATTTCGGCGGCATCGTTATCAGTGGCTATGCGCAGTTCGGCGATGACTGCCGAATCCGCAATGGCGTGGTCGTGGGGCTCAAGAACGTGAAGGAGCCGATCGCCCCGGTGATGGGCAACAACGTCGATATCGGTACCGGCGCCAAGGTGCTGGGCAATATCCGCATCGGCAATAATGTGGTGATCGGCGCCAATGCCGTGGTATTGACCGATGTGCCTGACAACTCGGTGGCCGTCGGCGTGCCGGCGACCATCAAGCAGCGCAAGCTCGCTGATGCCGAGCAATACTCATGAGCACGGTGACGACGGGGGTGGGCGTCGTGGTCATCGGTCGCAATGAAGGCCCGCGCCTCGAGCGCTGCCTGGCGTCGCTGGTCGGGGCGGCTCAGCAGATCGTCTATGTTGACTCTGGCTCCAGCGACGGTTCGGTACAGATGGCCGGCCGGCTTGGCGTCGAGGTGGTCGAACTGGACATGAGCATTGCCTTCACGGCCGCACGTGCGCGCAATGAAGGTTTTGCCCGACTGCAACGCCTGTTGCCGTCGATGCGTCATGTGCAGTTCGTCGACGGCGATTGCGAGGTGGTCGCCAGCTGGCTGCCCCATGCACAGGCCTTTCTTGAGGCCCACCCTGAGGTAGCGGTGGTGTGCGGGCGGCGCCGCGAACGTTTTCCGCAACGATCCATTTATAACCTGATGTGCGATCTCGAATGGGATACGCCAACCGGTGCGACCAGCGCCTGTGGTGGCGATGCACTGATGCGCGCCGACGCCTTCGTCACCGCGGGCGGTTACCGGCCGGACCTGATCGCAGGGGAAGAGCCGGAGCTCTGTGTGCGCCTGCGCGCCAAGGGCTGGAAGATCTGGCGCCTGGGCGAAGAAATGACCTTGCACGATGCGAGCATGACCCGCTTCGGCCAATGGTGGCGGCGTACCTTGCGCGGCGGTTATGCCTTTGCCGAAGGAGCGTTTTTACACGGGGCCGCACCGGAGCGCCATTGGCGCCGGGAGTCGCGCCGGGCCTGGTTCTGGGGCTTGGGCGTGCCGCTGGCAACGGTCGTTGCCACGCTGATGCTGGGCTGGCCCGGGTTGCTGGTGTTGCTGGTCTATCCCGTGCAGGTCGCGCGCCTGGCACGGCGGGGCGCTGGCCCTGCGCGGCAAAACTGGCTGCTGGCGTTCTTCCTCGTGCTGGGCAAATTTCCCGAGATGTTCGGGCAGGTCAAGTTTCTTTTGAACAGGTTCGGTGCCGGCAAATCCGCATTGATCGAATACAAGTGAGACTTCGATGGACTATTGGATTATCGTCAAAAGCGTCTTCTCCCTGCACGCTGGCTATTCCCTGAGGGCCTTGAAGAACAAACTCAAGTTTGCGCTGTTGGTGGGCAAGAACTGGGCCGAGTTGAATGTGTTTTTCGGGCGCATGTCCAACGCGCTGGGCGATACCGGTATCGAGAAGCTCGGCGGCGATTGCCTGGGTGTCATCCACTGGCCCTACATCAGCAAGAGCTGGAACTCCCAGGACAAATTGGGCGTCATGGCCTCGCATTACGAGGTGGTGACGAAAAGCTGCCCGCAGCTACTGCTGTTCGGACGCGACGACAGTCTGGTCTTGAGCGACCTGACGGCGTGGTCCGCCGGCTGTACCCTGGTGCTGGACCGCCCGTTCTGGTTCATGCGTGAAGGCGAGCTGGTGCTGAACCTGTTCCAGGGCGATTTGCGCATTGCCTCGATCGCCTTCACCTTGTGTTGCACGGACGGTGAGCTTTGCATCTTCATTGGTGCCGTTCAGGGCATCCACAAAGGTATCGAGAGCGACCGATCGCTGGGCATCTACAGGGATGTCACCAAGGACTTCGAAGGCCTGCGGCCCAGGAGTTTTCTGATTGAAGTGATCAAGTACATCGCCGGCAATATCGGTGTCGGAAAAATCTACGCGGTAGGGGATGTGTATCGTCATCATCGCCACCCGTATTTTGGCGCGCACAAAGCCCAGGAGCTGGCCGCCAATTATGATTCGATCTGGCTTGAGCACGGGGCGACACCTTCTGCGCGCGAAGATTTTTTTGAAATACCCATGGCATCGTCCAGAAAGCCACTGGACACCATTGCTTCAAAAAAACGCGCCATGTATCGCCGGCGCTATGAGTTGCTGGACGATACCTTTGCAAGGATCGACCAGGTGTTGATCGGCAGCTACGCGGTGAATTGACGTGACCGGTTACTGGACTACTGTGGGGGTACCTGCAGTGACAACTTCGACGACATTCAAGCCGGGTGCCCATGCGTATCGCTTATTTCATCAATCAATACCCGAAGGTCAGCCATAGCTTCATTCGTCGCGAGATCCTGGCGTTGGAGCGCCAGGGCTTTGAGGTTCAACGCATCGCGCTGCGAGGCTGGGACGGCGAGTTGGTGGACACCGAGGACGAGTCCGAACGCAGCAAGACCCGCTATGTGCTGGAGGGTGGCGTCAAAGCGCTGTTGCGACCAGCGCTGCAGGTGCTGCGTGCCCAGCCGCGGCGGTTTTTTTCGACGCTGTGGCTGGCGTTGCGCATGGGCCGGCGCGCCGATCGGCCCTGGCCGTACCATCTGGTCTATTTGCTCGAGGCATGTCGCGTGCTGTCCTGGGTACAGGCGTTCGGCGCACGACACGTGCATGCCCATTTCGGTACCAACTCGACCGAAGTGGTGATGCTGGTCAACGCACTCGGCGGGCCGACGTACAGTTTTACCGTGCATGGCCCGGAAGAGTTCGACAAGGCGCAGTTCATCCATCTGGGCGAGAAAGTGCGGCGCTCGGCGTTTGTCGCGGCCATCAGCGCCTATGGGCGCAGCCAGCTGTATCGCTGGGTCGAACACGCGCACTGGGCGCGGGTCAAGGTCGTGCATTGTGGCCTGGAGCGGGCCTTCCACGATGTGCCGGCGGTGGCGGTACCGTCCGCGCCGCGGTTGGTCTGCGTGGGGCGCTTGTGTGAGCAGAAGGGCCAATTGCTGTTGCTCGAGGCCGCGCGTCGCTTGGCCGAACAGGGTGTGGCGTTCGAGATCGTCCTGGCCGGCGACGGCGAAATGCGCCCGCAGATCGAAGAACTGATTGCCCGGCATGGCCTGCAATCGCGTGTGCGCATTACCGGCTGGATCAGCAGCGAGCAGGTGCGCACGGAAATTCTCGCCGCCCGGGCCCTGGTCTTGCCGAGCTTCGCCGAAGGCTTGCCGGTGGTCATCATGGAAGCCATGGCGTTGCGCCGGCCGGTGCTGACGACTTATGTGGCGGGCATTCCCGAACTGGTGCGCCAGGGCGAGAACGGCTGGCTGTTTCCCGCCGGCGCGGTGGAAGAGTTGGCGGCGGCGCTGGCGGACTGCCTGGCACAGCCTGTCGAGCAGTTGCAGCGCATGGGCGAGGCGGCCTACCAGCGGGTGCTGGAGCGCCACGATATCGATACCGAAGCGACCAAGTTGGCTCATCTGTTCAAGGCGCAAGCATGATCACATTCCTCAATTGGCTACTCGGCGTACCGCTGGCGATCATCCTCCTGCCGGTGTTGGTGCTGTTCGTGCAGGTGCTGCTGGCGGGTTTGCCGGTGCGTACACAAGCGCTCGCGCAGCGCCCGCGACCTCGGGTGGCGGTGCTGGTGCCGGCCCACAACGAGTCTTCGATTATCCAGGCCACATTGAATTCCCTGCGCCCGCAACTGCGCGAGGGCGACCGCCTGTTGGTGGTCGCCGACAACTGTTCCGACGACACCGCCGCGATGGCCCGTGCGGCCGGCGCCGAGGTAGTGGAACGCAGCAATACCCAGCAGCGAGGCAAGGGCTATGCCCTGGATTTTGGCGCGCGTCACCTGGCCAGCGATGCGCCGGATGTGCTGATCATCGTCGATGCCGATTGCCAGGTGAACGAAGGCTTCATCGAACGCCTGGCCATACAGTGCATCGACTCGGGGCGGCCGACCCAGGCGCTTGACCTGATGCGCGCCCCAACGGGTTCCGGGCTGAAGGTGCAGATCGCCGAGTTTGCCTGGTGCGTGAAGAATCGGGTGCGGCCACAAGGCTGGGCCCGGCTGGGGTTGCCCTGTCAGCTGATGGGCACGGGCATGGCGTTCGTCTGGCGCGACCTGCCCTTGATCACCCTTGCCAGTGGCCACATCGTCGAAGACCTGAAAATGGGCCTGGATTTCTGTCGCAGCGGCAAGCCGCCGTTGTTTTGCCCGGATGCCCTGGTGACCAGCTATTTCCCGCGCAGTGACGAAGGCCTCACGACCCAGCGTACGCGCTGGGAGCATGGTCACCTGGGCGTGATCCTGGGGGACGCGCCAAAATTGCTCGTGGAGTCGCTTACCCGACGCAACTTCAACCTGCTGGCCATGACCCTGGATCTATTGGTACCGCCGCTGGCCTTGCTGACGTTGTTGTTGGGCGCGGCGTTTACCCTGTCCTGGTTGGTGTTCTGGCTGTTCGGCGCATGGCTGCCGGCCTTGATCGCATCGGTCGGGGTGGGCCTGTTGACGGTGACCATCTTGCTGGCGTGGAGCCAGTTCGGTCGCGCCATCATCGCCTTTTCCGCCTTGCTGTATGCACCATTCTACGCACTGAAGAAAATCCCCCTGTACCTCGGCTTCCTGGTTAAACGCCAGGTTGAATGGGTGCGTTCCAAGCGAGATGACTCCTGATGCGCGCATTGGCCTGGCAGCAGCATTGGCAAACGATCATCCAGACACTCAGGGTCATCAAAGATACCGATCAAGAGCAGCGCCTGATCGAGGTGTTGTCCAGGCCTCGACGGGCGACGGTGCTTGGATTCGTCAATGCCCATGCCATGAACCTGGTTGCCAAGGACAACGCCTACTACCAGGCGCTATCGGCCGCCGACGTGTTGCTGCGCGATGGCTCCGGCATGTCGATCCTGTTTCGCCGAATGGGCAGGGAGCCGGGGTTGAACATGAACGGCACGGATTTCATCCCCAAAATACTGTCAGCCTACAATGGACGGCGCGTGGCTTTGTGGGGCACGCAAGAGCCTTTTCTGGCCAATGCGGCAAAGCATTGCGAGGCTGCATTGGCGGTCGATGTCGTGTCTGTCCACCATGGTTTCGCCGACGTCGAGACCTACCTGGAGCTGGCCCGGCAACATCAACCGGAACTGGTGATATTGGGCATGGGCATGCCCAGGCAGGAAGTCGTTGCTGCACGGCTGGCGGCCAGCGGCGTGCCTTGCCTGATCGTGTGTGGGGGGGCGATCCTGGACTTCCTCGGTGGCAAGGTGAACCGCGCTCCGCAATGGGTGCGGGGCCTGGGTTGCGAATGGGTGTTCAGGCTGGTCAGTGAGCCCAAGCGCCTGTTCAGTCGCTACGTGGTTGGTAACCCGATGTTCATATTGAGAACGCTTGCCTGCACAGCGCCGACTGGCGGGTGAGGTCGGGGGGCGGATGAACAGGGTTGGCGCTGTAATATCTTGCAAAACTCCGGCGTAGCATCTTTACTGCTCATATAAGCGACGACTTGCTGACGCGGTATTGATTTGTTTCGCCTTTAGTGCGAATGGCGACGAAAATTTGACGTCAGCCGCGCTCATATCGAAGCCTCGTTATCAGTCTGTTATTCCTTGATTCGAACTTTCGAATAATCTTTCCTTAATCATTTAGTGTTAATACCAAATGAAAGAATATGTAAAGGCACTGTTGCGTCAGTTGATTACGCCATCGGTACGCTTTGAACTGAGGAAAGTTCACGCCTGGCTGCGCGAGATTGCCGCTCGGGCCTGTTTCTGGCGCTGGGAATTTGTCAGGTTCAAGCTACGCGAAGACAGCGCTTACGACATTCTCTATATGGGCCGAAAGGCACAGCGCGAATTCGTGAAAGTTCTGATGGGTGCTGAACCTCAGGTAGCCAATCAGCAAGTAAAGGCTGATAAGTCAGGCCGGCCGGTGTTTGTCAGTGAAATACCGACACCGGGTGCACTCTGTGTGCCCCAGTATCTTAGCGCTGTAGTACCCCTGGGCAGATCGATCGAAGACATCACCGCAAGATACAACTCCGAACTGCGCCGCAATCTTCGCAAGAACCGCTTGCGCTATCGCCTTAAACAGGCGTTGAACGATGATGAAATCGAAAGCGCCGACCAAGGCATGCTGCAACCCTATGCCAGCGCAAGGCATGGCACGTCCGCTTCGCAAATCGAGCAGCAGGAGGTGCGAAGGGTGGCGAAAACCGCCGGCCGCCTGGACCTGGTGCTGCTGGAAGACGAAGTGGTTGCCTGTCACCTTGGCTGCGTGATTACCCGCGCAGGCAAGCGCTACTGGAGCACGATCCGTTTCGGCTACCCCGAAACAGTCTATTCGGACGCGAAAAAGCTACGGGAAATCAACTCGATCACCACCTTCATGGCCCTGGAATGGGCGTTGGAAAACGGCTTCGACTATTACGATATCGGCACCTGCCTGGCGCGCCCGGACGATGGCTTACTGGAATGGAAAAGACGGCGCGGTGGCGATGTCGATACGCTGAACAACCACGGTTATCTATTTGTCCGGCTGCCCAAGGTGGGCGTCGCGCAGTTTCTCTGGGAAACCCCCTTGTTTGCCGTAGAGGGTAGAAAACTGACTCTGCATCTAGGTTTGCCGGACGGGGAAAGTGATGAAGACGTCGCCGAGCGTTATCGCGAAATGGGATTTGGTGGGCTCGGCAAGGTTTATCTGCATTGCGCCAAGGCGCCACAAGAACAACTGCTCGAGACTTTACGGGCGCGATACAGTCATCTGAAATCGCCGCCTGTTCTGGAAACCATTATTTGCAACTGATTGGAGTGTTGATTTTGCGCACAGGGACGGCAAGCGCTATTTGTATTTAAACGTAGAGTGGTAATCCTTATGTCGCAATCGAATATGTTGGTGAGCGGCGCTGGGGCGAAATGGAGTTTTGCTGCGTATAAACACATGTTCAAGGAGAAACTTGTCAGGAAACCGCCGCAGAACCTGCAAAGTGTCGCGGTGAAAACCTGGGAAGTGGCTCCGGCGGATGTATCGAATGCTCCGCCTGCGTTCTACCTGCCCAACCAGCTTGAACGCGTGACGGGGTGGCAGTTTTACCCCTTCGAGCATCCCCGTCGCACCATGGAGGGCATCGGTCCCGTCCAGCACGGTCCGACTCGCGCCTTTCTGCTCAAGGACGCGTGGTTGATCGACGGCGCGCTTTACAAAGGTGATGCCAAGACCTGGTTATCGCCCAGGGCCCATTGGTTGCCGAAGATTCGCATCGAAAACGAAATCGATCGCGGGGCGATGTATTGCACCGTGGGTGGCAACACCTGGTTCGGCTCATGGATGGTGGATGATTGCATCACCTATCCAATGGCCTGCGAGGAGGGCGTGCCGGTGACCACGGCGCTCGCTGAAACCGAGGTTAGCGCAACCAGGCACGGGATACTTCACGCCCCCGGTTATGAAAAGTGGTTGGGCATGAATCCGCTTCGTTTGCGCAACGGGTTTTTTCGTGAACTGGTGATCTTTGACGACATCCCTCAGAACCGGCACAAGCACATGCGCTTTCGCGCAATGTCTGAAAAGTTGCTGTCGCATGTCAATGTCGTTTCGCATCCGGGGGTATTCGTGCTGCGGGGCAACAAGGGCGAGTTGCGGTTGTTGCGCAATGAACTGGAACTGGCCGAGCGTCTGCGCGAGCGCCGGGGATTTCGCATCATCGACCCTTCGAAAATGGATGTGGCGAGCATCGTCGCCGCCTGTGCCGGGGCCAGGACAGTGATCGGCATCGAAGGCAGCCAACTCATACACGGCGTCAATGTCCTTGCACCCGGCGGTTCGCTGCTGATCCTGCAACCCCCTGATCGTTTCGTCTGCTTCTTCAAGTACCTGACGGATCGCGACCGGCAGAACTTCGGTTTTGTGGTGGGCACTCCGGACGGCGAAGGTTTCAGGATCGACCCCGATGAGGTTGAGCGCACGCTCGACCTGTTCCCGGCCTGACATCTTTCCAGGCTTTTCCTCTCCTGTTGGTTACCCGGTAGCGCTGATGGTCAGCGCTACCTGGCATTGGATATCGCACAAGTCACGACTAGTAGGCATGCTTGCCAGAGAAGGCCGTCACTGTTCGGGCAAGGATGACGAAGTCGAGCCACAGCGACCAGTTGTTGATGTATTCGATGTCCGAATCCACCCGGCGAATCATCTGCTCGATATCCTTGGTTTCGCCACGATATCCACGCACTTGGGCCAGGCCAGTGATGCCAGGCTTGATGTTGTGGCGCGCAAAGTAGTCGGCGATGTCGGGCGAATACTGCGCATCGTGCTGGATGGCATGCGGACGCGGCCCGACCAGGGACATTTCGCCCATCAGCACGTTGAACAGCTGCGGCAGCTCATCCAGGCTGGTGCGTCGAATGAAGGCGCCGACCCGGGTCATGCGCGGATCATTCTTTTGTGCTTGCTTGACCACACCGTCTTCGGGCTGATGGACGACCATGCTCCTGAACTTCCAGATGCGAAAAGGTCCGCCACTCCAGCCCATCCGTTGCTGGCGAAAGAACACCGGCCCGGGGCTGTCGAGCTTGATGGCAATGGCGACGATGGCCAGCACTGGCGCTGCAAACAGCAAAAGCAGAAACGCCAGCACGCGGTCTTCAAGGTTCTTGAGCAGCAGGCGCATGCCCATCAGTGGCGTTTCGGACAAGGTCAGCACGGGAATGCCGGCAATCTCGCGAACGCTGTGGTTGATCAAGCGCAGGGAAAAGATGTCCGGCACCCAGTTGACCGAGATGTGCTTGTCGAACAACTTCAAGTACACATCCTTGATCACCTGCGAGCCGTCCAGTGGTGTGACGAAGTAGACGGTGCGGATGGAATGCTGTGCGACCAGGTCGTCCAGATCGGAAATATGACCCAGTATCGCCAGGCGGTTGGGGTTTTCCGAGCCGTCCTTGCCCTGGTCATCGGCCGCCCCGATCAACACGGAGCCGACCACTCGTTCACCCAGCCAGGGATTGTTGCTGATTTTCTGATGCAGGAAATCCGCCAGCTCGCCCGAGCCGATGATCAGTGCGTTGTCCCGTTGGGTGGGGTGAGCCAGGAATTTCTTTTGCAGTTCACGGGTCGCGAGGTGCAAAAGCAGCTGGGCGAAATAACCGATGACGAACAACTCACCCACCAGCAAGCGTGAGTACTGTTCGCTCTGTTTCGTAAGAAAGGCCATGGCGACGAGAAAACAAAAAGCGGCGGTCCATGCCTTGAACAGTTTGAAGGCCTTGACGGCAAAGCCGACATTGCTTCGATAAATGGCGTAGTGGTCGTAGACGACGGCCAATGCCCCCAGCAACAGCAGGACCATGATCACATAAGCCTGCGTGATGAAGCCGACGTGATAAACAATCAGGTACCACGCGACACCGGTGACAGCGAGGCTATCGAGGCCTGCCTGGATAAAGATACTGGTACTGCTTCTTCGCTGGAGTACGGAACGGCTACTGCTCGGCTCAAAAATCATGATCAGATCCCATTTTTGCTGCCCCCCTCGCGCCCAACCCGAACGCGATCCAGGTCAAAACCACCTTCGTTTCAGAGCTTTAGCCTCAGCGGCAAGCTACTTATAGTCGAGAAATCCACCGTCCACCGAAATTTGCAGGCAGGGGAAAAAGCGGCATCCCGTGCTATCACTTTAGCAGCAGTGTGGATTCATTCACGCAATGGACGAAGTTTAGTCTGCAGCATTGACGCAGGCGCCGGCCGGCCTGCTTTTGGGGGGATTGGACGACCATCGGTAGCACTTGGATTGCCTGGGCGGGAAGAGCGGATGAGCAGCGCATGGGCAGCGCTGTCAGTTATTCATTCCGTCTTCGATGGCGATGCCTTGGGCGCGCATCTTGCTGATCAGTTCGGCGCGGGTGCCAGGCAGGTTGAGCATGGTTTTGGCGCGCAGTGCCGCCACTTCGTCTGCGCTGTAGGGTTGGTAATCGGCGGGTCGGCTTTTGCCAGCCATGCCGTCTTCGCGCATCAGCCAGTTGAGCAGGTCTGCCAGTTGCGCGTTGTTCAACGCCGATTGCGACATGCCCGGCACGCGCACCAGGAATTCGCGACCGCCGGGGACTTTCAGGAAGTTACCGACAAACCCGGTCATTCGCGGCGTGTCATTGGCCGCCGAGCCCATCCCGTTGCCCAGGTGGCAACCGGCGCATTGCAACTGATAGTTCACACCCACGCTGTAGCCGGCCTCGGCGATGGGCTTTTGCAGTTCCTCGTTGCCCGGCGCGTGACGCTGCGTCGGGTCCGGGATGGCCCGGGCATGGGCGAGTGGGGTGGTCAGGGCGCAGACGAGACCTAGGACCAGCAGCTTGCGCATGAAATGTCTCCTTATGGGGGACCTTGTAGGAGCCAGCGGTGCGGCGATCCGACTTGCCGGCGAAGGCGTCTATGAATACGCCTTCGCCGGCAAGTATGGCTCCTACAAAAGACTGCCGGCTGCCAGGGCAACCGGCGGTGGTGCGTGTCAGACCGCCACGCCACGGATGATCGAAACGGTGCAGTGATAGATGTGCGATTTGGCGGCCAGGCACCAGTTCACATCATTGTTGTTGAACGGGCGGTAGGCCGGTTCTTCACTGTCGTTACGGGTGCAGGCGCACTGGGCGCAGCTTTGCTTACCGCAGCAGTCGTTGTACGAAATGATGTAGTCCTTGCCGTCGGCCGGGTTGCGGCAGGTACCGATCCAGGTCACTTGCGAGGCTTCGGTGCCGGGTGGGCAGGAGGTCACCGAGCCGCCGCAGCAGCTGCACAGAAAGCCGTCGATGGAGCAGTAGCGCCAGTAGTCGCAGCTGTTCGGATCGCCAGGGTCGCCGGCTTTCGGGTCAGTGGCGGCCAGGGCCTTGCTGGTACGGTCCAGCGGCAGCAGCACGGGCAGGGCGGCACCAGCAACGATCAGCGAGCCCATGCGGGCCAGCAGTTTGCGGCGCGAAGTCGTGTCGGCAACACGGCGCGAGGAGCGCTCGAACAACAGATCCAGCAGTTTCATGAAGGTCTCCCTGCCTTATCAGTGGCTATGGCCGTGGCTATGATCGTGAGCGTGGTCGTGGGGCTGAGCATTGAGGTACTGCTGCAGCGTGGCGTGCTTCAGGTGCTCGACTTCGAACAGGCTGTCCAGGTGCTCGCGGGAGTTGACCAGGCCCTTGGCGCGCAGGGTGCCGGACTTGTCGATCAGGGCTGCGTACGGCAGCTTGCCGATCTGGTAGGTCATGCCCACTTCCGGCCCGACCACGTAGGTGGCGTCTTCCAGTTTGTGTTCGCGGATCAGCGCTTGCTGGGCGTCCATGTCGCCGTCGCTGACGAACACCACGTCCAGCGTGCTGGCTTGTTCCTTGGCGATGGACTTGATCGCCGGCAGCAGCGATTTGCAGATCGGGCAGGTCGGCGAGAGGAAGAACAGCAGTTGCGATTTCTCACCGGCGTAGCCGAAGTTCACCGGGCGACCATTACGGTCGGCAGCGGTCACTTGCGGTGCGGCTTCGTTGACAGCCACGCCTTTGTCCATCATCAGCGCGCCGGCCGGGGCCAAGCGGCCGTGCAGCACGCCAATCTGACGGACCAGGCCCATGACGACGAACGCCACGGCCACCAGCAATACCCAGAGCAGAACGTTGGAAACTATCAAGCCTTCCATTGTGATTACCTACCAATCAATTTGAGCAGAAGAGGGGAGTTCGCCGCCAGGCCATCGGCCGCAGCGTAGATAAGCAGCGCGACGGCGGCAGAGGCCAGGGTCACGAAGCCATCGAACACAGTCATGTCACGGGCAATCGGTGCCACGCTGGCCAGCAGCGCCAGCGCCACCAGCACGCTGTTGCGCAGCAGCAGCACAGGGCGCAGCGGTTGCGCCTGGTCGGGGCCTGCACAGCCGCAGTCGATGTCGCGACGACCGCGCCACAGGTTTATGCCGATGGCAGCGGCGTACAGTGCCAACAGGCCCGCCGCGCTCAACGCCGCCCAGGGACGGCTGACCGGCACCAGCAACGCGAACGCGATCGCCAGTTCCAGCAGCGGAATCAACCGCGCGCTCGGGGGCACCAGCGCGTCGGGCAGCAGTTGATAATCGGCAAGCTGTTTGCGAAAGCGCGCTGGCGCTCGCACCTTGTGGGTTGCGGCACTGGCCAGCAGCACCGCAATGGCGATGGCGCTGGCAAGGATGAAGATCGGATCTGATTGCATGGCCGAACCTCGGTTAGTAGCTCATGACCTGAGTCGCGGTTTTCGCGACCTTGGCCATGCTGCCGGTGTGCTTGTTGGTCTTGAGGTCGAAGATCTGCAAGCCGCCTTCAACGTCGGTGCCCAACAGCAACGGTTTGTCGTCACCCGTCGCCTGCATGCTCCACACCGGTACCGGTGCTTCCAGGGTGCCGATTTTCTTGCCGGTCTTGAGGTCGAAGGCCCAGATCAGGGGGCTCGGGTCTTCCCACTTCATCGGTTCGTGGGCGTCGTGCATCAGCACGTACAAGCGGTTCAGCTTCGGCGCGACCGCCATCAGCTGCCAGCCGCCCGGTGCCCAACCGGCCTTCTTCTCTTCATCGGTGACCAGCGACCAGCTCGGCAGGATTTTCGGCGCATCGCCGCTGAAATCCACACCGCGCACGGTGCCGGTGGTGGTGGTGAAGTAGTAGGTGTCGCCAACGTTGACCGCACGCTCCACCAGTTTTTCCGCGTTCGGATCAAAGAACGGCGTGCGGCTGCGCGCGGTTTCCTTGCCCTCGTCGTTGATCGTCACGACCTGCAGGCTGCCGTCGCCGCACAGCGAGGCGAACTTGCGCTTGCCGATCGGGTAGTTGAGCACGCAACCGGGAATCGAGATTTCCGTGGCCACCGCTTTGGCCTGGGTATCGACCACGGTCACCGAGGTCGACGGGGTGAAGTTGTAGACGTAGACGAAACGGTCATCGCCGCTGGTCTTCAGGCCGTAGCGCTGGGTCAGCGATTCGGCGCGCTTGTTCGGGATCAGTACTTCCCAGGCCGGCGACAGGGTCGAGCTGTCCCACGCGGTCAGCACGTCGGTACGGGTGCCACGGGTGCCGCGCGAATACCAGATGTCGGCGCTGTAGATCAGCTTGCCGTCATGGCTCAGGGCCGAAGGTGCGGCAAAGCCGGTCGGGACCATGCCAAGCACGCGTTTCTGGTCGGGGTCGACCACGGTGACACGCCCGGCGACGAAGCTTTCGAACTCGACATCGACGACGAATGCCCGGTGCGGTTCAGCGGGGAAGGCCAAGGTGGTCTGGCCGATGCCGGTGTCGGCGGGCAGGTCCGCGCGGGCACTGTTCAAGCCGAGTACAAGCAGGCTCAGGCCTAGCGCTGACTGTACGGAGATCCTGTTTGTTCGCATAAGGGGAACTTCCTGAATTATTGGTAACGCGGATCGCGGGTGAGTGGGCAGATTCTGACCATCGAATAGTGCCTCGCCCTGCAATCGCGGGAATTGCCCTGCCTGCCAAGTGTTTGTGTATCTGTGCCAGTGTCGGGAAACGCCTGCCGCGCATCGCCCACCGTCCATCTCCTGTAGGAGCCAGGCTTGCCGGCGAACGCGTCCTTGAGTACGCCTTCGCCGGCAAGCCTGGCTCCTACAGAGGGATGGGCGGGGTGTCAGGCGCTGGTGGCGAGGGGAAGGGAAAAGCTGAACACCGCGCCGCAAGGCTCCAGGTTTTGCGCCCAGATATCGCCCCGATGACGGCCGATGATGTTCTTGCACAGCGCCAGGCCGATGCCGTTGCCGCTGACCTTGGACGAGAAGAAACCATCGAACAGCTTCTCTTGCGCCTGGGCCTGGATGCCGCGACCGCAGTCCTCGATGCGCACCAGCGCCACGCCGTCGCCGGCGCTGGCATGAATACGCAACACCCGGCGCTCGAGCGGCAGGTCGGCCATCTCTTCAATCGCATTGAACGCCAGGTTGAGGATCACCTGGCCAATCAACACCTTCTCGCAACTGACCCGCAGCGGCTCGGGTGAGGTCACGACGTCCACGCGCACTAGGCTCGGATCGGCCCGCAGGCTGATGAAATAGCGGGTTTCGCGCAGCAGCTCGTTGAGGTCGATCAGCTCTTCGCTTTGCTCCAGTTTCACCACGTAATCGCGCACGCTCTTGATGATCACCGAGGCGTGCTCGATTTGCCGCACGGCGCTCTGCAAACCCCAGGTGACGCCTTGATCGGTCTCGGCCGCGTTGCCCAGGCGAATCACCGCGCCCTCAATGAAATTGCGGGTGGCGGCCAGCGGCTGGCTCAGTTCATGGGCGATGGCCACGGCCATTTCACCCATGGCGTTGTAGCGCGCCAGGTATTCGAGTTTCTGCTCGCTGAGCCGGCGCGCTTCTTCGGCCTGCACCTGCTCCGTGACGTCTCGAAACAGCAGCAGATGCCCGACCAGGTCATCCTCAATCTCTATATAGCGGCACGTTGCGTCATGCCAGCGCCATTCGCCGTCGCGCCGCTGTACTTGGTAATGCACGTTGAACGGCGTGTGTTCCGGTGTCTCGTGGGCGAACTGTTGCAGCAGACGCTGGCGCGAATCCTCATCGCACCAGGCCAGGAAGTTCTCGCCCATCAATTGATGGACTTCACTGCCGAGCAAGTGCGCGCCGGAGTCGCTGATAAAACCGATATCGCCCTCGGGGCCGAGCACCGCCACGCCCTCGGCCAGATCCTGCATGAAGGCCTTGAGGCGGCTTTCGAAACGCTTGAGGTCGCGCTTGACCTTGTCCTCCTTGGAGATGTCGCGGAACTGCACCATCAGCACATCGCGACCGTCCAGGTGCACCAGGGTCGCCACCGCCTCGGAAAGAATCTCCACCCCCTGCTTGGAGCGATAGCACCACTCGATGGCGCGCTGACCGGTGCGCGCGGCACCTTCCAGCCAGCGCAGGCCCACCGAGCGCCGGTACTTCGGTGCGTCGCGGGTCATGTCCGGGGCTTTGAGCGGCGTCAGTTCTTCCAGGGTAAAACCCAGCGCCGCCAGGGCGGCAGCGTTGGCCCAGAGAATTTCCTTGGTGTGCGCATCGTGAAGAATGATGCACAGCGGCATGGCTTCGATCAGCGCATGGAAATCGTTTGGTTTTGGCAAGTACATCGCAAAGCCCTTTACGGCAGAGGGTTCCAGTATGGCGCTTTATACCTGCTCGCACAGGGGGACGCGCTCAGAGGTAACCGGTGTGCGACTAGGGGATTTCTTTAGCCGGGGGGCTGCACGCACCAATAGTTGCGCTTCGCAGCGGTTTTTACACTGGACCGCAATGCAAGGGGAACGACCCCGATCCTTGTAGGAGCGGGGCTTGCCCGCGAACCAGGCGCTGCGGTCTCTCAGATAGACCGCGTCATCGTTCTTCGCGGGCAAGCCTCGCTCCTACAAGGAGGGAGCGTTAACCACAGCCATCTAACAATAAGCAAAACGGAGAAAGCCCATGCTGCGTTCAGCGGTCGCGCAACAAGACGCCCTGATCGGCGTTGACGAGCCAGTGGTCGATAGCCAGGCATTCCAGCAGGTACTGGCTGAAGTACGCCAGCGCCGCGACGAGTTCGACGCCGGCTCCCATGTGCCACGGGACATGATCGAGCGTTTCAAGCAAGTGGGTATCTACCGTGCCGCCACGCCAAAATGCTTCGGCGGTGACGCCCTGGCGCCGGCCCTGTTCCTGCAAATGATCGAGCGTATCTCCGAAGCCGACGGCTCGGCGGGCTGGGTTGCCAGTTTCGGCAGTGCCGGCGTCTACCTGGCGGCGTTGCCCCGCGAAACCCTGGCTGAACTTTATGCGCAAAGCCCTGACCTGGTGTTTGCCGGCGGCCTGTTTCCATTGCAGCCGGCCGAAGCAGTAGAGGGCGGCTATCAAGTCAACGGCACCTGGAAATTCGCCAGCGGCTGCAAGGGCGCTGACTTGCTGGGCGTGGGCATCGGTGCTGCGGGTGGCAAGCCACGCACCGCGGTGTTCCGTCCGGAGCAGGTAGAGATCGTCGAGAACTGGGACGTGGTCGGCCTTAAAGGCACCGGCAGCCACGACCTGCGCGTGTCCGACAAGCGCGTCGACGAGCGCTGGACATTCATCCGCGGCGGTGCCTCGACCATCGACGAACCGCTGTTCCGTTACCCCTCGATTGCCTATGCCGCGCAAGTGCTGGCGGTGGTCAACCTCGGCCTGGCCCGCGCTGCCCTCGATGAAATCAGCCGCATGGCTGGCGGCAGTGGCATCACCGGCGCGCCGAAACTGTCCGATCGCGCCTACGTACGCATCGAAATCGCCAAGGCCGAAGCCAAGCTCACTGCCGCCCGCGGTTTCTTCTACAACGCCACCGAACAGGTGTGGAACTCGATCCTCGCGGGCAATCCGGTCACCCCGGAGCAGACCAGCCTGTTGCGCTTGTCCGCCATTCACGTGTCCCAGGCCGGCGCCGAAGTGGTGCAGAGCGCCTACAGCCTGGCCGGTACCACCGCGATTTACCTGCGCCATCCGCTGCAACGCTACCTGCGTGACTCAATGGTGGTGACCCAGCACGCCTTCCTCAGCGAAGGGCTGTATGACGGCGCCGGCTCGGTGTTCCTCGGCGTACCGCCGTTCCCGGGCTACATCTGAAACCTCTAATTCAAGGATCAATACTCATGACCCAAGCCACTCAAGAACCATTGCGCGTCGTCTTCTGCATCGGCATCACCCAGAACTTTTTCGACCTGCCCACCGGCGAAGGCCTGAGCGTGTGGAAAGGCTTCAGCCGGATGATGGGCGACCTGGGCGCGATGCCCGGCATCACCGTGCTCGGCGCCATGGATGACGACCGCCTGATGGTCGGCCCATCCACTACCTCGCCCTGGACCGTGTACATCATGGCCGACGTCGACTGCCACCAGTCGGTGATCGACGCCTGCAACCTGTTCCGCACCACGCCGGTGAACGAGTACAGCCTGTGGCGCTACGCCAAGGTCGAAGCGCGCATCGGTCGCCCACTGACCATCCCTGACGCGGCCAAGGTGTAAGCCATGAACGAGGCCTTGCTGCAGCGTCTGGCGACGCTCGAAGGGGAAAGCGCAGTGCGTCGCTTGATGGCGCACTACATGGACCTGTGCGACGTGCCCAGGGCGCCGACTCGCGTCAGTGAGCTGGCCGAGCTGTTCTGCCTCGATGCGATCTGGGAAGGCGTGGGTCGCGAGACCGCGCAGACCTTCGGCCAGCATCGTGGACGCGAGGCCGTGGCGGCGTTTGTCGGCGGTTACCTGCCGCCGTCGGACCACTTTCAGCTGAACCTGCATTACCTCACCAGCGAGTCGATCGTGGTCGACGGCAGCATGGCGCAAGGGCAGTGGATCATGCAGCAGATTTCCACCTACGCCGATCAGCGCAGCGAACTGTTCGGCACGCGCTTGAACATCGATTTCCGCTGTGTGGATGGCACCTGGCTGATCGCGCATTTCCGCACGCAACGGCTGTTCAACAAGGAGCTGGTTGTATGAGTACCTTCATCAGCGAATTTCTCCTGGGCGGCAACGGCAAACGCGTTGCCATCAAGGATTCCATTGACATCGCCGGCCATCCGACCCGCTCCGGCAGTCGTGCCTTTGCCGATGCACCGGCGGCGATGAAAAACGCCGAAGTGGTAGACGCGATTCTTAACGCGGGCTGGCAGATCGTCGGCAAGACCAACCTGCATGAGCTGGCGTTTGGCGTCACCGGTATCAACGATTGGACCGGCACGCCAATCAACCCGCAAGCGCCTGATCGAGTGCCCGGCGGTTCCTCCAGCGGCTCGGCCTCGGCCGTCGCGGCGGGCCTCGCGGACATCGCCCTCGGCACCGACACCGGTGGTTCGGTGCGGGTGCCGGCGGCCTGCTGCGGCATCGCCGGGCTCAAGCCGACCTACGGCCGTGTAAGTCGCATCGGCGCGCATCCGCTGGAGTCCAGCCTCGATTGCGTCGGGCCATTCGCCAGGACCATGGACGACCTGATCGCCGCCATGCAGGTGATTTGCCCGGGCTTCAACGTGCAAGGTTTGCCAGGTGACGGCGCCAAGGTCGGCTTCCTCGACGTGGCCTGTGACGCCCACCTGCAAGCCAGTCTCGGTGCTGCCGCCGACCGCGCGGGCTGGCGCCGCAGCCACCTGCAATTGAGCGAATTCGAAGCCGCGTTCGCCGCGGGCCTGACCGTGATCAATTTCGAAAACTGGGCTGCGTTCGGTCACCTGACCGGCAAAGGCCTGATCGGTGCCGATGTGGAAACCCGCCTGCTGGCGGCCAGCCGCACTACTCGTGAAGAGCTCGCAGAGGCAGAAGCCGTGCGCACCCGTTTCACCCAGCAGGTGGATGCCGCGCTGGAAGACTTCGCCGTGCTGCTGTTGCCGACCATGCCGAGCCTGCCGCCGACCCTGAGCGAAGCGCGCAGCGGCAGCAAGGCCGTGGCCGGCATGACCCCGTTGGTGCGTCCCTTCAACCTCAGCGGCCATCCGGCGCTGACGGTGCCGGTGGAACTCGATTGCGGCGGGCTGAAAGTCGGCCTGCAGATTGTCGGTCGCAAAGGCCAGGACGAACTCGTCTGCGCCTTCGGTGCGCAGCTGCAAGCCTCAACCCTTTAAATCTAACAAGAAGCCATGAGGAGAACCGCATGAGCACTCATGAATACCGGCTGATCGCAACGTCGAAAAGCCCCGAAGAGCTGGTCCAGCACGACCGCGTCGACGTCTCGCTGTACAACGACCCGACGCTGTTCGAAGCCGAGCTCGAGAAGATTTTCTACCGCACCTGGGTGTGGGTCGCCCACGAAAGTGAAGTGCGCAACAGCGGCGACTTCAAGACCGCCACCATTGGCCGCCGCCCGGTGATCGTCGTTCGTGACAAGAAGAACAACATCAACGTGCTGGAAAACCGTTGCCGCCACCGCGGTGCCACTGTGTGCGAGAAGCACAAGGGCAACGCCACCGGTTTCACCTGCCCGTACCACAGCTGGTCCTATGGCCTGGACGGCAAGCTGCGCGCGCTGCCATATCCGGACGGCTATGAAGGCATCCTGGAAAAGTCGGAATTGCCGCTGACCAGCCTGCGCGTGGAAAGCTACGCCGGCATGGTTTTCGCCAGCTACAACGACGAGATCGAACCGCTGGAAGACTTCCTTGGCGGCGCCAAGCACTGGATGGACCTGTTCATGAAGCAGGGCGCCGGTTACCCGATCAAGACCCAGGGCGAACACAAGTTCAGCTTCAAGGGCAACTGGAAGATCCAGCTGGAAAACACCACCGACGGTTACCACTTCCCGATCGTGCACAAGTCGTTCATGTCGTCGGTGGATGAAGAAACCTCGGAAATGCTCTCGTTCATGACCGACGAGCAGGCCGTCACTCACTCCCTGGGCAACGGCCACAGTGTGATGGTGATGGTGCCGGAGCACGTCGACCTCGATCACGATGACGGCACCGAGCAGTTGCAGGAACGCTTTGCCCACGTCACCGAAGAATTGTCGAAAACCATGCCGGCCGATCAGGTGCGCCGTATCGTGCGCTCGCTGCACGGCGCCGGTTTCAACCTGAACCTGTTCCCCAACGTGGCCATGTCGATGTCGTTCTTCCGCGTGCTGCGCCCGGTGTCGGTCACCGAGACCGAGATCCGCCACGTGGCCCTGGGCATGGACGGCGGCCCGGAAATCGCCAACCGCGAACGCATGCGTATCCACGAGCACTTCCAGGGCCCGTTCGGTTTCGGCAGCCCCGACGATGCCGAAGCCTGGGACCGCGTGCAGCGCGGCTCGTACGCCGGCGTCGATGCGCCAATCCTGGTCAACCGCGGCCTGAACCGCGAAATCACCGCTGAAAACGGCGACAAGGTCAGCCACGCCACCGACGAAGGCGGCATGCGCGGAGCCTACGACATGTGGAAAAGGATGATGAGCCAATGAGCAATCAAGACACCCTGAACGGTTTTTCCGGCCCGTTGGCCCAGGCCATCGAATTCATCTGGCGCGAAGCCGAACTGCTCGACCACAAGAACTACGCCGAATGGGCGACCTTGTGGAGCGAGAGCGGCAAGTACATCGTGCCGATCGACCCGGACACCGAAGACTTCGAGGCGACGCTGAACTACGCCTACGATGACGCACGCATGCGTGACCTGCGCATCGAACGCCTGACCGCCGGTTACTCGCCGTCGGCGGTGGACGCGGCGAAAACCATCCGCACGATCTCGCGTTTCCGCCTGGTCGAAGCCGCCGGCGACATCGTCGAGGTCAACTCGGCGCAGTTGCTGTACGCCTACAAGCGCGGCGTGCACACGCCGTTCGTGGCCGACCTGAACCATCGCATCCGTTTCACCGATGGCGTGCCGACCCTGGAACGCAAAGTGGTGCGGCTGATCAACTCCACCGACAGCCTGAGCGCGCTCGGCTTCCTTCTGTGAGGGCAACATCATGAGTCGAGTAGCCCTTGTAACGGGTGCCTCGCGCGGGTTGGGCGAGTGCATCGCCCGCCGTCTGCACGGGGCGGGTTATCGCGTCGCCCTGGCGGACGTGCGCCTCGATGGCGTGCGGCGCCTGGCTGCCGAGCTGGATGCCAGCGGTGCCAGCGCTGTCGCCATTGAGCTGGATGTGCGCAGCAAGTCCGACTTCCAGCATGCCCGCGACGTGCTGGTCGAGCATTGGGGCGGCTGCGACATCCTGGTGAACAACGCCGGGGTGTCGAAAGTCGCGGCGCTGATGGACATCACGCCGGAAGAGTTCGACGAGTCAATGGCGATCAACCTGCGCGGCACTTTCGTCGCCTGCCAGGTGTTCGGCGCGCACTTCGCCGAGCGTGGCTTTGGCCGCATCGTCAACATCGCGTCCCTGGCCGGGCAGAACGGCGGCACCGCCACCGGCGCGCATTACGCCGCGGCCAAGGGCGGCGTGGCGACGCTGACCAAGGTGTTTGCCCGTGAACTGGCGCCGCAAGGCGTGACGGTCAACAGCATTTCGCCAGGTCCGCTGGACTTGCCGGTGGTGCGCGAAACCGTGGCCCCGGAGCGCCTGGAACAGATCCTGAAGATGATCCCGGCCGGCACGCTCGGTGACCCGGCGTTCATCGCCGACAGCGTGCTGTTGTTGATTGCCGACAACGCCACCTCCGTAACCGGTGCGTGCCTGGACATCAATGGCGGCCTGTACATGCGCTAAGCAGCAGAAAAATGCCCCCCCTGTAGGAGCGAGGCTTGCCCGCGAACCAGTCACCGCGGTCTATCAGGAGAACCGCGTCATCGTTCTTCGCGGGCAAGCCTCGCTCCTACGGGGGGCGAATCAGTCTGTACCGTTAAACAAAAACAAATGTATTTCAGGTGATGCCATGATGAAGGTGAAAATCGAAAGGATCGTCGACGAAGCACAGGATATCCGTTCCTTTCGCCTCGTGCGCAGTGACGGCCAGCCGCTCGACACCTATGAACCGGGTGCCCACGTCGACCTGACCGGGCCGACCGGGGTTACCCGCCAGTACTCGCTGTGCAGCCCGCCGCAGGATCGCCGCGCCTACCTGGTGGCGGTGAAGAAAGAGCCACAGTCGCGCGGTGGCTCGCAAGCCTTGCATGAGCAAGTGGAAGAGGGCATGGAGCTGGAAATGGGCGCGCCGCGCAACCTGTTCCGCCTCGACCCGAGTGCCCGCGAACACGTGCTGTTCGCCGCCGGCATCGGCGTGACGCCGCTGTTGAGCATGGCCTATCGACTGGCGGAAAGCGGCCAGCCGTACCGCCTGCATTACTTCGCCCGCTCGGCGCAGTACGCCGCGTTTAGCGAGTTGCTGGCGACGAATTTCGGCGATCACGTGGAGTTCCACTACGGCGTCGAACCGGGCGATCTGGATGGTGCATTGAGCGCCTGCCTGGACCGCGCCAACCCCGCGGCCCACGTCTACACCTGCGGCCCGGCGCCGTTCATGAACAAAGTGGTGGAAGTGGCGGCGCGCAGTCGCGCCGATGAGGCCATTCACCTTGAGCACTTTGCTGCGGATCCGGCGGCCAACAGTGCCCCGGCCGGTGGTTTCGAAGTGCAGCTGGCCAGTTCCGGCGTGGTGCTGCAAGTGCCGGCCAACACCAGCCTGGTGGATGTGTTGCAGGCCCACGGTTGCGACATCGACACCGAGTGCCGCGAAGGCATCTGCGGCACCTGCATCGTCGAGGTGCTGGAAGGCGTGCCGGAGCACCGCGACAACTGCCTTTCCAACAAGGAAAAGGCCTCCAACCAGCAGATTTGCGCCTGCGTTTCACGGGCACTTTCCGCTCGTCTGGTATTGGACATTTGACGTAAAGGACGCTGGAAAGCGTGCGCCGGAGCCTGTTGAATGGGCGCCCGGCGGCCCCCAGGGAGGAGAAGGCTGGAACACCAGACATTTTTACCGAACCGCTCGGCGAAGCGGTCGAAAAATAACAACAAAAACGTGAGGCTTTGCGGACATGATTACAGCATCGACGGTGCGCAACGAGGCGTTCGAAAGTTGGTTGAGCCAGGTGAACCAGGCCTGCGGGCGTTTCGACGCCCGGGCGCTGGACACCGACTTCTACGGCCAACTGACGGAATTTCGCAGCGGCGCGATCAACCTCAGTGTGGTCGACATGGCGCACGTGCATCTGTATCGCACCAGCAAGGACGTCAGCACCAGCAGCGACGGCCACTATTACGCAGTGTTCCAGCTGCGCGGCAGCTCGCACCTGGAGCAGGGCGAGAACCGCACGCAACTGGGCTGTGGCGACATCGCCCTGATCGACGCCAGCCGCCCGAGCGACATGACCTACAACGATGACTCGCGCCAGTTGTCGCTGATCCTGCCGCGTCAGGTGGTGGAGCGGGGGTCACACTTCACTGCCGTCAACTGCGCCACGCGCATCGGCGCCAACAGCCCCCTGGCGGCGATGGCCAACAAGCTCGTGTTGGAGACGCGTCAGCAGGAAGGGCTGGACATGCAGGAAAGCGAGGCGGTGCTTGACGCCCTGGCCAGCCTGCTGCTGCCGGGGATCAGCGCCCGTGACGGTGCTGCCGATCCCCATGAGCGGCAGTTCCGCAAAATCATCGCCTTCATTGATGCGCACCTCAGCGACGAAGAACTGTGCCCTGAATTGATCGCTCGGGAAGTGGGTATTTCCGTGCGCGGCCTGTACCGGATGTTCTCCAAGCGCGGCCTGGTGGTGGCGCAATACATCAAGCACCGGCGCCTGGACTTCTGCGCGGAAAACCTGCGCCGTGCCGATGTTGAGCAGAAGCTGTCGGCGCTGTGTTACGCCTGGGGTTTTTCCGATTCCAGCTACTTCTCGTCGGCGTTCAAATCGCGCTTTGGCGTGTCGCCGGGTGCTTATCGCAAGCGTTATAGCCAGCACTGATGTTGAATGTGCCGGCCTCATCGCGGGCAAGCCCGCTCCCACAGGTATTGATGGCGTTCACAAAATCTGTGAACGACAAGAATCACTGTGGGAGCGGGCTTGCCCGCGATGACTGACTCAAGATCCCTGAAGAGCTAGACCTCTAGCCTCTATCTCAATGCCGCGCCGGCTCATCCACCGGCAGATGCAGCACCTCGCGCACCAGCATGGCAATGCTGCTCACGCCCATCTTTTCCTTGATCTTGGTGCGGTGCACGTCAACGGTCTTCACGCTGATGTTCAGCTCCCGGGCGATCACCTTGCTGGCCTTGCCATCGATCACCAGCATCAACACTTCCCGCTCGCGGCTGGTCAGCAGCGCCAGCTTGCCCTGCAGGTTCTGGCGCTGCTGCTGGTCGGCCTGGGCGTGCACGGCGGTCTTGAGTGCCGCCTGGATGCGGTCGATCATCTGCTGCGGGTTGTAGGGCTTCTCGACGAAGTCCAGCGCGCCGTTCTTCATCGCCGTGACCGACATCGGGATGTCGCCATGGGCCGAGACGAAAATGGTCGGCAAGGTGCTGCCGCGCTGGTTGAGGATCTCCTGCAACTGGAAACCGCTGGTTTCCGGCATGCGCACATCCAGCACCAGGCAGGCGGGCTGCCTGGGGTCGTACTGGCTGAGGAATTCTTCGGCGCCGGCAAAGCACTGCGCCTGGACGCTGACCGACTCCAGCAGCCAGGCCAGCGAGGTGCGCAAGTCTTTGTCGTCGTCAACGATGTAAACAATCGGTTTGCGGGTTTCCATCAGGGGCTGCCACGAAAATTCTAATTATTGTTTTCGCACGCGAACGCGCGGCACGCATGGGCTGTGTTTTTTCCAGCCTGTAAGCAGGATACCCACTGTCGCCGGCCCTTGCGATAAAGAAACCACCTAGTCGACTAGCGGAAAGCCTACCTCTACGTGGGGATCGTCAGAATGGTTGCGCCGAGCCCGCAGCCTTAGTCTTGTTCCATCACCTACGGGCCGCATTCAAAGCGGTCCTCCTGAAGGAAGGGGCATCGACATGGCCGACCTGAGCCAGCAGCAAATCGACTTTCGCAACGCCATGGCGCAGCTGCCTGCTGCGGTGAACATCATCACCACCAACGGCCCGGGCGGGCGCTGCGGCATCACTGCCAGTGCCGTGTGCTCGGTGACCGACTCGCCGCCCACGGTACTGGTGTGCGTCAACCGCAACAGCGCCACCCACGACGTGTTCCGCAGCAACGGCCGCCTGTGCGTCAACGTGCTGTGTGGCGAACAGGAAGAACTGGCCCGGCACTTCGCCGGCATGACCCAGGTGCCGATGGCCGAACGTTTTGCCTGGGACCTGTGGGACGACGGCGCCGCCGATGTACCGGTGCTGCGCGATGCCCTGGTGCAACTGGAGGGGCGCATCAGCGAATGCAAGGAAGTGGGTTCGCACTCGGTGATGTTCGTGGAGCTGGACAAGGTTGGCGTGCGCGAACCGCGCGATAGCCTGGTGTATTTCAACCGGTTGTTCCATCGCCTGGAACACGCTGGGGCGCATTGCTGATAGACCGCGTTATCGTTCCTTGCTTGTAGGAGCCAGGCTTGCCGGCGAACCAGGCGCCGCGGTGCATCTATTGCACCGCGTAATCGTTCTTCGCGGGCAAGTCGGATCGCCGCCCGCTCGCTCCTACAAGCGAAGGCGGTCTCAGGTCGAAGCACGTGTTTAATGGCTGTCAGATCAACTTCCTGCAAACTACAGCGCCTTGCGTCATTGTCTACAGGTACGCCAGAATCCGCCGGCTTGTGCACCTTGGCAGCCATCGGTAACTTGATTCGCGTCACTGATCTCCAGTGATCGGGTTTAGTAGCCCGTGGTATTAGAAGGTGCACGAGTGACGGTCATACAGGTAATTCCATACCTGAATTTGATGGTGGCTGTGCGTAGGGCGTCCCTGGGCGCGCCGGCTTTCTTCTTTTCCCCGGTCTACTAACCTGCGTACAGCCGCCACCCCTCGTTTAGTAGCGATGGAGTGGCTGCATCACAACGGAAAAGAAAATCATGTTCAAGGTAACGCCTGATCCGCCTCGGCCAGTGTGATGAGCAATGACCTGGCGGGGTTTCTGCAAGGCTCGCACCGCAACACGCTGCTGGGTATCGCCCAAGTGATCATGTTGGGAGAGTTGGCGGTGAACCGGGCGCTGGATAACCTGGATTCATCCGAGTCTGCGACACACAGCTGACCCCCTGTGGGAGCGAGCCTGCTCGCGATGAGGCCAGCACATCCTGCAACTTAGGTGACTGAGACACCGCCATCGCGAGCAGGCTCACTCCCACAGGGATCTCCGTGAACACAGGGTTTGTGTGCGACATAAATCCAAATGAGAGTGAGCCTGCTCGCGAAGTCGATCTATCAGGCGTGCAAATATTCCCGGGCCAACCGGCAAGCCCGCTCAATCAGCATCGGCGCCATTTCAATCGCCGTCGGCGTGCCCTGGCGGGTATGAATCCAGCCCAGGTAGGTGGTGCCGCGCAGCATCAGGAACAACGCCAGCGTCTTGCGATCCGCCTCGGTCAACGGCTTGACCCTGTGGTAACCCTCGAGCAGCGCCGTCTTGATCTGCTCATATCGCGGATCATCCAGGCAGAAATACAGCGCGGTCGCCAGTTCGAACATGTGCCAGCCAAACCCGGCGTCGTCGAAGTCGATCAAGCGCAGGCGCGGGCCTTCGATCAGCAGGTTTTCCGGGACAAGGTCGGCGTGGATCATACCGAAGTTGCCCAGATGGCGGCCGTATTGGCGCAGGTCCTTGCGCGCAGCACGCCGGGCCTGTTGCAGCAGGTCGCGTTGTTCGTCGCTTAGCTGTTGCAGCTCCCAGAAACGCCCCCAGAACGGATTCGCCCCGATCAAGCCTTCCTCGTCCCAGGCATGCCGGATAA
This sequence comes from Pseudomonas sp. WJP1, assembly GCF_028471945.1. Lineage (NCBI taxonomy): Bacteria > Pseudomonadati > Pseudomonadota > Gammaproteobacteria > Pseudomonadales > Pseudomonadaceae > Pseudomonas > Pseudomonas sp. WJP1. The sequence continues at coordinate 2,748,157 of NZ_CP110128.1, forward strand.
ACTCGTCCGGCTGCTGCCACTCTGTCGAATGCACATGAATGCGCGCGGCGATCGCGCCGGCCTCGGCAAACAGGAAATCGATTTCGGTATCGGCCTGCACCCCGGTCTCCGAGGTGCCGGCCGTGGTGCCCGGCAACCAGGCGAGCATGTCGACATGGCGTTCGCCGATATCGGCATGGCGCACTTCGATCAAGTGGCGCCGGTCCCGGGCGCGAATGATTTGTGGCACTGTAATCCCGGCGCTTTCCAGGGCTTCCATCCATTGCAATTCGGAACGCAGCGCCGCCTCGCAGTGATAGCCATTGCGATGAATGCGCAGGGCCACCCGCTGGCCGTCCTGACGGCGGGCAGAGAACACCGCGTTCTCGCGGAATTTCACCAGTTCGATATCGCCGAAGTCGCCGTCCCAGTGTTGCAGGGCGTGGCGCGCCAGGTCGTGCAACCGGGCGACTTGCTGATCGTGGCTCAGGGTGTGGAATTCAGTCATGGCAGATCCTCAAATCGCGCTCAGGGCATGGTCCAGGGTGTCGACGAACAGGTCGGCGTGCTCGCGGCTGAACACCAGCGGCGGGCGCAGCTTGAGAATGTTGTCGCCGGCGCCGATCTTGCTGATCAGCACGCCGTTCTCGCGCATGTCGTTGACCACCTTGCGCGCTTCCAGCCCGGCCGGTTCCTTGCTGGCGCGGTCGCGCACCAGTTCCATGGCGAAGAACAGGCCCTTGCCGCGCACGTCGCCAATGATCGAGTGCTTGTCTGCCAGAACCTGCAAACGCTGCTGCACATAAGCACCGACGCTTTGCGCGTTTTGCAGTAGCTGCTTTTGTTCAATCTCGTCCAGCACCGCCATGCCGACCGCCGCCGCTACGGGCGAGCCGCCGAAGGTGTTGAAGTACATGGCGTTGCGCCCGAACGATTCCACCAGCGCCTTGTGGGTGATCAACCCGGCCAACGGGTAGCCGTTACCCATGGGTTTGCCGAGGGTGACGATGTCCGGCACGACGCCGTGGGCCTGATGACCCCAGAGATGATCGCCAGTACGGCCGAAACCCGATTGCACTTCATCGGCGATGAACAGGCCACCGGCAGCGCGGATCAACTCGGCGGCCTTGGCGACGAAACTGGCCGGCACCCGGGGCAAGCCTTCGTTGGCGAACAAGGTGTCGATCAGCAGCGCGGCGGGGCGAATGCCCTGGGCCTGCATCGAGGCGATGGCGGCCGCGATGTTGGCCGCGTATCGCTCGGCCAGTTGCGCCTCGCTGGTGCCTGCCGGTGCCCGGTACAGGCACGGAATCGGCACCGCACGGGCATGGGCGGCAAAGGGTTCCGGTGAGGGCAGGGCAGTGGTGACCTGGGCCAGCGACGCGGAATTCCCATGGTAGTTGTAATCGCTGACGATGATGCCGGTGCCGCCGCTGGCGTAGCGTGCCAGGCGCAGCGCCAGTTCGTTGGCCTCGGTGCCGGTACAGGTGAACATCGCTGTGTCCAGAGGCAGGCCGAAGGTCGCGGTCAATCGTTCGGCATAGCGCACCACCTGCTCGTCGAGGTAGCGGGTGTGGATGTTCAGCGTGGTGGCCTGACGGTGCATGGCCTCGGTCACGTGGGGGTTGCAGTGACCGACGCAGGGCACGTTGTTGTACACGTCCAGGTAGCGGCGACCGTCGACGTCGAACAGCCAAACGCCTTCGCCGCGCACCAGGTGCAGGGGCTTGTCGTAGAACAGCGGCGAGGCGCTGCCGAGTACACGGTGACGGCGTTGCAGGAGAGTGTCAGGCATGGTCTGGAACCTCGATTGGGGCGGTGCGGCGATTGCGCAGCAGGAAGTTGAAAATACACAGGGCGAAGGTCACGCCGAGGGCGATCAGCATGCTCAGGTCAAGCTGGAAGCAGGCGGCGACCACCACCAGCGTCAGGGCCAGGCCCAGCCAGGCGACCAGCTTGCCGCCGATCAGGCGGAAGGGCCGTGGCAGGTCGGGCTGGCTGCTCTTGATGCGCAGGTACGCGCCGAAAATGCACAGGTAGCAAACGTTGAGCAGCAGTACGACCGCGAGCATCACCGTGGCTGGATCGACTTCGGACAAGGGCAGGCCGATCGCGCCGATCAGCAGCAGTGCCGGATACGGTGTGCCGCGTTTGCCGGTCTTGCCCAGCCACTGCGGGAACAGGCCGTCGCGAGCCATCGCGAACAGTTGCCGGGAGGCCGCGTACACCAGGGAGAAGAAAGTGGCGATCAAACCGAACACGCCACCGCAGCCGATCACCTTGGCCAGCCACGAGCCTTCACCAAATGCGCTGTTGCTGGACATCGCGGCGTACAACGGATCGCCCGCCGAGCCCACCAGCTCGACACCGCCGGCGCCCGGTGCGCAGACCAGTACCACCAGTGCGGTGACCAGCAAGGTGCCAATGGCCGCGAGGATGCCGCGGGGCATGGTGCGGCCAGGGTTTTCAGCTTCTTCCGCCGCCGAACCGGTTTGTTCCACGGTGATGAACAGCCAGATGGCGAACGGCACGCAGGCGAAGATGCCGCCGAGGCTCACGGGAGTGGCGACATTCGCCGGCAACGCCAGCAGGTTGGCCAGTTCGACATGCGGTGCCATGGCCACGCCGAATGTCAGCAGGGCGACGACGGCAATCACACCGGCAATGAACGTCAGGCCCATGGCCTCACCCACGCCGCGCAGGTGAATGCCAATGATCACCGCGAACAGGGTGATCTTCACCGGCCAGCCGCCAAGACCGAAAATCGACTCGGTGTAGGCACAAATGAACGTCGCTGCCGCCCCGGTGCCGATGGTCAGGGCCAACGCACAAGCCACCCCGACGAGGTAACCCACGAACGGCCCGAACGCACTTTGCGCATACACGAACACACCGCCCGCACTGGGCAACGCGGTGGACAGTTCCGCCACGCATAACGCCAGCCCACCACACAGCAGCGCCATCAACAAGGTGGCGATCAGCATGTTCAGCCAGCCACCGGCCGCCAGGCCAAAGTTCCAGCCGGAAAACTGCCCGGCCACCACCAACGCAATTCCAAGGCCGGCGATCTTTGGCCAGCCCAACGCACTTTTCTTGAGCACAGAAATCTCCCGCGACCCGAAGGTCGATTTATTGTTTTTAGTGAGAAATGGAGGGGGTTGAGCTTGGTTTACGCCTTGATACTACGCGTGGGGTGCGGCGCGGCATGTTTGCGTGCATGCCATGTGGTTGGTTGTGGGTGCCAGATTTGGCAGGAGGAAAACAGGAGTACCGCGTTATCGTTCTTCGCTTTGTAGGAGCGAGGCTTGCCCGCGAAGAACGATGACGCGGTACAGCAGGTACACCGCAGCGCCTGGTTCGCCGGCAAGTCGGATCGCCGCACCGCTGGCTCCTACAGCGAAAGCGGTGTATCAGCTAACCCAAGGCTTAGATCCTGAAACTCCCCACCAGCTGGTTGAGTCGTGCCGCCTGCTGCTCCAGCTCGGTACAAGCTCGCAACGTCGCCTGCAAGTTCTCCACCCCTTGCTGGTTCAGCGTATTGATCCGGGTGATGTCGACATTCAACGCCTCGACCACGGCGGTCTGTTCTTCAGTGGCGGCGGCGACGGACTGGTTGACGTTGTCGATCTCGCCGATGCGTTGGGTCACGCTGCTCAAGCGGGTGCCGGCGAGGTTGGCGATGGTGACGCTTTCTTCGCTGTGCTGCTGGCTTTCGGTCATGGTGGTGAATGAATCGCGGGCACCCACTTACAGTTCTTCTCCGTTTGGGCGTAGTAGATATGAGCAGAACAATTCTATTGTCGAGTTGGTTGAATCATTCATTTGCTATGCGAGTCGCCTCCAGAGAGAAAATGTTTTGGTATTTGAGGTGGAGTAATGCGCCGAAAAAAATTGCGGCACTCCCGGAGACTAAAAATACCCCGCTAATTGAAATCAGGGCAGATAGCCATGCACCAAAAATAGGTCCAAGCACCAGGAATAACAAAGTTAAACTTCGGGCAGTCGCTGATACTGTTCCAAGATGAGCTAGTGGGCAATATTTTTGAAGGCTTAGGCCAAATCCTAATGAGGTCAATCCATAAGTGAAGCCGGCAACGAAAAATATAAGTATTAATGCAGGGTATGTAGGTATGGTTTCTAGTTCTTGAAGTGATCCTGCTATGACTACCATTAACCCAAATGTGACAAGGGAAAGTGTGGAGCAAAAATAAATTCTGCTGGGGTAGAAAAATTTGAAGCAAAATCCAGCTAAGATTCCACCTGCAGCCGTTGAACTAACAATTGTTCCAAATATGTAAGATTCAAAGCCGAGGTTTTTTAAGAATATGCTTAGAAGTGAGTCGTAACAGCCCAGGATTGCTGACTGAACTAATGCGCAAATGAAGAATAGCCGAGTGGATGGGCCGCTGCGAAATAATATTTTAAGTGCTTCAAGGTTTCCAAATGATCGCTGTTCAGGCCTGGAAGTTATCTTCTCGCGATAGCGCAGGGAAAGCATGATGACGCAGAATACACCAAACAGTGAAAAGCTAGCGGAAATTAAGAAGCCGTGCGCTTTGTCGGTCATGCTTGCGACAATGCCGGCTGCGAGAGGGGAGCAAATTTTAATAAATTGATCAATTATAGTTGTAATTGAAATATTGGTTGCGAGGTCTTTGCTTGTAAGAAGTTTCCTGGTAAGAATGATCTCTGCTGCGCCAGAGCCGAGATTGGACACGCCTTTAATGAAAACAAAGAATAAAAAGTAAGCTTCAGAGCTCGCTCCAAATAATAGGCAGGCGACTATAAAACGAATTGCAAAGCTGATTGTTAGAAATCTTAGTGGGTTCGAATAGTCAGCAATAGTTCCGAGAAGAGGCCCCAATAATAGTGAAGGAAGTCCATACAGTGCTGCCGCATACCCTAAGGTTTTTGGTGAGGCATCGAACCCAAATGTAAGTACCGTGAAGATAAGAACAAAATCGACCCAAAGAGTGGCGGAACTGCTCAATCGAATGCCACATAAGTAATTGTAACCTTTTATTTGTGGTGGCTTCACGGCTCAATCCTGTTTGATGCGATACATTGTTTGATCTACTACAAGCATAGATATTTTTTTGCTCAAGCAAAATGATTCTAGGTCGGTATGTGAATTAATGAATCCTCTCCCTTTGAAATTTAGTGATGTGTTGCAGAGGACACTTACTCCTGAGAGTTTTTTGAATTCTGATAATAGATTATGCATGATGGTGTTATCTTGATAGCTAACGGTTTGGACTCTGGCTGCTCCATCGATGTGAGTTACGGCTTTAAGTCGATTATCAATCACCTTGTGGAATGACAACATGAATTTGCTATGGTTACATCCTTCAAAGTAGAGTGTCGCATCCTCCTCAATGCAAATTGGAGCAATTGGCCTGTAAGGCTCTCTTTGTTTTATGGTGTTCAATCTTGTTGTGGTGTTTTCTGAGAACGGGGCTGCGATAATTGATCTGTTGCCAAGTGCTCTAGGGCCAATTTCGCAATTACCTTGAACCCAACAAATGATCTCGCCTTCTAGGAGCGCCTCACACACTTCCCTTAGCATTAAAGGGCTTTGAACGCTGGATTTCATGGCCTCATCGCGGTCTGGCTCACTCTCACACTAAACCTCCAACGAACACAGAGGAGGTGTACGACGTTGATATAGTATGAAGGCGAGCTTTTTCGCGTAGGTGGTATAATTGGTAATACGCTGGAGGTTTGCTTGCGTAGAATGCTAAGGAGGCTACTGTGGCTCTGATATTGTGAATGACGCCGCGATGACTCGATTGCTATCATGGAAGTTGTTGGATTTGCTAGTGTATTGGGCTGACATTCACGTCTGGACTAAGGAAGTCGATGTGATAGCCAGATGAGCCGTCGCCGATAGCTACATGAACACCGTTAATCCCTTCATTCAGTTGAGAGTTTATTTTGTAATTAATGCTTGTCGCTATAGACTCGTTTACCCCTATAGCAAATTCCGTCAGCTTAACTCCGCGAGAACCTGCCGCAAGATCCAATAATTTTACATGTTCTTCATCACTGATTTTTAGTGAGGTTATGGTGTTGCCTGTGACGGATAATATTGCACCCTCTTCATGTATTCGATTGCTTAGCCATGCGAGTGATGTCTTTAAGCCTTCTGGCAGTGTTGGAATGGGTTTTCTAAGCACTGTTAGTATTCCGGAGATTTTCAAAGTCCCGCTGAAAGAAAATGGGCAAGGGTCTTGTGGGTTCATGTGGGCGTAATGGACTTCAAAAAATTCCGCCACAGATTGGACAAAATCACTTTCTATGTCCTCTGCGATTAATGCATAGGCTTGAGCATGTGGGAAAATTGTCACTGACGCGTCAGAATCGTTCCCAGTCAATAAAAATGATTCGTGCGAATTAAGCATGTTCAGGACACACCTTTGCTTGCTCAACGCCTGCTCAAAATCGCTCTTCAACAAGAGCTTCAAGCTATAGAGTGCACTTTCTAAAGAAGGCTCAAATACTTGTGTAGCACAAAATATGCTTTTCTTTCTTTGTGTGTTCTTCGCTATTTCAAACGTCAATTTTGCCGCTGTGTTCGTGAAAGAAAATATGATACTGCACTTCGGAAGTCTATCAATTTCCGAGAGGTTGGCGGTCTTGAATCCTAGTTTCGTACATTCTTGAAGAAAAGTTTTTGAGTCGGAAACTATTGACGGTTCTCTTTGGCCAAAAAGAGTCTTTATCATTGTTGAGTGTGACATGAGTACCTCCTTGTGTTGTCAGTGGGCGGCAAGAATGCTCCTGACGCCCGTTTGCATCAATTAGTTTTCAGTGTGGGCCCAGGCCAAAGGCGCCCAGCCGAAGTTCTCCGGGCCTGTAGTAACACGATTGAGTTTTTCTTTGGTGGAGATTTTTTTGTTCATTTGGTCGTCCTTTTTAAGTTTTTGGTTTGTCCGCCCCTGCTTTCATGGGGCGGGGTTATTAATACAGAATTTTTTGATGTGTTAAATGGTTTGTGTGGGGGTTTTTAGACTGAATTATTATTTTATGGTCGTCGTAAAGCCCTTTGGGTTATTTGTGTAAGTAGTGCCTGTAGTCCTGTTCTGAAAATGTCAATTGTCGTCGATTTTAGATTGTGCTTGATGATCTGAAGTAGTTAGCTTGCCTTGTGGGTTCTCTTTTTTTGGGGGCCGGTATTAAATTTTGGAAAAGGGGTTATTTAGTGCAGGAATCAAAGAAATATCTTACGGACGCATCTGTACATCAAGCCCTGTTGCAGGTCGATCTAACAGAAGCCGCCTCACCCGATCACGCGGTTCGGATATTACTTAAGGAGATCCTTCAGGGGCTGACTGAAAGAGACTGGCCCCAAGCTCAAATACTGACTGGGCCGCGGATTGTGTCCGCCGAGGAAAACTACGGTTTGCTCGGTTATGACCCAACAGAAATCACCCTCGGAAGTGCCCACACCCGTTGGGTCGACGAATGTTCTTTGTTGCGCACCCAAACCACCAGTCAAATTCCGGCGGCGCTTCAGCGTGCCGCTCAGGTCCGGCAACCGGGGGAGACGATATTGCTGGCCGCCCCCGGCATCACTTTCCGCCGCGATAGCCGGGACCGTTGGCATTGTGCGGAACCGCATCAGATGGATATCTGGGTGCTCGGTGATCCGGAACTGGCGAAGCATGAACACTTGTTGCGTCTGGTCGGCGATATCCTCAAATCGGCCGTACCTGACAAGCCTTGGATCTTCAGCGATAGCCCGCACCACTACACGGAGGGGGGAATCGAGGTGAATGTGTTGAATGACGGCTCACCGGTCGAGGTGCTGGAGTGCGGTCGTATTGCGACGTCATTGTTGGAGCGACTCAAGATAGATCCTTTGCAACATGGAGGACTGGCGCTGGGGATGGGGTTGGATCGACTGACTATGCTGCGCAAAGGCATACCGGACATTCGATTGCTGCGCGACCAGAACGAACGAGTACAGGCGCAGATGCACGATCTGAAACCGTGGAGCGCCGTATCGCGTTTGCCTTCGATTGCTCGTGATATTTCGCTCGCTGTAACACCGGGATTGAGCGAGGAGGTGTTAACCGAAAAGATGTTGCAGGCTGCTGGCGACTGTTCTGACTGGATCGAAGAAATGCAGGTCAAGGGGCGTTGGCAGTCCTCGGATTTGCCCGACCAGGCCATTGAACGACTCGGATTATTGCCAGATCAGGAGAATGTGCTTCTGCGCGTTGTACTGCGTGACTGTTCACGGTCAATCACAACTGCGGAGGCGAATGCCTTGTATTCCCGAATTCAGTCGGCGTTGCATGAAGGTGCACCGGGGGCGGGTTACAGAATGGATTTTCCCGCAGTCTAGAACACTCCAGGCCCCTATAACTTGCCTTGGAAAACCGAGTGTCAGACGCCAGTGATGCTGGATGTTTTGGTCTCATCGCGAGCAGGCTCGCTCCCACAGGGAATCTCTGGTGAACACAAATTTGCGTACCGCAGAAATCCAATGTGGGAGCGGGCTTGCTCGCGAAGGCGGTGTATCAGCCCTCAAAAGGCTTAGATCCTGAAACTTCCCACCAGTTGGTTGAGCCGCGCCGCCTGCTGCTCAAGCTCAGTACAAGCTCGCAACGTCGCCTGCAAGTTCTCCACGCCTTGCTGGTTCAGCGCATTGATCTGCGTGATATCGACGTTCAAGGCCTCGACCACGGCAGTCTGTTCTTCGGTGGCGGCGGCGACGGACTGGTTGACGTTGTCGATCTCGCCGATGCGTTGGGTCACGCTGCTCAAGCGGCTGCCGGCGAGGTTGGCGATGGTGACGCTTTCTTCGCTGTGCTGCTGGCTTTCGGTCATGGTGGTGACCGAGTCGCGGGCGCCCACTTGCAGTTCCTCGATCATCTGCTGGATCTCCTGCGCCGAGGACTGGGTGCGGCCGGCCAGGCTGCGCACCTCGTCGGCCACCACGGCAAAGCCGCGGCCGGCTTCACCGGCCCGCGCCGCCTCGATGGCCGCATTGAGCGCCAGCAGGTTGGTCTGCTGGGAGATGCCCTTGATCACTTCGAGGATCTGCCCGATGTTCACGGTCTTGTCGTTGAGCACTTCGATGTTGACGCACGACGCGCTGATTTTTGCCGACAGTTCGTGCATTACATCTATGGTGCGTTGCACCACCTGGCGACCGTCCTCGGCCTGTTGCCTTGCACTGGAGGCCTGATGCGAGGCATCGGAGGCGTTGTTGGCGATTTCCTGGGCGGCAGCGCCCAACTGGTTGATCGCGGCGGCCACGCTGGTGGTGCGGGTGGCTTGATCGTCGAAATTGCCTAGCGACGAATTGGAGGCGTCCAGCACCCGGCGCGCGCCTTGGTTGACGCCATGGGCCGCCGACGACACTTCGCGGATCGAGTGATGGATACGCTCGACAAAACGGTTGAACGCCGTGGCCAACTGGCCGATTTCATCCCGTGACTGCACTTGCAGGCGCCGGGTCAAATCACCTTCGCCGAGCGAGATGTCCTCCATGACCCGGGTCAGCATTTGCAGCGGCCGGGTGATCCGGCGTGCCGTGTACCCGATCAGCAGCAGGCCAAGCAGGGCCGAGCCGCCACCGAGCAGCAGTTCCAGCGCAGTGCTTTGCACGCCCTGGGTATCGAGTTGCTTTTGCAGGGTGGCGACCGGTGCCAGCAATACTTCCTGCGGCACGCCGACCAGCACACCCCAGGGCGCGGCGCCGGTAATCGGTGGCAGCGGTTCGAGGACCTTGATTTGCTGTGGGTCGACAAACACCTTCGGCTGACCCAGGCGCAAGGCGTCCATCACCTGGGCATTGTCCATCGGTTGCCCGAGGCGGCTGATGTCCTGGCTGTTGGCGGAAATCACGCCACGGGGGCTGACGATGCTGATCTGGCCATGGCCGTCGAACAGCTGCAGCGCACTGGTCTCGCTGTTCTTTTGCAAGGCGGCGAGGTTGATGTCCAGACCGACCACGGCGATGACCTTGCCGTTCTCCAGCAGCGGAAAGGCGACGCTGGTCACCAGTTTGCGACTGCCCGATGCCTCGTCGAAGTAGGGCTCCAGCACGCAGGCCTGGCGGGTGTCGCGGGCGCAGGTGTAGAACGCGTTGTAGGGGGCGCCGCTGGGGCCTGGTTCGGTGTTGGCCAGCAGGCCTTCATCGCCGATCACCGCTTGCAGTTCACCGGGCTTGCTTTGCACCCAATACAGGGAGAAGCGACCGGTCTCGTTGCTGCCCAGCTCAGGCTTGTTGGCGAAGCCGGCATCGGCACCGTCCAGCGCGTCGGGTTCAAAAACGACGTAAAGCCCGAGCAGGTCGGGCTTGTCGATCAGGGCCTGTTGCAGCTGGGTGCTCAGCTCCTGGCGCAGTTGTTGGCGGGTCAGATTGCCCTGGTGCTGGAGTTGCCTGAGGTACAGCAAATACCGCGACAATCCCTGGCCGAATTCGTGGGTCTGCATGAAGGTGCGTTGCACTTGCATGGCCTGCACTTTACCCAGGGCCTGCATGTGTTCCCTGGCCGCGTCGGCGAGCATGTCGCTGCTGGCCCGGGCCACTTGCTGGCTGCTCTTGTGCGTCTGGTAAAGCGACAGGCCCATCAGCAAGCCCACCACCAACACCAGGCAGAGGCCGGCGAGCAGGGTGATCTTGCTCTGGATCGTGAGGAATCTTCTGTGCATGGGAAAGGCCTTTTTCCACGGGGGCAGCGGATGCGCCACTGCCCCGGCATGACTTAGAAAGAGCTGGCGAAAATCAGCTGGCTGTAGAGGTTCTTGTCGTTGTTGCCCAACTGCGTACCGCCCTGGTCGGCGCTCTTGTCCGGCTGGAACAGACCAACCAGCGGCATCACCGTGATGTGGTCGTTGAGGTGCCATTCGGCGTACAGGTCGACTTCGTGGCCATCAGTGTTGCCCAGGTCGCGGTCGATAGTGTCGAAGTTGAAGTACATCGCGCCGACGGTCAGGTTCTCCAGTGGCGAGACGGTGAACTTGAGTTGCTGGATGCGCGAGTTGGTGTTGAACGGGCCGGCGTAGTTGCCCGCCACTTCACCCTGGAACCAGGTACCGAAACCACGGCTGAACCCGTAGAACAGGGTGTCGTAGCCTTCCGAGAAACGGCTGTAGCGGTAGCCGGCATACGGCGTCCATGGCGCCTCGGAGAAGGTCCAGCCGGCTTCCAGGTACCAGGCGTCTTCGGTGGCCGTGTGGGGTTTGTCCTGCTTGGCGTATTCGCCGGAGAGGAACAGGTCCTTGACCCCGGCGTTGCCGGTCGCGCGCAGGCTGTAGGTCTTCATGCCATCGCGTTCGAGTTGCGCGGGGGAGGCGAACTCCTCATCGACGTCCTTGGTGTCGATGTAGGTCAGGCCGACGGTCCCGGCCTCGGCCACGTGTTCCAGGGTACCGACGTACATTTCAGTCTTGGCCTGGGCGCGGTTGTTGGATTTCAACCACATCAGGTCGCTGCGCCAGCCCTCCTTGCCGCCGATACGCAACACCGCGGTTTCGTCGAAGGCCTTGCGCGCCGCCAGCCAGTAGGCGCCACCGCGGTTGAACTCGCCGTCGGCCAGGCCTTTGCCCAGGTTCAGTGCGTCGCCGTTGATCAGGAAGCCGTCGCCGACCACGATGTTCTGGCGGCCGAAAGACAGGTCGATGCCGTCGGCACCCAGCACCGGAAACAGATCGCTCGAGCGCCAGCCGAGGTAGGCGTCTTCGAACTTGGTGGTGCGTTCCGAACCGTCGGTGAAGCCGGCGGCGTCACCGTCACCCCAAGTGCCGGAGCTGAGCATGTTCGCCGCGCCGTAGGCGGTGCCGACCCCCGCCAGGCCCTGGTCGAAGCTCAGGCCGTACTTGATGTAGCCCTCGCGCCACGAAGACGAACCTTCGTCGAGACGACCCGACAGGGCGTAGTTTTCCTGGCTGTGGAACACGCCGAAAACCGCTTCCAGGGTGGCGTTCAGATGACTGTCGTCACTGGCGTAGAGTTCGTAGGCGCTCGCCTGGCCGGCACTGATCATCAACGCCAGCGTAGAGAGGCGAAGCAAGGGGGACTTGAGCATGGTGTGGCATCCGTTCTTGTTCTTGAGCGCAGGGTTGCGGTCGCTCCAGATACTAATGCCGGGATTTTTTGCGCCTTGTTGCCTCGGTGCCAAAGAGTTGGTTGTGCTTGCCAGATTGCATGGCAGGGTGACAGTGCACACATGGGTGCACTGGTTGAGAAGGGAGTTTTTCTGACTAGAAAGAGAGGTAGCAGAACACTATCGAATTCTTCTCAGGTTCATGGCTTTCAACTTCCTGAGCATGCCCATGACATCGCGCAGGACAGGCGTCCTGTCGAACAGGGACAGCGCATGCAAGTCAGTGCGAGAGGGTCTCTGATAGCCCAGGTTCCAGGTGAAATAGTAGGCCTGAACATCTTTGTTCGAATGAATGAGCGTATTGAGGGCGGCGTCATAGTGCATCGGCCCGCCGTCAGGATGCCCTGGCGGGCGCTCCAGGATCTGCAGCAGGAAATCGCGCAACCGGGTAATGCATTTGCCGTTTACCGCATAGAAATGCGACAGGTGTATGGGCTGGTCGACCGCTTTCCAGGTGGGCGAGCTTGAGTCGCCTTCGAACGGATGGCCAAAGTAGGCGATGTCCCACTCCATGCCTTCCAGGGACTCGATGGCCTGTTTGCCATATTCGGGAATGCGCCTGGAAAACTGTATGTCATCCTCCAGGATCAGGATGTTTTTGACATTCAGGCGGATCGCTTCTTCCAGGATCCCCAGGTGACTCATGAAGCAGCCCCTGGCCCCGAGGCTCGGGAAGCCATTGTCCTCACTGGGCGTTACAGCCGGGAAAAAGCTGACTTTTTCATGATCAAAGGGAAAACCGTTGCGCGCGAATTCTTGTACCGTTTCTACGCGGCGATCCTTTCTTGACACAATATTGACGATTCTTGTTCGATCAAAATAGTCGGTCACATTCATCCAGCAGTTCCTCAGCGCAGGTGATCAGGGCGGCTGGATTGCAGTATAGGCAGAACTTTGGATCAAGCCTGGCTATCGCTGACCGCGCCCGCGCAGCAGTTTGGCAGAACCGCCAACACAACTGGCACGCAGGGCAAAACCTGCGTGCCACCGACCACCGACAATCCCCCTCAACCTGCCGAAGCACCAAAGCCTCGGCACTTTCAGTGTTGGCGTTCGCCTTGATTGCGAACGCGCGGATTTTCAAGGTCGTTTGCCATGTTCACCACCCTGCGTTTGTCCCTGGTTGCTGTGTTGTCCGTCACTCTGGCGCAGGCCGCCGTCGCTGCCGACTGCGCACCGCAGCAGCAACGTGGCGCCGAACTGTTCGCCAATGAGTGCGGGGTCTGCCATGCGGTGAGCAAAGGCACGACGGGCATGATGGGGCCGAACCTGGCAGGTGTGGTGGGGCGCAAGTCCGGCTCTCTGGAAGGCTTCAACTACTCGCAAGCCATGCGCAACAAGAACATCGACTGGCAAGCCGAGAACATCGCGCAACTGATCACGCAACCCCAGGCCTATGTGCCTGGCACCTACATGCCCTACATGGGCATGGCCTCGGCAGATGATCGCCAGGCGGTGGTGTGCTTCCTCAAAGAACAACACTAATTGACGCTTTCGCCGGCCCGCCGGCTCGTCCATCTAATGAAAGGTGATTTATGAGCAACGTTGAAATCCTGCCGCAGGTTGCTGCATTCCTCGATCGCCAACACGGCTGCTTTATCGATGGCCAGTGGGTGTTTGCCGAAGGCCAACACATTGCCGTGGTCAACCCGGCCACCGGGCAAACCCTGTGCGAAACCCTCGACGCGCCCCTGGAAATCGTCGAGCGCGCCGTGCAATCGTCGCACCAGGCTTTCAAGTCCGGCGTGTGGTCGGGCCTGCGCCCAGCGGACCGTGAGCGCATCCTGCTGAACTTCACCCGCCTGGTGGAAGAGCATGCCGAAGAGCTGGCGCAGCTGGAAACCCTGAGCCAGGGCAAGTCGATCAACATGGCCCGCGCGCTGGACCTGAACGCCACCGTGGAATTCATGCGCTACATGTCCGGCTGGGCAACCAAGATCGAAGGTCAGACCTTCGACGTGTCGATCCCGCTGCCGCCGGGTGCCAAGTTCACGGCGTTCACCAAGCGTGAGCCGGTGGGCGTCGTGGTCGGCATCGTGCCGTGGAACTTCCCGCTGCTGATCGCCGCCTGGAAACTGATGCCGGCGCTCGCCACCGGTTGCACGGTGATCATCAAGCCGGCGATGGAAACCCCATTGACCGCCATGCGCCTGGCCGAACTGGCCCTCGAAGCGGGCATTCCGGCCGGTGTGTTCAACGTGGTGACCGGTGGCGGTGCCTCGGTCGGCGGCGTGCTGACTGCGCACCCGCTGGTGAGCAAAGTGTCGTTCACTGGCTCCACCGCCGTGGGCAAGAGCGTCGGTGTGGCGTGTATGGAAAACATGACGCGCTTCTCCCTGGAGCTGGGCGGTAAGAACCCGATGATCGTGCTCGCCGATGCCGACATCGAAAAAGCCGTGCAGGGTGCGATCCTCGGCGGCCTGCTGAACAATGGCCAGGTGTGCGCGGCGGCTTCGCGCTTCTACGTGCATCGCTCGATCCACGACAAATTCGTCGAGGCCCTGGCCGCAGCGGTCTCGGCGATGCCGATTGGTGCGGGCATGAACTGCGCGGCGGCGATCAACCCGCTGGTGTCGCGCAAGCAGCAGCAGAGCGTGCTCAAGCATATCGAGCTGGCCCGCCAGGAAGGTGCACGAGTAGTGGCTGGCGGCGAGTTGCTGGAAGGCGAGGGTTTCTTTGTCCAGCCGACCATCCTCGCCGACATCGACCACAGCATGGCCATTGCGCGCGAAGAGGTGTTCGGCCCGGTGCTGGGTGTGATGCCGTTTGACGATGAAGACGCGGTTATCGCGCTGGCCAACGACAACCGTTACGGTTTGGCTGCCAGCCTGTGGACCAACGATCTGGGCAAGGCGATGAACCTGGTGCCGCGCATCGAAGCGGGTACGGTTTGGGTCAACGCCCATGTATTGCTTGACCCGGCGATGCCGTTTGGTGGCGTCAAGCAGTCGGGTATGGGGCGTGAGTTTGGTCGTGCGGTGATTGAGGCCTATACCGAGCTCAAGTCGGTGTGTATCGCTCACTGATGAACCTGGTTGAGGTTTTACCGAGTACATATCCATTGCTGCGGTAACGGCTACTTAGGGTTTCGCCCTTACGGCGACTCACTTTTTCAAACGCCAAAAAGTAAGCAAAAGGCTTTGCCCCACCACTCGGTGCCTCGCTAAGGCTCGGCATGCCCTCACTCCGGCATTGCTCCGTGGGTCGCCGCGATGGGCCATCCCTGGCCCAGCGCGGCTAAACCGGCGTCCTGCCGGTTTCCCCACTGCGCAATGCCTGCGTTCGGCCATCGTGGTTAACGGGGCACCCAGATCAAAAGCCAAAGCGAGGCGGCCTGACAGCCGACCTGACTTTTACGGCTGTACCTGATTCCCTGTGGGAGCCAGCCTGCTGGCGATGGACGTCAACGATAACGCGGCCTGTCTGGATGAACACGTTGCCTGGGATTCCATCGCGAGCATGCTCGCTCCTACAGTGGTCACGCTGCTGGCGGCGGTTTCGCCAGTTCTATCCCCGCAGCACCCAGCCGCTTGAGAATCTCGAACAGCAGCTCGCTCTTGATCGCGGTAACCATACGCGGGCTGTTGACGTAGCCGGTGACGGTCAGGGTAATGCCTTCGGGCTTGAGCTGGCTGAAGCGCACCACCGGCGCCGGCTTTTCCAGAATGGTCTCGTGCTCGCTGAAGGTGTCGTACAGCAGGCCGCGTACTTGTTCGGGGTCGATGTCCAGCGGGAACATCAGTTCAAGGGTCGCCACCCCTTGGGCGCTGCCGCCGAGGGTGACGTTGCGCAGGTTCTGCGAGATCAATTGCGAGTTGGGCACGATCACGATCGAGCGGTCGGCCAGCTGTATTTCGGTGGCTCGCACGTTGATCCGGCGGATGTCGCCTTCGACCCCGCTGATGCTGATCAGGTCGCCGACTTTCACCGGGCGTTCGGTCAACAGGATGATGCCGGAGACGAAGTTCTTGACGATTTCCTGCAGGCCGAAGCCGATGCCCACCGACAGGGCGCTGACGATCCAGGCCAGGTTGGTCCACTGCACCCCCAGCGATGACAGGGTCAGCAGGAGCACCAGGGCATAGCCGATGTTGGAAAACAGCGTGCTCAGCGAGGCGCACATGCCGGGGTCCATTTCGGTTTTCGGCAGGAACTCGTTGTCCAGCCAGCGTCGCAGCGAACGGATCAGGTAGAGGCCGATGACCACGGCGAGCACAGCATGCAACAGGTTGGCCGGGACGATGTTGAGTTTGCGCAGGCCGTCGCCGCCGAGCATGGCGAGGATGTTGGTGGCCAGTTGTCCGAGTGTCGAGCCGATCCCGCCCACCATCAGGGTGATCAGCGCGATCAGCAGCAACGTGGCGCGTCCGGCACCGGACAGGATGACCGAAATCTGTTCCAGCCGCGTATCGCCGATGCCCAGCAACTGTTTGAGGGTCTTGCCGGTGGAGTGGCGGGGGGAAAACAGGTGTTCGCAGCCGTCTCTGAACAGCTGGGTCAGCAAGTAGAAGCCGGCGAATATGATGAAAAACCAGACCAGTTCGTAAGTGATGAAGCGTGACAGCGATATGTAGCCGGTGAGCAAGGCCAGGAGTGAAACCACGATCGCAATGCTGGCGAACGTATAAATCACCCCGGCCAAGGTCCGGCCAGCTTCGGGGGCGATGCCCGCCGAGACCATGTCCCGGCGGGTTTTGTTGACCCGCAACAGCAGCATGGCAATCATTGCCGAGACGATCAACGCGACCATTCCGCGGACGGAGATCACCAGCCCCGGGCTCATGCCGGTGACATTGGTGATCTGCGCCAGTGACACCAGCACCAGCAGTGCCCAGGCCAGGCGTGTGGGGTAGGGCTTGATCGCCAGGGCGAGCGGATCGGCAAGGGCTGGCAGGCGCCATGATGGGTGTTGAGTGGACAGCAGCGCTCGGCTCAGGCCGGTGATCAGCACGCAGGTGTAGACGATCTTTTCGAAGTCCTGGGAAAACCCGATGAGTTGCGGCGTCAGGGGCAGCTCTCGGGTGATGGTAAAAAACAGTAATTGCAGGGCAATCCAGGCGGACAGGATCGTGGCCACCACCGAGGCCAGCGCCAGGGCGCTGCGTCGCAGGCGACCTTCGGGCATTCGGTGAATGCACAACCAGGTCAGCCCGCGCTCGGCGACTCGACGACCGAAGATCCAGAAAACCAGGGCCATGGTGAGCAACAAACTGGTCACCAGGCGTTCACCCGGCCGCCAGGTGGCGGCAAGTGTGGTGCGGATCTGTTCGATGAACGCGTTGAATTTTTGCCGGTCATCCACTGGCGGGTTGAACAACGTTGTCCAGAACCACGGATTGAGCACGCTGCGCGTCTGCTGGGTCACTTCGGTTTCCAGCAGGTTGCGGCGGATGGCGGCAATCTGGGTCAGCAGTTCGGTGGCGCTGGCCTTTAAGGTTGCCAGGGTCGTCAGCCTGGAGTCGACACGGTTCTTTTGCTCGGTGAGGGCTGTCCTCTGGCTGGCAATTTCGGATTTCTCGGGCCCGGCATCGGCCAAGGGCGTAGGTCCCAGTACCCCCAGCTGTGCCTGCAACTGTGCCTGTTCGGGCATTAACAGCGCCGTGAGCCGGTCAACTTCGCGGACAAGGGCCTGGACCAGATCCTGCGGGCCTTCCAGTTGACTGTAGTTGGTGGCCAGGGACACCTGCTGTTTGAGACTGCCGAGTTGGCCCATCAGCGCGTCCAGGTCACTTTCGGAAACGCTGGCGGATGCAGGCGTAGCTGGTGCGGAAGGGGGGTCGAGCGGTGGCGCCGCCGACAGCATCCCGACGTTCGGACCGAATAGAAAAGCGATGAGAATCACGAGGCTCAAGGCATGGCGCATCGGAGTGCTCGACTGGTTGTGTGTCACTCAGCCTATGAGGTTAGGTCATGACTCACGTTATCGAGGCTTTTTTGGACGGATGTGCAACGGTGCTGTAGACGTCGGATCGTTCAGGTATAGGCCAGCAATCGGCCGCAGAGGATCACGCTGACCCAAAGCGCGATTGAAAACAGTGCCTGCAGCTTGGCCACGCCCGGTGCCGGGTGGCCGGTATCCCACGCTGTCACGGAACGGTACACGCCAACATGGAACAACACGGCGTTGAGACCCGCCGTGGCAATCAGGCACAGCTTGAGGATGAATATGTCATTGGAGGCGAAGTCGTGGGGGTGAGCGGAAAACATCATCAGCCCGGCCGGAACGATCAACAGCAAAGCCGCAACGGACCATGGCAGGAGATGGCGGGCGAGGGCCGTCACCTGAATATTGCGCGATACGCCCAGTACCCGCAGATCGAACATCACCACTGAACCGACCAGTATCGCGAAGCCGAGGATGTGCACCACTTCCACCAACGGGTACAGCCACAGATCACCGCGCATGGCTGACCCGAGCGACGAGTCACTCAGCCAGTCCATCCAGCCCTGGTTGCTTTCCATCAGCGCAACTCGGTGGTTTTGTCGCCGATCGTGATGCGTTCTGCGCGTAACTCATCGGGTTTGTTGCGGTTCTGATAACCGACTACGCTGGCTTGGGTGCCGACCGCCAGCATGTCCCTGGACAGCCCACGGTTCTCCATGCGCGAGGGCGGTGCGAGCACCACGTTCCAGGTCTTGCCAGCCGTCTTGAGGTTTATGAAACCGTGGGGGTGGGAGTAACCGGACGCTTCGATGGTGCCGCTCAGTTGCAAGGGTTTGCTGGAGTCGTACTCGCTCCAGCCGTGATGGGCGAACGCCGCCGTAGCCACCAACAGCAATGACACGCCAAAGCCCTTGAGCATGATGTTCATCACAGGGGTCTCCTGTTGCAGAGGTTCCGGATCGATGTTTTTCAGGATAGTTGGTGCATTTCGGCGGCCGGAACACCCCGACCAAAAGAATGTTTCAGTCTGTGACGCAGGACTCGCAAGGCTCGGCAGGCCTGCAACGGAACCATGTTCTACGCTTACCCGCAGTCGGCACCCATAAAAACAATGTAAAAGGGAGAAACACCATGTCCGCTTTGCTTCGTAGCCTGAGTCATCGCCTGGTTGTGGGCCTTGTCGCCGCCACACTCACGACGTCGGCGCTGGCGCTGGATACCGTCAAGTTCATGGCCCCCGGTTCCGTAGGCGGCGGCTATGACCAGACGGCCCGGGTGCTCGGCAAAGCCCTGATCGAGGCCAACGCTGCCAAGGCCGTCACCTTTGAGAACAAGGGCGGCGCGGGCGGTACGCTGGGGCTGGCGCAATTTGCCAACAGCACCAAGGGCGATCCGAATGCGCTGCTGGTGGTCGGTGCGATCATGGTCGCGGGCATCGAGCAGAACAAACCGCAGATCAGCTTGAAGGACGTGACGCCGATCGCCCGGCTGTTCACCGAGTACAACGTGATCGCGGTGCGCAAGGATTCGCCCTACAAGACCCTCGATGACCTGGTCAAGGACTTCAAGGCCAAGCCCACCAGCGTTACCTGGGGCGGTGGTTCCAAAGGTTCGATCGATCACATCGGCATCGCCGAACTGGCCGGCAAGCTGGATGTTCCGGTCAACAAGGTCAATTACATCGCCACCGGCGGTGGGGGTGAAATCGTCGCCCAGACCTTGGGCGGTCAAATCAAAGTGCTGACCGGTGGATATGCCGAACTGGGTCAATACATCAAGAATGGCCAGATCCGCGTGCTCGCCATCGGCGCACCCGAACGCGTGCCCGGGATCGATGCTCCGACCCTCAAGGAAAGCGGCTACGACGTGATCATCGGCAACTGGCGGGGTGTCTATGGCGCGGCGGGCCTTACGCCCGAGCAGCGCAAGGAAGTGACCGACGCCGTGTTGGCCGCCAGCAAAAGCAAAGTCTGGCAAGACAACCTGCAAATCAATGCCTGGACGGAGAGCGTGCTGACCGGTGACGATTTCGGCAAGTTCGTCGACGAAGAACACGTGCGGTTGCGCGCGATGCTGGTCAAGGTCGGGTTGCTTTGAAATGACCGGATCGCGCACTGTCGTGCCGACCCAATTGGCCATCGGCGTTAGCCTGATTGTCCTCAGCGTCGTGCTGGCGGTGGGCGCCTGGCGCTTTCCGCCGGAGATGGGGTTCGTCATCCTGCCGGCCTATGTCTATCCCTTCCTGGTCGCGGGGTTTCTGGGGGCGGTGGGCCTGTTGTTGAGCTATCAGGCGGTCAGCGGCGGTTTTCGCGAACTGGATGACCAACCAGCCCCCACCGTGGCGGGTGGCAAGGCCGGCGCAGCCTGGGTCACCGCAGGTTTGATCGGTGTGGCGGTGCTCATCAATCTCATCGGTTTCGTGCTGGCGGCCGGCTTGCTGTTTGCCTGTTCGGCGCGGGGCTTTGGCAGTCGTCATCCGCTGCGTGACCTGGCCATCGGCATGGCCCTGACCCTGCCGATCTACTGGTTGTTCAATGCCGGGCTGGGGGTTTCCCTGCCGCCGCTGGTCAACGCCTGGATCTGATCCAAGGAGATCGACTGCATGGACATTCTCGCCAGCCTGGCGATGGGGTTTTCCGCGGCGCTGACGCCGATCAATCTGCTGTGGGGCTTCATCGGCTGCCTGCTCGGCACCGCCATCGGCGTGTTGCCGGGGATCGGGCCGGCGCTGACGGTGGCCTTGCTGTTGCCGATCACCGCCAAGGTCGATCCCACGGGCGCCCTGATCATGTTCGCCGGGATCTACTACGGCGCGCAGTTCGGCGGCTCCACCACCTCGATCCTGCTCAATACCCCCGGTGAGTCGTCCTCCATGGTCACGGCCCTGGAAGGTAACCTCATGGCGCGCAATGGCCGGGCCGGGCCGGCGCTGGCCACGGCGGCGATCGGCTCCTTCGTTGCTGGCACCATTGCGACCATCCTGCTGACGTTGTTCGCACCGGTGGTGGCCAGGCTGGCGCTGAATTTCGGGCCGGCGGAGTATTTTGCGATCCTGGTGCTGTCCTTCACCACGGTGTCGGCGGTACTCGGCGCCTCGATGCTGCGTGGCTTTGCTTCACTGGGGATCGGATTGACCATCGGCCTGATCGGCCTCGACTCGACGTCGGGCATTGCCCGCTACACCCTCGGCGTGCCGGAAATGGTCGATGGCATCGAGGTGGTGCTGGTGGCGGTCGGTTTGTTCGCGGTCGGCGAAGCCTTGTACAGCCTGCTTTATCAAACCGAGCAAGCGGAAGGCCGGCATCGCCTGACGTCATTGTGGATGACCCGCGCCGACTGGAAGCGCTCGGTGCCGGCCTGGTTACGCGGCACGTTGATCGGTTTCCCGTTCGGTTCGATTCCGGCTGGCGGGGCGGAGATCCCGACTTTTCTGTCCTATTCCACCGAACGTAAACTCAGCAAGTACCCGAAAGAGTTTTCGGCCAACAAAGGCCAGGGAGCCATCGAAGGGGTGGCCGGCCCGGAAGCGGCCAACAACGCGAGCGCCACGGGCTCTTTGGTGCCGTTGCTGACCCTGGGCATACCGACGTCCGCCACGGCGGCGATCCTGTTGGCAGCGTTCCAGAACTACAACCTGCAACCGGGGCCGATGCTCTTCGAAACCTCCGCCGACCTGGTCTGGACCCTGGTGGCCTCGCTGTACATCGGCAACGTCATCCTGCTGGTATTGAACCTGCCGTTGGTGGGCTTGTGGGTCAAGCTGCTGCAGATCCCCCGGCCGTACCTCAACGCCGGGATCCTGGTGTTCGCCACCATCGGCGTCTATGGCATGCGCCATTCTTCCTTCGACCTGCTGCTGATGCTGGGCATCGGTTGGGCTGGGGTGCTGATGCGGCGCTTCGATTTCCCGGTGGCGCCGGTGATCGTCGGCATGCTGCTCGGCCCGATGGCCGAGAAACAGCTGCGCAATGCCCTGTCCATCAGTGAGGGCGACTGGACGGTGTTTTTGACCCAGCCCATCTCGGCGGTGTTCATGGCCCTGACGCTGCTGGTGCTGGTGGTGCCGCCTCTGCTGCATGCCCGGGGTATCAAGTTGCACGAAGACGATTGAGTGCTGCAGCTTTTTTTGGGGGGGAGGGCGTAGTTGTGCCAGGCGACACCTGTCTTGAAAAACGCCGGAAGCAATCTATGGTGAATTCAATATCGGCTGGTGCCCGACGGGGCCCTCGAGGTGAAAGCGTGCCAAATGAGCTTTTCCGATTTCGACTTTGCCGGCAAGCGCAAGCAAACGCGCCGCGACTCCTTGCCGATGTTGACTGAGCCGTATTGCCCAAAGGCTGGCGGTGGTCGCAAGCCGTATCCGCTGGAAACCATGCTGTTTGCCCTGTCAAAAGGATTTATGCCAAATGTCCAATTCTTTAAATTCAGATCGGCAGGTGTTTGATTCGCAGGTTTCAACGCCATCGATATCGTTTGTTTGTTGTATTGAAAGTGGGCGGCTTGAAAGTCAAACTCTCCTTATGATCAAGACACTCAGGAAGTTTGGCGGTCGGTTGGCAAATTGTACGGTGTTTGCAGTAAAGGCGCGTCTGGGTGCACCCCTGTCGCAAACAACGTTGCGCGCAATGCGCGAGTTGAATGTAACTTACGTCGATGACAGTGCCTATAATGTGGCGCCTTGGTTCAACTATTCAAACAAGCCGGCAGCGGTATATTGGGCGCAACGTAATGCAACAACGGATCTGATTTCCTGGCTTGATAGTGACATTTTGATCGCGTCGGAGCCATCGGGGCTGCTGTTGGAATCAGGCGTTGATTTTGCCGCCCGTGCAGAATATCTTCCGCCTGCCATTCATGAAGGGGATGCAAAGAATACGCCTTACTGGCGATCGCTGTGCAAGTTAATAGGTGCCAATTTCGATGAGCTTCCATGGATATCACTGGATAGTCCGGTGGTGAAAATGCGCGCATTCTTCAACTCGGGTGCCTTTGTCTGGCGTAGAAGCAGTTGTTTTGCTGAAAGCTATGTTTCAGCATTCGAAAAGTTACTGAAAAGTAAGCTGGCCAGTAGTTCAGGGTCTGCATGGTATGCCGACCAGGTTGTTATTTCTCCCGTGCTGGTAAAACATGATATCAGCTGGCGCCACTTGAGCCTTGTGGAGCATCACATGGTGTTTCCTGGGCATATCGTCGGCCCATCAGCGACACCGTCCATGAAAAATTCAAGCATCATTCATTATTCCGGGTCGCTTTCGGGTGACTCGGAGCCCGCAATGTTGGAGCGCCTCATTAATGAAATACCCCATGTCCATAAAGAGCTGATGGCACACAGGGTAAGCAGTGAAGCGCCCAGGAAAAATGTTATTTGGTTCCCGTTACGTGTCTTGAGGAAAATCAGGCTTTGGTATTTCTTGAAATCCCTTGATGTTTCAGAAACGGGTGTATGACAAAGCGTCGCTGACTTTCAAATGCGTGCCTACAGGTTGTGGGGTGTTACAACCTGCCCGGTAAACCACTGCATAACCTGCGCACAAGAAGGATGCGCAGCCGCCGAAGGCTGTAGGCACAGCGAATAAATTCCGCGAGTCTTCAACGGCTCGCCAAACGGGATGACCAGCACGCCGCGCTCAATCGACTCGCCCGCCAGGGTGATGTCGGTCATGGCTACGCCCAAACCCCGTGCGGCGGCATCGAGGGCCAGTTCGTCGAGATTGAAGGGAATGTGGCGAAACTCATCCAGTGACCTGCCACCGTTGGCGGCCAGCCAATAGCGCCAGTCGTTCTTGTCGCTCGAGCGGTGCAGGAGCGCAAAGCCTGCAAGATCCTCCAATGACGCCAGCGACAGCCCGGGCGCACACACCGGCACTAGCGCTTCCTCGAACAAAGTCAGGCAATCCGCTGCGCCGGACGGTTCGGGCAGGTAGAGGATGTAGGCGTCGCTGTCGTTGTCCGGCTCCACCACCTCCGTGGCGACGGTCTCGATCGCCAGGGATACCTGCGGGTGATGCCGGTAGAAGTCACTCAGCCTGGGCAGCAGCCAGCGCACGGCCAGCGACACGTGCATGCGGATGCGGAACGGGCGCTTTTGCGGAGCGATCCGGTCCTCGAGGGCCTTGAGGTGTTCAAGGATGTGCCGCGCACTGGCGAGCACCTGTTCGCCTTCTGTTGTCAGATGCAGGCTGCGGCTGGTCCTGAGGAATAGCGCGGCGCCGTAGTGACTCTCCAGTTGCTGGATTTTGCGGCTCACGGCGCTCTGGGTCAGGCACAGGGTTTGCGCCGCCTGGGTGAAGCTGCCCGAATCAGCCACCTCGACCAAGGCCTGCAGGCCCTGGAGCGAGGGAACGTGGCGAATGTTATCCATGCGTTTTCAGAATACCTGGATGATTTAATAACGTTGGTTGTCGTTGCGCTGTCCCTTTAGATTCTAGTCATGGCGGTCACCATCTCCAAGCACTCATGCGAATGCTGCATGCGTGGTTGTGAAAGGGACTGCACCACGACAGTCAACGAGGTGACGCATGGAAAACGTATGTGGCTGGATTGCGCAAGCCGGGGACAGCCCGTTGCGCGATTCGCTCAAGGGCACGCAGCAGGCCGACTGGCTGGTGATCGGCGCCGGCATTACGGGGCTGTGTGCCGCTCACTCATTGGCTGAATTGCATCCCAAGGCACGCATTGTGGTGGTTGATCGCCAGCGAGCCGCGCAAGGGGCATCGGCGCGCAATTCGGGGTTTGTGGTCGCCCACGAAAATCCCACCCATGCCGAGTTGCAAGGCCGCCCGGGTTTCGCCGGCTTCCAGGTCGACACCTCGATTGCCCGTGCCGCCAGCGACGAGGTGCGCCAGCGCATAACCCGGCACGGCATCGACTGCGATTTCCGCGAGTCGGGCTATTTCTTCGCGGTCAGCGATCCGCGCAAGTTGACCGAGGTCGAGGCCAAGGTGCAGACATTGCGCGCGGTGGGCGCCTCTGCGCAGTTTCTGCAAGGTGAGGCGTTGAGTCGAAAGTTGGGAACCCGGCACTACCAGGCGGCGATCTGGTGCGGCAATGGCAATGCGTTGCTGCAACCGGCTAAATACGTCAAAGGGCTGCTCGATGCACTGCCGCCGCAGGTGACACTGTTCGAAAACACCGAGATCAGCGGCCTGCAGCGCCTAGCCAATGGGCGCATCCGCGCCGGCGGTGTGCATGGCTGCATAGAGGCCAGCAACGTGCTGGTGTGCCTCAATGCCTTCATTCCCCGTTCCGGGATCAGTGACAGCGGCACCTTCGCCATGGAACTCAGCGCCAGCCTCACCCGGCCCCTGAGCGACGAAGAATTCCAGGCTATTGGCGCCGTCGAGCCCTGGGGCGTGTTGTCGACCCGACCCCTGGGGGCCACCGTGCGCCTGACCCCGGATCGCCGGGTGATGATTCGCAACACCGCCGAATACCGCGCCCACGACTTGTCGCCCGGCGAACTGGCGACCCGGCGCCAACACCATGTACTGGGCCTGCAGCGGCGTTTCCCGCTGTTGGGCGCCCAGGACATTCAATACACCTGGACCGGCCACCTCAGCGCTTCGCGCTCCGGGCAACCGTATTTTGCCAAGGTCGAGGAGGGCGTGTTCGCCGTGGCCGGGTGCAACGGCTCCGGCGTAGCGCGCGGCACGCTGTGGGGGCGGCTGCTGGCGGAGCTGGCATCGGGAATCGAATCAAAGGTTTTGCAATCGGTCATCGAGCGCGCCCAGCCCGGCTGGCTGCCGCCCAAGCCCTTGCTGGATATCGGTGCCATGCTGCGTATGCGCGTAGAGACGGCCCGGGCCAGAAGCGAAATCTAGAACACCGCCTTTCACTCACGACAAAAACACTTCAACACGAAGGTGATCGAACATGCGCGTCAATACCGTTTCCCTGGTGGCCCTGCTCTCTACGTTTTGCGCCGCCGCCCACGCCGATGAAACCGTGAACATCTCCAACTGGAATGGCTACATAGCCGACGACACCCTGGCCACGTTCACCCGGGAAACCGGGATCAAGGCCACCTACGACATCCATGACAGCAACGAAGTGCTGGAATCGAAGTTGATGACGGGCAATACCGGGTACGACGTGGTCAGCCCGTCGAACCATTTCCTATCGCGCCTGATCAAGGCCGGGGCGATCCAGAAGCTCGACAGGAGCCAGTTGCCGGGCTGGAGCAACCTTGATCCGGTGCTGATGAAAAAGCTCGAGGTCAACGACCCCGGCAACCAGTACGGTTATCCCTACATGTGGGGCACCGCGGGCATCGGCTATAACGTCGAGAAGATCAAGGCGATCTTCGGCAACACCGACGTCACCCGTTCCTGGAGCCTGTTTTTCGATGAGGCCAATATCAAGAAGCTCAGCGAATGTGGCGTGGCGATCATCGACAACCCGACGCAAGTGCTGCCGATCACCCTCAACTACCTGGGCTTGCCACCCCACAGCCATGAGCCGGCCGATTACAAGAAAGCCGAACAGGCGCTGCTGAAGATTCGGCCTTACGTGCAGTATTTCCACGCCTCCAAGTACATCAGCGACCTGGCCAACGGCAACGTCTGCGCGGTGATCGGCTTCAACGGCGACATCGTGCAGGCGGCCGCCAGCGCCAGGGAAGCGAAAAACGGCATCGACATCGCCTATTCGATCCCGCAGGAGGGCTCCACGTTGTGGTTCGACATGGTGGTCATGCCCAAGAGCGCACCGCACCAGAAGAACGGCTACACCTACATGAACTACCTGCTGCAACCCCAGGTGATTGCCAACATCAGCAACAGCATCCACTACGCCAATCCCAACAGCGCAGCGGATGCCGATGTGGTGCCGGCGGTGAAGCAGGACCTGGCGATCTACCCGCCCAAAGCGGTGATGGACAAGCTGTTCACGGTAGAGGATTTGCCAGCGTCCATCGCCCGCTTGACCACGCGCCTGTGGACCAAGTTGAAAACCAATACGTAGGAGCGGTTCCCGCAGGATCAGGCCAGCATCGACACCAAGCCACCCTGGCGATCCAGTTTGGCCAGGTCGTCGAAGCCGCCGATGTGCGTGTCGCCGATGAAAATCTGCGGCACGCTGCGCCGGCCGCTGCGGCTGAGCATCTCCTCAAGCTTGCCGGGCGAGTGCTGAACGTTGATCTCCCGGGGCGTTACGCCTTTGCCGGCCAGCAGCGCCTTGGCGCTGCGGCAGTAAGGGCAGGTGTCGGTGGTGTACATGGTTACTGTCTTCATTAAATCGATCCTCTGCAGCAGGCTGGGTCAGGCGTCGATCGCCGGAAAGTCGATCTCGGTCAGGGCGGCGTTGTTCAGGTAGTTGGTCAGCGTTTGCGCAGCGACATGGGCGATCACTTCGATGATTTTCGCGTCATCGATTCCAGCGGCGCGGGCCGCGGCAATTTGCTCGCTGCCCAAGTGGCCACGACTTTCGGTGATTTGCCGGGCGAGCAAGGCATACGCATCGAGTTGGCCCTGGCGTGCGCTGAGGATCTCCTCGCTGGAAAGCCCCGCCTTCCCGGCAAACAACGTGTGCGCCGCCAGGCAGTAGTCGCAGCCGTTGACCTGGGAGGTGGCGAGGAAAATCGCTTCCTTCTGGGTGGCGCTCAAGGATGTCTTGCCCAAGGCCGCCGAGTTCTGCAGGTAGGCGGCCAGTACCGCGGGGGCGTGGGCCAGGACCCGGAACACGTTGGGCAGGAAGCCGATTTTCTTCTGTACGCCGTCGAGCAATGGGCGGGCGGTCTCGGCGGCGTGTTCGAGGCTGACTGGGTTGATGCGTGGCATGGTGATTCTCCGTGGTTGATGCGCGACAAGCGCTGGGTACGGAGTGAATGCTATTGATTCGGGCTGGTTTATTGGATGCAAATCGTCGACGATATGCGACAGATCGTCCAGAACTGCTGCCGGAGGCCCTTCATGGATCGCCTGTCTACCTTGCTTGCGCATTTCGGCGTCAACGCCGGGACCTTTCACAGCGGCACGTTTTGCGGCACGACAGCGTTCGATGGCAGCCAGGCCTGCGGTCATTTGCATCTGCTCCAGGCGGGCGAGTTGTCCCTCAGGCTCGCGGACGACCGTGAGCTGCACATCACCGAACCGACGCTGATCTTTTTCCCCCGGCCATATCGCCACCGCCTGCTTGCCCCGCAGGACAGCGATACGCAACTGGTGTGCGCGACCCTGGACTTCGACGGCGGCGCGGGCAACGCCCTCGCCACGGCGCTGCCGGATTACCTGGTGCTGAAACTGGATGAAATCCCGGCCCTGGCCAACACGTTGCAATGGTTGTTCAACGAAGCCTTCGACGGTACCTGCGGTCGCGAGGCGGTGATGGACCGGCTGTTCGAGCTGGTGGTGATCCTGTTGTTGCGGCACATTCTGAGCAGTCGCAATCAATCGCCGGGCATGCTGGCCGGCCTGGCCGATCCTCGCCTGGCGCGCCCCTTGAACCTCATGCACGAGGCGCCCGGCAAGGCCTGGAGCGTGGCCGAACTGTCGGTGGCGGCCAACATGTCCCGGGCCAGTTTCGCCGAGCACTTCAAGCGGGTAGTCGGACAGGCCCCGGTGGATTATCTGGTGAGCTGGCGTATCAGCCTGGCGCAAAAACGCCTGCGTGAAGGCAAGCCCATAGCCTTGATCGCCGAAGAGGTCGGTTATGAAAGCCCTTCGGCACTGGCCCGGGCTTTTCGCCGCAAGACCGGGGTCAGTCCGCGGCAATGGCGAGGATAAATGCACACGAACTGAGCATGTTAGCCGGCGGACTGGCGGGCCACGGGAGCTGTGCTAGCGTCTTGGGGTGAATCTCTCATTTGCGAGCCTCTGCCATGGACGAGACAATCGTTAACGTCACCACCCAGAAGTTCAACGCCCTGATTGCCGTGGTACAGGCCTATGGCGCTGCGTTCGCGGTCAAGCTGTTGACCGCCATTGCCTTCTGGATCGTCGGACGCTGGCTGATCGGATTTGCCGTCGGCATGGTGCAGAAGGCGTTGAGCAAGCAAAAGGTCGACCCGACGGTGCTGCGCTATGTGGGTTCGGCGATCACCGTGACGCTGAACATCATCCTGGTGATCGGCATCCTCGGTTACCTCGGAATGCAGACCACCACGTTCGCGGCGCTGCTGGCCGCGGTCGGCCTGGCAATCGGCATGGCCTGGTCCGGGCTGCTGGCCAACCTGGCGGCCGGTGCCTTCATCATTGTCTTGCGTCCATTCAAGGTCGGCGACTTCATCAGTGCGGGCGGGGTGGTCGGTACCGTCACCGAAATCGGCCTGTTCGCGACGGCGATCAACACCCCGGACAACGTGCTGACCTTGGTTGGCAACAACAAGATCTTCAGCGACAACATCCAGAACTTCACCCACAATCCGTTTCGCCGCGTCGAACTCAAGGCGCAACTGTCTGGCGCGGCCGACTGGAAAGCCGCGGCGGCCTTGCTCAAGGAGCGCATCGCGGCCATTCCCAATGTGCTGGCCGAGCCTGCCGTGGATGTGGAGATTCTCGAGTTCAACCTGGTCGGCCCGGTGCTGGCGGTGCGGCCTTATTGCCACAACGAGCATTACTGGCAGGTGTATTTCGATACCAACCGCACCATCAAGGACGCCCTCGGCGAAGCGGGCTTCCCGGCTCCGATGCCAGCGCAGACAGTGATCTTCCAGCAAGGCGCCGCGTTACCAGAGGCGTTGACAAAACAGTGAAGGAGCCGGGCTCATGGCGGTCTTTTGAGACAGGCCGCCAAGAGCCTGCCGTCGTGTCTTAAAGGCCATGGGGAGTCAACCAATAACATGCAGGATGCGCGCCCAAACCCGACGCTGGATCTGACGTATTGTGTCGAACGTCCGATATTCACGGACTTCCTGCAGCACGCTGAACATACCCCCGATGCCGTGGCCGTGGTTTCCCAAGACGCCACGTGCAGCTACGGTGAACTTGACGCGATCAGCCAGCGCCTTGCCAGCTTTCTGCTGGAGCATGGCGCGAGGGCATCCGACCGGGTGGTGATCGTCTCCAGTCGCTGTGCCGGCCTGGTCTACGCCATGCTCGGCGCCTCGCGCGCCGGCTTGACGTTCACCGTGGCTGACATGGCCTATCCCCGTGCGCGCATCGAACAGATCATCGAAGCGCTCGAGCCGAGCTTTGTCCTGGTATGCGGCGAAGCCGACTTCGAGCCCGATTCGCAGCGTGCGTCCGCCGTACGCGTGGTCAAGGTACCGGAGATGCCCGGCGACGCGCTGCAGGCGTTCGCCGTCGAGCCAAGGGCCTTGCCCGAGGTCAACCCCGCACACCCGGCCTATATCACCTTTACCTCGGGCAGTACCGGCGAGCCGAAGGGGATTGTCACCCATCACGCGCCTCTGGTTCACTTCATCGAATGGCATAGCCAACGTCACTCGTTGACCCGGGACAGTTGTTTTTCCCTGCTGTCGGGGCTGGGCCACGACCCGGTCTACAGGGACGTGTTCACGCCGCTCTCCATCGGCGCGAAAGTCATCATCCCGGCCCAGTCGACCGTGATCGATCCTGCCGCCCTGGCGAGGTGGATACAGCAGCACGGGATCTCGATCATTCACCTCACGCCGCCCTTGGGCAAACTCATTGAAACCGGGGCGAAGATCAGTGGATTGCAGTTCGATGAGCTGCGTTATCTGTTCTGGGGTGGGGACGCCTTGAGCAGCACCCTTTACCAGCAAATCCGCGCCATCGCCCCCAACGCCATCAGCGTCAACTTTTACGGCACCACCGAAACGCCGCAGGCGATGGCTTACCATCAAGTCGATCCCGCCCTCGACAATGCCAAGATCCCGCTGGGCAAGGGGATCGAGGGCGCGCAACTGTTGCTGGTCAATGAGGCCAATCAGCTGGTCGGCGAAGGGGAGGTCGGGGAAATCCTGATCCGCAGTCCGTTTCTGTCCCTGGGTTACTACGGTGACACGGCAATGACCCGGGAAAAGTTCGTGGTCAATCCCTTCACTGGTGCCGAGGGTGATATCTGCTACCGGACCGGCGACCTGGGCACTTATCTTGCCGACGGCAGTGTCATGTTCCTCGGGCGTGGCGATAGCCAGGTGAAGATTCGCGGCCATCGCATCGAGCTGGCTGAAATCGAAGCCTCGATCTCAAGGCATCCGCGGATCAAACAGTGCGTGGTGCTGGCCAACAACGACCGATCGAACGTGAAACTGGTGGCTTGTTGCGTGTCGGCCAAGCCTGTTTCAGCGGTGGAACTGCGGGAGCAGGTGGGGCAGCAGTTGCCCGACTACATGGTGCCGGCGTTGTTTGTTTTCGTGGAGGCGATTCCTCTGACGCCGAACGGCAAAATCGACAAGCGGGCGTTGCAGGCGCTTGTCGACAAGCAGGCGGCACCGGTTACTGCCAGCCTGGACCTGTCGCCGCTGGCGCTCAAGTTGACGCAGGCCTGGGCCGAAATCCTGGAAGTGCCGCGCATCGATCCAGCGTTGACGTTCGTGGAGCTGGGCGGGGATTCACTCTCGTTCGTCCAGGCTTCGATGGTGCTGGAAGAGCTGATCGGTCATCTGCCCGATCAATGGGAAATGATCCCGGTACTCGAGTTGTGTGAACTGGCCAGCGACACCAAGGCTTCGAGGTTTTCGATCAGGGCAATGGAAGTGCCGGTGTTTATACGCGTGGTTTCCATCGTGTTGATTGTGATGGGGCATTTTCAGGTGACTGCACATTGGCCGATGTTCGGCGAAACAATGGCCCTGTTCCTGGTTTCCGGGTTCAGCCTGGCAAGGTTTCAATTAAAGGCCATCAATGAGTCCGGTAGCGTGCGCACGCTGGTCAAGTCCGTAGCCACTATCGCGGTACCCACGGTCCTGTACACGGTGTTGGTGCAGGTGGTGTTCGACACGGTGCATTGGCAATCATTGTTGCTGATTTCCAATTGGTATTCGCCCAACCAGATCGGCAACTTCGTCTACTGGTACATAGAAGTGCTGGTGCAGATGCTGTTGATCATCGGGTTCGTACTGTCGTTCGAGCGCGTCAGGAACATCATCAGCGCAGACCCGTTTCGTTGTTTTGTCATTGCGGCATGCGTGTTGGCGCTGGTTGATGTGCTGATCAGTCACTATGTGTTCGATGCGAGCGCGCTGTTCAATCGGGTGCCACAGCATTACCTGGCGATCATGGTGCTCGGCATGGCCATTCACAGTGCCAGCTCTACTACCCAGAAGTGGATCGTCACGCTCGTTGCCCTCCTGGTGGTGGGTTGGCAGGACATGCAGGCGATGCTGGGATTCGGACCGCTCGCCGCCGACATCTGGAACCACATCGATGTCGCCGTGCCTGCCACTCTGCTGGTGATTTGGGTCCGGTCGATTCCCGTCCCCGGCCTGCTGGCGCGGGGCATGGCATTGATTGCCTCCTCGACGCTGTATATCTACCTGACGCACTTCCAGTTCCATTCGGTGGCCCGGCGCATCGGTGATCATCCGCTGCTCGGGGTGGTTTTCGCCGTGGTCGGTGGCGTCGTGGTGGCCTATGCCTGGAACAAGGTCGTGCGCTGGGTATTGGTGCGCGGGAACTTTGATGCCAAGAAGCGTCGCGCGGATAAAATCGAGCGGGTGGCGTGACGGTTCCGTAAACTGGTGGGGCAACAGGCGTCGCACGCATGACGGCCTCGGCTGACATGCGGGCGACGCCGCCTTACCACCTCAAGCAAGAGACCCCCATGGCAAACCAAGACCTGACCTTCGTTCCCGATCCCGATGCGGACTCCATCTCCTCCGACGTCGCCGGTTTCGGCGGCATGCTGGTCTCCACCCAGATCCCGACCCGTGCCGATGGCAGCCTTGAACTGGGCGATATCACCCTGCAAAGCGAGTGCACCCTGCAGGCGCTGAAAGTGGCGCTGGAACGCGCCGGCAGCTCCATGGACCGCGTATTGCACTTGACCATCTACCTCACCGACATGGCTGACCGTGCCGCTTTCAACGAGGTCTATAAGCGTTTCTTCGCCAAGCCGTGGCCCGTGCGCGCGGCTGTGGGTGTGGCGTCGCTGGCGGTCGAGGGTATGCGTGTGGAAGTTACTGCGATGGCTGCCAAGGCCTGATAGCAATATCTTTTGCGTTTGCCTTTGTAGGAGCCAGGCTTGCCGGCGAAGAACGATAACGCGGTTTAATTGGGTACATATCCATTGCTGCGGTAACGGCCACCTATGGTTTCGCCCTTACGGCGACTCACTTTTCCAAACGCCGAAAAGTAAGCAAAAGGCTTTGCCCCACCACTCGGTGCCTCGCCTAGGCTCGGCATGCCCTCACTCCGGCATTGCTCCGTGGGTCGCCGCGATGGGCCATCCCTGGCCCAGCGCGGCTAAACCGGCGTCCTGCCGGTTTACCCACTGCGCAATGCCTGCGTTCGGCCATCGTGGTTAACGGGGCACCCAGATCAAAAACAAAAGCGAGGCGGCCTGACAGCCGACCTGATTTTTGCATTTACCCCCAATCCCTTGTAGGAGCCAGGCTTGCCGGCGAACCAGGCGCTGCGGTGTGACTGTTCCACCGAGTTATCGTTCTTCGCCGGCAAGCCTGGCTCCTACAGGGGGGCGGGTACACCCGCAAAAATCAGGTCGGCTGTCAGGCCGCCTCGCTTTGGCGTTTGATCTTGATCTGGCTTTTGATTTTCTTGCCCCATCGAGAGGCTTCGTTCCGGTTCTGCGCAGTGGGTAAACCGGCATGGATGCCGGTTTAGCCGCGCTGGGCCAAGGATGGCCCATCGCGGCGACCCACGGAGCAGGACCGGAGCGAGGGCATGCCGAGCCTTAGCGAGGCACCGAACGCCAGGGGCAAGAGCCCTTGGTTACTTGGGGCTTTTCCAAGTGACTCGCTGTAATTGGATGGACTCGCCCGCGCCGAGGCGTCAATGCGCCACGGGGGCAGTCTAAGAAGCCACCGACAGCGAGGGCGAATCCATGAAAAAGCATACGACGGTTAAACAGTCTTTGTCTTCCAGCGATCTGTCGGCCTGCACGACAGTGGCGGTCGATTTGGCCAAGCAGGTCTTTCAGGTGGCAGGCGAAGACGCTCTTGGCCAAGTGCTTTACGAAGAACGCATCAAGTCGCGTGAAGCCTTTCATGCCTTTCTGCGCCAACTGCCGCCAAGGATAGTAGTGCTCGTGGAAACAGGTCCAGGCGCTCAAGCATGGGCGCGCCAACTACAGGCTCAGGGCAATCTGGCGCGGATTCTTCCGGCACAGCTTGTGGCCCAGCACCGCAGCGGCGCCAAAAATGATCGAAATGATGCACTGGCCATATTGCGTGCCGGGCGCGACAGCAAAATTGCCGCGGTCCCCATCAAAAGCGCCACCGCACTGGCCATGCAGGCCTTGCACCGGGCCCGCCAGGGTTATGTCCGTCGGCGCACAGCCATGAGTAACCAGATGCGCGGTTTGCTGATGGAGCATGGCGTTGTCCTGGCACAGGGTGATGCGGCGATCAACCAGACCCTGCCTCGGGTGCTGGAAGATGCCACTCAACCGTTGCCGGAGATGTTGCGTGAACTGATCGACGAGCTGCTGGGTGAGTGGCGCCAACTGGGCGAACGGGTCAACGTCCTGACCGGTCGCCTGGAGAAGGCCGCGAACGAGGACAAAACGGCCCGACGGCTGATGACCGTGCGCGGGATCGGCCCGATCATCGCCACTGCGCTTTTGGCCAAGCAGACCGACCCTGAGCGCTTCGCCAATGCACGCCAGTTCGCCGCCTACTTCGGCATGGTGCCTGAGCAGAAAAGCAGTGGGCAGAAAATTCGCCTGGGCCGGATAAGCAAACGCGGCGACAGCTATGTGCGCAGCCTGATGGTTCAAGGTGCTCACGCGGTATTGAGGCATTTGCGCGCGGATTCGGAGCTGCCCGACGATCGTCGCTTGCAACGGTGGCAGGCCCGGCTGGGGCGCAAGGAAGCGGCGATACGCTTGGCGAACCGCAACCTGCGAATCGTTTGGGTGCTGCTACAAAATGAGCAGACTTACCGCAGCCAACCGGCCCATGGCCGGCCAGCTGCGCCAAGTCACTGAACAAAAGCGTTCTGCCACCGGGGCGCCACGGCGCTTCAGCCCCTGCTAGAAAACATTGACCCCAGGTCAGACCGTCGCGGATCGATGCCTGCGCTCTTACCGGCCTTCGAGGCCTGCATGTAATCGGCATACCGCGAGCTCAACCAATGTCGGCCAGAAGCCGCAGACAGGGCTTCCTCGAACAGGCCTTATACATAGATGCAACCGGGTAGCAGTGTTTGAAAAACAGGTGGCCAGTGGGGGCGAGTCCATACATAAGAGCGAAACCATAGGTGGCCGTTACCGCAGGAATGGATATGTACACCTGAAAGAGATTGTTCGGCTGTCAGGCCGCCTTCGCTGGCAAGCCAGCTCCCACAGTAGATCGGATACATCCGAGAGCCACCTGGCAGTACACGGATGCCCCCCGCTCATTTCACCGCTACAATGCGCGCCTCGACCGTGACAGCCTGACTAAAAAATATTATGTCCCTGCCCAAACATCACCTGGAATTGCTCAGCCCCGCCCGTGACGTGGCTATCGCCCGCGAGGCCATCCTGCATGGCGCCGATGCCGTGTACCTCGGTGGCCCGAGTTTCGGCGCCCGCCACAACGCCTGCAACGAGGTGAGCGATATCGCCGCGCTGGTGGAGTTCGCCCATCGCTACCATGCCCGGGTGTTCACCACGATCAATACGATCCTGCACGACAATGAACTGGAGCCGGCTCGCCAGCTGATCCATCAACTGTACGATGCCGGTGTCGACGCGCTGATCGTCCAGGACCTGGGTGTGATGGAGCTGGACATCCCGCCGATCGAGCTGCACGCCAGCACCCAGACCGACATCCGCACCCTGGAGCGGGCGAAGTTCCTCGACCAGGCCGGTTTTTCGCAACTGGTACTGGCCCGCGAGCTGAACCTGCAGGAAATTCGCGCCATTGCCGACGAAACCGAGGCGGCGATCGAGTTCTTCATCCACGGCGCGTTGTGCGTGGCGTTCTCCGGCCAGTGCAATATTTCCCATGCGCAGACCGGCCGCAGCGCCAACCGCGGCGACTGCTCCCAGGCCTGCCGCCTGCCGTACACCCTCAAGGACGAGAAGGGCGGGGTGATCGCCTACGAGAAGCACCTGCTGTCCATGAAGGACAACAACCAGAGCGCCAACATCCGCGCCCTGGTGGAAGCCGGCGTGCGCTCGTTCAAGATCGAGGGGCGCTACAAGGACATGGGCTACGTGAAGAACATCACCGCCTACTACCGCCAGCGCCTGGACGCTGTGCTCGAAGACCGCCCGGACCTGGCCCGCGCCTCCAGCGGCCGTACCGCGCATTTCTTCCTGCCCGATCCGGACAAGACCTTCCACCGTGGCAGCACCGACTACTTCGTCAGCGAACGCAAGATCGACATCGGCGCCTTCGACTCGCCGACCTTCACCGGCCTGCCGGTGGGCGTGGTGGAAAAAGTCGGCAAGCGCGATCTGCTGGTGGTCACCCACGAGCCACTGTCCAACGGTGACGGCCTCAACGTACTGGTCAAGCGTGAAGTAGTGGGCTGGCGGACCAACATCGCCGAACCCAAAGGCGAGTTCGAAGAAGACGGCGAGAAACGCTATCGCTACCGCGTCGAGCCGAACGAGATGCCCAAGGGCCTGCACCAGTTGCGCCCGAATCACCCGTTGAGCCGCAACCTGGATCACAACTGGGCCCAGGCACTGCAAAAGACCTCCGCCGAGCGCCGGATCGGTCTGTCCTGGGTCGCGCGCCTTCGTGAGGAGCGTCTGGAACTGACCGCCACCAGCGAAGAGGGCATCAGCGCCAGCGTCGCCCTGGACGGTCCGTTTGGCGTGGCCAACAAGCCGCAGCAGGCCCTGGAGCAACTGCATGACCTGCTGGGTCAGTTGGGCACCACCGAATACCACGCCACCGACATCAAGCTAGATGCACCCCAGGCGTTCTTCATTCCCAACTCGCAGCTCAAGGCCTTGCGCCGCGAAGTGATCGAAGCGTTGACCGTCGCCCGTATCCAGGCCCATCCGCGGGGTGGCCGCAAGGCCGAGACCAGTCCGCCGCCGGTGTACCCGGAGTCGCACCTGTCGTTCCTGGCCAACGTCTACAACCAGAAGGCCCGCGACTTCTATCACCGTCACGGGGTCAAGCTGATCGATGCGGCCTACGAGGCCCATGAAGAGACCGGCGAAGTCCCGGTGATGATCACCAAGCACTGCCTGCGGTTCTCTTTCAACCTGTGCCCCAAGCAGGCCAAGGGCGTGACGGGCGTGCGCACCAAGGTCGCGCCGATGCAGTTGATCCACGGCGACGAAGTGCTGACGTTGAAATTCGACTGCAAGCCGTGCGAGATGCACGTGATCGGCAAGATGAAGGGGCATATCCTCGATTTGCCGCAACCGGGCAGCGTGCAGCAGGTCGTCGGGCACATCAGCCCCGAAGACCTGCTCAAGACCATCCATCGCGCGCCCCATTGAGTGACCTTCGAGCGCGCAGCCGAGGCTGCGCGCTCGTCAACTCACCCAACGATTCAGCTCACCTCAGGTCGAAGCGGTCAAGGTTCATCACCTTGGTCCAGGCCGCCACAAAGTCCTTCACGAACTTCTCCTCACTGTTACTGGCATAGAACTCCGACAGCGCGCGCAATTGCGAGTTGGAGCCGAAGACCAGGTCGACGCGCGTGCCCGTCCACTTTTTCTGGCCGGTCTTGCGGTCGACCGCTTCAAACTCTTCCTGGGCCTCCGACAGCGGTTTCCACTCCACGCCCATGTCCAGCAGGTTGGTGAAGAAATCCTTGGTCAACGCCTCGGGCCGTGTGGTGAAGACGCCGTGGGCAGTCTGTCCGACGTTGGTCTTGAGCACGCGCATGCCGCCGATCAGCGCGGTCATTTCCGGCGCGGTGAGGGTCAGCAACTGTGCCTTGTCGATCAGCAGCGACTCTGCCGACACGCGGTACCGGCCCTTGAGGTAATTGCGGAAGCCGTCGGCGATCGGTTCGAGAAAACCGAAGGACTCGACATCGGTCTGTTCCTGGGAAGCGTCCGTGCGCCCTGGCGTGAAGGGCACCGTGATGGTGTGCCCGGCATTTTTTGCCGCCTGCTCAACACCTGCAGAACCTGCGAGGACGATCAGGTCAGCCAGGGAGATCTTCTTGCCACTGGCGTTGAACTCTTGCTGGATGCCTTCCAATTTCGTCAATACGCCCGCCAGTTGGTCGGGCTGGTTGGCCTGCCAGAACTTCTGTGGGGCCAGGCGCAAGCGCCCGCCGTTGGCACCGCCGCGTTTGTCCGAACCCCGGAAGCTTGCGGCCGCGGCCCAGGCCGTGGTGACCAGTTGCGAGACCGACAGGCCCGAGGCCAGCACCTGGCTTTTCAGGGCCGCGACGTCGCTGTCGTTGACCAGCGGATGATCGACGTCAGGGATCGGGTCTTGCCACAGCAGTTCTTCATTGGGCATTTCCGGGCCGAGATAGCGCGAAAGCGGGCCCATGTCGCGGTGCAGCAGCTTGTACCAGGCACGGGCGAACGCGTCGGCCAGTTGGTCGGGGTTCTGCAGGAAGCGCCGTGCAATCGGCTCGTAGATCGGGTCGAAGCGCAGCGCCAGGTCGGTGGTCAGCATGGTCGGGTTGCGACGTTTGGACGGGTCGTGCGCGTCCGGAATGATCCCGGCGCCAGCACCGTTCTTCGGCGTCCACTGGTGGGCGCCCGCCGGGCTCTTGGTGAGTTCCCATTCGAAGCCGAACACGTTCTCCAGGAAGTTGTTGCTCCACTTCGTCGGCGTGGTGGTCCAGGTCACTTCCAGGCCACTGGTGATGGTGTCGGGGCCTTTGCCGGTGCCGAACTTGTTCTTCCAGCCCAGGCCCTGTTCCTCGAGGCCAGCGGCTTCGGGCTCGGCACCGACATTGTCGGCGGGGCCGGCGCCGTGGGTCTTGCCGAAGGCGTGGCCGCCGGCAATCAACGCCACGGTTTCCTCGTCATTCATGGCCATGCGGCCGAAGGTCTCGCGGATGTCCTTGCCGGCGGCGACCGGGTCGGGGTTGCCTTCCGGGCCTTCCGGGTTCACATAGATCAGGCCCATTTGCACGGCCGCCAGGGGGTTCTCCAGATTGCGTCCCTGCTCGGTACGGCTCTCTTCATTTTCCCCGGGTTCCGCGACGAGCGGGCCTTCGCCGGGTTCTTGCACGGCTTTTTGCGCTTTGTCGTAGCGCACGTCGCCACCCAGCCATTTGTTTTCCGAGCCCCAGTAGACATCTTCATCGGGTTCCCAGACGTCAGGCCGGCCGCCGGAAAAACCGAAGGTCTTGAAGCCCATGGTTTCGAGCGCGACGTTACCGGTCAGCACGATCAGGTCGGCCCAGGAAATGCTGTTGCCGTATTTTTGCTTGATCGGCCACAGCAGGCGGCGAGCCTTGTCCAGGCTGACGTTGTCGGGCCAGCTGTTGAGCGGCGCAAAGCGCTGCTGGCCAGAACCGGCGCCGCCCCGGCCATCGCCGGTACGGTAGGTGCCCGCGGCGTGCCAGGACATACGGACGAACAGCGGTCCGTAGTGTCCGAAGTCCGCAGGCCACCAGTCTTGCGAATCGGTCATCAGGGCGGTCAGGTCACGCTTGAGCGCGGCAAAGTCCAGGGTCTTGAACGCCTTGGCATAGTTGAAGCCCTCGTCCGCGGGGGTAGACAAGGACGAGTGCTGGTGCAGGATCTTCAGATTCAGCTGGTTCGGCCACCAATCGCGGTTCGTGGTGCCACCACCCGCTGCGTGATTGAACGGGCATTTCGTTTCAGTTCCCATCTGTGAGCTACCTTTGGTCGTGTTCATTCAGCCAGCGTCCCGGTCAAGGTGCGATGGCGGTGAGTGAAATCAATGACTCAGGCTGTTGGCCCAGCAAGTCGATCAACTGATCATCGTGGCCAAATGGGCATCACCGGCACTGGCAAGCGAATTGCCAACGGGATGACCCACGGTATGCCTAGTCGGTTACTGACTCCTGCTTTATCTTCTTATCAGGTCTAGGCCGGCCAGACCGCACCGGCGTTAGATAAGGCTAGACCGCCCTTGGGCAGACGGCTAATAGCTGGAGTATTTGTAGCCGATAGGCGGAATCTTTCAAGGCGCCTTTGCCGCTATCGAGTTCGCCAGCGATGACTGGCGAACCTCTATCGGTGGGATTAATACTGTGCGCGCAGCGCCAGCGTCAGGGTGCGTGGATCGCCATAGAAGTTGGTGCCCCAGGAAGCGTCCACGCGATCGTAGTATTTGCGATCGAACAGGTTGTTGGCGGTCAGCGTCGTCGACAGGTTGTCGTTGATCTTGTAGCCCACCTGCGCCGTGGCGATGCCATAGCCGCTCTGTTCGAATTTGACGTCACGCTGGTAGTACGTGTCGCTGACCACGCGCACGCCGCCGCCGACGCTGAAGTCCTTGAGCGGGCCGTCGCTGAACTCGTACTTGGTCCACAGGTTGAAGTTGTGTTTGGGGGTGATGGTGCTGAAGGTCTTGCCTTCATTGCCATCATCGGAGTTCAGGTATTTGGTTGAAGTGAAGGCGTAGCCGGTGACGATGCTCCAGTTGTCGCTCAGGTTACCGCTCAGTTCGGTTTCCCAGCCCTGGCTGCGCGCCTTGCCCTGAGCCTCGTAGGCTGCCGTGGCGTTGTTGTATTCGGCGCGATTTTCATCATAGATGCGGAACACCGCGACACTGGCGTTCAAGCGCCCGTCGAAGAACTCGCGCTTGAGGCCGATTTCGTACTGCTGGCCTTCGCGCGGGCCGATCGGCGTATTGTCCGAACCCAGTTCGCTTTGCGGCTTGAACACCTCGGTGTAGCTGGCGTAGGCCGACAGTTCCGGGCTCAGTTTGCCGATGATTGCGCCATAGGGCACGACCTTGCGGTTGATGCTGGTGTGGGCGCTGCCGAAGTTGTTGAAGAAGGCGTTGGCGTTCTTCGCGTCGCTCTCGTACCAGGTCACCCGGCTGCCGCCGATCACGTCGAGCCAGTCGGTGACGTTGAACTTGGCGCGGGTGTAGAGGCCGTATTGATCGGACTTGGACCAGTTGCCGTTGTTTTTCACGTAGTCCTGTTTCGGGATGTCGATGCTGCCCGGGTCGAACACGTTGATCGGGAAGTAGTCGCCGCCACCGTAGGTGAAGTCCTTGTCCAGGTGCTGGTATTCGGCGCCCAGGGTGAATTCGTGGGTGCGGCCCAGGGCGTCGAAGGGCGTGGTGACGAAGCTGTCGGCACCGATGGACTTGATGTGGGTGTAGTAGTTGTACGCTACGGCCCAGCTGTCGCCGGTGTCAGGATCGACCGCGCCATCGGCCCAGGTGAAGTTGCGCTTGGGGGTCTCGGCATCGCGGTAGGTCAGGGTGGTCTTGAACTGGCCGCCGTTGTCCAGGGCGTGATCGACTTCGGCGAAGGTTTCCCAGACTTTTTCGTTCAGTTCGTTCCACTTGGCGTCGACGAAGGTCGAGCGCGGTACGTCGAGCAATTTGCCGGTGGCGTACGCCGGCAAGCCGAACGCCGGGGTGGAGTGGTTCTGCTGGTAAGCACCGCCGACCGACAGGGTGGTGGACGGGTCGAGGTCCAGTTCCAGGCGGCCGTACACCATCGGGCGTTCGTTCTGGGCGTAGTCGACGAAGGATTGGTTGTTTTCGTAGGCCGTGATGAAGCGCCCGCGCACGCTGCCCTGGTCGTTCAACGGGCCGGTAACGTCCACCGAGGAACGGTAGTGGTCGTAGGAACCTGCGGCCAGTTCGCCACCCAGGGCGAACCGGCCCAGGGCCCGCTTGCGCACCACGTTGATGGTACCGCCGGGCTCGCCCGCCCCTTGATACAGGCCCGAAGGGCCACGCAGCACTTCGACGCGGTCATACATCGCGAGGTCGAACGCGGTGGCCATGTCGCCCTGGCCGGTGGGTTGCGAGACGCCGTCGACTTGCACCTGGTCGACCAGGAAGCCGCGCATGTATACATCGTTGAGGCTGGAGCCCGAGTTGTAGGTCTTGATCGTGACCCCGGTGACCTGGCGCATGGCGTCCTGCAGGCTGTTCATGTTCTGGTCGTCCATGCGCTGGCGCGTGACCACCGACACCGACTGCGGGATGTCCTTGAGCTTGATGTTGCCCTTGCCGATGCTGACTTCGCTGGTGGTGTAGGAGTGCGTGTCTTCGGTGGTCACGCCCAGGCGCTGGCCAGTGATCGAGGTCGCGCCGAGTTGCAGTGCGTCGCCGTGGCTGTCGCGCTCCAGGGTGTAGCTGGCGTCGGCGCGCTGGACCAATTGCAGGCCGCTGCCGCTCAGCAGGCGGGTGAGCGCCTCGAGCGCCGAATAGGTGCCGGACAATCCGGGGCTTTGCAGGCCATCGGTCAGGCCGGGGTCGAACGAGAGCGCTATCTGGCTGTCGGCGGCGAAGCGCGACAGCGTTTGCCCCAGCGGGCCTGGCGGAATCTGATAACCACGGGCATCGGCGATGGCTGGCGGTTGCGACCCTGCCGCCCAGACGGGGGCGCAGGCGCCCGCGAGCATCAGGCTGAAGACGGCGCTGCAGGCGGTACGGCGCAGGGGAGGGGTCAAGCGTAAAGAGCGTTCAACGGGCATCGAGGGGGTGATCCTGTCGGCAAGGGAGAGGGGGTGTCTTCCCTTGCCAGCCCAGCGCGAAAAAAGTATCACCTCTTTGCAATTATTTTTTGAGTGGGTCAAACGGCTGCAATCGTCACCCAGTATCCGCCCAGGTGCGTCGTCACTTGCACCGGGTAGGTCGAGGCCAGCATGCTCAGCGCGCGCCGGGTGTCGTCCAGGGGGAAAGCGCCGGAGATGCGCAGCCGGCTGACGGCCGGATCGCAGCGCACCAGGCCATGGCGATAGCGCGCCAGCTCTCTGGCGAAGTCACCCAGGTGCATGCCGTCGGCCACCAGCATGCCTTGGGTCCAGGCCGTCAGGGCGCTGTCGGCCTGGGTGATGGCGCCGATCGCAGCGTCGGAAAACGTGGTTTGTTGCCCGGCGAGCAGGATCACCGGCGCCGCCTTGGGCTGCGCATGGCGTTCGATTTGCACGCGGCCGTCGAACACCGCCAGGCGCGAGATACCGTCTTCCTCGCGCACACTGAAACGGGTGCCCAGCGCCTGCAGGCGGCCCTGTGCGGTGGACACCCGCAACGGTCGGGCGGGCTTTTGGATGTCTGGCGCGGTCTGAATCAGGATCTCTCCCTTGCGCAGCCTGATCAGGCGCTGCTGCGGGTCAAAATCCACATCGATCGCGGTGTCGGTGTTGAGGGTCACCTGGCTGCCATCGACCAGCGTCAACTGGCGACGCGCGCCAATCGGCGAGTGGTAGTCGGCGGTCCAACCCTGGCGCTCGTTGAGTTGCCATCCGGCCCAGGAGGCGGGGGCCAGCGCCAGCAGCGCCGCCAGGCGCCCGAGCAATGCGCGGCGTTGCGGGTTGGCTGGGCGGTCGAGCGTTGGTATCGCCAGCTCCGGTGGCAAGCCCCCCAGTTTGCCCAGCAGGCACTCCGCCCGCTGCCAGGCGCATTCGTGCTCGGCACTGCTGGCTCGCCACTGTTGCCATTGCGCGCGTTCATACTCGCTGAGCGCACCTTCGCCCAGGCGCATCAGCCATTCGGCGGCCTCGTCCAGGACGGCGGGGCTGATCATCGCCTGGCCGTTCATTGGTGCATCAACGTCAGGCACTGCACGAACGCCTGTTTCATGTAGCGCTTGACGGTGATGAGCGAGACGCCGAGTTGCGTCGCGATGTCCTCGTACTTCATCGCGCCGATCTGCGACAGCAGGAACGCGCGCTTGACCAGTGGCGGCAGGGCATCGAGCAGTGCATCGACTTCATGCAGGGTCTCGAGGATCAGGAATCGCACTTCCGGCGAGGGGGCAAGTGCCTCGGGCATCTGCGCCAGGGCCGACAGGTAGACCCGTTCCAGCGCCTGGCGTTGATACCAGTTGACCAGGATGCCCTTGGCCACACAGGTCAGGTAGGCCCGTGGCTCGGCAATCTCCGGCAGCGACCTGGCCGCCAGGATACGCGTGAACGTATCGTGCATCAGGTCGGCCGCGTCCACCCGGTTGCCCAGCTTGCGCAACAGCCAGGCGTGCAGCCAGCCCTGATGGCCAACGTACAGGGCTTCGACACTGCGCACGTGAAGTTGGTGAGTGGCGGAAAGAGAGTCGCTCATCGCGTGATTGTTTTTTTGCTAGTGAGAATTATTAGCAATTGTAATGAGCGCCAATGATGACGGCAAGGGGGGCGATCCGGCGGCCGGCCGCCGCACTCAAACGACCGCCGGCATGGCGAACGGCGCCATCCTGTGCCTTACTCGGGAAGCGATCCTGGGGAGGGTAGTGAATGCGACATAGAGGCGCACAGTTCTGGCTTTGGCTCAATAAACGCCTGCCCGTCAAAACCTATGAAGACGTGTTGGGCGACGGCAGGCAAATAGAGGTGCAGGCGCGCATTACGCCACAGGGGATGACCCAGGTATTCATCGGGATCTACACCGCCGAGGGGGCAGCGATTTGTGAAGAGTTTCATGACCGCGGCCTGCGCGAGCCGTTTGCGCTGGCCTTGAAATGGGGCGGACAGCGGGCCA
Organism: Pseudomonas sp. WJP1; assembly: GCF_028471945.1. Taxonomy (NCBI): domain Bacteria; kingdom Pseudomonadati; phylum Pseudomonadota; class Gammaproteobacteria; order Pseudomonadales; family Pseudomonadaceae; genus Pseudomonas; species Pseudomonas sp. WJP1. The sequence goes on from NZ_CP110128.1 coordinate 2,792,744, forward strand.
GGGCTATCCTGCTGGAAACCCAGCCTTTCATCGCGCCCCATCGAGCGCAATTGACCTTGAGCACGGTCATCACCGACGAAACGGTACTGGCCTTGCGACGCCTGGAAATGACCGCAGGCGAGCGCTTGAAGATCATGGCCGGCGATGCGTTGGACGAATACCGGGCGGCACAGTCGGCCATGCTCGAACTGATGCGTTCGCCCAAGGTCGACCCCCAGGTGTGGGCCGAACACAGCGAACGGTTGCGACAAGCCATCGATCGGCGGGTCAGCGTGCAGCGCGGTTATCTGTCTTGATCCATGGACCCGAAGGGGCCGGCAAGCCGGCGCCCGCCATTACTTGCGTCTGGGCAGGATCCAGTTCGGTCGTATGAAGTGGCAGGTGTAACCGCTGGGGTAGTGCTCGAGGTAGTCCTGATGCTCAGGCTCCGCTTCCCAGAATGGCCCGGCGGGTTCTATCTCGGTGACCACCTTGCCGGGCCAGAGACCGGAGGCGTCAACGTCGGCCACCGTGTCTTCGGCGATGCGTTTCTGCTCGTCATCCAGGAAATAGAGCGCTGAACGATAGCTGGTGCCCAGATCATTGCCCTGACGGTTTTTGGTGCTCGGGTCATGGATCTGGAAGAAAAATTCCAGGATCTGGCGATAGCTGATCTGCTCCGGGTCGAAGACGATTTCGATCGCTTCGGCGTGGGAACCATGGTTGCGATAGGTGGCATTGGGTACATCGCCGCCGGTGTAGCCCACCCGCGTGGAGATCACGCCAGGGTAGCGTCGCAGCAGATCCTGCATGCCCCAGAAGCAGCCGCCAGCGAGGATGGCGGTTTCGGTGTTCGTCGTCATCGTTGCGCACCTCCCATCAAAGAGCGGCCTCCGTGGCGGAGGCCGTCAGACCCTCAATGCATCTTGCTGTGATCCATATTGCCATGATCCATCGTATTCAGTGCCTTTGCCGGCGCGTCGACCTTGATCGTTTCTTTCTCGCCCTTGGCGTTTTCCACGGTCAGGGTCAGGGGTACGCTGTCGCCTTCCTTGATCTGGCCCGTCAGGTCCATGAGCATGACGTGGTAGCCATGGGGATCGAAGCTCACCGCCTTGCCGGCCGGCAATGCCACGGAATCGACCTGCTGCATGCTCATCACATCGTCTTTCATGCTCGACTGGTGAATCTGCACGGTCTTCGCCACGGGCGACTGCACGCTGAGCAGCTTGCTGTCGGTGTCGGCCTGCAGGGTCATGAAGGCGCCGCTCGAAGGCTGGCCGGCCACCGTCGCCCGGACCCAGGCGTCGCTCACTTGGGTTTGCGCAGAGACCTGCCACGCCATGCCGATCAGGGCCATTCCCAGTACAAGCTGTTTGATACGTGGTGCGCAGAACGAAGTCATCAGCAGACCTCCATGACGGTGAGCAGGTCTTCTGCGCACTCTTGAGCGGTAAGGGACGCGGACAGGCCCAGGCGCAGATTGCCCCGGGAGTCGAACACGAAGCTGGTGGCGGTGTGGGACAGGGTGTAGGTATCGCCGCTTGGGACTTTCTCGAAGAATACGCCGAACTCCTTGGCGGTGGCGGCGGTTTCTTCCAGCGTGCCGTACAGCGCCTCGAAACTCGGATCAAAGGCCTTGACGTATTTGTCGAGCATTTGCGGAGTATCGCGCTCGGGATCCAATGTGATGAAGACCACTTGCAGGCGCTCGCCATCGCGGCCCATCAGTTTCTTCGCCTGGGCGGCGCGGGCCAGTGTGGTCGGGCAGACGGCCGGGCATTGGGTGAAGCCGAAGAAGATCATCGGCATCAGGCCCTGGTAGCTACCGAGCATCCGGGTTTCGCCGTCGGCGTCCTTGAGCTTGAAGGAACGCCCCATGATCTTGTCGCTCAGGTCCTTGCCGTACTTGAACGACAGCTTGCTGCTGTCATCGCAGCCGGCGAGCAGGCCGAGGCTCAACAGGCTCATGCCTTGCAGGACAGTGCGGCGGGAATACAACGTACTCATGGAAAAAAGCTTCCTGTGTGCAACAGAGAAAACACAGTGCCTGACGGATCAGGCGAAAAAAAGCGCAGGGATGTTAACAAACTGTTGCCCATTGGCGCTCAATCGATGGCCAGCCGGTCATGCGCCAAAAGGTCGCGGGGGCTTGAATACATGAGAATACAAATGGCCGGGAAGTGGACACATTGCAGATACAAACTTGCGATTTGATGGGGCTGTCCAAACCCGTGAAGAGAGCATCGACATGATCCGTAGACTGCAGCAGGCTGCCCGTTTCCTTGGCCAGAGCGCGCGTTTGATGGTGGGCGTTCCCGATTACGACAACTATGTGGCACAGAGGGCGATCAACCATCCGGGCGAGCCAGTGATGAGCTACGAGGCGTTTTTCCGTGAGCGTCAGGACGCGCGTTTTGGGCGTGGGAAATGTAATACGCGGTGTTGCTGAGCGCCACGCGTGGCCTGTCGAATCAATTTCCGAAGGAGCCGGGCTTGCCGGCGAAGGCGTCGTTGAAATCGCCTTCGCCGGCAAGCGTTGACCCCGTGAGAAAACAGGCGTCTTCGTCGCCCCTGAGGGCATAGCCTTCATACAGGTTGTCAAAGCCCAGCGCTGCGAAACTGTCCGCCAGGAAATCCAGCAGGCTTCTGATCGATGGCATCAGGCCGCGCCTTGACGCAAACAGAGCATGAACGATTGCGCTCCTGGGTTTCCAGTCTTGCAGAACCGGTATGAGCACGCCGTTTCGAATGTCCTTGAACACCACCAGTTCCGGTAACTGGACAATGCCGCCGCCCTCTATCGCCACCCGTCGAAGCGTGATCATGTCATCGGTGATCAACCGTGGGCTGTGGCGCACGGTCGCTTGTACACCGCCCGGCCCCTCCATGTTCCATTGGTACTGACGCGCACAGGGTCCCATATCGAGGCTCGGATAGCGCGTCAGGTCGGCCAGTGATGTGGCCTGTCCCATACGTTCGATGAGGTTTGGACTTGCCACCAGTGCATGCGGACTGCGCGTCAGGGTCTTCATGGTCAGGCCGCTGTCCTCGAACGGTGGAAAACCGGTTCGCAGGACGATGTCGAAGCCTTCGCGCAGCGGGTCAACCGTGCGGTTGGTGCTTTCCAGGTGGACCTCGACCTCGGGGTAGCGACCCATGTAGCGGGCGATCATGCCGGCGACCAGAAAGTTGAGCAGGGCCGTGGGGCAGGCTATCCGCACGATACCTTTGGGCGATGTGCGGCTGTTATCGATCAACGATTGCGCCGCGCTCGCGCTATCCAGCATTACCAGGCAGTGCTGGTAGTACTCCTGGCCGAGTTCCGAAACCGAGAACTGGCGCGTGGAGCGATTGATCAGGCGAATGCCCAGGCGCTCCTCCAGCGCCGACAAATGCCGGCTGAGTCTGGACTTGGGGATGCCCAGCTCACGACTGGCAGCGCCGATGCCCTGGTGCTCGACAATTTGTGCATAGAGGTACAGCTCATTCAGGTCATACATCGGACAGGTGTTCCATAGATGGAATAGTCAATTGCGAGTCGGAGCCTACCGAGGTCCAGATGCGCGGATTAAGGTGTGATTTCGCCGGGATGCCAGTCATGGCGAACGTCATCTGCATGCACAAGGGGGTTTGGAAAGTTGAAAGCAGCCTTGGACATTGCGCAACCATTTTTCTCCGATTATCGCCGTCATGATGTTGTTGCGATGCTTCGCGGACGAACACCTGATAGGGAAGGGGGGCAACCTCGGATCGAGGGGCTACCCCTGTCATTTGCAACATGAAAAAGTGAGGTGGAACATGAGCAAGAAAATGCTGGTGGTACTGACCAGCTTTCCCAAGTATCCCAACCTGGCACGTGCCACTGGCCTTTGGCTTGGTGAGGCGGTGCACTTCGTCAGAAAAGTCCAGGACGCGGGTTACCAGGTCGACTATGTCAGCCCCAAGGGCGGATACACGCCGATTGATCCCCACAGCCTGGCAATGGCCGATGAGGGGGATTGGCAGTGGTATCAGGATAAGGCCTTCATGAACCGGTTGGGCGCGACACTTAAGCCAGACCAGGTCAACCCGGCGGATTATTCGGTCATCTATTACGCCGGGGGGCATGGCGTGGTCTGGGACTTCCCTGATAACGAGGAGTTGCAGGCCCTCAGCCGCAGCATCTATGAGAACGGCGGCATCGTGTCGTCTGTCTGCCACGGTGCGGTGGGGTTGCTGAACATCAAACTGTCCGATGGCTCGCTGCTGATTGACGGCAAGGAGGTCACGGGTTTCTCCAACAATGAAGAGAAGATTGCCGAGCTGGACCAATACGTCCCCTACCTGACCGAGGACGAGATGGTCAAGCGAGGCGCCATCTACAAGAAGGCAGCGGAGCCATGGGCACCGTTTGCGGTCGCTGACCGGCGTGTCATCACCGGTCAGAACCCCGCCTCCGGCGGTCCTGTCGCCGATCTCGTGCTGAAAGAACTGGCTCGTTAAGGGCTGCGTTTCCGGCCGCTGCGTTGCTTCCACGCAAAGCACGGGGTGGCCGGTTTTCAACTGGAGCGTTTGGCAGATATGAATACGCGTGTCTATGTAATGGCCAGTTTTGTGGTGAAACCGCAAGGCCTTGAGGGGATGCGCGGCGTGCTGGCCGAACTCAGCCGGCAGACGTGCCTGGAGCCTGGTTGTCTGGAATACGCCTACTATCAATCCCTTGCCAATCCCCTGGAGTTTTCCTCCTTTGAGGTGTGGGAAAGCGCGGAGTCCGAGGCACGGCATTGGCAAACCCGTCATCTTCAAGCGGCGCTCGCCCAAGCCTCGGACCTGCTGCAAGGTGACGCGCGGATCGTCAAGTATCAGCGCGTCACCGCATAGCAGCTGTTGGCTTACCAGAGCGGCAGGGTGTAGCTGACGATCAGGCGATTGTCGTCCAGGTCATTGCCGAAATGGCGGGTACGCACCGTGGCGTTGCGCCATTTGATGCCGAGGTTCTTCAAGGGGCCTGCTTGCACGACATAGCCAATGTCGGTGTCACGTTCCCACTCGGCGCCTTTCGGCTGGCCGGGGCCCAGGTCGATGTGGTCACCGGTGAGATAACGGGTCATGAATGTCAGGCCCGGCATGCCAAACACCACAAAGTCGAAGTCGTAACGCAGTTGCCAGGAGCGCTCGTCGCGGTTGGCGAAATCACCGAACTGCACGTAGTTGAACAGGTAGGGGTCGCTGCCGGCGATATAGGCATATCCCGTACGGCCTTCCATCTGTTGATAGGCAAATCCCAGGGTATGGCTCCCATGCTTGTAGCTCAGCAGGGCGCCGTAGGCTTTGTTGTCGATAGGGCTGTTGCCTGCATCGGTTGCCCGTGCGACACGCAGCTCAGTCTTGAGTGATTGCAGCGTTCCCAGCGGCTGGGTATGGAGCAGGTTGACGATGTGTTGGCGGTAGATGTCTGTCAGCTCGCCGTAGTGCCAGGCGGTGCTCAACTGGCTATTCCACTGATAGCCGGCACCGGCAAAGTTGAATGCGTCGCTGGTCTTGCCGGATTTCACGCCGATGGCGCCGGCACTGCCATTGCTGGCGGACATGTCCTCATAGTCGGATGAATTGCGCTGGTTGACGCGTTGCAACTGGCCCGCGTCGAGTGTCAGGCCCGCCCATTCCTGAGTGTTCAAATGAGCGCCGCGAAAGGTTTGCGGCAGCAGGCGGCCATCGTTGTAGGTCACCGAGGGAAGCCTGGGCAAAAGGGTGCCCACCTTGAACACCGTTCGAGAAGCCTTGAACTTGGCGGTCAGTCCCATCTCGCCGTACTCGTCCTGGGCACGGCGGGTTTCCCGATCCTGCTTGAGCAATTGAGTACCGCTGCGTCCCGGGCCTGAATCGAGCTTCACGCCCAACAGTCCCAAGGCATCGACCCCGACCCCGATCGGCCCTTCACTGAACCCGGACTCGTAACGCAACAGGAAACCCAGTGCCCATTCTTCGGCTTTTGCCTGGGGGGCACTGTGCTGGCGGAAGTCCCGGTTCATGTAAAAGTTTCGCAGTTCCAGCGTGGCTTTGCTGTCGGCCATCCACTCGGCGTTGACCGGTGCCGACAGGGCCAGCGTGCCGCTGACGAGGAATAGAGGGGTCTTGAGGGTCGTTCGGCGCATGCTTGTTGCCTCTTGTTGTTTTTATGGGACAGCCGGGTTCGTTCGGGACGCATCGTCCCGATGAGAGGGGTCATGAAGGAAGGGATATGCCCGGGTTGCCTGGGTCACATCGCGTGTTGTTGGCCAATAAAAAAGACGCGGCCCGAATGAGCAAAGACCGCGCCTTGAAAATCAATCAGAACTGGTCTTCAGCCAATCCGAAGAGTGTGGCGCTGCCGGCTCGAATGCTGGCTTCGAGCCCCAACGTTCGCGGCAGCAGGCGCTGGAAATAGAATGCCGCCGTGGCCAGTTTGGCGTCATGGAACACCGGGTCTTCGTTGCGCCTGGTGCTGGCCACGGCAGCCATGCGGGCCCACATGTAGGCATAGGCGACATAGCCAAACAGGTGCAGGTACTCCACGGAGGCGGCGCCCAGCTCATTCGGATTTGTCCTGGCGCTATCCATCAGCCAATCGCTGACAGCCAGCAAGCGATCGAGGGCGGCTACCAACTCGCGGCTATAAGGCAGGTTGCAGCCATCGGCAAAAGCCAGGGCTTCGGCGCAGAACAGGCGCAATGCTGCACCGCCATCGGCAACCACCTTGCGGCCCAGCAGGTCGAGGGCCTGGATGCCATTGGTGCCTTCGTAGATCTGGGCGATGCGCACGTCACGTACGTACTGCTCCTGGCCCCATTCGCGGATGTAGCCGTGGCCTCCGAAGACTTGTTGGCCATTCACGCAACTTTCCAGTCCGGTATCCGTGAAGAAGGCCTTGGCCACCGGGGTGAGCAATGCCGCCAGGGCGCCGGAGCGCTGACGTTCCCCAGGGTCTTCGGCGAACCGGGCGAGGTCTAGTTGCTGGCCGACGTAACAGGCAAAGGCGCGACCGCCTTCGGTGAGTGCTTTCATGCCAAGCAGCATACGCCGGACATCGGGATGAACGATGATCGGGTCGGCGGCCTTGTCGATGGCCACAGCGCCGCCCGGCGCCCGACTCTGCAAGCGTTCTCGGGCATATCGTATGGCGGCCTGGTAGGAGCCCTCTGCGCAGCCGATGCCCTGGATGCCGATGGACAGGCGCTCGTAGTTCATCATGGTGAACATCGCCGCCATGCCTTTGTTGGCTTCGCCAATCAGGTAACCGGTGGCGCCATCGAAGTTCATCACGCAGGTGGCTGAGGCCTTGATACCCATTTTGTGTTCGATGGCGCCGCAACTCAGCGCATTGCGCGCGCCAAGGCTGCCATCGGCATTGACCAGGACCTTGGGCACCAGGAACAGCGAAATGCCCTTTGCTCCGGGCGCGGCGTCCGGCAGCTTCGCCAGCACCAGGTGAATGATGTTCTCGGTCAGGTCCTGCTCGCCTCCGGTGATGAATATCTTGCTGCCGCTGATGCGATAACCACCCCCTGCCTGAGGCTCGGCCCGGGTGCGCAGCAGGCCCAGATCGGTGCCGGCGTGAGGTTCGGTCAGGCACATGGAGCCGGCCCAGCGACCTGCATACATCGGCGGCAGGTAGGTGGCTCGCAAATCCGCGCTGGCGTGGGCATCGATCGCCAGGCATGCGCCGGACGAAAGCGTCGAATAGAGGGCAAAGCTGGTGTTGGCGGCGTAGAGCATTTCCTCGACCTGCACAGCCAGCATCTTTGGCATGCCCATGCCGTCATGGTCGGGGTTGCCACTCAGGCCCACCCAGCCACCTTCGATGTAAGTGGCGTAGGCCTCCTTGAAACCGGACGGGGTGGTGACCGTTCCCGCGTGCCACCGCGCACCTTCCTCGTCGCCGCTACGGTTGAGCGGGGCGATGAGCTGCCCGGTGACCTTTGCCGCTTCCTCGAGGATGGCATTGGCGGTATCGGCATCGACCCGCTCTTCCAGTGCTGGCAGGCGCGCCCAGAGTGCCGGCGCGTCGAAGACTTCATGCAGGACAAAGCGCATGTCGCGCAGTGGGGCGTTGTAGGTGTTCATGTTCGGTATCTCGGCGATGAGAAGGGGGCACGGCAGCCCCCGATGGTCAGTGGGAGGAGGCCGTGGCTATGCCCAGGCCGGTTTCGGCGCGGATCTTCTGGTCGTCGAAACCATCCCGATCCTTTTGCGCCTGGGCGCTGCGATCGAGCCTGGACACCAGGACAATCACCAGGAAAGCCACCGGCATCGAAAACAGGGCCGGGTGGTCATACGGGAAGACGGCGCGGGCGTGGCCCAGCACAGTGACCCAGACCGTCGGTGAGAGAATGACCAGGGTCAGTGCCGAGGCGAGCCCGGCCAGGCCGCCGCAGATGGCCCCGCGCGTCGTCAGGCCTTTCCAGTACATGGCCATGATCAACACGGGAAAGTTGGCCGAAGCGGCGATGCCGAAAGTCAGTCCCACCAGGAAGGCGATGTTCACCTGTTCGAAGAGGATGCCCAGGCCGATGGCAATCACCCCCAGCCCGATGACCGCCAGGCGCGTGACACGCATCTCCTGCTTTTCGCTGGCATTGCCCTGTTTGAAAACCGTCAGGTAAAGGTCGTGGGAGATGGCCGAGGCCCCGGCGAGGGTGAGGCCGGCGACGACGGCAAGAATCGTCGCAAAAGCCACCGCCGACAGGAAACCGAGAAACAGGTCCCCACCCACGGCCTGGGCCAGGTGCATGGCCACCATATTGCTGCCGCCCACCAGCGCACCGCCCGGCTTGCCGTCCACGAAATAGTGCGGATCGGTGCCGACGATGACGATGGCGGCGTAGCCCAGCACGCAAACAATCAGAAAGAAGAAGCCGATGAAGCCCGAGGCATAGAACACCGATTTGCGCGCTTCCTTGGCATTGGCCACCGTGAAAAAGCGCATGAGGATGTGCGGCAGCCCGGCGAGGCCGAACACCAGGCCGAGGGCCATGGAGGCGACATTGACCGGGTTAGACAGCATGGAACCGGGCCCCATGATGTTCCAGCCGCTGGCGTGGACCTCCACGGCACGCCTGGCCAGTGTCTCCAGGCTGAAGTCGAACTGAGCCAGGGCCAGGAGCATCAAGGTCGTACCGCCGGCCAGCAGCAGAACCGCCTTGGTGATTTGGACCCAGGTGGTGGCGAGCATGCCGCCGAACACCACGTAGACCAGCATCAGCACGCCGACCACCACGACGGCCACCGAGTAGTCGAGTCCGAATAGCAGCTTGATCAGTTGCCCGGCGCCGACCATCTGCAGCAGCAAATAGCAGCAGACAACCGTCAACGAACCGCAGGCGGCCAGCACCCGGATTTTGCGCTGATCGAGGCGGAACGAAACAATGTCGGCAAAGGTGTAGCGCCCCAGGTTACGCAGGCGTTCGGCCATCAGGAACGTAAGCACCGGCCAGCCGACAAAGAAGCCGATGACATAGATGAAACCGTCATAGCCCTTGGTAAACACCAGGCTGGACAACCCCAGCAATGTCGAAGCGGACATGTAGTCACCGGCAATCGCCAGTCCGTTCTGCCATCCGCTGATGCCGCCCCCGGCGGTATAAAAATCGTGGGCCGAGCGGGTGCGGCGCGACGCCCACCAGGTAATCAGCAGCGTCGCCAGGACAAAGATGAAGAAAATACCGATCGCATGAAGATTCATCGGTTGCCTGGAGGCACTGATCGTGTCGGCGTGAGCCAACAGGGGCAGGGCTGGCAGGCAGGTGGCAAGCGCAAGTGACAGAGGACGGTTCATGGGCGGCACTCCTGGACGATTTGCTCGCTGAGGCTGTCGAAGCGGGTGTTGGCGCGATGGACATACCAGCCGGTGAGCAGCCAGGAAACCAGGATGATCAATGCGCCCAGCGGCATTCCCAGTGTCAGGTGGCTGCCGGGGTAAAGCGGCGTATGCAGGACTTCAGGCAGGCATGCAGCGACCGCCATGAACACAAAATAGGCGCTCAGCACCAAGGCACTGAGTAGCCAGGAGGTGCGTGAACGAGACCTGCTCAGGACAATGAAACGCGGACTCTTGCGGATGCGACTGTAGTGATCGCAAAGCTGCTCAGCGGTATCGGACATGGTGCCTCCGTTTATTTTTGTTGTAGGGCTGCCGTGCGGCCTGACGTGTGCCAGGCCGTGGATGGATCAAAAGAAGGGGGCCGGTTATGGCCAGACAAAATCCGCGAAGTGCTCGCGAAGGGTTTTCTTGCTGACCTTGCCGGTCGCCGTGTGTGGCAGTTCGCGCACAAGCGCGCTCGCATCCGGTAACCACCATTTGGGTATCTTGCCTTCGAGGAACGCCAGGAGCTCCTGATGGCTGGGGGCGTTATCGGGTTGTCGGCAGACGATCACCAGTAACGGACGCTCGCTCCAGACAGGATGCGTAACTCCGATGACCGCGGCTTGGGCAATGTCCGGGTGAGCCATGATCGCGTTTTCGATTTCCACCGAGCAGATCCACTCACCACCGGACTTGATCATGTCTTTGATTCTGTCAGTGATTTGCAGGTAGCCATGGTCATCGAGGGTGGCGATATCTCCGGTGTCGAACCAGCCCTCCCGGGTTGCCTGGCCGTAGTAACCGCTGCTGACCCACGGACCGCGCACTTGCAGCGCGCCGCAGGCGATCCCGTCATGGGCCACCGGTTCGCCCGCTTCGTCGATCAGGCGCATTTCAACGCCGAACAGTGCGCGTCCGGACTTGAGTAACTGCTGGCCTCGGTCCTCATCACCCAGTGTGTCGTACCAGGGTTGGTAGCGGTTATAGCTGCCCATCGGGCTCATCTCGGTCATTCCCCAGCCATTCTCCAGGGCAACGCCGTGGGCGCCCATCGCCTGGATCAGCGAAAGAGGGCAGGCGGCGCCTCCCGTGACGGCACGTTTGAGGCTGGGTATCTGCTGATCGTTTGCATGCAGGTACTGGCTGATGTTGGCCCAAAGGGTGGGCACGCCCAGCGAGAAGGTCACCGCCTCTTCGTTGATCAGCCTTACCATGGCGCCGGCATCTCCCACGCGCGCACCCGGCAACACCAGCTTGGCGCCCACCATGGCCGCGTTGTAGGGCATTCCCCACGCGTTGACATGGAACATCGGGACCATTGGCATGACAACATCAATGGCCCGCAGCCCGACATTGTCCGCCATGTTCTGTGCCATTCCATGAAGGACGGTGCTGCGGTGACTGGTCAGCACGCCCTTCGGGTTCCCGGTGGTGCCGGAGGTGTAGCAAAGTCCGCAGGCCAGTTGCTCGTCGAGTTCGGGCCAGGTGTAACGGTCTGAAGCGCTATCGAGCAATTGTTCATAGCAGAGCAGGTTGGGCAGGCTGCTTGGCGGCAGTTCGTCGAGGCCGCACAGGACCACAAAATGGCGCACGCAAGACAGCCGGGCCTGAAGGCTCTCGACCAATGGTATGAACTGCGGATCGATGAACAGCACATCATCCTGTGCATGCTCGATGATGTAGGCGATCTGTTCCGGGAACAGCTTGGGATTGATGGTGTGGCAAACACGGCCCGAACACGGCACCGCGTAATGCAGCTCGAAGTGTCGGTGATCGTTCCAGGCCAGGGTACCCACGCGGGCACCGGCAGGGCTGTCGAGATCATCGAGTACATTGGCCAGTCGACGAGCGCGAGCGAAGGCCTCTGTGTAGGTGTACCGATGGACGCGTCCATCGGCGGACAGCGAAACGATTTCGCTATGGGCAGCAACCTGTTCGACGTGCCGCATGATGGCGGCAATACCCAGGTTGAAGTTCATCATTAAGCCTTGCACAGGCGACCTCCTGCCTTGTTCTTATTGGTATGGGCCATGGGTTTCCAACCTCGAAACCGGGCCCTCCCCAGTGTGAGAGCAATGGCTGTGCCAATCGGCAATGCAGGTCATCTTTTCTGGATATTAATGTTTAAAATCAATTGGATAGAAATTGAGGACGAAGATCGCTCGGCTTCGGGATCTCGCCTGGCGACCCAGGCCATTTCAAACCTGGAACGAAATTTCAAGGATGCGTTTTCATCATTGAAATGATCAACGCATGCCTCGATGTCACCGCGCAGGCGTGGTGCGCAGTCGTCGCCAGAGGGTGGTCCGACTGATGCCAAGCCGTCGGGCCGCCTCATCCATATCGCCATCGCAGGCATCCACGACTTGCCTGACATGCGCGATTTCGCTGGCTTTGCCGATACTGCGCAGGTCGGCACCTGGCAGCTGCGGGCTGGCAGGCCGGGCTTGCAAGTCGTCACCTTCAAACAGTTCGGGGAACAGGGTAGGCAGCGTCCCCGCCGATTGCCGATCATTAAGTTCGTGGGCCGACAAGGCGGCGCGTTCGATGATGTTCTCCAGCTCACGAATATTGCCCGGCCAGCGATGCTTGAGCAGATAAGGCATCAGCTGCTGGAGGTGCTGCTGATCGAAGGCCATGGCTTCAGGACGCCGGGGGATTTTTTGCAGGATGGCCTGCGCCAGGGGGGCAATATCCTGGGGACGCTCGCGCAACGGTGGAACGGCCAGGCGCAGAATGTTGAGTCGGTAATACAGGTCTTCGCGGAAACGACCGTCACCGATGCGTTCGCGCAAGTCGCAATGGGTGGCGCCAATGACCCTGATATCCACGGGGGTTGGCTCAGAGGCACCGAGCCGCAGCACTTCGCGCTCTTGCAGCACGCGCAGCAAACGGGTCTGAAGGGACACCGGCATGTCGCCGATTTCGTCGAGGAACAGTGTGCCGGTGTGCGCGGTTTCGATCAGGCCGATCTTGCCGCCCTTGCGTGAGCCGGTAAAGGCACCTTCCTCGTAGCCGAAAAGCTCGCTCTCGAGCAAGGTCTCGGGGAAGGCCGCGCAGTTGATCGCGACAAAGGGGCCGGGCTGGCGCGGGCTGGCATTGTGCAGGCTCTGGGCGAGCAGTTCCTTGCCCGTGCCGCTTTCCCCGGTGATCAATACGGTGGAATCGGTCAGGGCATAGCCTTGGGCCAGGCGCAGCATGTCGCGAAACGCCGGCGTGTCACCGAGGATCTGGTCGAAGTGGTAGCGAGCCGTGAACTGCCGCGGGCGCACCTGGGCACGAATGCGGCGATCGGCACGCTGGATGACAGTGGTTTCCTGGCACGTGATGATGACGCCATCGGTCTTGCCATTCTCGATGATGGGGCTGACGTTGGCGGCCAGGGTTTTGTTGCCCACCTTGAGGATGCGACTTTCTTCGGTCTCACCGCTGCTCAGGACTTGCGAAATGTTCAGGTCGGGCAGCACCTCGCCGATCGGCCGTTCATGGGCCCATTCGCTGGAGATGCCCAGAAAGCTCGCCATCTTGGGGTTGAGCGATTGCACCCGGCCATTGGCGTCGATCGCGATCACCCCGTCGGTCAGGTTGCGCAATACGGCATTCAGGCGTTGTTGCTGGATCAGCGCCAGCGTGCGGCTGCGACATATGGCCAAGGCATCTTCAAGCGTTCTGCGCACGGCATCGGCGTTCAGCGCCAACACGCCTTGGGCGCCCGCTTCCTCGGCCACTTCGACGGCGGTGGAGGAGCCGACGATCACCCCATAGCCAGCGTCCATCAGCTCGCGGATTTGCTGGCGTGCTTCCTCGAAGCTGGTGTAGGTGGCCTGGCGAATATCGACCGTGAACAGCGATGCCATGGCCTCCAGTTCCGGATGAGTGTGCTGGAAACTGAGAATGCCGACCTTGGTGGCCCTGGCCCTTGCCAGGTCGAGCGCGCGAATCAAATCGTATTCGCCCATGCGGATTGAAAGGATCGTGGTCGACAGGTGTCGGCGCAAGTAATCGGCTGTGGCGCCAGAACAGATGATCATGTCGACATCACCCCGGCTTTCCAACTCCCGTCCCGTGGCCAGGAGCTCGGTGACGGTCGTTTCCACGATCTCCAGTTGCGTGCGGTTCAAGTAATCCGGTACGACCTGCTGGACGATCCGTGCCATGCGGCTTGGGCCTTCCGGGGTGCGTAGATGGGTGATCAGGGCGACGACGCGGGGCAGGTAATGTTCGGTAGGCATGGGGTATTGCGCTCTCTGGAGCAAGCCGGATTCAAGGCGCTTGTTGATCGTGGTTATTCTTTTCCATGTTGAAATAAAGATTTCAACTCTGCAATCGATGGCTGTCGGCAAGGTCCGGGGTGGATTGATTTGTAGTTCTTAAGTGATTGTTTTTAAAAATAAAAAATAAATAGCAGGCGCATGTTTTGAATCTGGCGCGGCTCTTGCTCTTACCCCACACAGGTCAATACCTATGGGACAGAGCCAACCATGACGCCCCTCCAATCTCCAGATTTCCTGGACACACGGATCGATATTCCCGATGCCCATCAGGCATTGGCAGACTTTCTGAAAGCACGGCTCGATTGCGAGCAGCTGCGCATCGAAAAAAGTGAGCGCCTCTCCGGCGGCGCCATCCAGGAGAACTGGCTGTTACATGCCCAGGTCACTGAGGGTGGACGCCAGGTCAGGCGCGAGTGGGTACTGCGCACAGACTCGCCTTCGTCCGTTGCGGCGAGCATGAGCCGTGACCAGGAGTTCGCTGTACTGAGTGCAGTGCACCAGGCAGGCGTGAAAGTGCCTGAGCCGCTGTGGCTATGCCGGGACGCCACGGTCATCGGCCGTGACTTTTTCATCATGCAGGCCCTGCGCGGGACGGCCAGCGGCCACCGCCTGACCACGGACAATCACCTGGACGCTGCGCGCCGCGAACTGGCCGCAGAACTGGGAAGAAGCCTGGCCCTATTGCATCGGATCACCCCGGATCATCCTGGGCTGGCTTTCCTGCCCGCTGCGCACAGCGACCCGATCCAGGCCACGATCGATCTGTACCGGCAATACCTCGATGCGTTACCGGGCAGTCACCCGGTCATTGAATGGGGGTTGCGCTGGTGTGAATTGAATCGACCCGATCCCATGCCCGCCTGCCTGATTCACCGTGATTACCGCACGGGCAATTACATGGTCGATCAGGGGCGCCTGAGCGGGGTGTTGGATTGGGAGTTTGCGTGCTGGGGCGATCCTCGTGAAGACCTGGGCTGGTTTACCGCCAAATGTTGGCGTTTCGCCCGTCCGGACAGGGAAGCCGGTGGCATGGGCGAGTTGCGCGACTTTCTGCAGGGTTACCAGGCGGTTTGCGGGTACAGCCCCTGCGCTCAAGAGCTGAAATTCTGGCAGCTCATGGCCCATGTGCGCTGGGCGGTGGTGGCGGTACAGCAGGCGCAGCGTCACCTGTCGGGTCAGCAGCGCTCTCTCGAATTGGCGCTCACCGGTCGAATGGTGCCGGAACTTGAATATGAAATCCTGGCGCTCAGTGGAGGACGGTGATGACTGATCCAAACGCAGTGGAACTCATGGAAACGGCCCGTGACCTCTTGCTCAAGCAGCTGATGCCGGCGCTGCCGCAAAGCCTGCATTACGAATGCCGGATGATTGCCAGCGCGATGGCGATGGCTTGCCGGGAGATCGGACTGGCAGCGACGGTGGAGTTGGTGGAAGAGCAGCGCCTGGCGGATGTGCTCGGGATTCACAGTCTTGCCGGGCTCACGCCGCAAGATGCGCGGGCGTTGCTCAGCCAGTTCATTCGCCAGGGGCTGTATGACCCACCCGGCGATTCCAGCGATACGTTGCTGGAAGCGTTGCGGGAGATCACCTGGACCCGCCTGGCAATCAGCAATCCGAAGGTGGTGGCCGATGAACGCCCAGTCTGATCTGCCCATCCGCCGTCGCCGCTGCTATCTGGTACGCCACGGTCATGTCGAGTATTTCGGTGCCGATGGCCAGCCGCTTGATCCTCGGCTGGTACCGCTGTCTCGCACTGGCGAACAGCAGGTTCGGGCGCTGGCGCAGGTGCTGCAGGCGCTCACGTTTGATCGAATCCTGTGCTCGGATTATCCAAGGGCGCGACAGACGCTGGATCAGTTGCTGGCCGGAAGGAGCGTTTCGTTCGACGCGAAGCCTGAACTGCGCGAGATCCGCGCCGGGCGCTTGCGTGAATTGCCCACGGGCATGCTATTCGAAGCCGTCACCGGCGCTTACCGACTCGCCGCAAAACCGGGTGCGGCGTTTCTTGGCGGTGAACGGTGGGACGCGTTCGAGGCACGCGTACTCGGTGTGTTCTTCGACCTCATCAACGAACCCGAATGGGACAGCGCCCTGATCGTCAGTCACGACGCGGTCAACCGGGTCCTGCTGGCATGGGCCGTTGGGTCCGGCCTGTCGGAAATTGCCGCGTTCGAACAGGACACTGCCTGCCTGAATGTCCTGGACATCGATATGCAGGGCAGTCAGGTGACGGGCGCAATCATTCGCACGCTCAACTTCACCCCTTACGACCCGCACAAATCCTCTATTCGCAACACGGTCCTCGAAAATCTGTTCAGCGCGATTCAACCCGATGGCTTGAAGGCCTGAAAAACAGCCAGTACCCAAGGAAACCCTATGAACTTCGCACTTTCTGACGAGCTTCTGACACTGCAGGCCAAGGTCAGACACTTCATTGCCAATGAAATCATTCCGCTGGAAAACGACCCTCGCCAAGGTCCACACGGTCCTTCGCAAGGGCTGCGCCAGGCGTTGGTCGAGAAGGCGCGCGCCCAGGGGCTGCTGACACCCCATGCATCCCGGGACATGGGTGGGCTCGGCCTGTCTCATGTGGCCAAGGCGATCATTTTCGAAGAGGCCGCTTACTCGCCGCTGGGTCCCACCGCGCTGAACATCCACGCACCGGACGAAGGCAATATTCACTTGATGGAAGTGGTGGCGAGTGAGGCGCAGAAACAGCGCTGGCTGCTGCCGATGGTCCAGGGGCATATTCGCTCCTGCTTCGCGATGACCGAGCCGGGACCCGGTGCCGGTTCTGATCCGTCCATGCTCACGACGACGGCGGTGCGCGACGGTGACGACTACATCATCAATGGGCGCAAATGGTTGATCACCGGTGCCGAAGGCGCCAGTTTCGCCATCATCATGGCGCGGATGGAAGACGGCAGCGCCACCATGTTCCTGACCGATACCGACCGACCAGGATTCATCCTCGAGCGCATGATGGACTCGCTCGATAGCTGCTTCACCGGCGGTCACGCCGTGTTGCGTTTCGACAACCTGCGGATACCCGCCAGCGACGTTCTGGGCGAAATCGGCAAGGGCTTTCGTTACGCCCAGGTGCGCCTGGCGCCGGCACGCCTGACCCACTGCATGCGTTGGTTAGGTCAAGCGCGACGCGCCCACGACGTGGCCTGCACGTACGCCCGGCGTCGGCAATCATTCGGCAAAGTGCTGGGTGAACACCAGGGGGTCGGTTTCATGCTGGCCGATAATGAAATGGACCTGCTGACCACTCGCCTGGCCGTGTGGCATTGCGCCTGGGTACTGGACCAGGGCGAGCGTGGCAACTTTGAATCGAGCATGACCAAGGTCATCAGCTCCGAAGGGATCTGGCGGGTGATCGATCGTAGCGTCCAGGTGCTGGGCGGCCAGGGCGTGACCGGCGAAACCATCGTCGACCGGATATTCCGCGACGCTCGCGGGTTCCGCATCTACGACGGTCCCAACGAGGTGCATCGCATGAGTCTGGCGAAGAAAATCCTGGCGCGTGGCGTGCAAGGAGCAACCCTATGAACCGTAATCCCTCGCAACTGTTCGACCTGAGTGGGCAAGTAGTCCTCGTGACCGGGGCTTCCAGCGGGCTGGGCCGGCATTTCGCCAAGACCCTGGCGGCCGCCGGAGCCGTAGTGGCGGTGGCGGCACGACGTGTCGATCGACTTGAAGAATTGGTCCGCGATATGCATTTCGAGGGCCACCAGGCGCGCGCCTACGAACTGGACGTCACCTCGCGTGAGTCGGTCATCCAGTGCCTGGATGCGATCGAGGGTGACTGGGACGGGCTGGATGTGGTCGTCAACAACGCGGGAATCAGCGACACCAAGCGTGTCCTCGAATACACCGATGCCGACTGGCAGGCCATCCTCGACACCAACCTCAAAGGTGCCTGGATGGTCGCCCAAGAGGCCGCGAGGCGCATGGTCGCCGCGGGCAGAAAGGGCAGCCTGATCAATATCACCTCCATCCTGGCCAGCAGGGTCGGGGGCGGGGTGGGTCCCTACTGCGCCGCCAAGGCTGGCTTGAGTCACCTGACTCGATCAATGGCGCTTGAACTCGCGCGTCACGGCATTCGGGTCAACTCGCTCGCACCGGGCTATGTGGCGACTGAAATCAATCAGGCGTTCTTGAGCAGCGAGGCGGGCGAGCGGCTTCGTGCGCGTATTCCTTCGCGCGCTTTTTGTCAGTGTGAAGACCTGGACGGCGCGCTTTTGTTGCTGGCTTCAGCGGCAGGCAAGGGCATGACCGGGACAGAGATCACCGTGGACGGCGGCCATGCCTGTTCAGGTCTGTGACCGTGTTCTGGAGGAGGGACAGTCAATGATCACCGTCGACACGGGGCCTGCCGGCATCCCTGATTGCTCGACCCCCTAGACAACTTCATTGACGGCCAGGAGAAAGCAGTTGCTCTCTCATGGCCGGTTTCAATGTGATACGCCTGATCAGGTTCGCTTCAGGTAGTCGTGAACAACCTTGCCCGGCTCCAGCAGGTAGTTACCCAGCGTGTGACGCACGGAGACGATCTCTCTGATCGGCAGCGCTGCAATCGGCACCGCTTCGTGATTGAACAGGTCCAGGCTCGCGGCACCCGTCCAGGCCTCCTTGAGATCGACAGTCGAATACTCGAACCTGACCAGCTCGGCGATTCGTGGCGTCTTGCCGTCGACGTCAGGAATGATTTTGAGTACGACGCCGGGGACCCGCATTGCTTTGGTCGCCTCGGCCAGATCAACCTTCTTGAACTTGTAGGCCATGCTCGCCCGGGCAACCACTGCGCCATCGTATTCGAGCGTTCCGACATACGATTCGTTGTTTTGCCCAACCCGCGGGTGACCGAATTTCTTCGGCAATCCCCAGACCTCCCGGCCCAGCATGATGGCGGTGACATTCTCCGCGACCATCAGCGGACGAAAGCTCACGGCTTCATCCCCCAGGAAACAGGAGATGCTCTGGGCGAACTCGTAATAGTCACCTATCCCCGGGGCGACCATGGACAGGAACGAGAGACTGACGATGGGGTCCTTGACCACCAGCGGTTCTGGCACGAGCGCTCGCGCCAGTTCCATATCCGTTCGATAACTGATGGTGAGCGAGGGGCGGTCGAGGAAGGCGCTTGGAGGTTGGGCATAGGCGGGGGCGTGAAGGGGCATGGCAAACGCTTTCTGGCGTACACCTTCCGGCGTCAGCGGTGTTCCGGCAATCGAGTCTGGAAGGAATATCCCTCCCGTGGCGCTACCGACCGATGACTGTGCGAAAAGGGGGCTTGCGGCGGCTGCCAGTCCGACACCCGCGGTGACCAGCACATCTCTGCGCGAGAGGTTCAGGGGAAGGTTCATTGTTTCGTCTCCGGGTAGATGGACAGGTCTCATGCATCGATCAGCTTGTGGGCCGATGGAATGTGAGAGGGGCCGGAGCAATGCGTATGCCAAGAGTTAAAGAGAGGGTTACTGGCAGGAAAAAAATCAAAAAAACTATAATAAACAATTAGTTATAGCTTTTTTGTGAATTGAAACTATTCGAAATTGAGAAATAGACAGGGTTTTCTTTCAGAGTTGAAAGATTAATTTCACAGTTGAATGTCAATTGCCAACACCTGTCCATGCACTTTTATAAAGCGCGGTGAATACCAAGGTGCACCAGTCGGAAGCGGCTCACCTCGTCAATCGCGTCGTTCTGCGAGCAGATTTGCCGATGCCACGCGGGGTTTTTACCACCCTGGAGATCCAGCTTGCTCCGTGCGGGAACGCCTCTGGAATAGGGTTTTCAAAGGTTTTCCAGCGCGCCATGTACGCCATGCATTCCAGAAAACAACACACCTCAACAGCGACTGGCACAAACACTGCATTAACCCCCTCAAGCCCATCCGAAAAAGATGGGCAGCCCTCTCGGTCAACGACGATCGACTGGCCGCACAGGTCGTGGGCAATATCGGTGGATCAGGCATGGCCGTCTGGTTTTCAACACCGCAAAAGAACAGGCAAAGACGCCTGGAACCGCAAGGTTTCAGGCGTTTTTTTTTGCTTTTTTTCACCGTGATGGGCTTAGGGCAGGTGTCGTATATGAATTCCAATGTAGCCAGTTTGAACAAGCTGCAAACGCTGATCGTGATCGGCAATGGCATGGTCGGACATCATTGTGTCGAGCAGTTGATCGAGCGCGGCGCGCTTGACCGCTATCGGCTGCACGTCTTCAGCGAAGAACCGATGCGTGCCTACGACCGCGTGCATCTGTCCGAATACTTCTCCGGTCGCGACGCCGAGTCGCTGGCACTCAGTGACGCGGCGCTGTACGAGACGCCCGGCGTCACCTTGCACTTGGGTGTGCCGGTGCTGGAAATCGACCGCGCCCGGCGCCAGGTGATTACCGCACAAGGCTGCGTTGCCTACGACAAGCTGGTCCTGGCCACCGGTTCTTATCCGTTCGTGCCGCCGATCGAAGGCGCCGAAGGCGATTCGCGCCTGGTCTATCGCACCCTGGAAGACCTCGATGCCATTCGTGCCGCGGCGGCCAATGCCCGGCGCGGGGTGGTGGTCGGCGGTGGCCTGCTGGGCCTTGAAGCCGCCAACGCCCTGAAAAGCCTGGGGCTCGAAGCGCACGTGGTGGAATTCGCCCCGCGGCTGATGCCGGTGCAGCTGGATGACCTGGGTGGGCTGGCGCTCAAGGCGCAGATCGAGCGCCTCGGCGTCGGTGTGCACCTGTCCCGCGCTACGCAGTCGATCAGCGCCGGCGAGCAATACCGCTACCGGATGAATTTCGCCAACGACGAGTTCCTCGAGACTGACCTGATCGTGTTCTCCGCCGGTATCCGTGCCCAGGACGCGCTGGCCCGGCAATGCGCGCTGGAGATCGGCCCGCGCGGTGGCGTGGTGATCGACGACACCTGCGTGAGCTGTGACCCGAACATCTACGCCATCGGTGAATGTGCTTCCTGGAATGGCAGCCTGTTCGGCCTGGTCGCGCCGGGCTACCAGATGGCCCGCAGTGTCGCAGCACGCCTGTGTGACGACGCCGCCGAGCCGTTCCAGGGCGCCGACATGTCGACCAAGCTCAAGCTGCTGGGCGTCGACGTTGGCTCCATCGGCGATGCCCACGCCAACACGCCGGGTGCGCGCAGCTATCAGTTCATCGACGAAACGACGGCCAGCTACCGCCGCCTGGTGGTGGATGCCAGCGGCAAACACGTGCTCGGTGCCGTGCTGATCGGCGACAACAGCTATTACGACACGCTGCTGCAATACATGCAGAACGCGATCGCCTTGCCGGCCGAACCGGCCGCGCTGATCCTGCCGTCGTCCGAAGGCGCGCCGACCCTCGGCCCTGGCGCCTTGCCGGAAACGGCCACGGTCTGCTCGTGCCACAACGTGACCAAGGGCGCCATCTGCTCGGCCATCGACGGCGGTTGCAGCGACCTCGGCCTGCTTAAATCGCAGACCAAGGCCTGCACCGGTTGCGGTGGTTGCGCCGGGTTGCTCAAGCAAGTCTTCGAACATGAATTGATTGCCCGTGGGGTCAGCGTCGACAAGAGCCTGTGCGAACACTTTGCCTACACCCGCCAGGAACTGTATGCGCTGGTGCGGGTAGAAGGGGTGATCACCTTCGAGGAACTGCTGGCCAAGCATGGCCGTGGCCACACCGGTTGCGATGTGTGCAAGCCGGCGGTGGGCTCGATCCTGGCGTCGTGCTGGAACCAGCCGATCATGGATCCGTCGCTGGTGCCGCTGCAGGACACCAACGACACCTTCATGGCCAACATGCAGAAAAACGGCACCTATTCCGTCGTGCCGCGCATCCCCGGTGGCGAGATCACCGCTGACAAGCTGATTGCCATTGGCGTGGTAGCGAAGAAATACGACCTCTACACCAAAATCACCGGCGGCCAGCGCATCGACCTGTTCGGCGCGCAGTTGCATCAGTTGCCGGACATCTGGAGCGAGCTGATTGAAGCCGGCTTCGAAACCGGCCACGCCTACGGCAAATCGACCCGCACGGTGAAGTCTTGCGTCGGCAGCACCTGGTGCCGCTATGGGGTGCAGGACAGCGTGCAAATGGCCCTGACCATCGAAGATCGCTACAAGGGCCTGCGTTCGCCGCACAAGCTCAAGTTCGCGGTGTCCGGTTGCACACGTGAATGCGCCGAGGCGCAAAGCAAGGACGTCGGCGTGATCGCCACCGAGAAGGGCTGGAACCTCTACATCGCCGGCAACGGCGGCATGCGCCCGCGCCATGCCGAGCTGTTCGCCACCGACCTCGATGACGCGACCCTGATCCGCTACATCGACCGCTTCCTGATGTTCTACATCCGCACCGCCGACAAATTGCAGCGCACCTCGGTCTGGCGCGAAAGCCTGGAAGGCGGCCTGGACTACCTCAAGGACGTGATCATCCACGACAGTCTGGGCCTGGGTGCCGAGCTCGAGTCGCAGATGCAGCTGGTGGTCAATCGCTACGAATGCGAGTGGGCCAACGCCCTCAAGGACCCGGAAAAACTCAAGCGCTTCCGGACCTTTGTCAACGATAAACGCCCGGATCCGGACATCCACTTTGTCCAGGAGCGTGGTCAACGCCGGCCGATCATGGCGGCTGAACTCAACCTGATCCCTGTTACCGAGGAGAGTGTCTGATGAACCCGTCCAATACCCAACGCGTTGAAGCCCGTGCGTCTGTCGTCTGGCAATCGGTGTGCAGCCAGCAGGACCTGGTGAATGACTCCGGTGTGGTGGTGTGGCTGGACGGTGCCCAGGTGGCGCTGTTCTACCTGCCGGGCATGCAGGGCAAGAATCTCTATGCCATTGACAACCACGACCCGCAATCGGGGGCCAATGTCATCGGCCGCGGACTGGTCGGCAGCATCAAGGGCGACCTGGTCGTTGCCTCACCCATTTACAAGCAGCATTTTCGTCTTGAAGACGGCAGTTGCCTGGAGTACCCGCAACAGCGCTTGCGGGTCTGGCCGGTGCGGTTGAACGAAGGGCTGGTGGAAGTCGGGGTGGCCTGACGTTGTACGCCATTCACATCAGGAGACGGACATGAAGACAGCCGCACAGTTGCTCAAGCTCAAGGTCGTGGAAAACCAGCAGGTGCACAGCATCGCACCGGACGCCATGGTGCTGGAGGCCGTGCAGAAAATGGCCGAAAAGAACGTGGGTGCATTGCCGGTGATCGAGAAGGGCCAGGTCGTCGGGGTGATCAGCGAGCGCGACTATGCGCGCAAGGTGGTGCTGCTGGGACGTTCGTCAGTCGGCACGCCGGTCAGGGCCATCATGAGCTCGCCGGTGGTCACGGCCGACAGCCAACAGAGCATCGAGCACTGCATGGCGGTCATGACGGACAGCCATTTGCGCCACCTGCCGGTGGTGGAGAACGGTGAGCTGATCGGGTTGCTGTCGATTGGCGATCTGGTCAAGGAAGCCATTGTCGAGCAGGCCGACCTGATTCGCCAGTTTGAACATTACATTCGCGGGCACTGAGACAAACTGTTTATCAGCGCAACTCAAAGGGGACGGATGGGCGGGTAGACGCCAATTCGTCCGCTTTTTTTTCGGGGTCACCCGAATATCAGAACTTGAACGCCTGTCGTCCTACCAGTAGCCATTTTCCGCTCTGTTTTTGCCAGATCTGGAAGTTCTCGATTTCCGTCGGGACCACCTCGGTGCCTTTGAGGGCCTGGGCCGAGAAGTGGTGGCGAACCAAGGCAACATCGCCGGAAACGGTGATGGTCTGGTTTTGCATCTCAAGGGTCTTGAAAGCACTTTTGCCGGTTTCGATATCGGCGATGAATTGCTGCTTGTCCTGGATCTTGCCGCTGGAATGGCCGTAGGTGAGGTTTTCGGCGGTCAACGCGTTCAGCTCGGCAATGTCCTTGTGCAGCATCGCCTGGGTCAAGTGATCGACGGCTTGTGCCACGTCCTTGTCCCCGGCAGCCGGGGTCGCGGCGGCGTAGCAGCTGAACAGGCACAGAAAACCAATCAGCATTTTTGTTTTTTTCATGAGGATTCCTTGTTGTTGTGGGTGATCTGATTGACGAGCTTGAGGTGCATCATCAGTCATCGTACAACATAGCATGCAAGGTCAGAAAAAAGCGAACTTGCGGCGAAGGCACATCTCGAAGTTAAAAGCCCGTATGGAATCTGCAATTCAAGGGTATCGGGGAGTTCAAATCATGCAGCCCAAGGAACATCCGCGATTCGAATTGACGCTGCTGATCGTGTTTGTGCTTATCGTCATTGCATTGGGCTATTCCCCGCGCAGCCGGGTGGATTGGGCGCTTGAGAACCTGCTGGCGCTGCTGCTGGTGGGGACGTTGGTGGCTAGCTATCGCCATTTTCGCCTGTCGGCGGCGTCCCTTGCGCTGGTGTTCGTTTTCTTGTGCATTCACGAACTGGGGGCGCATTACACCTATTCCCTGGTGCCTTACGATCGGTGGTGTTCGACCTTAACCGGCGTCAGTTTCGACAAGAGCCTTGGCCTGCACCGTAACCACTACGACCGCCTGGTTCACCTGAGTTACGGGCTGTTGATGGCCTGGCCGATCCGCGAAGTGCTGCTGCGGCTGACGCCGTTGCGCGGGCGCTGGCTGTTTTTCATGGCCCTGAACATCATCCTGTCGACCTCGGCCGTTTATGAGCTGGTGGAATGGATCGGTGGGGCCTACCTGGGCGACGACACGGCAAAAGCCTTCGTCGGCGCGCAAAACGACCCGTGGGATTCACAAAAGGACATGGCCCTGGCGGTTGCTGGTGCTTTCGTCAGCCTGCTATTGGTTTCCCTGCGCAATACGGCAGAAAACGCCGGATTACCTACCGCATGTCGAAAAAACAGGAATCAGTTGGGATAGGCTTCAATTACCGGACAGACACGTCGATAACCTCTTGAGATGCCATTCGCGGTGGCCGTTGGCCAACCAACATACGTGCCAGGAGAGGAACCACAGAGTGTCCATAAAACTGCGTTTACTGTTGTTGATCGGGACGGGGTTGCTGACCGCGTTGATCATGAGCCTGGTCGGTTACCTGGGGACTGCCCGGCTGGCGGATGCGGTGCAAGACAACGACATCGGCATGAGCGTGCTGCGCAATCACCTTGAAGCCGACATGATGCACGACGCCCTGCGCGCCGACGTGCTGGCGGCGATGCTGGTGGGGCTGGGCAAAAGCACCAGCAGCAAGGCCGAGGTACGTGGCTCTATCGATGAACACGCCGCGCATTTTCGTGAAGTGCTGGGTGAAAACCTCAAGCTGGCGGTGAACGACAGCCTCAAGGACGCCCTGAACCAGATCAAGCCGAGCCTCGACACCTACATCAGTGCCGCCGAGCGCATGGTGGTCCTGGCACTGGAAAACCCCGAGGCCGCGCAACAGCAATTGGCCGCCTTCAACAGCGCGTTCAGCCAGCTGGAGGCACAGATGGCGGCCCTCAGCGAGCGCATTGAACACAACACCCAGCAGACCAGCCAAGGCACAACGCAAGCCATCAGTAACGCCAACCTGACCTTGGGCGGCGTACTGGTCGCCAGCCTGGTGTTGCTGCTGGTCCAGGGACGCTGGGTGATCCTGAGCATCATGAGCCCGCTGCGGGCGGCCAGCCGCATCGCCGAGCGCATCGCCCATGGCAACCTGAGCGAGACGATTGTCGAGCCCGAGTACAAGGACGAAGCCAGCACCCTGATTCGCAGCCTGGCGACCATGCAGCGTGATCTGCGCGGCATGATCGAAGTGGTGCGCAGCAACGCCCATGGCGTCAGCGGCATGAGCACTCGACTGAGCGATGGCTGTCACCAGGTGGCCGGCAGCAGCCAGCAGCAAAGCACGGCCGCCAGCACCATGGCCGCCGCTGCCAGCGAAATGACCGCGAGCATCGAGGAAATCACCCGGCATGCCGAACGCGCGCTGGACATGGCCAACCAGGCCGAGGCGCTGGCCAAGGATGGCGGGCGGGTGATCCATCAGGTGGTCAGCGACATGGACGGCATCGCCCGTTCGGCGCAGCAGTCAGCGCAGGTGATCCGCACGCTGGACAAGGAATCCGAAGGGATTTTCAGCATCATCCAGGTGATCAAGGGCATCGCCGACCAGACCAACCTGCTGGCGCTCAACGCCGCCATCGAGGCCGCCCGCGCAGGCGAGCAGGGGCGTGGTTTTGCCGTGGTGGCCGACGAGGTGCGCAGCCTGGCGGGCCTCACCAGTGCCTCCACCCAGGAAATCGCCGCCATGGTCTCGCGCATCCAGCAAAGTACCCACCAGGCGGTGATCAGCATGGAGGAGGGCGTGGCCCAGGTCGACAAAGGCATGGCCGTGACCGCCGACGTCGAGCGCGCCATCCGCGAAATCCTCGAGGCCACGCTCAACACCACGCAACTGGTCAACGACATCAGCCGCACCATCGGCGAGCAGAGCCTGGCCAGCAATGAAATCGCCCATCAGGTGGAGATGATCGCCGGCATGTCGGAAGGCAACAGCAAGGTGATTGGGCAGACGGCTTTGACGACGGATGAGTTGTCTTCGCTGGCGGGGAAACTGTCGCAGTCGGTGGATCGCTTTCGGCTTTGATACATCCTTTTATTTTGCGCTGCCTTTAGGGCCCCATCGCGAGCAGGCTCACTCCTACATTTGGAATGCATTCCATTGTAGGAGTGAGCCTGCTCGCGATGGCAACAGACCAGACAACACAAACCCAGAGTCTTAAAGGTACTTATCCGTCACCGCCCCCTCCGAAGCACTCGACACCGTCTTCGCATATTTCGCCAACACCCCGCGCTTGTACTTCGACTCCGGCCGCACCCAGGAGGCCTTGCGCCTGGCCAGCTCGGCATCGGTCACATCAACGGTGATCTGCCGGGTTTGCGCATCGATGGTGATCCGGTCGCCATCTTCAATCAACGCAATAGGCCCACCTTCAAACGCCTCCGGCGTGATATGCCCCACCACGAAACCATGGGAGCCGCCGGAAAAACGCCCATCGGTGATCAGCGCCACTTCCTTGCCCAAACCCTTGCCCATCACCGCCGACGTCGGCGAGAGCATTTCGCGCATGCCCGGCCCGCCCTTGGGTCCTTCGTAGCGAATCACGATCACGTCGCCAGCCTGCACTTCGCCGTTGAGGATGCCCGCCAGCGCGCCTTCCTCGCCGTGGTACACACGGGCCGTGCCTTCGAACCGCAGGCCTTCCTTGCCGGTGATCTTGGCCACGGCGCCGGTGGGCGCTAGGTTGCCGCGCAGGATCACCAGGTGCGAGTCCTTCTTGATCGGCTGGTCGAAGGGCAGGATCACGTCCTGGCCGGCAGGGTAGTCGGGCACGTTCTCGAGGTTTTCCGCCAGGGTCTTGCCGGTCACGGTCAGCACATCGCCGTGCAGCATGCCGGCGGCGAGCATGCGCTTCATCAAGGGCTGGATGCCGCCAATGGCCACCAGCTCGCTCATCATGTATTTGCCACTGGGGCGCAGGTCGGCCACCACCGGGGAAATCTTGCCCAGCTCGACGAAGTCATCCAGGGTCAGCTCGACATCCACGGCATTGGCCATGGCCAACAGATGCAGCACGGCATTGGTCGAGCCGGCGAGGGCGATCACCACGCGGATGGCGTTTTCGAAGGCCTTGCGGGTCATGATGTCCCGGGGCTTGAGGTCAAGCTTGAGCAGTTCCATGACTTGCTGGCCGGCACGGAAACTGTCCGAAGCCTTGTCGCTGCCCACGGCGTCCTGGGAACTCGAACCGGGAAGGCTCATGCCTAGCGCCTCGATGGCCGAGGCCATGGTGTTGGCGGTGTACATGCCGCCACAGGAACCGGGGCCGGGAATCGCCACTTCCTCGATCTGCTTGACCTGGATCTCGCTGATGTCACCGCGCGCGTGCTGGCCCACGGCTTCGAACACGGAAATGATGTCGGTGTGGCCGGCGCCCGGGCGAATGGTGCCGCCATAGACGAAGATCGAAGGGCGATTGAGCCGCGCCATGCCAATCAGGCAGCCCGGCATGTTCTTGTCGCAACCGCCCACGGTCACCAGCCCGTCAAAGCCTTCGCAACCAACCACCACTTCGATGGAGTCGGCGATCACCTCGCGGGACACCAGCGAATACTTCATGCCTTCGGTGCCGTTGGCGATGCCGTCGGAAATGGTGATGGTGTTGAAAATAACGCCTTTGGCGCCCGCGGCGTTCGCACCTTTCTCCGCTTCGATCGCGAGTTTGTCGATGTGCATGTTGCAGGGCGTGACCATCGCCCAGGTGGAGGCGATGCCGATCTGCGGTTTCTTGAAGTCTTCGTCGGTAAAGCCCACGGCACGCAGCATGGCGCGGGCGGGTGCGGCCTCCACGCCGTCGATCACCTGGGAGGAATATTTGCGCAGATCGTCTTTGTCGCTCATGGCTGTTCCCCACATGTTTATCCGATGACCTGTGAGTATAGTCACCACCTGTAGGAGCCAGGCTTGCCGGCGAAGGCGTCCGAAAGCCCAGCGCAATGTTCAAGGACGCCTTCGCCGGCAAGCCTGGCTCCTACAAGGCCCTGCGCCAACAGATCCATCACCCGCGGGCCGGCCTTGTCGTGATATTCTTGGCAACAACTTGGTTTGATCTATTCAGTTTTCCTGTCCTCGAGACGGGCGAGCAGAATCACTGTCGCTCAAGTAGCTGAAGCCAAAAAAGATAAAAAGTCAGTTCAGTAGGGACATATAACTGGGGTCGATGCAGTCAGTCGGCCTTGTGTGCCCACCTTCCAGCCGTCATGTGCGAGAACCTGCGGCAGACTTGCCTGAATGCCGTAAAACAAGCGGCTCGCGATTGCAGTTGGAAGGGTGGATGGCGTTTTATCATAGGTGCTACAGATGTTTAAGAAAGTGAACACGGCCCTGCTGGGGCTGGCCTTGTCGTTGGGGATGACGACAGCCCAGGCCGAAGAGGCCAAGAAAGTCGACGTGCTGTTGATCGGCGGCGGCATCATGAGCGCAACCCTCGGTGTGTGGCTCAATGAGCTGGAACCCGGTACTTCGATGGAAATGATCGAGCGCCTGGACGGCGTCGCCCAGGAAAGCTCCAACGGTTGGAACAACGCCGGTACCGGTCACTCCGCCCTGGCCGAGTTGAACTACACCCCGGAAGACGACAAGGGCAATGTCTCGATCCCGAAAGCCGTTGAAATCAACGAAGCCTTTCAGATCTCCCGTCAGTTCTGGGCCTGGCAGGTTCAGCAAGGCGTGCTGAAGAACCCGCGTTCGTTCATCAACTCCACACCGCACATGAGCTTCGTGTGGGGCGATGACAACATCAAGTTCCTGAAAAAGCGCTACGAAGCCCTGCAAGCGAGCCCGCTGTTCGCCGGCATGCAGTACTCCGAAGACCCGGCTGTGATCAAGAAGTGGGTCCCGCTGATGATGGAAGGGCGTGACCCGAACCAGAAAATCGCGGCCACCTGGTCTCCGATCGGTACCGACGTGAACTTTGGCGAAATCACCCGCCAGTTCGTTGCTCACCTGCAAACCACGCCGAAATTCGACTTGAAGCTGTCCAGCGAAGTGCAGGACATCACCAAGAACGCCGATGGCAGCTGGCGCGTCAGCTACAAAAACCTGAAAGACGGCAGCAAGTCCGAAACCGACGCCAAGTTCGTGTTCATCGGTGCCGGCGGCGGTGCTTTGCACCTGCTGCAGAAGTCCGGCATCCCAGAAGCCAAGGAATACGCAGGCTTCCCGGTAGGCGGCTCGTTCCTGGTGACCGAGAACCCGACCCTCGCCGAACAACACCTGGCCAAGGCCTACGGCAAGGCTTCGGTTGGCGCACCGCCGATGTCGGTTCCGCACCTGGACACCCGTGTCCTGGATGGCAAGCGCGTGATCCTGTTTGGCCCATTCGCCACCTTCAGCACCAAGTTCCTCAAGGAAGGTTCGTACCTGGACCTGCTGACCACCACCACCACGCACAACGTGTGGCCAATGACCAAGGTCGGCATCAAGGAATACCCGCTGGTCGAGTACCTTGCCGGTCAACTGATGCTGTCGGACGAAGACCGCCTCAACGCCCTGAAGGAATACTTCCCGAATGCCAAGGCCGAAGACTGGCGCCTGTGGCAAGCCGGCCAGCGCGTGCAGATCATCAAGCGTGACGAAGCCGCCGGTGGCGTGCTGAAACTGGGCACCGAAATCGTCGCTTCGCAAGACGGCACCATCGCCGGCCTGCTGGGCGCGTCCCCAGGCGCTTCGACCGCCGCACCGATCATGCTGACCGTGCTGCAGAAAGTGTTCAAGGACAAGGTCGCGACCCCGGCCTGGCAGGAAAAGCTGCATCAAATCGTGCCGAGCTACGGCACCCAGCTCAACGCCAGCCCTGAAAAGGTTGCCGAGGAATGGGCCTACACCGCCAAGGTGCTGGAACTGACCCCGCCACCTGCGATCGGCCAGGCTGTTGCTCCGGCTGTCGAGGCTGAGAAAGCCAAGGCACCGAAAGAGAATGCTGCGGCGGACATGGCGCTGTAACTGAGCGCCTGAGCAAAAAGCCCACTGAGCCAGGGATGGCCAGTGGGCTTTTTTGTATCCCCTGTCTGTTTCATCTGATCCGTATTTTTCATCGCTTTCTGACGCTGTAATGCAATCAGCCAGAGCCCCACAATGACGGCAAATTGCGCAGCGGTAGCCGCGGTGCACCGCACTTTCGAAATGTAGGAGGCTCTATGGGCAAGATGGCGATTTTCCTCGGTGGTTTTCTGGTGTTGACCATTCTGATTGGCGTGCTGGCAACGATTTCGCCAGTGTGAGGCCAGCGGGTACAAGCGCCTACTTCGCCGGGGCTTGTTGCTTGATGTTCCCGCAGAAAATATCGACGTTGCCGTCAGTCGCAGCGGTTCGCACGACGATGTGATAGTCACCGGCCAGCAACACAGGCAGGGCCACGGGCACGCTTCTGGAGAACGTCCAGCCGCGAATCGGTTGGCGTTCGGTGTTGACCTTGTCATTCATGGCATACGCGACAGGGCCGGGTTGCTCGCAGCTGCCTTTGTTGATGAAGCTGTAGAGGCGCAGGGGCAGGGCGGCGCCGCTTGGAACGCCGCTGATGAAGAAACTGAGTCCGGTTTGCTGGTCCCATTCGGACAATGCGACATTGCCGATCTGCCCGGTGTTTTGCCGGGTGGCAACCAGGGTGACCGACACGCTCTCCCTGGATGAGGTGGCGCAGCCGAACAGGCTGGCGCCAATGATTAGCGCCGCCAGTGAATGTCTGAGCTTCATGGCCAAACTCCTGTGGTGAATAACGGCAAGTGGAGATTAGCGGGTATAGCTCATTTATCGAGTGCTCGCGGCACACCTACCGCCCGTGCGCGGTGTCTGCCAGTTGCGCGGTATCGACTCGTACGAAGATGGAGTCGCCCACCGCGGTCAGCACGTCCCCGGCGAAGACTTCGCAGATGACCCGGGTCTTGCGTCCGACCTCACCCTCCACCCGCGCCCGCAGGGTCAGCGGGATACCCATCGGCGTCGGCTTGATGAACTTGATGCCGAGGTTGCCGGTGACGCAATTGATGCGTGGCAGGCTGGCGGGGTCGCGGTTTTCCGCGCGGTAGTGATAGGCCATTACTGCCCAGTTGGAATGGCAATCGACCAACATGGCGATCAGTCCGCCGTAGACCAGGTCCGGCCAGCCGCAGTACATGGGATCCGGCACATGCTCCGCCATGACATGCACGCCGTCCTCATGCCAGTAGCTCTTGATGTGCAGCCCGTGGGGATTGCTGCTGCCGCAGCCGTAACACACGCCATCGGGCGCGGCGGCGTCTTGCAGGGAGGTGTCGAGGTTGGACATGTGTGGATTTTTCCGAAAAATTCAATTTATTGTTTGGTGTCGAACGGGACGCTGCGGTGTAACTGTTGTACCGCGTTATCGTTCTTCGCGCTGTAGGAGCCAGGCTTGCCGGCGAACGGGACACCGCGGTGTAGCTGTTGCAACGCGTCATCGTTCTTCGCCGGCAAGCCTGGCTCCTACAGGGATTTGTGTAACCTTAAATCCGGACCAGCGCCTGCGCCAAGTCTGCACGCAAGTCTTCGATATCCTCAACCCCCACGGACAGCCGCACCAGTGCATCGCCGATGCCCAATTGCGCGCGGGTTTCCACGGGGATGGTGGCGTGGGTCATGATCGCCGGGTGTTCGATCAGGCTTTCCACCCCGCCCAGGCTTTCCGCCAGGGCGAAAATGTGCACGTTTTCCAGGAAGCGCCGGGAACCGGCCAGGTCGGTGTTCAGGTCGACGGAAATCATCCCGCCGAAGCCGCGCATCTGCTGCCGCGCCAGTTCATGCTGCGGGTGCGAGGGCAGGCCGGGATAGTAGACGCGGGAGACTTGCGGCTGACGTTCCAGCCATTGCGCCAGTTCCAGTGCATTGCTGCAGTGGCGCTCCATGCGCAGTGCCAGGGTCTTGACCCCGCGCAGGGTGAGAAAGGCGTCGAACGGTCCGGCGATGGCGCCCACCGCGTTCTGCAGGAAACTCAGGCGCTCGGCCAGCTCGGCGTTTTGCCCAACCACGGCGATGCCGCCGATGACGTCGGAGTGGCCGTTGAGGTACTTGGTGGTCGAATGCAGCACGATGTCGAAACCCAGTTCCAGCGGGCGTTGTATCCACGGGCTGGCAAAGGTGTTGTCGGCCACGCAGATGATGCCGCGGTCGCGGCAGGTGCGGGCGATGGCGGCAAGGTCGGTGAGGCGCAGCAGGGGGTTGCTCGGCGTCTCGACCATGACCATGCGCGTGTCTTCCTGCAAGGCGGCTTCGAAGGCGGCGAGGTCGGTCAGGTCGACGAAGCTGAAGCGATGCCCGGCGCTGCGCTGGCGGACCTTGTCGAACAGGCGGAAGGTGCCGCCGTACAGGTCATTGCCCGAGACGATGTGCGAGCCGGCGTCTACCAGTTCCAGCACCGTGGAAATGGTCGCCAGCCCCGAGGCGAAGGCAAAGCCCCGGGTGCCGCCTTCAAGGTCGGCCACGCAACGTTCCAGCGCCCAGCGCGTCGGATTGTGCGAACGCCCGTAGTCGAGGCCCTTGTGCACACCGGGGCTCTGCTGCAGGTAGGTGGAGTTGGCGTAGATCGGCGGCATCAGCGCGCCGGTCGAAGGGTCCGGCGTTTGCCCTGCATGGATCACGCGGGTGGCGAAGCCCCGTGGCGGGGCATTTTCATCGTGCTGACTCATGGCAGGGATCTCCGCAGGTGATTGAGCATGTCGGTTCGGGTGATCAGGCCGTGGAAACCCGAGGCATCCTGGATGATCGCCACCAGTCCACGGCCCAGTTCCGCCTCCAGGTCCGCCAACGAGGCGCCGGGGGACAGGGTTTGCAGTTTGTCGGTCATGGCGCTGGATACGGTCGCGCGAAAGTGCGTAACGTCTTCATGCACGCCCAGCAGGATGTCGGACTCGTCGATCACGCCGACCAGTTTTTTGC
Source organism: Pseudomonas sp. WJP1 (assembly GCF_028471945.1). Taxonomy (NCBI): domain Bacteria; kingdom Pseudomonadati; phylum Pseudomonadota; class Gammaproteobacteria; order Pseudomonadales; family Pseudomonadaceae; genus Pseudomonas; species Pseudomonas sp. WJP1. Next base: position 2,826,265 of record NZ_CP110128.1, read on the forward strand.
CGTTCACCAGCACCGGCAATTGCGAGACATCCGCCAGGCGCATGCGCTGGAACGCGGTGAGCAGGGTGTCATCGGGGCCGACGCTGATCACCCGGCCGTCCTCGAAGCGCCGTGCGATCAGGTCGCGCAGGTCGCCGTACTGCTTGCTTTTCAGCAGGCCCTGATCGTTCATCCACTGGTCGTTGTAGACCTTCGACAGGTAGCGGGTGCCGGTGTCGCAGACGAAGCTGACCACCCGTTTCGGTTGGGTCTGCTCGCGGCAATAGCGCAATGCCGCCGCCAGCAGAGTGCCGGTCGACGAACCGCCGAGAATGCCCTCGGCACGCAGCAACTGGCGGGCATGATCGAAGCTTTCCTCGTCGCTGATCGAGTAGGCATGGCGCACGCTGGACAGGTCGGCGATCGACGGAATGAAGTCTTCGCCGATGCCTTCCACCGCCCAGGAGCCGGGGGTGGGGAGGGTGCCGCTGCGGCTGTATTCGGCCATCACCGAGCCGACCGGATCGGCCAGGACCATTTCCAGTTCCGGTTGCACGCGGGCGAAGAACCGGGTCAGCCCGGTCAGCGTGCCGGCCGAACCCACGCCGACCACGATGGCATCGACATCATGCTGGGTCTGCGCCCAGATCTCCGGCGCGGTACTGCACTCATGGGCCAGCGGGTTGGCCGGGTTGTTGAACTGGTCGGCGAAGAAGGCGTCGGGGATTTCACTCGCCAGGCGCCCGGCAACGTCCTGGTAATACTCCGGATGGCCCTTGCCGACATCGGAACGGGTGATGTGCACCTCGGCGCCCATGGCCTTGAGGTGCAGGACCTTCTCGGTGGACATCTTGTCCGGCACCACCAGCACCACCCGATAACCCTTGGCGCGGCCGACCAGTGCCAGGCCCAGGCCGGTGTTGCCGGCCGTGGCTTCGACGATGGTGCCACCGGGCCGCAGGCGGCCGTCGCGCTCGGCGGCGTCGATCATTGCCAGGCCGATACGGTCCTTGATCGAACCGCCGGGGTTCTGTGATTCGAGCTTGAGAAACAGCGTGCACGGGCCGGTATCGAAACGGCTGACGCGGACCAGGGGGGTGTTGCCGATCAGTTCGAGTACGGCAGGGCGGGAGTCGTTGGGCATGTCGTCACCTCGTTGCGCTAGCACAATGGATGGACAAAAAAGGCCGGCGTCGGGTTGTCGCGCCGGTCGTGACAATGTTGTGTCTGGACCATAGGCCGGGATTGCCAGACTCGCAACCGTCCGATCGAAAGTGTCCGCTGGGATGTATTTGAGAAATGGATTGGGGGTATATCCGTTGCTGCGGTCACGGCGGCTTATGGTTTCGCCCTTACGGCGACTCACTTTTTCAAACGCCAAAAAGTAAGCAAAAGGCTTTGCCCCACCACTCGGTGCCTCGCTAGGGCTCGGCATGCCCGCTCTCCGGCATTGCTCCGTGGGTCGCCGCGATGGGCCGTCCCTGGCCCAGCGCGGCTAAACCGGCGTCCTGCCGGTTTACCCACTGCGCAATACCTGCGTTCGGCCATCGTGGTTAACGGGGCACCCAGATCAAAAACAAAAGCGAGGCGGCCTTAAAGCCGACCTGATCTTTGCTGATACCTCCAATTCCCTGTGGGAGCCAGCCTGCTGGCGATGGACGTCAACGATAACGCGCCCTGTCTGGATGAACTCATTGCCTGGTAATCCATCGCCAGCAGGCTGGCTCCCACAGGGGATCGCGGACAGCCCTGCAATCAGGTCGGCTTTAAGGCCACCTCGCCGTGCTTTGGCTTTTGATTTTCTTGCCCCATCGCGGCGGGCTCTGTAGGAGCGAGCATGCTCGCGAAAAACCTGAGAGCACCACGGGGTGTCAGGCTTCCCACGTCATCGTTGACCACCATCGCGAGCATGCTCGCTCCTACGGGCTTTTCCAAGTGAGTCACCGTAAGGGCGAAACCTTAAGTGGCCGTTACCGCCGGAATGGATATACACCCGATAAGCGCCTCCAGTGTGCGCATGAGGTGGTTAGCGAAACCGTTGGGGTATGGCCTCGGCAAACGGATAGAAGGCAAACCAGGGCCTGGCTTCGTCGATGACGCGCTGGAATGAGGGCCGTTGCGTCAGCCTGTCGAAGTACGCGCTCAGGTGCTGGCAATCGTCGGGGAAGGGCACCAGCGTGCTGGCATAGAACAGGGCCGGGGCGGCCGCGCAATCGGCCAGGCTGAAGTCCGGGCTGGCCACCCAGGTTCTCAAGGCCAGCTGGCGTTCGAGCATGCCGTAGGCCGTCGCCAGCATGGCCCGCTGCCGGCTCAGGTCGCCGTTCGTCGCGTACAGGCGATCGGCGACGATCTGTTGCATCGGTGCCTGCACGTACTGGTCGAAAAATCGATCCCACAGGCGCACTTGCAAGGCGATGTCCCAATCACCGGGCAGCAGGGAGTGCCCACCGGCATAAAAGCGGTCCAGATATTCGATGATGACACTCGATTCCGCCAACCCTTGCGCATGCGTGTGATCGCGGATGACCGGGAACTTGCACAGCGGCCATAACGCCTCGAGTTCCGCCCGGTCCGCCTCGTTGGAAAGATCGATGATGCGCCGCTGGAAGTCGATCCCGTGCTCGTAGAGCGCGATCAGCACTTTGTGGCAAAACGACGACAGCGGGTGGTAATAGAGCGTCAGCGACATCATTCAACTCCTTGGGCGCGATGGCGCCCCACAGGGTGACTGGCAGATTAAGTCGCCAGCGCGGAGTTCGCCACCCCTGCGGGGTTGACGGGGGAGGTCAGAACTGCGGCGTGTACTTCACGCTGAACATCATGTTGCGCGGTTCGCCGAAGTTGTTGTTGCCACTGAGCTGGCTGTATCCCGCCGTGTAGTAGTGCTTGTCGAACAGGTTGTTGGCGTTCAGCGCCAGGCCGATCTCAGGCGTGAGCTGGTAGCCGACGCGGGCACTCCAAACGGTGTAGCCCGGCACGTCGAAGGTGTGTTCATAGCCCAGGGTATGGCTTTGGGTGGTGAAACCCAGCCCGGTGCTGACACGGCTCCAGTCGCCGCTGAACTGGTAGTCGCCCCAGACCCGCAGCATGTGTTTAGGCGTCCAGGCGCTGAAGACCTTGCCTTCGTCGACCGGGTCATCGAGGTACTTGGTGGTGTTGTAGGTGTAGCCGGCAAACAGCTGCAGACCACTGAGCACTTCGCCGCTGATTTCTGCGTCGAGCCCCTGGCTGCGTACTTTCCCCGAGGCTGTCGAGCAGTACCAGCCGTCGCAGGCAAAGCCCGACGTCAGGTCGTTGACCGCACGGTTTTCCTGGTCATAACGGAACAGCGCCAGGGAGGTGTTGACCCGGCCGTCCAGCAGTTCGCCCTTGAGGCCGATTTCGTAGTTGCTGCCGATCACCGGCTTGAGCATCGAGCCGCCGGCGTCGCGCACGGTTTGCGGTTCGAACACGTCGGTGTAGCTGGCATACACCGCCCATTCACGGCTCAGGTCATAGATGATGCCGGCGAAGGGCGTGACTTCTCCGTTTTCGTTGGCGGTGCTTTGCGGATTGGCGCTGACCACGTCGCTGAACGCGACCTGGGTCCATGACTTGTAGCTGAAGTCGTACCAGCTGACCCGCGAGCAGAGCACCAGGGTCAAGGGGTCGAACGGCTTGACCCGCCAGCTGCCGTACAGTCCTTTTTGCCGAATGTCGTATTTGCTAGGGGTTGCCCGGCCTCCGGGGGTATTGAGCAAACCGTCGTAGCTGATTTCGGGGCGGTTGTGGTCTATGCCGAAGATGGTGTCGGTGCTGTCATTGACGCTGGATGTGCTGCAGCAGCCAACGGTGATGATCGCTGAAGAAGCTCAGCTTGCTGGTCGAAGGAGGTTGCACGGTGTTTTTTCCAGATGTTAGTGTAAATCTTTCTCAATAGTGCATTTGAGCAACGAGCCACTGCAATCGGGACTTTTCCTGGCAACCTCTGTGGGTGATCTGTTTTACCGGTTCAGCGTTTATTTATCGGCATTGGTGGTGCGGATCAGGTTGTTGCGCAACGCCACGATCGCCTTCTGCATCTGCACGAAATCGTCGGGATCGAGGCCGGTTTGCGGGAAGCCTTCTTCCGTCAGTTCTGCGCGCAATTGGCGGCCTGCATCGGTCAGGCTGATTCGAACCTGGCGTTCGTCTTCCGGGTCGCGTTGACGTCGCAGGTAACCCATCGCCTCGAGCTTTTTCAGGATCGGGGTGAGGGTGTTGGATTCCAGGAACAGTTTTTCTCCCAGGCTGCCGACGGTCTGGTCGTCCTGCTCCCACAGCGCGACGAGGGTGATGTATTGCGTGTAGGTCAGGCCGAGCCGTTCAAGCATCGGCTTGTAGGCCTTGCCGAAAGCGAGGTTGGTGGAATAGACCGCAAAACACAGGAAGTCGGAGAGCTTGAGATCCAGGGCGGACGTCTTGTCGGTGGTTTTCATGGGGTTTCTCTTGGGGCCGGCTGCGAGATTGTGACTATACATCGTATGCGATGGTGTCGGAAGTGCTCTAACCCGTGCCCTGTAACGGCCGACGGCCGGCTCTCCGGGAAATCCCGGGGGAGCCGGCCGAGCGATGCGTTACGCGGTCAGGACGTTGATGGCGACGTCGATGTTGCCGCGGGTGGCCTTGGAGTACGGGCAGATCGCATCGGCGGTGTGGGCCAGTTCGGTCGCAACCTCGTGTGACAGGCCCGGCACGCGCAGGGTCAGTCGAGCCTGGAGGAAGTAGGCGGCGCCGGTCTGGCCCAGGTCGACTTCGATGTCCACGGCCGTATCGGCCGGCAGCGTCACCTTCGCCTGTTGGGCGGCCAGGCCCACCGCGGCGATGTAGCAGGCCGACCACGCCCCGGCGAACAGCTGCTCGGCCTTGGGATGCGGTTGCACGCCGGTGAACACGTGTGCCGGCGTGGCGCTGCCAGGGGACGACAGTTCGATGTCGAGGGTGCCGTTATGGCCGCGCGAAGTGGTGCCGGCGCTGCTCAGGGTGGTGTGGGTCTTGCCGCTGGCCAGGACTTTTTCGATTTTGCTCATGATGATTTCCTCAGGTTTACCGATTATGTTGTTCGTGTGCGCTAACATCGTATGCGATATTAATTAGGCCGTAATAACGTTCAGGGCAACGTCGATATTGCCGCGTGTTGCTTTGGAGTAGGGGCAGATGGAATCGGCAATGTGCGCCAATTCGGTCGCAACGTCATGTGCCAGCCCCGGCACGCGCAGGGTCAGTCGGGCCTGAAGGAAGTAGGCCGGACCCGTCTGGCCCAGGTCCACTTCGATGTCGACGGCCAGATCCGCCGGCAACGCGATGTTGCGCTCTGCGGCCACCAGGCCGACGGCGGCGGTGTAGCAGGCCGACCAGGCCCCGGCGAACAGTTGCTCGGCCTTGGGGTGCGGCTGGGTACCGGCGAACACGTGGGCTGGCTGGGCAACACCTGGCGCCGACAGTTCGATGTCGAGGTTGCCGTTATGGCCGCGCAAGGTGGTGCCAGCGCTGCTCAGGGTGGTGTGGGTCTTGCCGGTGGCCAGGACTTTTTCGATCTTGCTCATGGGGTGGATCCTCAAGGGTGCGGTCAGGTTTGATTTACTGTCGTGTGCGTTTAGATCGCATCCGATGTAATTAATACTCCTCCGGAACCCGATCGACGTCAAGGGGTATATCGCAACCTGGGCGACGAGCGGTCGAGGTCCATGCCGTAGGGTTGTTCAAAAAAAATGCCCCGAGCTATTCAGGCTCGGGGCATTCCATTGACGCTAGACCAGCGATTCCCGGTTGTGGCTGATGATCAGCTTTGCGGCACTACCCGAGCTTCATTGCCGGTGCCTTCGATATAAACACTCTGGCCTTTGCTGAGTGCGGCATTGACCGGCTGAGTCACCGATACCAGAACGCCGCTTTTCGTGCGCACGATAATCTGCTGGGCTTGTTGCGGTTGATCGTATTTTTTCTTCTCGGCGTAGTTGCCGCCCGCCGCACCCGCGAGGGCGCCAGCGACCATGGCGACATCTCGCCCGGTGCCCGAACCGATCAGGCTACCGATTCCCACGCCCGCGAGTCCGCCAAGAATGGCGCCGACGCCGCTGTCGTGATTGGTCTGCATCTGCGTCATGGTGATCTGCTCGATTTTCCCTGAGCGGATTTCCATCTCGCCGGCGCCACCGCTGCCAGCGTCGACGGCGGCGCAGGCGCAAAGCACCAGACTTACAAGCGTGATAGTTAGCCAGGAAGCGGTGTTTTTCATGTTGAACTCCATCATCCAGGGGAAGCGGTTCATTCAAACGCAGCAACACACGTTAGACGAAGGAGACTAGCACAGGGCCCTGCGGCCGCCGCCGGTGCTGCGCACGGCGACAGGTCGCTGGTCTGACAGCGCCCTCAGAACGTGCAGGAGGCAGCGGAAAATACCACCCGGCCGAACTGCGCATTGGCGTCCAGTGGCGTGATGGCGAGCAATTGGTCCAGGCGGATCTCCTGCTGGCCGTCGGCCGTTTCAAGGCGCAGAAACTCTTCCTTGTCGCTGGAGGTGCGCGTGGTCAACGCGGTGGCGACCAGGCGTGCGCCATCGTGCAATTCGATGTCCAGTCGATAGCCGCGCATACAGGCGATCTCCAGATAGTCATGCAGGTCGCAGTTCATGGGCTGGTAGGGGTTCATGTCGTTACTCCTGACAACCTTGCGGTCGGTTCAACGTGGCAGAACTGGCAGCGGTCCTGGGCAATATCTTCGTCCTGGTTGTCCTGTTCATCAAGGAGCCGGCTCGCTCCACATTCGAATGCATTCCCCTGCAGGAGCATGCTCGCTCCTGCAGACCTCACCCCGAACATCACCCGATAAGAAAAACCGATACCCGCTTAAGGATTTCCCAGAGGCGGGGCAGGCACCTGCGGCTTTAGAGTCACGCCCAACGTTCGACGGGTTGGATGGCTCATGGGCCTGCCGCCATTGCCGAGCCTCTCGCAATTTCTACAAAAATAAGAAGGTGATATGCATGAGTCACGAGACGGTCGATATCAAGGCGTGGATCGACAACCGACCGGTTGCCGGCTACCAGTGGCTCATAATGAGCCTGTGTTTCTTCGTGGTGCTGTTCGATGGTTTTGACGTCGCGGTCATGGGCTTTATCGCGCCTTCGCTGATCCAGGAGTGGGGGCTGTCCAAAGCGGCCTTCGGCCCGGTGATGGGCGCCGGCATGGTGGGCCTGGCCATTGGCGCCTTGACCGCCGGTCCTTACGCCGACCGCCTGGGGCGCAAGAAAGTGCTGTTGATCGCCGTGACCGGTTTCAGCGTGCTGAGCCTGGCCTGTGCCTTTGCCCGCAACCCCTACGAACTGGCAGCCCTGCGGCTGTTGACCGGCGTGGCCCTGGGCGCGGCGATGCCCAATACCACCACGCTACTCTCTGAATACCTGCCACAGCGTAATCGCTCGCTGTTCATCACCATCATGTTCACCGGTTTCAACATGGGCTCGGGGATGGGGGGCTTGTTGGCCGCCTGGTTGATCCCAAATCACGGCTGGCAATCGGTGCTGCTTGCGGGCGGCATCCTGCCGTTGGTGTTGCTGCCGTTCCTCTGGTTGCTGTTGCCCGAGTCCCCGCGTTTCCTGGCGGCGCATAATGCGCCAGCGAGCCAGATCGCCAAGGTGCTGAACAAGTTGGGCGGGCACTTTTCGGCGAGCACCACATTTACCATCAGCGAACCTCAGGTCCAGCACAAGGCGCCGGTGCGCATGTTGTTCACCGAGGGCTATCGCTTCGGCACGCTGGCACTGTGGATGACCTACTTCATGGGCCTGCTGGTGATCTACCTGACCATGGGCTGGATGCCGACCCTGCTGCGCGAAGGTGGCCTGTCCATCGAACGCGCGGCGACCATCACCGGCCTGTTCCAGATCGGCGGCACGGTCGGTGCGATCGTGGTCGGCTGGGCCATGGACCGACGTAATCCCAACGCCGTCATTGCGACCTCCTATTCATTGGGCGGGGCGTTCATCCTGCTGCTGGGGGCCTTCAGCCTCGAGTCGAGCCTGTTGGCGTTCGGCGTGGTCGCGGCGGGCTTCTGCATGAGCGGCGCGCAGACCGGTCTCAATGCTTTCGCGCCCGGCTACTACCCAACCGATTGTCGCGCTACGGGGGTGAGCTGGATGCTGGGTATCGGCCGCTTCGGCGCTATCTTTGGCTCTCTCATCGGTGGTGCGGTGCTCAGCCTCGGGTTGGGCCTGCCGGTGCTGTTCACCCTGTTGAGCGTGCCGGCCTTCATCGCCGCGCTGGCGATCCTGGCCAATGGTCATGCACGGCGTCGGGTCAACCGCGCGGTACTGGCGCAATAATTTTCTTCGAACACAGGAATTACACATGGCACGCATCATCGGTGGTCTCGCTGTCTCCCACACCCCAACCATCGGCTTCGCAGTCGATCACGACAAACAGAATGAGGCGGCCTGGGCGCCGATCTTCGAAGGCTTCGAACCGATCAAGGTGTGGTTGAAGGAGCAACAGCCGGATGTGTTGTTCTACATCTTCAACGACCACGTGACGTCGTTTTTCTTCGACCATTACGGCGCGTTCTCGCTGGGCGTGGATGAGCGTTACGAAGTCGCGGACGAGGGCGGTAACCCGCGCTCATTGCCCGCGGTCGGCGGGCACGCGGCACTGTCGCGGCACATTGGCCAGAGCCTGATGGCCGACGAGTTCGACATGAGCTTCTTTCGCGACAAACCGCTGGACCATGGCTTCTTCTCGCCGATGTCGGCGCTGTTGCCGTGCACGCCTGCCTGGCCGGTGGAAATCGTGCCGTTGCAGGTGGGCGTGTTGCAGTTCCCGATTCCCAGCGCGTTGCGCTGCTACAAGCTGGGGCAGGCGCTGCGCCGAGCCATCGAAAGCTATCCCGAAGACTTGAAGGTGGCCATCGTCGCTACCGGTGGCGTGTCCCATCAGGTGCATGGCGAGCGTTGCGGTTTCAACAACCCGCAGTGGGACGAGCAGTTCATCGATCTGTTGGTCAACGACCCGCTGCGCCTGACCGAGATGACCCACGCCGAATACGCCACCCTGGGCGGCATGGAAGGCTCTGAAGTCATCACCTGGCTGATCATGCGCGGCGCGTTGTCGGCTACGGTGAAGAACCTGCATCAGGATTACTACCTGCCATCCATGACCGGCATCGCCACGCTGTTGCTGGAAAACCAGGACCGGCCGGTGCCCGCCGACGTCACCGCGCGCCATTTGCAGCACATGCAGCACCAGTTGGCCGGCATCGAAAAACTCGAGGGCACCTATCCGTTCACCCTGGAACGCAGCGCCAAGGGCTATCGGCTGAACAAGTTCCTGCATCGCATGATCGAGCCGCAATGGCGCCAGCGTTTTCTCGACGCGCCCGAGGCATTGTTCGAGGAAGGCGGCTTGAGCGAGGAGGAACGCGACCTGCTGCGCCGCCGCGACTGGCGCGGGTTGATCCAGTACGGGGCGATCTTCTTCGTGCTGGAAAAACTTGCGGCGGTGCTTGGGATTCCCAACTTGCAGGTGTACGCCGCGATGCGCGGCCAGGGCCTGGACGAGTTCATGAAAACCCGTAACCAGCAGGTGCTGTACTCGGTGGCGGGTAAAGCGCCGCGCTGATCACCCGGGGCTGACGCGTCTTCGGCAAACGGCGACTCTCCCCGAGTCGCCATCCCTCATTTTCGTTTGACCTCACTGTGCCCGGCACTGACGGGCGCAGGGCATTCCCTTACCCAAAAACCGGACAACAATAACAATGAAAAATACCGTCAATTCGCGGATCGTCTGCACCCTGGCTGCCTTCTCCGTGCTTCCGGCCTCGGCTGCCGGTTTTATCGATGACGCTAGCGCCAACCTGAACCTGCGTAACTTCTACATCAATCGCAACTTCACCAACCCGGCTTACCCGCAAAGCAAGGCGGAGGAGTGGACGCAGAGTTTCATTCTCGACGCCAGGTCCGGCTTCACCCAGGGCGTGGTCGGGTTCGGCGTTGATGTGCTGGGTTTGTATTCGGTCAAGCTCGATGGCGGCCAGGGCACCGGCGGCACGCAGCTGCTGCCGCTCGATAGCGATGGACGTCCAGCCGATGACTTTGGCCGCCTGGCGGTCGCCGGGAAAATGAAAGTCAGGAAAACCGAACTGAAGGTCGGTGAGTGGATGCCGGTGCTGCCGATTCTGCGTTCCGACGACGGCCGCTCGCTGCCGCAAACCTTTCGCGGTGGCCAGGTCACTTCGCAGGATATCGACGGCTTGACGCTGTATGGCGGCCAGTTCCGGCAGAACAGCCCGCGCAACGATTCGAGCATGGACGACATGTTCATGCAGGGTAAAACCGGGTTTACCTCCGATCGCTTCAATTTCGTTGGCGGTGAATACAGCTTCAACGACAAGCGCACCTTGATCGGCCTGTGGAATGCCGAGCTCAAGGACATCTACCAGCAGCAATACCTGCAAATCGTCCACAGCCAGCCGCTCGGCGCCTGGACCCTGGGGGCGAACCTTGGTTACTTCTGGGGCCGCGAGGATGGTAGCGCCCGCGCTGGCGACCTGGATAACCGCACCTTCTCGGCCTTGCTCTCAGCCCGGTATGGCGGCAACACGTTCTACGTTGGCCTGCAGAAACTCACTGGCGACGATGCCTGGATGCGGGTCAATGGCACCAGTGGCGGCACCCTGGCCAACGACAGCTACAACTCAAGCTATGACAACGCCAGGGAAAAATCCTGGCAGGTGCGTCACGACTACAACTTCGTCGCCCTCGGCATTCCCGGCCTGACAGTGATGAACCGCTATATCAGCGGCAACAACGTGCACACCGGTGCAATCACCGACGGCAAGGAGTGGGGCCGCGAATCGGAACTGGCCTACACCGTGCAAAGCGGCGCGTTGAAAAACCTCAACGTCAAATGGCGTAACTCGAGCATTCGCCGGGACTACAGCAGCAACGAGTTCGACGAGAACCGCTTGATCGTCAGCTACCCGTTCAGCCTGCTCTAACGCCGAACCCCTGTGGGAGCGAGCCTGCTCGCGATGGTCGTCAACGATGACGCGGGAAACCTGGTACCCCGCGGCACCCTCAGGTTCTTCGCGAGCAGGCTCGCTCCCACAGTTGATTGTCACCATGCCCAGGATCCGTGTTCATGTAGGAGCGAGCCTGCTCGCGATGGTCTTCAACGATGACGCGGGAAGCCTGGTACCCCGCGGCGCCCTCAGGTTCATCGCGAGCAGGCTCGCTCCCACAGTTGATTGTCGCCATGCCCAGGATCCGTGATCTTGTAGGAGCGAGCCTGCTCGCGATGGTGGTCAACGATGACGCGGGATACCTGACACCCCGCGGCGCCCTCAGGTTTTTCGCGAGCAGGCTCGCTCCTACAGGACCCGAACCGCCTGTTCGCGGATCACCCGGCGAATCGTGTCCATCAAGGCCTGGGCCACCGGCGAATGCAGGCAGCCGGTGCGGTATGTCAGGCCGATGGCGCGGGTGGTCTGTTTCAGCTCCAGGGGCAGGATGCACAGCTCGCCGGAGGCGATCTCCTGTTCCAGTTGATGCGCGGATACCGCCGCGAGCATGTCCGAGCGCAGCAACAACCCGCGGATGATCGCCATGTCGGCGCTTTCCACCACCGGCCGGGGTGGCGCAATGCCGAAGCGGGTGAAACACTCATCGAGCATCTGCCGGGCCGGCGAACCGGCGCGGGGCAGCACCCAGCGGGCGGCGCTGAGTTCGTCGTGCAGGGTGGTTTTTGAAGAAAGCGGGTGATCACGCCGAGCCAGTACCACCATGTCTTCCGAGAGCAACGACTCGCCGGTCAAGTCGCTGGCGTAGTCCTGCGAGCGCAAGGCGCCGAAAATGAAATCGACATCGCCGGCGCGCAGCTCCGTCGCCAGCAGGTCGAATGGGCTTTCATTGGTGATCACCTGGATAGCCGGGTGCTCGGCCATCATGCGCAAAATCGCTTCTGGCAATATTCGCGTGCGTCCAAGGGGCAGGGCGCCGACATGCACCACCCCCTGCAGGGCGCCGCGCAGGGCGGTGATGTCCATCTCGATGTGGCGCAGCTCGTTCAGTGCCCGACGAATCGGGAACAGGATTTCATGGCTGGCGCGGGTCGGCTGCAGGCCGCGTGGCGTACGTTCGAAGAGCGTCTGGCCGCAGCCGTTTTCCATGACCTTGATGGTCGAGCTGATCGCCGGCTGACTCAGGCCCAAAAGGCTGGCGACAGTCTGCATATGGTGCGTTTCACAGAGTTTGATGAACACTTGCAGGCGTCGGGCCTGGAACAGGTAAAGCGGCTCGATCGCGCGTTTTTCCCCACCGGTCAACAGTCGCGGCACGCTTTCCAGCTCAGCCAGTACGCGGCGCGCACGGGGCAGCAGGCGTTCACCGTAATCAGTCAAACGCATGCCGTTGGCGTGGCGTTCGAACAGCGTCACGCCAAGTCGGGTCTCCAGCTCGGAAATCGACCGGGTCACCACTGACTGCGCCCGGTACAGGGCCACCGAGGCCTTGGAAACGCTGCCGTGATCGGCAACGCGGACGAACGCGCGCACGTGCATCAGGCTAGGTAGTTCAGTGGATTCCATAAGAAGGAGCCTTGCAAATCGATGTTCACATCGGACTATGCCGCCGCTCCGATCCAGTGGCAATAAAAAAAACGCATACCTGCAACAGTGCAACGCATTACTCCGTAGGCAGGGCCCGGTGCGATGCTCTTTCGAAACGCAGGAGGAGTATCCGCAATGATCGAGTCACCGAAAAACGCGCTGGTGGTCAGCGCTCACTCTGCAGATTTCGTCTGGCGCGCCGGCGGCGCTATCGCACTGCATGCGCAACAGGGTTACAACGTGCACATCGTCTGCCTGTCCTTCGGCGAGCGCGGTGAGTCCGCTAAGTTGTGGCGCAAGGGCGAGATGAGCGAAGCAAAAGTAAAAAGCGCGCGCCGCGAAGAAGCCCAGGCAGCCGCCGACATTCTGGGGGCCAGCGTCGAGTTCTTCGACATCGGCGACTACCCCATGCGCGCGGACAAGGAAACCCTGTTCCGCCTCGCCGATGTGTTTCGCCGGGTGCAACCGGAGTTCGTCCTCAGCCACTCGCAGAAAGACCCCTACAACTACGATCACCCGCTGGCCATGAACCTGACCCAGGAGGCGCGCATCATCGCCCAGGCCGAAGGTTACAAACCGGGCGAGAAAATCGTCGGCGCGCCACCGGTCTACAGCTTCGAACCGCACCAGCCCGAACAATGCGAATGGCGCCCCGATGTGCTGCTGGACATCACGTCAGTCTGGGACAAGAAGTACGCGGCCATCCAGTGCATGGCCGGCCAGGAACACCTGTGGGAGTACTACACCCGCGTCGCCCTGCAGCGCGGCGTGCAAGCCAAGCGCAATGTCGGGATCACCTCCAGCCGCGACATCGTCTATGGCGAAGGCTACCAAAGCATTTTCCCGCGCGTGACGGAGAACCTGGCATGAGCGAATTGATCGGCAAAACCGGCATTGTCGTGCGCAATATTGACCGGGCCGAGCGGGCGCTGGTCGACGAGCTGCAACGCTACGGCGTCGCGACCATTCATGAAGCGCAGGGGCGCAAAGGCCTGCTGGCGTCTTCGATCAGACCCATTCAGCGGGGCACCGTGATCAGTGGTTCGGCGGTGACGGTGCTGGTCGCACCGGGCGATAACTGGATGTTCCATGTGGCGGTGGAGCAGTGCCGTCCGGGGGATATCCTGGTGGTTGCCCCCAGCTCGCCCTGCACCGACGGTTACTTCGGCGACCTGCTCGCGACCTCGCTCAAGGCCCACGGCGTGCGCGCCCTGGTGATCGATGCCGGCGTGCGCGACACCCACACCTTGCGCGAGATGGCTTTCCCGGTCTGGTCCCGCGCCATCAATGCCCAGGGCACGATCAAGGAGACGCTCGGCTCGGTCAACCTGCCGCTGGTGTGTGGCGGTCAACTGGTCAACCCGGGGGATGTGGTGGTGGCCGATGACGATGGCGTGGTTGTCGTGCGCCGCGCCGAAGTCGCGCAAGTGGTCGAGGCCAGCCGTGCCCGCGCCGACCTGGAAGAACACAAGGCCATGCGCCTGGCCAAGGGCGAACTGGGGCTGGACATCTACAACATGCGCGCACGCCTGGCGGAAAAGGGCTTGCGCTACGTCGACAGCCTCGACGAGCTCGGAGACTGAGCATGGGCCAGAGACGGATTCCTTGCCTGTTGATGCGCGGTGGGACGTCCAAGGGGGCGTATTTCCTGGCGGGCGACTTGCCCGCCCAGCCGGCGCTGCGAGACCGCGTGCTTTTGGCGGTCATGGGCTCGCCGGATGCGCGGCAGATCGATGGCATCGGCGGTGGCGACTCGCTGACCAGCAAGGTGGCGATCATCCAGCCCTCCGCGCGCTTTGATGCCGACGTCGATTACCTGTTCGCCCAGGTGCTGGTCGATGAGCCGCGCGTGGACTATGGGCAGAACTGCGGCAACATCCTCGCCGGGGTCGGGCCGTTCGCCATCGAGCGCGGGCTGGTGGCCGTGCAGGGCGATGTGACCCCGGTGCGGATTTTCATGGAGAACACCGGGCAGATCGCGGTGTCCCATGTGCCCACGCCCCAAGGCGTCGTCAACTATGGCGGTGAAGCGCGGATCGACGGGGTGCCCGGTGGCGGCGCGCCGCTGATCGTCGAATTCGAGGATGTCGCGGGGTCCAGTTGCGGAGCGTTGTTACCCACCGGCCAGGCTGTCGATGTGTTAGATGGCATCGAGGTCACCTGTGTCGACAATGGCATGCCGGTGGTGCTGATCCGCGCTGCAGACCTCGGCCTGCGCGGCGATGAAAGCCCTGGGCAGCTCGATGCCGATGTTACGTTGAAGGCCCGGCTCGAATCGATCCGCTTGCAGGCCGGGCCACGCATGAGCCTGGGTGAGGTCAGCCAGCGCAACGTGCCCAAGATGTGCCTGATTGCGCCGGCACAGGCCGGCGGCGCGCTCAGCACCCGCACCTTCATTCCCCATCGCTGCCATACCAGCATTGGTGTGTTCGGTGCGGTCAGCGTGGCGGTTGGCTGTCTGATCGAGGGCAGTGTCGCGGCGGGCCTGGCCCGTATCGTCGAGGGGGACGTGAAGCAGCTTTCCGTGGAGCACCCCACCGGGGAATTCACCGTCGAACTGCGCCTGCAAGACAGCGTTCTGGTGGGGTGCGGACTGATGCGCACTGCAAGATTGCTGTTTGATGGAAACGTGTGTGTGCCGGATACGCTGTACTGAGGGGTGAGATAGACTCATACGGGGCTTATCACCGCAGGAGTGACACGCGTGGCAGGACTGCAATGGATTCGCTGATCACCGCCGCAGCGCAGGCGTTGGCGGCGGGCGATCCGCTGGGTGCGCTGGACCGGATCGCGTTGCGCGACGATGCGCCCGCGCTGGCACTGCGCGGTATCGCCATGGCGCAACTGGGTGATTTGACCCGGGCCAAGGCGCTGGTGCGCCGGGCTGCGCGGGCCTTCGGGCCGAAAGAAGTCGTGGCGCGGGCACGCTGCGTCGTCGCCGAAGCCGAGATCGCACTGGCGTCGCGGGATCTCGGCTGGCCGGTGCAGGCGCTGGAAGCGGCGCGGGTCACGCTGCAAGCCCACGGCGACCTGATCAATGCCGCCCACGCTCGGTATCTGGGCATTCGACGCTTGTTGCTGATTGGACGGCTTGATGAGGCCCATGGGCAACTCGTTGAACTGGACCCGGCAACGTTGCCGCCACCCTTGCGGGCGACCCATGAACTGGTCGTGGCAGGGATCGCGATGCGCCGCCTGCATTCCCAAGCTGCACGGGCCGCGCTCGCCAGGGCTGAGCTCGCCGCACAGCTCGCCGGGATTCCTGCGCTGTCTGCAGAAGTGGACAGTGCATCAGCCATTCTCAACAGTCCCGCCGCACACCAACTCGTCCGTGGCGAAGAACGGCCTCTGTTGCTCGACGAAGTGGAAGCGCTGCTCGCCTCGACGTCACTGGTGGTGGACGCTTGCCGCTCTGTCGTGCGTGGCGCGGGCATGTCGGTTTCCCTGTCCAGGCGTCCGATCCTGTTTTCCCTTGTGCGCGCACTCGCCGAAGCCTGGCCGGGGGATGTGCCCAGGGAGACCCTCATCGCCCGGGCCTTTCGTTTGAAGCTCAGTGATGACTCCCATCGAGCCCGGCTGCGGGTTGAAATCGGCCGCTTGCGCGCGGCGTTGAAACCCCTGGCTACGGTGACGGCCACCCGGCGCGGATTCGCCTTGGTTGCGCAGGTTTCACCGGACGTGGTGCTGCTCACACCACCGGTCGAAGAGAAATATGCAGCGGTGTTCGCCCTGCTTGGCGACGGCGAGTCCTGGTCGAGCTCGGCCCTGGCCCTGGCGCTGGGTAACAGCCAGCGCGGGGTGCAACGCGCGCTTGAAGCGCTGGCAGCCCAGGACAAGGTGCAGTTCTTCGGACAGGGGCGGGCGCGGCGCTGGCTGACCCCGCCGGTGCCCGGTTTCGCGACGACCTTGTTACTCCCGGTTCCGCTGCCCGGTGGCTAGGATGGCTCCACCAACCCCTTTGGAGGAACACCGAGATGAAACAGTCAGCCGCCCGGATCCTGCGTGAATATGGCCCTTTTGACGATGTCACTGACGTGCACGGCGTCACCTGGGACGGTCAGCAGGTGTGGTTTGCCACCACCGACAAGCTCCACGCCCTGGACCCCGATACCGGTCACTTGGTGCGCTCGCTCGATGTCGCCGCACATGCCGGCACCGCCTTCGATGGCACGCACCTGTTCCAGATTGCCGAGGACCGCATCCAGAAAGTCGACCCTCGCACCGGAGAAATCCTGGCCACGATCCCGGCCCCCGGCGGTGGCAACGATTCGGGGCTGACCTGGGCCGAAGGCTCGTTGTGGGTCGGTCAGTACCGCGAACGGAAAATCCACCAGATCGACCCCGAGACCGGGAATATCCTGCGCACCCTGCAATCCAACCGTTTTGTCACGGGGGTGACCTGGGTCGAGGGCACCCTGTGGCATGGCACCTGGGAAGGCGAGGAAAGCGAATTGCGCCGGGTCGACCCGAGCACTGGTGAAGTGCTGCAAAGCCTCAGGTTGCCGGACGGCATCGGAGTATCGGGGCTTGAGTCCGACGGTGGCGAGCGGTTTTTCTGTGGGGGTGGCAGTAGTGGACGGGTGAGGGTGGTGCAGCGGCCTTGAGGGGTTGATTTGGATTGGGTGTATATCCATTGCTGCGGTAACGGCCACCTAGGGTTTCGCCCTTACGGCGAGTCACTTGGAAAAACGGAACGCCGCCCGGCCCTAAGTAACCAAGGGCTCTTGCCCCTGGCGTTCGGTGCCTCGCTAAGGCTCGGCATACCCTCGCTCCGGTCCTGCTCCGTGGGTCGCCGCGATGGGCCATCCATGGCCCAGCGCGGCTAAACCGGCATCCATGCCGGTTTACCCACTGCGCAGAACCTCCACTCGGCCTCTCGAGGGGGCAAGAAAATCAAAAGCCAAAGCAGATCAAAAGCGCGCGAGGCGGCCTTAGAGCCGACCTGATCGGGAGCCGTACGCGTTCCCCCCCCCCCCCTGTAGGAGCCAGGCTTGCCGGCGAAGAACGATAACGCGGTACAACAGATACACCGCAGCGCCTGGTTCGCCGGCAAGCCTGGCTCCTACAAGGGATTGGGTTTCTGGAAAAAATCAGGTCGGCTTTAAGGCCGCCTCGCTTTTGTTTTTGATCTGGGTGCCCCGTTAACCACGCTGGCCGAACGCAGGCATTGCGCAGTGGGGAAACCGGCAGGACGCCGGTTTAGCCGCGCTGGGCCAGGGATGGCCCATCGCGGCGACCCACGGAGCAATGCCGGAGTGAGGGCATGCCGAGCCCTAGCGAGGCACCGAGTGGTGGGGCAAAGCCTTTTGCTTACTTTTCGGCGTTTGGAAAAGTGAGTCGCTGTAAGAGCGAAACCATAAGTAGCCGTTACCGCAGGAATGGATATGTACACCCCCAAGTTTTACATACGACCCCATGCTTAAGTGAACAGCATTGCGCTTGCTCATAGGGTACAACTGGCGTAAACAGAGCGCGCATCGATAGCCGCCGCGAGAGACGGCTATCGATGCGGGAAATATCACATCTTGTTCAACACGAAAGACGAGGCGAACGTTGGTAGAGCGACGTCAGTTCAGCGGTGCCATGAAGGGCAAAAACCTTCGCTACCTCAACGACCATGAAGGCCAGTCCGTGCGGGCCCGGGCCGGCTTCCTGCTGCTGGAACATTTTTCGTTGCCGGCATTCACCCAGGCGCTCGATACCATCGTCACCGCCAACCTGCTGCGGCCCGAGCTGTTCTCAACGAAAACCTTCGGTTTGTCCGAAGGGGAAGTCGTCAGCGATCTGGGGTTGGTGATTCGACCCGATGCGCGCCTTGACCCGGTGGAAATACAAACACTGGATCTGCTGGTTGTCTGCGGTGGCTACCGCACGGCGCTCAAGGCGGATGACGCGCTGACCGGCCTCTTGCAAGGCGCGGCCGAACAGGGCGTTACGCTGGCCGGCATCTGGAACGGCGCCTGGTTTCTCGGGCAAGCCGGTTTGCTGGATGGCTATCGCTGCGCCATACACCCGGAGCATCGTCCGGCGCTGGCGGAAATCGCCCGACTCACCCAGGTCACCAGCGAAGCCTATGTGGTGGATCGCGACCGCCTGACAGCGTCCAGCCCAACGGGTACTTTCTACATGGCCCTGGAGTGGATCAGGAGCTTGCACGACAAGGCGTTGACTGACGGTATCGAAGATATCCTGGCGTTCGAAGCGTCCCGATTCCGGCGCATCAAACCCTCCTTGAATGTGTCCGTCAGTGGCCCGCTGAGGGAGGTGGTCAACCTGATGGACGCGAATCTGGAAGAGCCGCTGGAGATGGAGGCGCTCTGCCTGTATGCCGGGCGGTCCCGTCGGCAGATCGAGCGCCTGTTCAAGGAACAGTTGGGCACGACACCCCAGCGCTACTACATGGACCTGCGCATCACTGAAGCGCGTCGATTGCTGCAGCACACCACATTGACCATTGTTGAAGTCTCAGTAGCCTGCGGCTTCGTTTCACCGAGCCACTTCAGCAAGTGCTACAGCGCCTATTTCGGTTACCGGCCGTCCCGGGAAACCCGGCTGGTGAAGTAACGGCTCGCTGAAGTACCGGGCATCGCGACGATGCCCGGTGCATGGGTTATTGCGCGCCGAACACCATTGTCCAGTAGACCCCTTGATCACTGCGTGCGTCCGTCGCATAGGCCGCACCCACTTGGGTGAACATCGGGTTCATCAGGTTGGCGCAATGCCCGGGGCTGGCCAGCCAGCCGGCCATGGCCTTGTTCGGTGAACCTTGGCCAGCGGCGATGTTTTCACCGATCTGCCGGCCACGGAAACCCGCGGCGCGCGCGCGGTCGGCGGGCATGTCGCCATCGGGGTCCTGGTGGGCGAAGTAATTGCCGTAGGCCATGGCTTTGCTGTGCCCTTGCGCCGCAGCGCCGAGGCTGGCATTCCAGGCCAGGGGCCGCGCGGCGGCGAAGCGTTGGCGACCGCACAGGCGCGGTTTGGCCCGGGCGGCGTTGACCTGGGCGAGCAAGGTTTTGCCGACACTACGCGGATCGCTTACCTGATTGTCCAGCACAGGTCGCGCCAGCACCACTTGCCATTCCCCGCGACTGCGACTGACGCCGATGTCGGCGTACTGGTTGTCCAGCAAGGCGGCGCAATGGTCACCCTGCAGCATCTCGAACGCCTCTTCGGCATCTCGCGCACCCACCACGCGGATGGAACGCACCGCCACGGCCTGGTATCCGGAAGTTTTCAAACGATCGCGCAAACCACCGCCGTAGCCGATCGGCAAGGCCAGGCTCGACTTCAGGGCCAGTGGCGACAAGCGTTGGGCGGGACGCCGTGCGCAGTCTTGCGGGTGGGCTCGGTAATCGTTGATGGCATCCACCAACTGTCGCTCCGCGCCGGCGTGGGCGGGGGTGGAAACCAAGGGCAGCGAGGTCAACAGGCACAGCGAAGTGAAGCGCAAGACGAGGGCGGTTGGGCGCATGGTGCGGACAGCTCTGATGAGATGACAACGATGGGGAGGAGGAAAAATGCCCGTCTAAGACTGGCGTCTTGAGACAAGGTTCAAGGTGGGGGGAGGCGTTTTGTTTGTCGGATCGTGCATCCGACGGAGGGTATGGGGGCGGTGCGACCCCGGCCGGCGAGGGCGTCGTAGAACATTGCCTTGATCTATCGGGCGCATTCGTCCGTAGGAGCCAGGCTTGCCGGCGAACCAGGCGCTGCGGTGCATCTGTTGCACCGCATTATCGTTCTTCGCCGGCAAGCCGGGCTCCTACAGGTCAAGACAGGCGTACACCACCAGCTCCACCAACATCTCCTCCCGAGCCAACCCCGCCACGACGATGGCCGCGCGGTTGGGGTAGGGGGCCTGGAAATACTCACCGTAAATCGCATTCACCGTCGCCAGGTAATGGCGGTCGGTGACATAGATCAGCACTTGGGTGACCGCGTCCAAGGTGCTGCCGGCGGCTTGCAGGGTATGACGCAGATTGTCCAGGGTCTGCCGGGTTTGCGCCTCGATGCCGCCACTGACGACCTGGCCTTCGCGGTCGATGGGGATCTGCGCGGTGTACAACGTGCCGTTGCCGACCACCGCCCATTCCAGTGGCGCGCGCGAGGCGAAAAGGTCGGTCTTGATCGCGTGTTTCATTGATTGATTCCTGATGCATTGCAAGGTTTTATCGGGCATCGCTGCTTTCGCCGGCACCACGCCGACGCGACTCCTCGGTGCTTTCCACCAGCACCCGCTCGCCGAGTTTTTTCAGTTGGGCCCAGACCTCGTCGTCGACGACCAGCCCCTCCGCGGGCTGCGAGTGGGTGGCAGGCTCGGCATCCTCGGCATCCTCGGCACTGAGTCGCGGCAGCAGCGTGAAGTGCCGGGAGATCAGCACATTGATGCTTTGTTCGTCGCTCTGCGCCGGTTGCGGCAGGTCATACACCCGCAGGGTCGGCCGGGTTTGCCCGGCGCTGAACGTGGCGACCATTTCCTGCCGCGCATCGCGCCAGTAGACGCAAAAATTCAGCGCCTCCGGGGCACAGCGCGCCAGGTAACCGAGCAGCAGGATGCGGTTGTGGCAATGGCGGATGCGGATCAACGCACTGCCGCCACGCAAGGCCTTGCCCACACCCAGCTCGACCGCCTGGGCGGCGCAGCGCAAGACACTTTGGCCATGGGCATCAAGGGTCAACTGCCCGGCGTCTTCGTAGCAGGTTTCGATCGGGCGATCGACTTCGTCGTGGAGGAAGGCCAGGGCCTTTTTCAACGCGCCGATGCCATCGAGGCCTTGCAGTTGCAGGCGCGCGATCATCTCGGCGGCGTCGTCGCAGTCACCGGGGGCGAAGCCGATGCCCTCGAAGGCCTTGCGGCAGATCACCTGGATTTCATTGAGCGAGACGCGCATATCAGTGTTCTCCGGCAGCGGTGGGCAGTGTCGGCATCACGGCGAAATTCCAGTCATCGGCGAAAGGCTGGCCAATTTCACTGACCAGCGGAGCCCCCTGGAACAAGGTGATGCGCACCCAGCGGCTGGACTTGGGGTCGAACTTGCCGGCGCCGAAGAACGCCAGTTTGCAGCGCAGCAGGTGGATTGGCAGCATGTTGCGGTCCATCAGGTTGGCGCGAATTTCCCCGAAGGCGCAACGGGCCATGCCCTGCAACCGGCACACGGTGCCTTTGAACGACGGCTGGGCGAGCAGGAAATGCGCGGTCAGTTGCTGCGGATGTTGTTCGCGGTAGGCCAGCAAGGCGCGGTGGCAACGCTGGATATTGTGGGCGATGCCCAGTTGCATTTCCTTTTCCGCGCCAGGCTCCATGGCGCGTTCCCCCAGGCGCGGTTCTTCCTTTTCCGCCGAGCGATACCAGAAGAAATGGTTGGCCTCGGCACCGCCAAGGTCGTAGTCGAGCGCCCAGCGGTAGCGGGTCTCGATCAGGGTGCACAGCGCGTCCAGCGGCATCTCTGCGTTCAGGCGAAAGCCCTCGTTGGCCGACATCTGCCCGGCCAGCGGATCGACCTGTTCGGGGTACAGTTCCAGCAGCAGGCTGACCAGCAGTTCCTGGCAGCCGAAGCCGGCGTTCAGTTCGGCCCGATCCTGCAGACGTGACCACAGATCGGCGCTGACAGGCTGACAGGCGAACCACTGGCTCAGTTGATCCAGATCGGCCAGGGTCTGTTGGTCGATTGCGCTTTGCCGTTGGTCCTCGGTGCTGGTTTGTTGCAGGTGCTGACGAGCCCGCTGCAACAATGCCTGGAACCGCTGCGCGCGGGGCGCGTCAGCCGGTTCAGCCACCACCCGCGCCAGTGCGGTTTCACGGGCATACACCCACTGGTCCACCAGTTGCGGGTGATTGACCAGGAAGGGCGCCATGCCCAGCCCCGTGGAGTTGCCGACCCCCAGGTAGCGTTGCAGCTCGGCGTCCAGCCCGACCGCCCGTTGCGGATTGCGCGCCCGGGCCATGTGTTCGATCTGCTCGATGCTGAAATGCCGCAGCAGGTACACGGTGAACATCTGCGCGCTGAACGGTTGGGTGAAGTCGGCACTGCCTTGCAGGCAACTGAAGTCGGCGATGCCGAACTTGCCGTTGCCGTACACGGCGGTAGTGCGATACAGGTAGCCGACCTCGGCCAGTTGCCGTGGGTCTGGCTGGCAACCTTCCGCCAGCGCCCCGAGGAAGCGCTCGAAGTTGCGCAGGCTGCGGTTGGCCCGGGACAGCACCAGCACCCGCGCATCGAAACGCCCGGCCTCCTGCAACGGCACGTTGCGCTGTAAATCGGCCAGTTGCGCCTCGTCGACAT
The DNA here is from genome assembly GCF_028471945.1 of Pseudomonas sp. WJP1. Classification (NCBI taxonomy): domain Bacteria; kingdom Pseudomonadati; phylum Pseudomonadota; class Gammaproteobacteria; order Pseudomonadales; family Pseudomonadaceae; genus Pseudomonas; species Pseudomonas sp. WJP1. Next base: position 2,849,139 of record NZ_CP110128.1, read on the forward strand.
CGCCGGCCAGCAGCACGAAGCTGACGTCCCATTGATCGGCGATGACCCGGTCACTGCGTTTTTCCGGCGGCAGGTACGCCGAGAAAATCACGCAGTGATAGTGGGCACTGGCGGTGTCGATCCGGTAGATCGTCGTGCCGAAGCCTTCGGCGTCGAGGTCGAAGCGAGTGCGCTCGATACGCCATTGCTCGTTCATCATCTTGCGCATGCTGCTGCGCACGAAACTCAGGCGGCTCTGGAAGTGACTGCCCAGCCGCTCCAGGTCCATGACCCGGGCGGCAGGGCGCAAGGCCGAAGAGGTGTCTGTGTCGGTGTGCGACATCATTGCGATTCCTGGACTGTTCATCATCAGACTGCCTGTTCCCGAGCCATCTGGCGGGCGATGCGCAATGCATCCCAGAGCGACGGCAGGATCAGCAGCGAAACCGGTACGGCGGTAATTACGATAAAGGATTGCAGCGCGGTGACCCCCCCCGAGCCAATGGTGATCAGCACCACGGCGGCCAGGCCCATGCCGATTGCCCAGAAGGCGCGCAGCCATGCCTTGGGCTTGTCATTGCTCGACATTGCCATCGCCACGGTGAAGGCCATGGCATCGCCATTGGTGGCCACCGAAATGAAGCTCAGGAACAGGAACAGCGCCGAGATCAGCCCGCCCAGCGGCAGGTTCTGGGTCACGCCCAACAGCAGGTCTTCAGGCTGTGCGCCGTGGGCGGTGACGATGCCCGGGGTTTGCAATTCCATGCCGATGCCGGCGCCACCAACAATGGTGAACCAGAACATGGTCACCAACGGGGCGATGATCGACAGGGTCATGATCACTTCACGGATGGTCCGGCCCCGGGAAATCTTCGCCACGTACAGCGCCACCATCGGTGCGTAACCGATGAACCAGCCCCAGTAGAACACCGTCCACCAGTCCAGCCATTTCGGATCGGCACGGAACAGGGTCATCGGGATGAACTGTTCAATGTGCAAGGCAAACGCCGTGGGGAAACCACCGAGGATGAACGCGGTGGGGCCGAGCAGCACCATGAACACCGCCAGGCCGATCATCAGCCAGACGTTGATCCCGCTGACGAAGCGGATGCCCTCGAGCCCGACCAGGCAGGAGATGGTGTACATCACCGTGACCAGCACGATGGTGATGGACTGCACCATCAGGTCATTGGGAATGCCCCACACCGAATGCAACGCGCTGCTGATCTGCAGGCCGAGGAAACCGATCGGGCCGATGGTGCCGGCGACCACGGCGATGATCGACGTGGCATCGGCCAGGGTACCGATCGGCCCCTTGATTGCACGTTCGCCGAACAGTGGATAGAGCAGGGTACGCGGTGCCAGGGGCAAGCCTTTGTCGTAGTGCAGGTGCATCAGCACAATGGCCAGCAAGCTGCCCAATACCGCCCAGGCGAGGAAGCCCCAGTGCACGAAGGATTGCGCGAGCGCGGCGTGGCCAGCCGCTTCGGTATGCGCTTGCATGCCGGCGAACAGCGGTGGCGGGCTGGCGAAGTGCATCATCGGTTCCGCCGCCGCCCAGAAGGCGCCACCGCCGGCGAGCAGGGCGCACATGATCACGGCGATCCAGTTGAAAGTGCTGGTATCGGGACGCTGGTCGACGCCGCCGAGCCGGACGCGCCCGCACTTGCTGAAGCAGATGAACAGGCTCATGGCGAAGGTCGCCAGCATCAGGACCTGCCAGTACAGGCCGAAGAATTTCGTCGACCAGGCGAACAGCGTGTTGACCAGCAGCGACACGCCCTGGATGTCGACCAGGGCCGCGATCAGGAAGGCGCCGAGGAAGCCGCCACTGATCAGGAACAGCGGCCAGTCGATGTCTTTTTTCGGTGCGGACGCTTGCAGCGGCTGGCTGTCGGCTTGCAGTGTGGTGGTGGTTTTCATGATGCCTCCAAAATACGCGCCTGGGGCTGTGCATCGCCGGTCGGGGGGATGAACGGGAGGCTATTGTTGTTATTTTTCATGCTGTGCTGTCCTCACGGTGTGAAACCAGGGTCAGTGGATCAAGGGTCAGATTTGCGCGGTGGTCGCGCTTTCCAGCAGGCGCAACCAGTTGAGTCCCATGATGTTGCGTACCTCGTCCTCGGCGAAGCCACGGTCGCGCAGGCCCTGGGCGATGATCGGGAAATCCCGGCTGTCGCGGAACCATTGCAGCGGTGACGGCCAGTGGGCGTTGTCCTTTGAGCCCTCGCCGTAGTCCTTGTCTTTGCTCCAGCGCCCGTTGCGCATCCATTCGAGCACTTGCAGGGGTTGCTGCTGGCACAGGTCGGTGCCGATGCCGATGTGCTCCACGCCCATCAGTTCGGCCGTGCTGGCGACCATGTCGCAGAACGATTCCAGGCTGCAGCCCGACGCGCCCTTGAGGTGGAACGGGTAGGTGCTGAAACCGAGCAGGCCGCCGGACTCGGCAATCGCCTGCAGCACGGCATCAGACTTGTTGCGCTTGGCGGCGTGGAAACTCGACGGGTTGGCGTGGGAGATGATCACCGGCCGGCTCGACAGCTCAATGGCTTCCAGGGTGCTGCGTTCGGCGCTGTGGGACATGTCGATGAGCATGCCGACGCGGTTCATCTCGGCGATGACCTGGCGGCCGAAGCGGCTGATGCCGTTGTCTTCGTTCTCGTAACAGCCGCTGGCCAGCAGGCTCTGGTTGTTATAGGTCAGCTGCATGATCAACACGCCGAGCTGGCGGAAGACCTCGACCAGGCTGATGTCGTCTTCGATGGGCGAGCAGTTCTGGAAACCGAAGAAGATCCCGACGCGGCCTTCCTGGTGGGCCAGGCGAATGTCCGAGGCCTCACGCACCGGACGGATCAGCTGCGGCCAGGTTTCGAAGCGGCGGTTCCATTCGCCGATGCGCGACAGGGTTTCCCGGGCGTTCTCGTGGTAGGCAATGGTGGCGTGCACCGCGCTCAGGCCGCCGGCCTGCATCTGGCGAAAGATGTCTTCGCTCCAGGCGGAATATTGCAGGCCATCGATCATCAATAAATCGTGCATGGTGATCTCCCGTTCAAGGTCGCACGTAGGTGGTCTTGACCACGGTGTAGAACTCGCGGGCGTATTGCCCTTGCTCGCGCGGACCGAAGCTCGAGTTTTTGCGGCCGCCGAACGGCACGTGGTAATCGGTGCCGGCAGTGGGCAGGTTGACCATCACGCAACCGGTACGGGCGCGGCGCTTGAAGTCGCTGGCATAACGCAGCGACTGGGTGATGATTCCGGCGGTCAGGCCATATTCGGTGTCGTTCAGTACGGCCAGGGCCTGCTCGTAGTCGCTCACCCGGATCACGCAGGCAATCGGCCCGAACACTTCTTCGCGGTTGATGCGCATCTGGTTGGTGGTGTGGGTGAACAGCGCGGGGCGCATGTAGTGCCCGGCCGGTTCCAGGGCGAGCAAGTCGCCGCCTTCGACCAGGGTCGCGCCGTCTTCCTGGGCCAGGCGCAGATAATCAAGGTTCTGTTGCAGTTGCCGGGCTTCGGCGACGGGGCCGATCTGCACCCCTTGTTCAAGGGCATGGCCGACTTTCAGCTGGCGCATGCGTGCGACCAGTGCTTCGACGAACCGGTCATGGATGCCGTCGCAGACGATCAGGCGCGAGGAGGCGGTGCACTTTTGCCCGGTGCCGAAAAAGGCACCGTTCAAGGCGCATTCGACGGCGATGTCGAGGTCTGCATCATCCAGCACGACCAAGGCGTTCTTGCTGCCCATCTCCAGCTGGCAGCGCACCAGGTTGCCGGCGGTGGCCACCGCGACGCGGCGGCCGGTCTGCAGGGAACCGGTGAACGTCAGCGCATCGATATCGGCCGACTGGATCAGGCTTTCGCCCACCACGCTGCCACTGCCCATCACCAGGTTGAAGGTGCCTGCGGGCAGGGGCTGGCGGCTGATGATCTCGGTCAGGGCCCAGGCGCTGGCAGGCACCAGGTTGGCCGGCTTGAATACCACGGCGTTGCCGAAGGCCAGGGCCGGGGCGATCTTCCACGCGGCGGTGGCCATCGGGAAGTTCCACGGGGTGATGATGCCGACCACGCCCACCGGTTCGCGCTGGACTTCGATCTCGATCCCGGGACGTACCGAGGCAGCCGTCTCGCCCATCTGGCGCAACACTTCGGCGGCGTAGTAGTGGAAGAATTGCGCGCTGCGATGGACTTCACCGATGCCCTCGGCCAGCGGCTTGCCCTCTTCGCGCGAGAGCAGTTCGCCGAGCTCTTGCTTGCGCGCCATCAGCTCGTCGCCGATCGCCATCAGGATTTGCTGGCGCTGTTCCAGGCCGCTGGCCGCCCACTGTGGCTGGGCGTCACGGGCCGCCGCGATGGCGTCCAGGGTCTGTTCGGCGCTGGCCTGGTGGTAGTGCCCAATCAGGTCTTCGACATCCGAAGGGCTGTGGTTGGCGATAAGACCCTGGCCTTCGCACCAGTTGCCGCCAATGAAATTTTTGTAGGGTTGCAGTGCCATGGGAACCTCCGATTGCGTTGGTCCCATCTTGAGAGTATTACTCTGCAAATAAAAATTAATAATAAATATGAAACGATAAGGAAAACTAACCGTGTTGCCCGAGCTGAAGATCACCCAACTGCGTTATTTCGTGCTCGTCGCCCAGCTCAAAAGCTTCCACGGCGCGGCCCGGCAGGCATATCGCACGCAACCGGCGTTGTCGTTGGCCGTGCGCGAGCTGGAACAGAAGCTCGGCCAGCCACTGTTCGAAAAGGGCGGTAAAACCGAGCTGACGCCGTTTGGCGCGCACTGTCTGCCGCTGTTCCAGGATTTGCTCGCCCATCACGATCGCATCGCCCGGGAAGTGAGCCTGCTGGCGCGGCACGAAATCGGCCAGGTGAGCATTGCCACGGTTCCGTCAGTGGCCAGCCGCTTGTTGCCGAGCCTGCTCGCGCGGTTCGTGGGCGAGCACCCGAAAATGCAGATCAGCATCCAGGACGGCACCGCCGACAGCGTGCAGCAGCTGTTGGTCCAGGGGCAGGTGGATTTTGCCATCAGCAGCGTGTGGGTGGCGGATGAGAACATCGAGTTCGTGCCGATCCTGAGCGACCGGGTCGGGGTGGTCTGTCGGCATGATCATCCGCTGGTGGCCAACGGCGGGGCGCTGCACTGGTCCAGCCTGCAAGCCTACCCGCTGGTGCGCAACGGTACCTCGCGCCTGCTGGCGGGAACCGATGCGGAAGGCTTGCTCGACAGCAGCCTGCTGTTCGTCTCCAACATGATTTCACTGATCGCAATGCTCGAAGAGGGCATCGGCATCACGACCTTACCGTCCCTGGCTTTTCCCAAGGGCAATGAACAGCTGGTGTTTCTGCCCCTGGCCGAGCCCCGGGTGGAACGCCAGATCGGCATTCTGTGTCGCAAGGGCCATAGCCTGTCGCCGGCGGCGGCCGAGTTGATGGGGTTTCTGCGGGCGCAGATGCAGATGCCCGGGCTGCAAGGTCAGTGATGGGGCGGTGGCTCCGCCGGCCGTAGTTTGAAACGGCAGACAGTGCCGCCGCGCACCATGCATTCTGTGTGATCGACTTCAGCGCCGCCCAGTGCGCCGATCAACGCCAGGTCCAGTTCACAAACGACCGGGTGCGCGGCGGCGAGACGGTGAAACACGCAGTTGTGGGCGACGATTTCCGGATCGCCGGACGAGCGAAAAAACACCTCGGCTTCATAGCCCGCCTGATTCATGTGCTGCACGATCTTCGCTTCATCGACGACCTGCTGTTCGCGGTCCAGGGCCAGTTTGCGACCCAGGTTGCGCATCAGCGTTGCCAGCGCCTCGGGGCCGATGATGTCGGCCACTTCATCGATCAGCGCGCTGGCGAGCAGTTGGTACTGGCGCGGGAACTGCTCCCTGGCGTGGTCGGTGAGTTGATACAGCTGCTCAGGACGACGCCCCGTCGGCCGGGTTTCGCCGCGCGACACCAGGCCATCACGCTCCAGCGCCGCCAGGTGTTGGCGAATCGCCGTGCGCGTGACGGCCAGATGCTCGGCCAGTTCGTCGATGCTCATGCCGCTGGCATGGTGCAGCAGCGCATTGAGCAGGTCCTGCTGGGTTCGACCCAGTCCTTGCAGCATGGTGTGGCCTCGCGCCGTGTCAGAACTTGTCGGGGAATTGCTTGACCAGTGCCGCGGTCAGTGCGTCTGCCAGCGCCAATATGTGCGTGCGCATCATCGACCAGGTACGCGCTTCGCCGGCGTAGTCGTGCGCCGCGAATTCATCGATCTGGGCGATGTGGTGACCGCCATGGGCCGACAGCAGATTGACCAGCGTCGCCTCCGGCAGATTCGGGTTGGCCCCGGCCAGGAACGCTGCAATCGCCTTGGCGTTGCTGGTCAAATCCGCAACGGCGGCCTGTTTGCCTTTGCTGTCCTTGGCCACCGTGGCGTCGCTGTAGTGTTTCACCGCGCCCCAGTGACCGGCAAGCAGCTTGAGCAGTTGATCGGCGGCTGGTTGGCCATAAAGTGGTGCGATGCTGTTGGCTATTTTAGTGGCGTTGTCGACCACCTGGTCCGCCGCCACTTTTGCCTGCTGGCGGTCTGCGGCCTGGTTGGCGAGCGCGTAGTTCCTGATCCAGAAGATGTGCTCGACCCAAAGGTCGCGCAGCGCCAGGCGCGTGGTCAGCGCGGCGCTGTCGGCGGTTGGAGCAGCCGCGGGAGCGGTCTGGCTCCAGGCTGGTTGCGCCAGGAAAGCCAGGAGGATCAGTGCAAGGATCTTGATATTCATGACAGCACCCTCTGAGAGTGGGAACGTTCGACAATATCAATTAAAGCATATAAATATGTTTTTATTGGGTGTGGTTGAAATCGCCGATCAGCGGTGCTGTAAGAGGGATAGAACCAGCTGGTCGGCTCGCCCACGTAAACGCTACGAGAGCGCTATGGTGGTTCCTACACAGCGTTTATGCAGGTAATCTGATAAAAAACTAACTCCAAAGTCAACAAAGGATGCTTCCCATGAAAGTCAGTGCACGCAACGTATTCAAAGGCCAGGTCAGTGACGTTCAGGCCGGCGCGGTCAATGCCGAGGTGAGCCTGACCCTGCCCGGCGGTGAGCAACTGGTGGCCGTCGTGACCATGGAGAGCATCAAGAACCTGGGGATTGCCGTCGGCAAGGAAGCGATCGCCCTGATCAAGGCGCCCTGGGTGATGTTGATGACCGAGTCCGATGACATTCGCCTCTCGGCGCGTAACTGCCTGCAGGGCAAGGTGCTGAGCGTCAACGACGGCGCCGTCAACGCCGAAGTGGTGATCGAACTGGCGGGCGGTGCGAAGGTGTATTCGATCGTGACCCGCGACGCCGTCGCAGAACTGGGGCTGGCACCGGGTGTCAGCGCTACGGCGGTGATCAAGGCTTCGCACATCATCCTGGGCGTCCCGGCCTGACGGCGAATCCGGCGAACCCGGCGAACCCGGCGAAAAATATGACACGGCCTGACAAATCCACCGCAGCGTCTGGTTCGCCTGTAGGAGCCAGCGGGCGGCGTTCCGACTTGCCGGCGAAGAACGATAACGCGGTCTTGCAGATACACCGCAGTGCTTCGGTTCGCCGGCAAGCCTGGCTCCTACAGCCAGTTACAAACCATCCTCCAGCGCCTTGAGGTATTCAGGGCTGTTGCCGATCGAGTTGTGCCCGGTGCCCGCAATCACCTGCAGCGTCGCCACGCCCGGAGGGAAATGGCTGTAGAGCCGCCGGGTGCTTGCCCCTGGAATCACTTCGTCGTGCTCAGCGGCGAGCAGGCGCGTCGGCACCGTGATGTGCGCGGCGTAGCGCCAGGATTCGAATTTATCCTTCAGCAGCCACTGCACCGGAAGCCAGCGGAACTGGCGCTCAGCCAGCTCCTCCAGGCTGTTGTAGGGCGTGACCAGCAGTAGTTTCGCCGCCGGCCGATAACTGGCCAGGCGCACCGCAACCCCCGAGCCCAGGCTGCGCCCGACCACGGCAATCTGCGGGTGCTCGGCGTAGACCTTGTCGAACAAAGTCATGGCATCGCGGGCAAGCGCTTCTTCTGAGGGGGAACCGCTGCTGCCGCCATAGCCACGGTAATGCAGCAGGTACAGGGCATGGTCGGGGAAGGCCCGGTCGAACGCCGGCAGGCTGCGCGAAACGTCCTCGGCATTGCCGCCGAAATAAATCAGCGCCTTGGGGCCGACATGCGGGCGCACCGACACCAGCACCTGCGCCTCGTCGACCGGCAACGTCAGCAACGTCCCGGGCGCATCGACGGCGCGGGGCTGCGGGTAGTAGATGAGCGCGCGCTGAAATACGAACAGGGCCGCGCAGAGCGCCAGGTACAGCGCAGCGGCGATGACGACGAGTAACACCAGGGTTCGGGACATTCGGCTAACGTTAGTGGGCGACATTGACGGCTCCGGGGTGCCGTCAAAGTGTAGCTGGCGGCATAGGAGGGCACCGATGCCCATCGCGCTCAAGTGGCTCAACGTGTTGCCTGCGGAAAGAGCGGCCCTGGCCCTGGGTTTTGCGTTCCATTTCTGTGTGCTGGCCAGCTATTACCTGGTACGACCGTTGCGAGATGCCTTGGGTCTGGAAGGCGGCGTCGAAAAGTTGCAATGGCTGTTCACCGCCACCTTCTTGGTGATGCTGCTGATGGTGCCGGTGTTTGGCGCGCTGGCATCGCGCCTGCCGGCCACGCGCTTCGTGCCGTTGATCTACCGCGCGATCGCCGTGTCGATGCTGGTGTTTGGCCTGTTGATCGGCAACCACGTCGCGCCGGTGGCGGTCGGGCGGGTGTTCTTTGTCTGGATCAGCCTCTACAACCTGTTCATCGTCTCGATTTTCTGGAGCGTGCTGGTCGACCGTTTCTCCAGCGAGCAAGGGCGACGGCTGTTCGGCTGCATCGCGGCCGGCGGTACCCTGGGCACCTTCATCGGGCCCTTACTGGCGGCGACCATGGCCACTCGTCTGGGCCCGCTGGCGTTGACCGTCGGTGCGGCGCTGCTGCTGGAACTGGCGGTACGTTGCTATCGGGGGCTGCTGGCGCAGACGCAATCGCAGCAGGGTAACCGCTTATTGGACGAACGGCGCCTGGGCGGCAGCATGCTCGCCGGGATCACGTTGATCCTGCACTCGCCTTATCTATTGGGGTTGGTGGCCTTCATGCTGTTGCATACCAGCGCCGCGACTTTGTTGTATTTCGAGCAGGGACGGATCGTCGCTGGCAGCTACGCTGATGTAGGCAGCAGGACGCAATTTTTCGCCGTGGTCGATTTGCTGGTGTCGGCGCTGACCTTGATCTGTCAGTTGCTGCTGACGGCACCGTTGATCCGCCTGCTGGGCATCGGCGGCGCGCTGCTGGCGTTGCCCCTGGCGACCGTCGTGGCGTTTTGCGCCATGGCACTGGCGCCGGTGCCGGCCAGCGTGGCACTGGCCCAGGGGCTGCGCCGCGCGGTGGAGTTCGGCATTGTGCGGCCGGCGCGGGAAGTGTTGTGGACGGTGGTCAGCCGTGAAGAGAAGTACAAGGCCAAGAATGTGATCGAAACCCTGGTCTATCGTGGCGGTGACGCCGCCAGTGGTTGGTTGTCGGCCGGTTTGACGGCCCTGGGCGCAGGCTTCGGCCTGGTCGCGCTGGCGGTCGTGCCGGTGGCGGGAGTGTGGGGCGGGTTGTGCCTGTGGCTGGCCAGGCGCCAGGCGCGAATGGCCGAAGCTGGCCCACAGGAGCCGGGCCACCGGTGAGGGAAGCGTCATGAACCATGCGCAAGGTTTGACCCGCAGGCAAATACTCACGCTGGCTGCCGCGGCTTCGGCGGTCTTCACGCTCGGCCCGAGCGGTGCGCAAACCTCGCCAGCGGCGGGAACAGGAGGCAAGACCATGATGACCCGCGTCATTCCTTCCAGCAAAGAGCCTTTGCCCGCTGTCGGCCTGGGCACCTATCGCGGCTTCGACGTGGCGCCTTCGGATCCTGCATACCGCAGCTTGTCCGCCGTGCTTGACGCGCTGTTCGACAAGGGCGGCAAGGTCATCGACAGTTCACCGATGTACGGCCGCGCCGAGCAGACCACCGGCGAGCTGCTGTCGATTCACGAGCCACGATCGCCGGCCTTCCTGGCGACCAAGGTGTGGACCCGTGGGCGCGAGGAAGGCATTGCGCAGATGGAACAATCGTTCAGGTTGCTGCAGACCGACCGCATCGACCTGATGCAGATCCACAACCTGCTGGACTGGCAAACCCACCTGCCGACCCTGCGCCAATGGAAGGAAGAAGGGCGCATTCGCTACATCGGCATCACCCATTACACGGCGTCGGCCTATGACGAAGTGGAGGCGCTGCTCAAGGCCGAGCCACTGGACTTCCTGCAGATCAACTACGCGCTGGATGACCGCGGCGTCGAGAAACGCATCCTGCCACTGTGTCGCGACCGCGGCGTGGCGGTGATCTGCAACCGGCCGTTCGGCGGCGGTAACTTGATCGCGCGATTGAAGGGCAAACCGTTGCCCGGCTGGGCCGCCCAAGTCGGGATCAAGAGCTGGCCGCCCCTGGCCCTCAAGTTCCTGTTGTCGCATTCGGCGGTGACCTGCGTCATCCCCGGTACCGGCAACCCGCGCTACATGACGGAAAACGCCAGCGCCGGTTTCGGCCCGATGCTCACCGATGCGCAGCGTCATCAGTTGATCGCCTTGGTGGATTGACGCTAACGCAAGTTTTGCCAGTCAGGTTCCTGACTACACTGATTGAGGTTTGAAAAACCTGAGCATGCAAGACATCCCCGACCATTACCCAAAAGGAGATCGAACATGACTATCCGCATTGGCGATGAGGCACCGGATTTCACCGCCGACAGTACCGAAGGGCCGATCCGCTTCCACGAATGGATTGGCGACAAATGGGCCATCCTGTTCTCGCACCCGAAAGACTTCACCCCGGTCTGCACCACCGAGCTGGGCTATATGGCCCGGTTGAAGCCGGAGTTCGACAAACGCAACACCAAGGTCGTCGGCTTGAGCATCGACCCGGTCAGTGATCACCATGCGTGGATCGGCGACATCGAGGAAACCCAGGGCCATGCGGTCAACTATCCGATGATCGGTGACGACAACCTGGTGGTGGCCAAGCTCTACGACATGATTCACCCCAATGCCAGCGGCGGCCAGCGCACCGCCGTGGACAACGCCACGGTCCGTTCGGTGTTCATCATCGGCCCGGACAAGAAGGTCAAGGCGATGCTGATTTACCCGATGAGCGCCGGGCGTAATTTCGACGAAGTGTTGCGCCTGCTCGACTCGCTGCAACTGAACGCCAAGCACACGGTCGCCACGCCGGTGAACTGGCGTCCGGGTGAAGATGTGATCATTCCGACGTCGGTGTCCGATGAGGATGCCAGGAAGAAGTATCCGGATGGGTTCAAGACCCTGAAACCGTATTTGCGCGTGGTGCCGCAACCCAAGTAGGCCCTGGTGGCTGGCCTGTACACCGCTCCTGTGGGGACGGTGTGCAGGGAATGCTGTTCGATTAATCATAGGAATGTATGTAAAACGTGGGGTGTACATATCCATTCCTGCGGTAACGGCCACTTATGGTTTCGCCCTTACGGCGAGTCACTTGGAAAAGCCCCAAGTAACCAAGGGCTCTTGCCCTTGGCGTTCGGCCCCTCGCTAAGGCTCGGCATGCCCTCGCTCCGGTCCTGCTCCGTGGGTCGCCGCGATGGGCCATCCATGGCCCAGCGCGGCTAAACCGGCATCCATGCCGGTTTACCCACTGCGCAGAACCTCCACTCGGCCTCTCGATGGGGCAAGAAAATCAAAAGCCAAAGCAACGGCCAAAGCGAGGCGGCCTTACAGCCGACCTAATTGGTAGCCGTACGCGTTCCTCCTGTAGGAGCCAGGCTTGCCGGCGAAGAACGATAACGCGGTACAAGAGACACACCGCAGCGTCTGGTTCGCCGGCAAGCCTGGCTCCTACAGGGGATTGGGGTTTCTGGAAAAAATCAGGTCGGCTTTAAGGCCGCCTCGCTTTTGTTTTTGATCTGGGTGCCCCGTTAACCACGATGGCCGAACGCAGGCATTGCGCAGTGGGTAAACCGGCAGGACGCCGGTTTAGCCGCGCTGGGCCATGGATGGCCCATCGCGGCGACCCACGGAGCAATGCCGGAGTGAGGGCATGCCGAGCTCTAGCGAGGCACCGAGTGGTGGGGCATGCCTTTTGGTTCCTTTTTGGCGTTTGAAAAAGGGACTCGCCGTAAGGGCGAAACCATAAGTGGCCGTTACCGCAGGAATGGATATACACCCAATCCAAATAAGCACCTGCAGCCCCCCAACCTGAAGTGAACAGTTCGATCACACCAAATATTTACGAAACCACCCCAGCGTCCGCTCCCACGCCAGCTTCGCCGCCGCCTCGTCGTAACGCGGTGTGGAGTCGTTGTGAAAGCCATGGTTGGCGCCGGGGTAGATATAGGCTTCATAGGTCTTGCCGCCGGCCTTCAGCGCCTGCTCATAGGCGGGCCAGCCCTCATTGATTCGCGTATCCAGTTCACCGAAGTGCAGCATCACCGGCGCCTTGATCCGGGGCACATCCTTGGCGTCCGGTTGCCGGCCGTAGAACGACACCGCCGCGCCCAGTTCCGGGTAAGCCACGGCTGCCGCGTTAGTGACTCCACCGCCATAACAGAAACCGGTGATGCCGACTTTTCCACTGGCGTCGGGATGCTTCATCATCCACTCGACGGCGGCAAAGAAGTCATTCATGAGCTTTTGCGGGTCGACCTTTTCCTGAAGCGCACGGCCCTTGTCGTCGTTGCCCGGGTAACCGCCGACCGAGCTCAGGCCGTCCGGGGCGAGGGCGATGAAACCGGCCTTGGCCAGGCGCCGCGCAACGTCTTCGATGTAAGGATTGAGCCCGCGGTTTTCATGGACGACCACCACCGCCGCGACCTTGCCGGCGGCTTTTGCCGGACGCACCAGATAGGCCCGCACCTGCCCGTTGCCCTTGGGCGAGGGGTAAGTCACGTACTCGGCGATGATGTCCGGGTCGGTGAACTCGACCTGTTCGGCAAGGGCGTAGTCCGGGCTCAGGGATGCCAGCAGTGCACTGGCGGTCAAGCCGCCCAAGGTGAACAGCGCGGCGCGGTCGAGAAATTCGCGCCGGTTGATCAGGCCATGGGCGTAGTAGTCGTAGAGCTCCAGCAATTGCGGGGAAAAGTCTTTTGCAGTGAGACGGGTCATCGGTGCGCTTCCTCTTCGGCGGATTGATGGCTCTTGCTGCGACATGCCCTGTGTTCAACCGAGACACTGCGCCCCGGCTTTCGCTACCTGTGCATCCTGTTCGGCCCTGACCCCGGAAACCCCGACCGCGCCTATTACCTGGCCGTCGACCGTGATTGGCACTCCGCCTTCGAGGGAGGTCAGCAGCGGGGCCGACAGAAAGGCCGTACGCCCGCCATTGACCATCTCTTCATAGCCTTTGGATTCACGCCGCCCGAGGGCCGAGGTGCGGGCTTTTTCGGTGGCGATGTAGGCACTGATGGGCGGCGCGCCATCGAGGCGTTCGAGGGCCAGGGGATGGCCGCCGTCATCGACCACCACAATGGTCACCGGCCAGTGGTTGGCCTGGGCTTCGGTGCGCGCGGCAGCGAGAATCTGGCTGACTTCAGCCTGGCTCAGGACGGCTTTGTGGTTCATGGCGTTCTCCATTGGGCGCTATTGGGACAGGGCGTCTTCGACCAGTTCGATCCAGTGCCGCACGGGGGTTCTGCCCGCACCGTCGAGGTGCGACTGACAGCCGATGTTGGCGGTGACGATGACTTCAGGGTAGCCGCTTTCCAGGGCGTTCATCTTGTTGTCGCGCAGTTGCCGGGCCAGTTCCGGTTGGGTCAGCGAATAGGTGCCCGCCGAACCGCAGCACAAATGGCTGTCGGGAACGCTGGTGAGGTTGACCCCCAGGCGGATCAGCAGTTTTTCCACCGCGCCACCGAGTTTTTGCGCGTGCTGCAAGGTGCAGGGACAATGGAACGCCACGCGGTGGGCGTTGTGGATGCCCAGCTGTTCCAGCGGTTCGTCGCGCAAGACTTCCACCAGGTCCCGGGCCAGCGCGCTGACCCTCCTGGCTTTTTCGGCATAGACCGGGTCGCGTTCGAGCAGATGCCCGTAATCCTTGATAAAGGCACCGCAACCGCTGGCGGTTTGCACGATGGCTTCGGCACCTTGTTCAATGCCCGGCCACCAGGCGTCGATGTTGTGCCGGGCGCGATCGAGGCCGGCGGCCTGGGCGTCCAGGTGATAATCCACGGCGCCGCAACACCCGGCCTCGCGGGCCGGCATGACGCTGATGCCCAGCCGGTCCAGTACCCGGGCGGCGGCCACGTTGGTATTGGGCGACAGGGCCTGTTGCACGCAACCTTCGAGCATCAGCACCTGCCGGGCATGGCGGGGTGCGGGACGCTGCTTGGGCGCCGGGAGGTTGCGCGGCAGTTTGCTTTGCAGGGTGCCGGGCAGCAGCGCGCGTAATGTCTGGCCGCTGTTGACCAGGTGCTTGAACAGGTCTGGATGCGGCACCAGCGTACGCAGCCCCTCGCGCAACAGGCGCTGGCCGATCGGACGCGGCACCGCCGCATCGACCACGGCCCGGCCGATGTCCAGCAAGTTGTGGTAATCGACCCCCGAAGGGCAGGTGGTCTCGCAGTTGCGACACGACAGGCAGCGATCCAGGTGCTGCTGGGTTTTTTCCGTGACCTCATTGCCTTCCAGCACCTGTTTGATCAGGTAGATGCGTCCGCGCGGGCCATCGAGTTCATCGCCAAGCAATTGATAGGTCGGGCAGGTGGCGTTGCAGAAACCGCAGTGCACGCAGGTGCGCAGGATGCTGTCGGCTTCTTCGGCACGGGGCAATCGGCGGGCGCGTTCGCTCAAGGTGGTCTGCATGATTCATAACTCCGCGTACAGGCGTCCGGGGTTGAAGATGCCCTGGGGGTCGAGTTGCCGCTTGAGGCTCTGATGGTAGCGCAGCAGCGCGTCGGGCAACGGCTGGAAGGGCGTGTCGGTGAGCCCGTGGCTGTAGCAGGTGACGTGCCCGCCGGCCTCTGCGACGACCTGGCGAATGAACCTGGCCTGGGCATCGGACTTGAGCCAGCGCTGGGCGCCGCCCCAGTCGATCAGTTGCCGACCGGGCAGGGACAGTCGCGGTGTGTTGTTGGGCACGGACAGGCGCCACAATGGCTGGTCTTCGTCGAAGAACGCTAGGCGCTGTTCGTTGAGATCGGCCCAATACGCAGCGTCGAGCACCTCGCCACCCAGGCGTTCATGGGCCGCCGCCACCGAGCCTTCGCCGCCCTCGAGCCGCAGGTGCAGGCGCTCACCGTCATGACACGCAGCGCTGATCGGCAGCGGTTGCTGGCCCCATTCCGCCAGGCGCAGCAGGGCATGCTCGGCGCTCATTTGCAGGCTGATGCTCAGGGCCTGCCGGGGCTTGGGCAGGACCTTGAGCGAGACCTCGGTGATCAGGCCCAGGGTGCCGTAACTGCCGGCCATCAGGCGCGACAGGTCGTAACCGGCGACGTTCTTCATGACCTCGCCACCGAAACGCAAATGCTTGCCGAGCCCTGTGATCACCCGCGTGCCCAGCACGAAATCCCTGACCGACCCCGACCACGGCCGACGCGGCCCGGACAACCCGCAAGCGATCATGCCGCCGACGGTGGCGTCATCGCCGAAGGCCGGCGGTTCGCAGGGCAGCATCTGCTGCGCGGCGTCCAGCACCTTGGCCAGTTCCGCCAGTGGCGTGCCGCAGCGCACAGTGATCACAAGCTCGGTCGGGTCATAGCGCACGATGCCCCGGTGCGATCGTGTATCGAGTATTTCCCCCGCCGTCACGCGGCCCAGGAACGCCTTGCTGTTGGCGCCCTGAATCCGTAGCGGCGTGGCGTTGGCCAACGCCTGGTTGACCTGCTCCAGCAGCGCAACGCTGTCATCGAGATCAGCGGGTGGGTGCATCAGAAACGCTCCAGGTCAGGGAAGGGCAGTTTTCCTGCGTGCACATGCATGGCGCCAAACTCGGCGCAGCGGTGCAGGGTCGGTATGTTCTTGCCGGGATTGAGCAGGCCGCCGGGGTCGAATGCCGCCTTGACCGCATGGAACAGGGTCAGCTCATCGCTGTTGAACTGCGCGCACATCTGATTGATCTTTTCCCGGCCCACGCCGTGTTCACCGGTAATGCTGCCGCCGACCTTCACGCACAGCTCGAGGATCTTGCCGCCCAGGGCTTCGGCGCGATCCAGTTCGCCTGGCGTATTGGCATCGAACAGGATCAGCGGATGCATGTTGCCGTCCCCGGCATGGAACACGTTGGCCACCCGCAGGCCGTACTCCGCCGAGAGTTCGGCGATGGCCTTGAGCACGCCCGGCAGCTCACGGCGCGGGATGGTGCCGTCCATGCAGTAGTAATCCGGTGACAGGCGGCCGACCGCCGGAAAGGCGTTCTTGCGCCCGGCCCAGAAGCGCACGCGTTCGGCCTCATCCCGGGCCTGGCGCACTTCGGTGGCACCGGCCTGCTCCAGCACCTGGCGCACGCGATCGCAATCGTCACGCACGTCGGCTTCGACGCCGTCGAGTTCGCACAGCAGGATGGCCTCGGCCTCCACCGGGTAACCGGCGTGGATAAAGTCTTCGGCGGCGCGGATGGCCAGGTTGTCCATCATCTCAAGGCCCCCGGGAATGATACCGGCGGCAATGATGTCGCCGACGGCGCGGCCGGCTTTTTCCACGGAGTCGAACGCCGCCAGCAGCACCTTGGCGGATTGCGGTTTGGGCAGCAACTTGACCGTGACCTCGGTAATCACGCCAAGCATGCCTTCGGAGCCGGTGAACAAGGCCAGCAGGTCCAGGCCTGGGGAGTCCAGGGCGTCGGAGCCCAGGGTCAGGTGTTCGCCGTCGACGGTGAGGATGTCGACCTTGAGCAGGTTGTGCACGGTCAGGCCGTATTTCAGGCAATGCACGCCGCCGGCGTTTTCGGCGACGTTACCACCGATGGAACAGGCGATTTGCGAGGACGGGTCGGGCGCGTAGTACAGGCCGTACGGTGCGGCGGCCTGGGAAATCGCCAGGTTGCGCACCCCCGGCTGCACCCTGGCGGTACGGGCGGCGGGGTCGATCTGCAGAATCTGGTTGAAGCGGGCCATCACCAGCAGCACGCCTTTTTCCAGGGGCAGTGCGCCGCCGGACAGACCGGTCCCGGCGCCTCGGGCGACCACCGGGACCCGGCGTTCATGGCACAGGCGCAATACGCCCTGCACCTGGGCAATCTCGCGCGGCAGCACCACCAGCATCGGCGTGGTGCGGTAGGCGCTCAGGCCGTCGCATTCGTACGGTTTGAGTTCTTCGCGCTGGTGCAGGATCTCCAGATCGGGCAGTTGCGTACGCAAGGCCTGCAACAAGGCGGCCTTGTCGACGTCTGGCAGAGCGCCATCAACGCGTTCATCGTAGAGAATATTCATAGTCGTTTTACGATACTCCGTTCATGAAAGCCCGGGCGATTGCCCGGGCTTTTTTAACAGAGTTGCGCGAGCAACCCGGGTGGTGCCGAATCAATGGCCGCCCACCACCATATGGCTGAACGGAGCCACGTAGGCCTGCAACGTCACCAAGCCGCCGACCAGAATCGCCAGGACGATCGAGTGGAAAAACACATAGCGCAGGATTTCCCCTTCATGGCCATACCAGCGGGTGGCGGTGGAGGCGACCACGATCGACTGGGCGTCGACCATCTTGCCCATGACCCCGCCAGAACTGTTGGCGGCGGCCATCAACACCGGGCTGAGCCCCAGTTGCTCGGCGGTGACTTTTTGCAAACCACCGAACAGCACGTTGGAGGCGGTGTCCGAGCCGGTCAGGGCCACGCCGAGCCAGCCCAGCAGGGTGCCGAACATCGGATAGAAAATCCCTGTCGCGGCAAAAGCCAGGCCCATGGTCGCGTCCAGCCCCGAGTAGCGGGTCAGGAAGCCCAGGGCGAGCATCGCGGTAATGGTGATCAGTGAGTAGCGCACCACCCACAGCGTGCGCAGGTACTGGTGAACCAACTGCGGGATGGAGTAGCCCATCAACAGCCCACCGAGGATCGCCGACAGCAGGATGCCGGTGCCGGTGCTGGTGAACCAGGTGAACTTGTAGATCGCTTCTTCGGTCTTCGGCGCGGGCACCACGGGCGGAACCTTTTCGATCTGCTGGTGAATCGTGGTGAAGGTCAGGATCGGGGCGAAAATCGGGTTGGCCTCGCGCAGCGGTTTACCCTGGGGGTCGAGTTTGGCCGTGCTGGTGGCCGGATCGATCGCCGGGCGGGTGTCAAACATGTTCTTGAAGCCTTGGGTACCCCAGGCGAAAACGAAGACGGTGAGGATGATCCACGGCATCCAGGCGCGCATCACCGCGGGCTTGGCATCGCTGGCAAAGGTGGCGCTGGCGACCGGTTTTTCGTCGTGCTCCTCGGCGATGGCCGAGTTGTCGACGCGCCCGGACAGGGCCGCAGAGGTATGCACGCTGGCCGGTTTCCACACCTTCAGGAAGCCTGTCAGGCAGGCCATGGAGATCAGCGCGGCGATCACGTCCACCAGCATCGGCCCGTGATAGTTGGACACGATGAACTGCGGAACGGCAAAACTGACCCCGGTCACCAGGATCGCCGGCCAGATTTCCAGCATCTTGCGCCAGCCGGCGAAAGCCCAGATCAGCCAGAAGGGCACGATCACCGAGAAGAACGGCAATTGCCGACCGACCATCATCGACAGCTCCATTTCATCGAGCCCGGTGACTTTGGCCAGGGTGATGATCGGTGTACCCAGGGCTCCGAAGGCCACGGGGGCGGTGTTGGCGATCAGCGCCAGGCCCGAGGCCGCCAACGGTGAGAAGCCCAGGCCGATGAGGATCGCACCAGTCACCGCCACCGGTGTGCCGAACCCCGCCGCGCCCTCGAAAAAGGCGCCGAAGCAGAAAGCGATCAGCAGCAATTGCAGGCGGCGATCGTCGGTGATTCGCGCCAGGGAGTCCTGCAGCACTTTGAACGAGCCGTTCTCGGTTGTCAGCCGATGCAGGAAAATGATGTTCAACACAATCCAGCCGATGGGCAGCAAACCGTTGGCGGCGCCGTACAACGCGGCCGACCCCGCCATGTCGGCGGGCATGCCGAAAGCGAAAATCGCGATCACCAGGGCCGATGCCAGGGCGAGCAGTGCCGCCAGGTGTGCCTTGACATGGAAGAACGCGAGGGCTGCCAGCATCACCACCACCGGCACGGCGGCCATGAGGGTTGAAAGCACCGGGTTGTTGAACGGATCGTAGATTTGCTGCCAGACCATGTTCCACCTCTGCTTTTTATTGTTGGGAGTGCAGCCCCTTGGGGGGGGAGGTGGCCTCTAGTATAGGTGGCATTGCGCCGCTGTCAGGGCGCGGTCGCCGTCGCCTCGATCAACGCTTTGCACGCGCCTGAGCTAGCATTGCCGATAGGTCGAAACCAGCCACGGGAGGAGAGCAGCAATGACTGAGCGCCATATCGAGCACAAGGAGACGCTTTCGAACGGATGCAAAATCAAGGTCACGGCCGAGATCCTGAAGGACGGCTCGTTGGGCATGTTCATCGGTGTCTACCGACCGGATGGCTCGGCCATTGACGAAAACCACGATCCAAAACCACATATGCTGGACATGGAAGCGGCAATGGACTGGGGGATCGACATTGCCAAGGGCATTGGCAATAGCCAGAGGACGCTGTAGCGGATGGCGGGGGATTGGGTGTGCCGCCATCGCCTGTAGGAGCCAGGCTTGCCGGCGAACCAGGCGATGCGGTGTCTTAGACAGACCGCCCTTCGCGGGCACGTCGGATCGCCGCACCCGCGATGCTTTTTAGTGCTTGAACCTCACATGCCGAACAACGGTGTAATCCGCCAACCCATACATCGACATGTCCTTTCCATACCCCGACAGCTTCTGCCCACCATGGGGCATTTCGCTGACCAGCATGAAGTGCGTATTCACCCAGGTGCAGCCGTACTTGATGCTGCTGACCGCGGCATCGACCTGGGCCTCGCTGGCTTCGTTGATTTCCACCAGCGCACGGCCCAGCGCGGGGTTGAACACCGGTTGGGCGGGGCCTTCGCCGGTGAGCAGTTGGCGCTTGATCAGGAGTTGGGTTTGCATGACATCGTTCTTTTCAGAACTGTTGTTTTTTCCCCCAAGGCCTGGGTTTTCGAGAAGCCTCTAGCCAGATAGGACTCGTAAAACGGTTTCCATTTAGGCGAGCGACACGCCGCCATTGCGGCGTTGTACGCCAGGCGGCGAACTTCCGGGTCGCCTTTCTTGGTCAGATGCCGCAGGCCACTCTTCTTGCCGGCGTCATCGACTCCCGGGTCCATTCCTAAAAAAGCGATAAACGCGGCGCTGTTCGCAAAATCTCCCCGCATAAAAGTCGTCGCCAACCTGGTTGCAGTCAGTTCGCCAACGCATTCTATGGCTTTGCAGCGATTGATATTCTCCTCAAGCCCGGCCTCTTTGCTGACCTTGTGTAGTAGTTACTGAATAGCCTGATCCGCTTGCTAGAACGCCTTCTGCTGAGTAGCCTTTGACACTCCGAGGAGTGACCGAACAGGGACTAACGGGCAATATTATTTTTCCGAACTTCGCCAGTTTTCGCAGGACCAAATCGATCTAAAAATACCGACCCACCCCCCGAGTGTTTTGCTACTCTGAAGTTGTAGGTGAAAACGCAGACTGATGCGCAAGCGGATAGCGAGGACGCGTGGGGCGCGCTCCGAAGGGTACACGGTTAGAAAGATCTCCGCGCTGAGATCCAGCCCTTATGCCGTGTGAAGCAGGACAGCGCTTATTGCTGTTGCTGTGAGAGTCCTGATAAACCTCGTAAGCCAGAGACCAGCGCTGGCCACCTACTTGGCTCTTGAAGCCGACTTGTGCAGCTGAATATATGCAGCTAGCCAAGATCAAATGCCCCGACTTCCGGGGCATTTGTTTGTCTGGCATTTACTACCGAGTATTCAATACCGGCTTACACCAGGTTGATCGTGACATCGATGTTGCCACGGGTTGCCTTGGAGTACGGGCAGGTCTGATGCGCCGCGTCCACCAGCGTCCTGGCCAGCACGGGGTCCAGGCCCGGCAGGCTGACGTTCAAGCGCGCCTGGAGGAAGTAGGCGTTGCCGGTATTGCCCAGGTCCACTTCGGTAGCAACGCTCACGTCAGCTGGCAAGCTCACCTTCAACGCAGTGGCTGCCTTGCCCATGGCGCCGATGAAGCAAGCCGACCAGCCCGCACCCAACAGCTGTTCCGGATTGGTGCCGCTACCGGAAGAACCGGGCGGGGACAGCTTGATGTCCAGACGCCCGTCGTCACTGCGCGACTCACCTTGACGGCCTCCGGTGGTGACGGTCTTGCCAGTGTAAAGGACGGTTTCGATTTGATTGATCATGGAAGTCTCCTGCTGAGGTTGGGGTGCTTCAGCCCTCGCTGAAGGGCGACCCGCCTACTGTTTCATCTGCATGTCAGGCGAATGTGTCTTGAACCGACGGTTGTGTATCGCTGTGTAGGTTCGCCAGCGATCAATACAGACTGATACAAATCACCGGGACCTCAGGCTTTCACCCAACGCTGGCGACTCCAACTGCTCAGGGTGTCGACGGCAAACACCAATACCAGCATCGCCAGAATGACCGTGCTGGCCTGGGCCTCCTGGAACAGGCTGAGGCTCAGGTAAAGCATCTGCCCCAGGCCGCCGGCGCCGACGAAACCGAGCACGCTGGCCATGCGGATGTTGTTTTCCCAGCGGTAGAGGATGTACGCCAGCAACTGCGGGAACAGATTGGGCAGGGTGCCATAGCAGAATGCAAAGATGGCGTTACCGCCCTGCAGGCGGATCGCATTGGCAGGTTCCGGCGGGGTGTTTTCCAGCGCTTCGGCAAACAGCCGGCCGAGCACACCGGTGGTGTGCAGCGCCAACGCCAGGGTGCCGGCATTGGGGCCGAGCCCGGCGGCCAAGACCATCAGCACCGCCCACACCAACTCTGGAATTGCGCGCAAGGCATTGAGCATCAGGCGCGACAGGCCCTGCAACGGCCAGCCGAATCGACCGGCCGCCGGCAACGCCAGCAGCAAGCCGAACACCGTCGCCAACAACGTGCCCAGGGCCGACATCGCGAGGGTTTCCAGCGCGCCTCGGGCAATGGCCTGCAAATGCCCCGTGCTCAGGTCCGGGCTGAGAAAACGCTGCACGTAGGCGGCCATCTGTTTCAGGTTGGCGCTGGCGCCCAGTTCACCGAGGTCGATGCCCAGGTAGCGGAACGAAGCGAGCACCGCGGCGCCGATGCCCAGCACCAGCAGCAAGTTGACCAGGCGCTTCACGCCAGCCTCCAGCGCAGCAGCCGGCTCAGTTGATCGGCGAACAACACCAGGACGAGGAAGGTCAGCAACAGGCTGGCCACTTCACCGCCGGCGAACATGCGCATCGACAGGTCGATTTGTTGGCCCAGGCCACCGGCTCCGACGAAGCCCATCACCACCGAAGCGCGAATCGCGCATTCCCAGCGGTACACCGTGTACGACAACAGCTCCGCCGCGACATTGGGCAGGATCCCGTAGCAGAACGCCGCGAGTCGACCACTGCCGGCTTGCAGCAGCGCGTGGGCGGGGCGCTGGTCGACCGACTCGAAGATTTCCGCGTAGACCTTGCCCAGCATGCCGCTGTAGGTAATGGCGATGGCCAGCACCCCGGCCGTCGGACCCAGGCCGACGGCGCGCACAAACAGCAGGGCCCAGACGATTTCCGGCACGCTGCGCAGGAATATCAGCACGCCGCGTACCGGCCAGCGCAGCAGTTGCCCCCAAAGACTGGGGCGACCGGCGCGGGACGCTGCCGACAGCGACAGGGCGCGGCTGGCCAGCAGGCTGGCGGGGATCGCCAGGAGCAGCGCCAGGGCCATGCCGGCCGTGGCGATGGCCAGGGTCTGCAAGGTGGCTTGCCACAACAGCTGGAGGAATTCTGCGCCATGGGCGGGCGGCCAGAAGGTCGCGACAAAGCGGCCCATTTCGCTCTGGCTGTCACTGGCCAGCAACACGCGCAGGTCCAGTTCGCTCAAGCGCATGCCCGGCCACAGCAGGGCAATCGCCAGCAGGCTGAGCAGCAGGCGTGGCCGGGCGGCGGGATCTCGGGTGTCACGGCTCAGCATCGGGGAATCTGCACGCTCAAGGGGGGAACCGGGGCTGGCGAGGGCTGCAATTGTTCGTTGGCGTAGAGGGTATCGAGCCGCTCGCGGTCGACGGCGCTGGCCGGCAGGTCGAAGAGGATCTGCCCGTCACGCAAGCCGATGATCCGCGAGAAGTGCGCCAGCGCCAGCTCCACCGCGTGCAGGCTGGCGACCAGGGTGACGGCGTGCTCCCGCGCATGCTCACAGAGGACCTTGAGCGTATGGCCGGCCAGCACCGGGTCCATCGCCGATACCGGTTCGTCGGCCAGCAACACCTCGGGCGCCTGATACAGCACCCGGGCAATGCCCACGCGTTGCAGTTGGCCGCCGGACAATTGCTGGCACTGGGCGAAGAGCTTGTCGTGCAGGTCCAGCCTGGCCAATGCCGCGCGAGCCCCCGGAACATCCAGTGGATGCACCAGGTTCAACAGGCTCTTGCCCAACCCCCATTGACCGATTTTTCCCGCCAGCACCGCAGTGATCACTCGCTGCCGGGGTGGCAGCGGCGGCGCTTGATGCACCAGGCCGATGCGCGCGCGCAGGCGTTGGCGCTGGCGGGCCGAGAGGTGCCAGGGTTGTTCACCCAGCACCTGCAACTCGCCGATGCCAGGGCGCAGGCCGGTGGCGAGGACGTTGAGCAGGCTCGACTTGCCCGCGCCGGATGGGCCGATGATGGCGACCTGTTCACCGGCTTCGATGTGCAGGTCCAGGCTGCGCAGGGCCTGTACGCCGTTGGCGTGGGTGAGGCTGACCCGGGTCAGGTGCAAGGTCATTTGAGCAGGTCGGCGGCGCGAGCGGCTTCCTCGATGCCCTTGTAGTTTTCGGGCCGGGTCTCGATGAAGCGGCTGGCGGCCTGCAAGTCCAGGATCGCTTTTTGCTCGGGGTTCGCCGGGTCGAGCGCGAGGAAAGCGGCCTTGATCTTCGCCGCCAGCGCCGGGTCGAGGGTGCCGCGCACGGTCCAGTTGTAGTCGTAGTAGGCCGGCGTGGTGGCAAAAACCTTGACCTTGTCGGTGTCGACCTTGCCGGCCTTGACCAGTTTTTCCCAAACGCTGGCGTTTAGGACACCGGCGTCGACCTTGCCCGCCTGGACCCAGGCAACGGTGGCGTCATGGGCGCCGGAGTAGCCCACGCGACTGAAGAACGTTTCCGGCTTGATGCCGTCCTGCAGCATGAAGTAACGCGGCATCAAGCTGCCCGAGGTCGAAGACACCGAGCCAAAGGCGAAGGTCTTGCCCTTGAGGTCGGCGAGGGATTTGACGTTCGGGTCGGCGGTGATGAACTTGCTGGTGAACTGGGCATCCTGTTCGCGCTGTACCAACGGTATGGCATTACCGGTTTTCAGGCGCGCCTGGACGAAGGTGAAGCCGCCCAGCCAAGCCAGGTCGATCCGGTCGGTGGCCAGCGCTTCGACCACGGCCGGATAGTCGCTGACCGGCACGAACTCGACCTTCATCCCCAGTTGCTGTTCCAGATAAGCGCCCAGGGGCTGGAACTTGCGCAGCAGTTCGGTGGGGGCTTCATCCGGAATGGCGCTGACCTTCAAAGTGTCGGCAGCCTGGGCCAGCAGGGTGGAAAGCGACAGGGTCAGGCCGACAGCCAATGCCAGGGTGCGTTTGAGCATGGAAGTTCTCCGGTTCATGAGCGCAGGTAGGTGCAAGCGCCTGACACACAGGGATAGCGGCCGGGCGCCTTTTGAGGGTAGACGAAGTGCGGCGATGTGTTCCCGCTACCCGCATTCCGGGCTTTGGCCTTGCAGCTGGCGCATCAACCATTCGCTGAAACTGCGTGCACTGTTCTCACTGTCGCGATGGGTTAGCAGGGCCCAGTTCGGCCCGCGGATGCTGTGTTCCACCAGCGGTTGCAACAACCCGTTGGCGCAGGCCTGCCGGCTCAACAACTCACTCACCAGCGCAATGCCGAGCCCCGCGCAAGCGGCATCGAGCAACAGGCCGGGGTCGGAGAAGTTCATCCCCTGATCCTGCTGGCCGACATCGATGCCAGCTTCCACCGCCCAATGACTCCAGTCCATTTCCCGCTCGCCGTGAAGGGTCGTGCGCTGTTCCGCAGGCAAGGCCAACACACTTGGATGACAGGCCGGAAACAGGCGGTCGGCGTGCAGCACCCTGAAGCTGCATTCAGCCTGGGAGCTGATGTCGTCGCGCAGCGCCAGGTCGATGGTCTGGGTGGTCATGTCCGGGACTTCGTCGGTGCTGAAAATCCACAGATCGACCTCTGGGTGCTGTTGGCGAAAGTCTCCCAGGCGTGGCAGCAGCCAGTGACGGGCGAACGCTGGCGTGGTGTTGAGCACCAGTTGGTTGGGTTTCTGGTACTGGCCGAGGCGCCGAATGCCCACTGCCAGTTGCTGCAGCAGCGCCTGGGTGGTGCTGAGCAGGTCATGGCCGGCATCGGTCAGGCTGACGCTGCGCCCACTGCGGAAAAACAGCGGTTGTTCAAGGTACGCCTCAAGGCTGCGGATCTGCTGGCTGATGGCGGACTGGGTAAGGTGCAATTCCTCGGCAGCCTTGTGGAAACTGCCCAGCCGGGCAGCCGCCTCGAAGCCGCGCAAGGTACTGAGCGGCGGCCAGTGTTTGAGCATATCGATAAGTTCCTCTAATCAGTTGTGCGCAAAATCCATCGTTTGTTGCGCCGTTTTTACAGCCGTAGCATGCATGACAACGCCGACAAGCTGTTTTTCATTGAACACAATAACTTAACTGAAAGGGCTTTTTGTCATGCAGCAGAACGAATCTTTAAACAGCGGTTGGATGATGCCCGCCGAGTGGGCCAGGCACGCCGCGACCTGGATGGTCTGGCCGCATAACAAGGCACTCTGGGAGTCGGGATGGGGCGTCACGCTGCCATTGGTTCAGGAAGACTTCGCTCGCGTTGCCAACGCCATTGCCCGTTTTGAACCGGTAAAAATGGTCGTCGACCCGTCGGCGGTCGCCAGTGCCGAACGCTTGTGTGGTCCCAACATCGAATTGATCGAACTGGCGGTGAACGACAGTTGGTGCCGCGACTCCGGCCCGAGCTTCGTTTGCCATCCGCAACAGGGCCTGGCCGGCGTGAGCTGGCGTTTCAACGCCTGGGGCGGCAAGTCGGCACATGAGCTGGACGAAGGCCTGGCGCGCCGCGCACTCAATCGCCTGGGGCTGCCGTGCTTCGGCACACCCCTGAGCAATGAAGGCGGTGCCATTCATGTCGACGGGGAGGGTACGCTGATCACCACCGAGTCGGTCTTGCTCAACCCCAATCGCAACCCGGGCATGAACAAGGCGGAGATGGAGGAGATCTTTGCCCGCCTGCTGGGGGTGAAAAAGACCATCTGGTTGCCGGGCGATCCAGACTATGTCACCGGTGACATGACTGACGGCCATGTCGATGGCGTTTGCGCCTTCGCCCGACCTGGCGTGCTGCTGGTAGACGCCACCCACGACCGGCAGTCGGTGTATGCAGAAGTGGCCCGCGAAAACCGCCGTGCCCTGGAGTTGGCCACCGATGCGCGAGGCCGCAGGTTCGAACTGATCGAACTGTATGAGGCCAGTGAGGCGGTGGACACCGAGGCGCAAGTGTTCTGCGCTTCCTACACCAACTTCTACATCGCCAACGGCGCCATCATCATGCCGGCCTATGGCATCGAGGCGGACAACGCGGCGGCCGAAGTGTTGGTGCAGGCATTCCCCGGACGCGAGGTGGTGCCGGTGCGCATCAACCACCTGGCCCATGGTGGCGGCGGGGTGCATTGCATCACCCAGCAGCAACCTGCCTGGCCGGTGGAGGGTTGATGCCATGACCCTGTTGACGATCGCCACGACCCAGATGCCTTGCACCTGGGACCTGCAACACAATCTCGATCAGGCCGAGCAACGGGTGCGCGAGGCGGCAGCCCAGGGCGCCCAGGTCATCCTGCTGCAGGAGCTGTTTGCCACGCCGTATTTCTGCATCGAGCAAGATCATCGGCATTTACTGTTGGCCGAAGAGTATCGCGACAGTGCGGTACTCAAGCGCTTTGCCGCCCTGGCCAGGGAGCTGGGTGTGGTATTGCCGCTGAGCTGGTTCGAGAAGGCGGGCAATGCCTTCTTCAACTCCTTGAGCGTCGCCGATGCCGATGGGCGTTTGCTGGGGGTGTATCGCAAAACCCACATTCCCAACGCCATCGGTTATCAGGAGAAGGAATACTTCAGCCCCGGCGACACCGGCTTTCGTGTCTGGGACACGGCGTTCGGGCGCCTCGGAGTGGGCATCTGCTGGGACCAGTGGTTCCCCGAGACGGCACGCTGTCTGGCATTGATGGGTGCTGAAGTCCTGTTGTTCCCCACCGCCATCGGCTCTGAACCGGGTTGTGCAACCCTGGATTCGCGCGACCACTGGCAGATGACCATGCGCGGTCACGCCGCGGCGAACCTGCTGCCGGTGGTGGCGGCAAACCGTGTTGGCCGGGAAGCGGCGACCACCGATCCGAACCTGCAGATGAGCTTCTACGGCTCGTCCTTTATCTGCAACCACAAAGGCAAGTTGCTCGCCGAGGCCGACCGCGACAGTACGGGCGTGCTCGTGCAAACCCTGGATCTTGCGGCCATGCGCGAAGAGCGGCTGAGCTGGGGAATCTACCGCGACCGCCGTCCGGAGATGTACGGGGCCTTGTTGAGCCAGGACGGTCGCCGGATCAACGCACGCTGGAACAACCAGGGAGACTGATATGCACGCTTCCCATAAACACCTGCTCACTGCCCTGGGGTTTTCCCTGTGCTGCGTCGTCGTGCCGTCGCTGCACGCCGAGGAGAAAACCCTGCGGCTTTACAACTGGGCCGACTATTTTGCCGAGGACACCCTGAGCCGCTTCACCGCCGAAACCGGGATCAAGGTGATCTACGACGTCATGGATGGCAGCGAGACGCTGGAGGCCAAAATGCTCGCTGGTGGCAGCGGCTATGACCTGATCTTCCCCGGCGACACCGTGGCCGAACGCTTGATGCGCGCCGGTAGCCTGCAGCCGCTGGACCGCTCGAAACTCACGGAAGTGGACGACATCGAACCCGGCTTGCAGAAACTGCGCGCACATTACGAGCACGCCAGCCAGGCCACCGTCCCTTATACTTGGGGCACCATCGGCCTGACCTACAATGCCGAGCAAATCCGGCAGCGCCTGCCAGATGCGCCGGTCAACAGCCTGGACATGCTGTTCAAGCCCGAACTGGCGGCGCGGTTTGCCGATTGCGGCATCTCGGTGATCGACTCGCCGGACGAAGTGCTGGCTGTGGTGCTCAACTACCTGGGCCGGGAGCCGCGCAGCGCCAAACCGCAAGACCTGGAGGCGGCGAGCCAATTGCTGCTCAAGTTGCGACCGTACATTCGCAAATTCCAGTCGCAGCCGGTGACCGACCTGGTCAATGGCAACCTGTGCCTGTCGCTCGGCTACAGCGGCGACATGACCCAGGCACAACGAACGGCCGATTCGGCCGGGAAGAAATCCGTGTTCCAGTACCGCATTCCCCTCGAAGGCACGACGGTCTGGATGGACACCATGGCCATTCCGGTCGATGCCAGGCATCCGGAGTATGCCTATGCGTTCATCAACTTCGTCATGCGCCCGCAGAACATGGCTGCCATCAGCAACTTCACCGGCTATCCCACCTCCAACGCCAAGGCGCGACCGGACGTCGATGCGAGCATGCGCAACAACCCCGATATCTACATCGACGAGGCCACGTATGCGCGGTTGATTCCTGGCAAGGATATCCCCCAGGCGGACATGCGGGCGCGCATGCGTACCTGGACCAAGTTCAAGACAGCCACCGCCCGATGATTTCAGATTCCCGTCGTGGGACAGCGTTGTAGTGCAAGGGGGGGCGGTGGTCCGACTGGCCGGCGAAGGTTTTGCGTCAGGCGATATTTGTACATATCCATTCCTGAGGTAACGGCCACTTAGGGTTTCGCCCTTACGGCGAGTCACTTGGAAGAGCCCCAAGTAACCAAGGGCTCTTGCCCCTGGCGTTCGGCCCCTCGCTAAGGCTCGGGGTACCCTCGCTCCGGTCCTGCTCCGTGGGTCGCCGCGATGGGCCATCCATGGCCCAGCGCGGCTAAACCGGCATCCATGCCGGTTTACCCACTGCGCAGAACCTCCACTCGGCCTCTCGATGGGGCAAGAAAATCAAAAGCCAGATCAAGATCAAACGCAAAAGCGAGGCGGCCTTAAAGCCGACCTGATCGGGAGCCGTACGCAATTCCCTGTAGGAGCCAGGCTTGCCGGCGAACCAGGCGCTGCGGTGTACCTGTTGTACCGCGTTATCGTTCTTCGCCGGCAAGCCTGGCTCCTACAGGGGGTTGGGGATATCTGCAAAGATCAGGTCGGCTGTCAGGCCGCCTCGCTTTGCTTTGGATTTGGGTGCCCCGTTAACCACGATGGCCGAACGCAGGCATTGCGCAGTGGGGAAACCGGCAGGACGCCGGTTTAGCCGCGCTGGGCCATGGATGGCCCATCGCGGCGACCCACGGAGCAATGCCGGAGTGAGGGCATGCCGAGCCTAAGCGAGGCACCAAGTGGTGGGGCAAAGCCTTTTGGTTCCTTTTTGGCGTTTGAAAAAGGGACTCGCCGTAAGGGCGAAACCATAAGTGGCCGTTACCGCAGCAACGGATCTACACCCCCTGGCATGTCGCACAAGACCGCTACCATGACGCCCCCAGACTGCCTCAACCGCCGAGCGCCCAGAACCGGGACAAAAAAAGCGTTCAATTCACGACAACAAACATTCCTGTTAGCGACCACAAGAATTGACAGCAAAACCACAAGTCATTGTTTTAAAACGAATATTTAATAGTTCTATGTGAATATCAACAGTATTCCGTCTGTATACATAGAGAATACTAAGCGTTGACGGTGCGCTCAACGCGTGCGAATCTGGACTCCACACCAAGCCGGAGGCGCTGTAAAGGCGACCTTGGGAGAGCGTAGTGAAGAACAACCAGAACACTCAAATCGACCTGAAGCGTCGTTTCCCCACCCCGGAACCGGGTACTGAAAAGACCCCCGGCCACCGCCCCGGTGATCAGGCCTTTTCAGCTTTCTCGCGAAAGCACGCAAAAGCCAACTTTTCCTGCAATGAGCGCAGACCCGCCTATCTAGTCTTTAATTATATTGATCCCGGCCAAACTCACGCCCAGGCTCAATAAAAGTGAAGTCGAAATAGCCAAAGGCAATAAGTTTCAATCAGTCAGGGAATGACAGGAATTACCTGTAATAGAAGGTGGGCTTACTGTTGTACACCGCGGACTTCTGTTTCTGGAAGTTAATATAACAAGTTCCAATCGTAGATCGAGGAAGGCCATGAAGAAGATTTGGAAGGCAATCTGCGCAGTCGCTGTAGCGGGCATGATGTGTTTACCCGTTCATGCAGAAGAAAAACCATCACCATGGGCACATTATCCTGGGAAGACTTGACGCCTATTACCGGTATCACCAAGAAAGTACTTGAAGATTCTGGTTACACGGTGAAAGTCATTGAGTTTTCCGAGTGGGGCATTGCTTACGCTGCACTGAGCAAAGGCGACATTCAGATCCTCACTTCCCAGACCGACTATGCGGCGCACGACTACTGGAACAAGAACAAGAACCGTCTGGAAAAACTGTCCCCGGTGTCCTTCGGGCTTTACCAGGGTTTTGCCGTTCCCAAGTATGTTGATATCGACTCGATCGACCAGCTGAACGACAACGCCGACAAGCTGGGCGGCAAGATCGTCGGCATCGAGCCCGGGTCTGGCCTGATGAGTGATGCCACCAACGCCGTCAGCGGCTACGGTCTCAAGCTCAAACTGCTGGAAGGCAGTACCGCTGCGATGACCGCCGCCTTGAAATCGGCAGTCGATCGTAAAGAGCCGGTTGTCGTAACGATTTGGGAACCGTCTTGGATGGTGCAAAAGTTTGACCTGAAGTTCCTCAAGGATCCAAAAGCCATTTTCCCTCCAGCACAGGGTTACTACTGGATTGGTCATAAAGGCTTCTCGGCAGAGTACCCGAAAGCGCGCGAAGTGATCGCAAGCGTATACGTGCCCCTGGGCGATATCACGGCGATCAACAGCGAAGTGAAGGATGGCAAGACCATGGATCAGGCCATTCAAGACTGGACAGTTAAAAACGCTGAGCTGTTGAAGCGTTGGGAAAACATCAAGAAATAAACAGCGTCTCTTTTCTTCGCCACTGCCGCCCTTTGATTCAATAGAGAAACCAGAAAACTGGTTCACGGGTTATAAAAATGACAACGGCCAAAATTGACACCAACGAAGTGCTGATAGATTGCCAGTCAGTCTGGAAAATCTTCGGTAAAGCCGCGCCTGCAGCGATGAATGCCGTCGTTCAGCAGGGGCTGACCAAGACTCAGATCCTGCAAAACTACGGTTGCGTGGTCGGCGTCTCCGACGTCAGTCTCCAGGTTCGCCGAGGAGAAATCTTCTGCATCATGGGCTTGTCCGGCAGTGGCAAATCTACCCTCATCAGGCTTTTGAACAAGCTCATCACGCCCAGTGCCGGCAAGATCGTGGTCAAGGGCAAAGAGCTCTCTTCCTTGAATGCAGCGCAGCTGCGAGAGGTGAGGGCGCGTCATATCGGCATGGTCTTTCAAAGCGTGGCACTGCTGCCTAACCGCACGGTCCTGGAAAACACCGCGTTTGGCCTGGAAGTGCAGGGCGTCGGCAAGGCCGAGCGTTACAAGGTGGCCGAGCAGGCCTTGGCCAAGGTTGGCCTGAGTGACTGGATGTCGCGATATCCCACTGAGCTGTCAGGCGGTATGCAACAACGTGTCGGCCTTGCACGGGCGATCACGGCGGACCCTGAAGTGATCCTGATGGACGAGCCGTTCAGTGCGCTTGACCCCCTGATTCGTCGACAGCTGCAGGATGAATTCCGCCAGCTGACCAAGGAGCTGGGCAAGTCGGCGGTGTTCATCACCCACGACCTAGACGAAGCGATTCGCATCGGCGACCGCATCGCGATCATGAAAGACGGCGCGATCATTCAAGTCGGTACGGCCGAGGAGATCGTGCTCAATCCGGCTGACGACTACGTCGCGGAGTTTGTGGCGGGCATTTCCAGGTTGCATCTGGTGCGGGCGCATTCGGTCATGACACCGGTCGAACCGTTCAAAGTGGCGAACCCGGGCTGTGACATCGCCCGACTCCCGAAAACCACACCCGATGCCGACATCAACGAGCTCATCGGATTGACCATGAAGTCCGAGCGCGATGCCCTTGCCGTGGTGGATAACGGAACGGTAGTCGGCATCATCACACCACGTGACCTGCTGCGCGGCGTTCAAGGCATTCCGAACGAATTCGCGCAGGCGCCTGCCGGCACGGTTCTGGAGGCGTCGACATGAGCATCCCTGACTTTTCCAATCAATTCGACGCGGTCATCGACTCGAGCCTTGAATGGCTGATGGACAACGGCGAGTTTGTGTTCGACACGGCCAATACGGCGTTGAAGGGAATTTTTGAAGGCGTGCAATGGTGCATTGCCTATCCACCGTATTACGTCATCGCGATCGTCATGGCCCTGATTGGCTGGCGCGCTGTGGGAGTACGCTTTGCGATTCTTACCGGTTTAGCGTTGTTGTTCTGTGACGTCATTGGCTTGTGGCCGGAAACCGTCAGTACCCTTGCCTTGGTGCTGACCGCCACCGTGCTCGCGCTGGTAGTAGCCATACCCCTGGGTGTGCTGGCAGGGCTCGCTCCGTCCTTTGATCGAGTGGTGGATCCGTTCCTGGATCTGGTGCAAACCATGCCGCCCTACATCTACCTGCTTCCAGCCATCGCGCTGCTGGGTTATGGCACTGCCACCGCACTGTTGGCGACCTTTATCGTTGCCGTGCCGCCCGCCATGCGCCTGACCTCCCTGGGGATTCGAATGACGCCCAAGGAATTCATCGAGCTAGGGGAGGCCAGCGGCGTCACCGGGTGGCAGATGTTCTTCAAGATCCGCTTGCCGTTCGCCATGCCCAGCATCATGGCAGGAGTGAACCAAAGCCTGATGATGGCCTTCGGCATGGTGGTGATCGCCGGCATCGTCGGTTCAGGCGGCCTGGGTGAATCGATCTACGGCGCCGTTCGCACACTGGACATCGCCAAGTCGATCAACGCGGCCATTGCCATCGTGATCCTGACCATGATCCTCGATCGATTGGCGCAGAGCGCTGCGCGGTCCCGGATGGGAGACTCCCAATGAGTACTGCAGAAATCCATTTCTCTCCTGGTGAATTCCTCGCGCCTGCGGTCGATTGGCTGAACGCTAATTTGCATGGGTTGTTCAAGGTCATCAGCCAGGTTATCGAAGCCGTACTCGGCGGCGTCGAAGGGGCGCTGCTGGCGCCGCATCCCTACGCCATGATCGGCGGTGTGGCGTTGCTGGCGTTCTTTTTCGCCAACAAGAAAGTGGCGGTGTTTTCTGCCTTGATGTTGGCATTTTGCTTGTTCTCCGGGCTTTGGGTGGCGTCGATGCAAACCATCGCGCTGGTCTCGGTGGCCGTGCTGATCTCCGTCGCCATCGCGTTTCCGCTCGGTGTGCTTGCCGCGCGTGTAAAGAAGGTGGATGACGCATTCCTGCCGATCCTCAACATCATGCAGACCGTTCCGCCTTGGGTTTACCTGATTCCCGCGGTGATGCTGTTCAGCCTGGGTCGCGTGCCGGCAATCATCGCCACCATCGTCTACGGCATTCCGCCGATGCTCAGGCTGACGACCCTGGCCTTCAAGCAACTGCCCAAGGAGTTCCTTGAGCTGGGGCAGGCTATCGGCGCTTCGCCCAGGGCGATCCTGTTCAAGATCGAGTTGCCGACTGCCGCACCGACGCTGCTGGTGGGGCTCAACCAATGCATTCTGCTGTCTTTGGCGATGGTGGTTCTGGCGGGCCTGGTGGGTGCTGGCGGACTTGGCGCCGAAGTGACCCGCGGCCTCACCCGGATGGAGATGGGCTTGGGTCTTCGTGCGGGCCTGGCGATTGTCGCGGTGGCACTGCTGCTGGATCGGCTGTCGCGCGGCGCGTTGCAGCGTCATTCCCCACGCAAACTGGTTTAGGGATTTTCAGAATGAGACGTAGCTTTTTTTGTGTGGACTCCCATGCGTGCGGGAACCCGGTGCGGGTAGTGACAGGCGGCGGGCCGCTGTTGCCCTCCGTTTCGATGGCGGAACGCCGAGACATCTTCGTGCGTGATCATGACTGGATTCGCACCGCGTTGATGTTCGAGCCCCGGGGCCATGACGTGATGTCGGGGGCGATCATCTATCCCTCCACGCGGGATGACTGCGATTTTGGCGCATTGTTCATCGAAGTCAGTGGCTGCCTGCCCATGTGTGGCGCCGGCACCATCGGCATGTCCACCGTGGTGATCGAGGAAGGCCTGGTCACACCGCGCGAACCTGGCACGCTGGCCATCGAGACGCCTGCCGGGCGAGTCGACGTGGCCTACACCATGAGCGGCGAATACGTTGACTCGATTCGCCTGTTCAACGTCGCCAGTTACCTGCACAGCGCCGATGTGGTGGTAGAGGTGCCCGGTGTCGGTGAGCTGGTCGTGGACATCGCTTACGGCGGCAATTTCTACGCGGTGGTCGAGCCGCAGGAAAACTGGGCTGGCCTGCAAGGCTTGACCAGCGCCGAGATCGTTGGCCTGAGCCAGAAATTGCGCGCGGCCCTGGCTGAAGTCAGTGACCCGGTGCATCCCGAGAACAGCAGGATCAGCGGCGTTCACCATGTCATCTGGTGCGACGACGGACACACGCTGGCGGCCGATGGTCGCGGCGCAGTGTTCTACGGCGACAAGGCCATTGACCGGTCTCCCGGTGGCACCGGTACTTCTGCGCGAATGGCGCAGTTGTTCGGCAAGGGTCGGTTGAAGGTGGGGGAGACGTACCGCAACGAAAGCCTGATCGGGACGATCTTTGAAGGGAAGGTCGAAGCGGCGGTCAAGGTCGGAGCCTACGAGGGTATCCGGCCGAGCATCGGTGGCTGGGCGCAGATCACCGGGCACAACACCATTTTTGTCGACGACCGCGACCCCCTGCGCCATGGCTTTCAGTTGGCTTGATGTGTTCTCGAACGTAACAGGGTAGATCGACCCGTGATCGAACGACGCCAATTTAGCGGAGGCATGAAGGGGAAAAATCTTCGCTATCTCAATGACAACCCCAACGCCATGGCGCGAACGGTGCGAGCAGGCTTCCTGCTGCTCGAGCACTTTTCGCTCCCGGCATTCACGCAAGTGCTGGATACGCTGGTCACGGCCAATCTTCTGCGACCCCAGCTGTTCACCACCCGCACGTTCGGCATGAGCGACGGTGAGGTGGTCAGCGACCTGGGCCTGGTCATCCGGCCAGATAGCCAGATCGATTGCGCAGCGATCAAGGAGCTGGACCTGCTGGTGATCTGCGGTGGCTACCGCACGGAACTGAAGGCGTCGGAGGAGCTGACCGGCCTGCTCGCAAAAGCCGCCGAGCTGGGCGTCAGCCTGGCCGGCTTGTGGAATGGCGCCTGGTTCCTGGGGCGCGCGGGTTTGCTCGAGGGTTATCGCTGCGCCGTGCACCCCGAACATCGCCCGGCGCTGGCGGAGTTCTGCAAGGCGACGCAGGTCAGTAGCGAGCCCTACGTGATCGATCGGGACCGGCTCACCGCGTCCAGCCCGTCGGGGGCCTTCCACATGGCGCTGGACTGGATCAAGGGCCTGCATGACAAAGCGCTGGTCGAGGGCATCGAGGACATCCTCGCGTTTGAGGAATCTCGCTACCGACGGATAAAACCGGCGGAAAACATCTGCGTGAGTGCGCCGTTGCGTGAGGTGGTGAAGCTGATGGACGCCAACCTGGAAGAGCCCCTGGAGTTGGAGCAACTGGCGGTTTACGCCGGGCGATCGCGCCGACAACTCGAGCGTTTGTTCAGGGAGCAACTGGGTACCACGCCACAGCGTTATTACATGGAATTGCGCATTACCGAGGCACGACGGCTGCTCCAGCACACGGAGTTGTCCCAGGTCGAGGTGCTCGTGGCCTGTGGCTTCGTTTCGCCGAGCCACTTCAGCAAGTGCTACAGCTCGTATTTTGGTTATCGGCCCTCCAAGGAAGTCAGGCTGGTGAAATAGCCGGCCCTCAAAGTTAGTATATTAATTGTAGACACAAAGAATAATGCTGTTTTATAGTGATAATACAGGTAGTAGACAACGCTCACTTACCCGTAAGGTTTCCATCATGGCAACGAAAGATCTCGAATCCCAAGCTTCCTCCGAACTGCCTGTTGACCGTAAGGCCGTACTGGGAGAGACGCTGCGGCGCCGTATCCTGAGCATGGAGCTGGCGCCCGGTGCCGTCGTTGACGAGCTGGCCTTGTGTGACGAATTCGGACTTTCCCGTCCCCCGGTGCGCGAGCTGATGCGCCAGATGGCTGCTGAAGGCTATATCGACCTTGAAGCGAACCGGGCCG
Source organism: Pseudomonas sp. WJP1 (assembly GCF_028471945.1). Taxonomy (NCBI): domain Bacteria; kingdom Pseudomonadati; phylum Pseudomonadota; class Gammaproteobacteria; order Pseudomonadales; family Pseudomonadaceae; genus Pseudomonas; species Pseudomonas sp. WJP1. Next base: position 2,885,787 of record NZ_CP110128.1, read on the forward strand.
CCCGGGTGTCGTCGATGAACTATCAATCGCTGCGCAGCTTTTTCCTGGCGGCCCCCTTGATCTACATCGCGACCACCCAACTGGCCGCCACGCACGCGAGGCCATCGGAGATTGCCGAGCTCAAGCGCATCCAGGAATGTTTCCGCGAAGCCATCGAGGAAAAGGATGTCGAGAAACGCGTGCTGTACAACGATGAATTCCATTTGCAGATCGGCAAGATGGCGCATAACGCTTATTTGATGCCGAGCCTGCAGCGTTTGTTGATCGACCATGCACGCCTGGGGAAGATCTTTTATCGCCACCCAACGACCGTCGATATGCAGGAAGACCTGAAGTTGGCGACCCAGCAGCATGACGAAATGATCGCCGCTATTGAAAACCATGATCCGGCCCAGGCGGGCGATATCGTGCGGGCGCACCTTGAACTGTCGCGCCGCCGGATGTCCGAATACGCCGCACCGGAAGGGTTGGAAGTCGCCATTAATTTTTGATAGGCCGCCGGTTCTACTTGCATAAGCACTTCACATGAAGTGATTTGATCGATGCAGACGGGCGGCTTATAGCACTATAAAAAACCCGGGTTTCGACAATGGCAAAGATCAGATACACACCGGCAGATGATTCTACTTGCGGCTGGTTTCACCTTAGCCAGCCCAGGGTGGCCCGTGCGTCCCACTCTGGCAACCGCTCGGCCCGCTGGGTCGTGGTGGGTGCTGGTTTCACCGGACTTGCGGCGGCGCGTCAGCTGGCGCTGAATTTTCCTGATGACGAGATCGTGCTGATCGAGGCCCAGGAAGTGGGTTATGGCGCCTCCGGAAGAAACGCCGGCTTCGCCATTGACCTGCCACACGATATCGGCGCTGACGACTATATCGGTGATATCAAGACCGCCAAAATCAGCATGGAATTGAACCTGATGGGTCAATCCATTTTGAAAGATCTCGTTGAAAAACACCGCATCGACTGTCAGTTTCGCCTGTGCGGAAAGTATCAGGCCGCCATCGAGAACAGAGGCATAGCGGTGCTGGATGCCTACCGTCGTGGCCTGGACAAGCTGGGCCAGGAATACCAGGTGATCGAAGAACAGGACTTGCCGAACCACATCGGCACGCACTTCTATCGCAAGGCCCTGTTTACCCCGGGCACGGCCCTGATCCAGCCCGCGGCACTGGTCAAGGGCCTGGCCGACAGCTTGCCCGCCAACGTCACGCTTTACGAAAACACCCCGATTACCGGCGTCGAGTACGGCGATAAAACCATTCTGACCCACAGCGCCGGTCGTATCGTTGCGGACAAACTGCTCCTGACCAACAACGCGTTCGCCATGAGCTTCGGCTTTTTGAAGGGGCGCATGCTGCCGATTTTCACTTACGCGAGCCTGACCCGACCGCTGACGGAGCAAGAGCAGGCGCGATTGGGTGGCTTGCCTTATTGGGGCGTGATTCCCGCTGATCCTTTTGGCACGACCTTGCGCCGCACAACCGACAATCGCCTGCTGGTGCGCAACAGCTTCAGTTTCAATGCCGATGGCCGCAGTCATCAGAAGTACCTGCAGCGGTTCAAACGACGGCACATAGAGTCTTTCGAACGCCGCTTCCCGATGCTCCCCGAGGTCAATTTCGAATACACCTGGGGCGGTTCGCTGGCGTTGTCCAGAAATCACATGGCGCACTTCGGCCAGCTGGCAAACAACGTCTATGGCGCCCTGTGTTGCAACGGGCTGGGTGTTACCCGGGGAACGGTGACGGGCACATTGCTGGCCGACTGGCTGGCGGGCAAAAAGAGTCATCTCACGGACTTTCTCCTGTCCTCCCCGGGGCCGAACAGAAACCCGCCTGAGCCGATCCTTTCAGCGGGCGTCAATATGAACTTGCTGTGGGGTCAATGCCGGGCAGGAAGGGAAAGCTGATCAAGTAACAACTTATAGATAACCCAGTAATTAAAACCATTGATTGGAAGTTTTTAGTTCTATTGGCGCGTCCATGGAGGCTGATTGTTTCTGGTCGAGACGGTTTTCGTTCACCCGGATTTTGGGTTTTCGTTAGCCGCTGAGTTGAAAACATCCCTGACAGTTGGAGAGCAAATCATGAAATTCGAAGGCATCTACACCCCGGCAATCACGCCCCTGACCGCCAGCGGTGACATCGACAAAGCGGCATTCGCCGAAGTGCTCGAGTACCTGATCGAGTCCAAGGTGCACGGCATCATCATCGGTGGCTCCACCGGTGAGTACTACGCCCATACCTCGCAGGAGCGCATCGAGCTGGCGACCCAGGCCAAGGACGTCATCGGCACACGCTTGCCCCTGGTGATCGGCACCGGCGCCATCCGCACCGAAGACTCGGTCGAATACGCCAAGGCCGCCCGCGCCATCAAGGCCGATGCCATCCTGGTGGGTTCGCCGCCGTACGCGCTGCCGACCGAAAAAGAAAACGCCATCCACGCGTTGACCGTCGACCGTGCCGCCGACCTGCCGATCATGCTCTACAACTACCCGGCGCGCATGGGCGTGAGCATGGGCCCGGAGTATTTCGCCGCGGTGGCCGAGAGCAAGAACATCGTCGCCATCAAGGAAAGCTCCGGCGACATGGCCCAGGTGCACCGCCTGGCGCGGGACTACCCGAACATCAGCCTGTCCTGCGGCTGGGATGACCAGGCCCTGGAGTTCTTCGCTTGGGGCGCGCGCAGCTGGGTGTGTGCCGGCTCGAACTTCATCCCGCGCGAGCACGTGGCCTTGTATGAAGCCTGCGTGGTGGAAAAGGACTTCGATAAAGGCCGCAAGATCATGAGTGCCTTCATGCCCCTGATGGACTTCCTGGAAAGCGGCAAGTTTGTCCAGTCGATCAAGGTGGGTTGCGAGTTGAACGGCCTGCGCACCGGCAGTGTGCGTTCGCCGCTGCAGCCGATGTACGAGCACGAAAAACAGGCCCTGCAGGAGATCATCACCACGCTGAAACGTGAGGTCGCCCAGGTGACCGGGAGCGCAAAATGACTGGCCTTCTCAGCGCGGCTGAATACGCCGCCATTGCCCGGGAATTGAAGTTCCCGACCCGCTCCTTCGTCAATGGCGAGGCCTACATCTCGTTGTCGGGCAACACCTTCACCACGACCAATCCGGCGACCGATGAAGTGCTGGCCGAGATCACCGCCTGCAATGCCCAGGACGTTGACTTCGCCGTGGCCAAGGCCAAGGCGGCCTTTGAAGACGGTCGCTGGCACAAGCTGAGCCCCGGCGAGCGCAAGAAAGTGCTGTTGCGCTTTGCCGACCTGGTGGAGCAGAACGCCCACGAGCTGGCGGTGCTGGAAAGCCTGGACAGCGGCAAGCCGGTGCGCGAATGCCAACTCACGGATGTGCCGGAAACCATTCACACCCTGCGTTGGCATGCCGAGCTGATCGACAAGATCTACGACAACACGGCACCGGTCGGCAACGGCGCCTTGACCCTGGTGGTGCGTGAAGCCATCGGTGTGGTCGGCCTGGTGCTGCCGTGGAACTTCCCGCTGCTGATGCTGGCCTGGAAGATCGGCCCGTCCCTGGCCGCCGGTTGCTCGATCATCGTCAAGCCGGCCAAGGAAACCACCCTGACCGCGTTGCGGGTCGCCGAGCTGGCGTTCGAAGCCGGTGTACCGGCCGGTGTGTTCAACGTGCTGTCCGGCGGTGGCGGTGAAGTCGGGGAGCCGCTGGGCCGGCACATGGACGTGTCGATGGTCAGCTTCACCGGTTCCACGGCGACTGGGCGGCGCTTCCTCAACTATGCGGCGGATTCCAACCTCAAGCGCATCGTGCTGGAGTGCGGCGGCAAGAACCCGGCCGTGGTCATGAAGGACGTGGCAGACCTCGACTCGGTCGCCAGCCACGTGGTCAACGGCGCGTTCTGGAACATGGGCGAAAACTGCTCCGCCTCCTCGCGCCTGATCGTGCATGCCGACATCAAGGACGAACTGCTCAAGCGCATCGGCGTGCAGATGCTGGAATGGAAAATGGGCAGCCCCCTGGACCCGGAAAACCGCCTGGGCGCCATGGTCAGCCGGGCGCATTACGAGAAAGTCCGCTCCTACCTCGAGCAGGCTGGCCTCGAGAAACTGCGGGTGGTGTTCGGCGGCAACACCCAGGGCGACATCTTCGTCGAGCCTACCGTGGTCGATGGCGTGGGCACCGATAGCAAGCTGTTCCAGGAGGAGATCTTCGGCCCGGTGCTCGCCGTCACGACCTTCACCACCCTCGACGAAGCCATCACCCTGGCTAATGACTCGGTGTATGGCCTGGCGGCCTCGGTCTACACCGACAACCTGCGCCACGCCATCAAGCTGTCGCGTGAAATCCGCGCCGGCATCGTCACGGTCAACTGCTTCGGTGAAGGCGATGCCTCGACACCGTTTGGCGGGTACAAGGAGTCCGGGTTTGGCGGGCGCGACAAGTCCATCTGGGCGCACGATCAGTACACCGAGATCAAGACGATCTGGATTGATGCTTCTGAGTAAAGGGGCAGATCGACACATTCATCCCGATCATCCGCAAGGAAATCGGGATGACTGCGTATCGCAACGTATCCGCCATTCACAAAGCTACAGTCGCATACAAAAACCGGGGTGACAGGACACGAAGGGGTTACACGGCGAGCGCGTAATGCAACCGCCGCCTAACGGCTTTACCTTGCGCACACTGGAGAATCACCATGTCCCGAACCCCCACCCGCTACGCGGCAGGCCTGCTCGGCGTTGCCCTTGTCACTGCGACCCTGACTGCTTTCACCGGCCTTGCCCAAGCCCAGGAGGCGGGCCAGCCCCCGGCAAAAAACTGGCAGGCCGGTCTCAAGCGCACGGACCTGGTACGCCGTGACCTGGATGTCGCCGGGCGCGAAGTCATCCAGGTGCGCGTTGATTTCGATCCGGGCGTGGTGTCGCCGAAACATTCGCACCCCGGGGTAGAAGTGGCCTATGTCATCGACGGCACCTTCGAATACCAACTCGAAGGGCAACCGCCCGTTACGCTCAAGGCCGGCGACTCCCTGTACATCCCGGCCGGCACCGCCCATGTGGCCAAGAACGTCGGCCAGGGCAAGGCGTCGGAACTGGCGACCTACATCGTCAAGAAAGACACGCCGCTGGTGAAACTGGAGCAGTAAACGCTTCTACCGCGCGTCAGCCTGCCTGCGCCACGCGATCAGGCAGGCGACGACGATCAGCCCCAACGCCACCACAAAGGTGGTGCGCATAGCGCTGGCAATGGCCTGCGGGTGCGCGGTGCCGATGTCGGCCGCCTTTGAGGCCAGGGCGAAAACGGCGCCCAACGCCGAAGCCCCGGTGACCAGGCCCAGATTGCGCGACAGGTTGAGCAGGCCGGACACCACACCACGTTGGTCGGCCGGCACGTCGAGCATGACGGCGGTGTTGTTGGCGGTCTGGAATACCGCGTAGCCCAGGGTGACGACGATCATGGGCGCGAGGTAGCCGCCGACGCCGAACGACTCGGGCACGATCGACAACATCAAGCAGCCAAGCGCCATGCCCACAAGCCCGGCGAGAGTCATGCCAGGTGCACCGCAACGGTCGACGACGCGCCCGGCGGGCACACCGGTCAGCGCGGCGACCAGCGGCCCGACCGACAACACCAGGCCGATCTCCACAGCCGTCAACCCCAGGGTCTGCGAGAGGTAGAACGGCCCGACCAGCAGCGTGGTCATCATCACGCTCGTCACCAGCAGGCTCATGGCGAGGCTGCCACTGAGTCGCGTATCGCGAAACAGGGTCCGTAACAGCGTGCCCAGCGAATCGAAACTCGTACGCCCGGTTGTCGCGGGGCGATCCTCGGGCAAGTAGCGTTGCGCGAGCAGCCATGTCGACAGACCCAGGGGCACGCAGACGAGGAACATCGAGCGCCAGCCGAATTCGCCGATCAGCACACCCCCGAGCGCCGGGCCCATCGCGGTACCGATGGCCGACATGGTTCCCAACAGGCCCATGGCGCCACCGGTCTTGCCCTTGGCCACCGTCTCGCCGACAAACGCGATGGTCAGCGTCATCATGACCGCCGCGCCCAGGCCTTGCAGTGCCCGGGCAGCGATCAACAGGCCCAGATTGGGCGCCAGGCCGCACAAGGCCGACGCCAATGTAAACAGGGCAATGCCCCACAGCAGCAACCGGCGCCGGCCGACAAGGTCACCGAGTCGACCGACACTGACGATCAAGGTGGTAATGGCCAGCAGGTAGGCGATGACGACCCACTGCACCTGTTGAAAGGACGCGCTGAACGCCTGGGTCAGGGATGGCAAGCCGACGTTGGCGATGCTGGTGCCCAGCGATGACAACAACATCGCCAGCGACAGGCTGGCCAGCGCCCCTTTCACCGACGACGTCCGTTGAGCGACTGCCGCGATCGCAGAACTGTCATTCATGTTGTCCCTCTTTTCCTGGCCACTCCCGATTGGAGCTATCAGAAATCTACGCCGGGACATAATATGGCGGAAGGCGCATGGATTGCACTTGATACGTGCACATGACGCCATATCAGCCGACCCTGAGGCCATGCATGTCCACACCCGATTTCAACCTGCTGATCACCCTCGATGCCTTGCTGGCAGAAGGTAGTGTCGCCCGCGCCGCCAAACGCTTGCGTTTGAGCCCATCGGCGATGAGCAGGGCGTTGGCGCGCTTGCGTGAAACCACCGGCGATCCGCTGCTGGTCAGGGCCGGTCGCGGCCTGGTGCCTACACCACGCGCGCTGGAGTTGCGTGAGCGGGTCGGTCAGTTGGTGCAGGAGGCGCAAGCGGTGCTGCGCCCAGCCGAGCGACCCGATCTCATGCACGTGTCGCGCACATTCACCTTGCGCACCAGCGAAGGTTTTGTCGAAAACTTCGGCGCCGCGCTGATCGCCCGCATCGCCGACCAGGCACCAGGCATCCGCCTGCGCTTCATGCACAAGGCCGACAAGGACAGCACTGCCCTGCGCGACGGCACGGTCGATCTGGAAACCGGCGTGGTGGGTCAGGCCGCGGGCCCGGAACTGCGTACCCAAGGGTTGTTCCGCGACCGTTTCATCGGCGTGGTGCGCGCGGGGCATCCGTTGTGCGAGGGTGAGATGTCGCCCGCACTTTTCGCCGCGCACAGTCATATCAGCGTGTCACGGCGGGGAGTGGAGAAGGGGCCGATCGATGAAGCCCTGGAGTCGCTCGGTCTGCAGCGGCACATCGCGACCATGGTCGCCGGTTTCTCGACGGCGCTGGCGCTTGCCCGATCCTGCGATCTGATTGCCAGTGTGCCCGAGCGCCATACCGCCAACCTGCGCTCAGGCATGCACAGCTTTGCACTGCCGCTGTCGCTGCCGGAAATTACCGTGGCGATGCTTTGGCATCCACGGCTGGATGCCGATCCAGTGCATCGATGGTTGCGCGAATGCCTGAGGGAAGTTTGTGCGCAATAAGCACTTGCTCAGAAGTGATTGTGACGGGCACTGGCGGCGAACTCAGTCGCCAGCAAATGCTCGGCCAGCACATCATTGAGAAAGCGGAACTGATCGTTGAGCCCGACCACTTCGTTGCTGAAGTGATGACCGGCTGCCGGAATCAGCAGCGCCTCGAATTTTTCGTCGAACATCAGGGTCAATACTTTACGAGACTCGAATTGCTGCGAGTAGTAGTTGTTGCCGAACACCGGGAAGCTCACGGCCAGGGTGACGTTGGTGATCATGACGCGTGCTCCTCGGAAAGGACGAACCAGCCGAATACGCTCAACGTGAAGGCCGTCAGGGCCAGGCAGGTCAGGAGATGGATCAGCATGGTTCGACCCTCCGCTACAGGGTTTGGGTGTTGGGTTGAAGTTGATCCTACGCTGTCGGCTGGTGGGCGGAAGGCATTCGTGGCGATGGTGAATATCGATGGGAGTGATGGTCGGTTCCGGGCGAGTAACCGCCGCGACCTATACTCAAACCAGGGGCCTTAAAGCGCCGGACATGCCGCTCGGTGCACATTTCAGGAAAGCGCAATCTTGAAGCTGCGTTCGCTGATCGTCGCCGTGCTGGTGGTGTTGGCGGGATGCGTCACGGCCCCGCCTGTTCCGGTGGAAGTGCCGCAGATCATGGTTTCTCCGAGTACCTGGCAACAAGTGGACCGGGAAATTGTCGATGCCTCGCAATCGGCCACCGAACAGGCAAAAATCTATGCGCGCGGTGCCATGGATTACTGGCGCACGCGGGTTTACCAGCTGACCGAAGAAAACTTCATCCCCTGGTTCAGCAGTTACTGGACCCAGGAATGGCTGTCGGTGAAGGTCAGTTGGTACGCCATCAGCAGTTCCAAAGACGAGCAAAATGCCTCGGAAAAACGCCTGGCAGCGTATTTGCTGGAGAAGTACCAGGAAAAAGTACTGGCCCCGGCGGCGCTGGAGGTTGATCCGGATGCGATCCTCACCCTGGCCGCGGCGTTCTACCTGGACATCCTCAAGGAAGAATTGCAGAAAATTTCCCAACGCCATGGCGTGCCCATGGCCCAGCTCAATGGCCGCATCCAGAAAATTCCGGCGATTGCCCTCGGGCCGCCACCCGCCAGGGACGCCTCGCTGTACCAGGTGGTACACACCGAGCAGCTGACCGCGCTGCCGGCGTACGCCGCGCTGGTCGACAAGGTGCACAAGGCCGGTGGCGACAAGGGCGTAGGCTCGACCGACACCGCCATGGCGCCGGTGGCCAAGCGCGCCAGTCAACGAATTGAAGCCGAGATGGCCCCGCGCGGGGCGGCCAGCGCGGTTGCGGCGGCTGCAGGCAAACTGGCCGGTGCGTTGATCTCCGTCGGTGTCGCGGGTGTTCGGGCGATCATCCAGGCCAACGACCGGCCGGACAGTGAAGCGTTGATCCGCAGCAGCCTGGGCAACACGTTCGACAAGGCCTGGACGAAGCTGCTGCAGAACCCGACCACCGGCGTGATGGCAGGCACGTTGTACATGGCCTCGCAAATAGAAGGGAGCCTGGCGCAGAGCGCCGAACCGTCGGTCGGGTCAGGTACGGGATCTGTCGATTGGAGCCCCACGCAGTCGACTAACCAGCAGATCAACCCATGACCCAAGGAGAACACCCATGTCTTATGTCGATGGTTTTGTCGCTGCCGTACCCACCGCCAACCGCGAAAAATTCAAGAAGCACGCCGAGATGGCCGCGGCCATTTTCATGGAGAACGGCGCGCTGAGCCTTGCCGAGTGCTGGGGCGACGACGTCCCTGACGGCAAGCTGACCTCGTTCCCGATGGCGGTAAAGCTCAAGGAAGACGAAACCGTGGTGTTTTCCTGGATCGTCTGGCCGGACAAGCCGACCCGTGACGCCGGGATGGCGAAACTGATGACCGATCCGCGGATACAACCCGACGTCAATCCCATGCCATTCGATGGTCAACGGATGATTTTCGGCGGTTTTGAAATGATCGTGAAGGCTTGAACCGAATCGCCGGATCACTCCGCCGCCGGGGTGATCCGGCAACTCTTGCGGTTGCGGATTTCGTCATCGGTCGGTCGCTCGCGGACGAACTCGAAACGCGGCTCGCCTTCGCTGTAATGCACCAGCCAGCCCCAATCCAGCTTGAGCTCGTCCTGACCGGGTTCAGGCGGCTTCGCCCACCAGGGTTCCTTGCTGAGGATCTGTCGCATGCTGCCCTCCGGTTGCTTCGCTTGCATCAACTATAACGTGCATGCCAGCAGATGCCAGGAAGGGGCTTGCCGGTTGTAGACTCAAGGCAATTCCCGGCAGAGATACCTGGCATGAATGACGAAACCCATGAACCGTTCAAGCGGTTGTTTTTCGCCCTGGATTGCGCATCGGCGCAACGCAAGGCCATCGCCCAATGGCGCAGCGCCTTGCAACTGCGCAGCGGGCGTCCGGTGCCGGTCGAGAATTTTCATCTGACCTTGAAGTTTCTGGGGGCGGTGGGGATCGCGCAGATTGCCGAGGTCTGCAAGGCTGCCGCGTCTGTGCGCACATCGGGCAAACGCCTGGTCGTGGAGCTCGATCGCCTGGACGTGTGGCGCAGGGCAGGGGTCCTGGTGCTGGCGCCCGAACAGGCATCGCCGGCGCTGTTGCGGTTGGTGTATGACCTGGAGCAGGCCATGTTGCCGTTTGTGCTTGCGGATGCGCCCCGGGAATTTCGCCCGCACCTGACCCTGGCGCGTGACTATCGGGCGCCGGTGCCGGAGTCTGCCACGCCACCGGAGTTCATCCTGCGTGCCGAGCGCTTCACCTTGTTCGAATCGCACAAGGGCCGTTACCGGGCGTTGGCCGAGTGGCCGTTGGGTGGGGCTTGATCCAAAGCAAAAAAAAGGCGCCCGAGGGCGCCAAACTTCACCTTAACCGAGGAGCCAGGTGAGGGATGCAGCGGTGGTAAGGCGCTGCATAAATATCACTGGCCCAATTTCACCTTGGTCCAGCCGCGGGTCATCACCCGTTGCACGCCAATCGGCTGGTCAGGAATGGCATACAAAGTCGCCATTACCGCTTCAGGCGGATACGAGCCCGGGTCGTTGCGAATCGCCTCATCCACCAACGGTGTCGCGGCCGCATTGGCGTTGCTGTAGCCGATGTTGTTGGTGATCTCGGCGATGATGTCCGGGCGCATCAGGAAGTTCATGAACAGGTAGGCGTTCTCGACGTTGGCGGCATCGCGCGGGATGGCGACCATGTCGTAGAAACTGCCGGCGCCTTCTTTCGGGATGCTGTAGTCGATCTTCACCTTGTCCCCGGCTTCCTCGGCGCGGGCCTTGGCCTGCAGCACGTCGCCGGAGTAACCGACGGCCACGCAGATGTTGCCGTTGGCCAGGTCGGAGATGTATTTCGACGAATGGAAATACGCCACCGACGGGCGGATCTTCATGAACAGCGCTTCGGCTTCGGCGATGTGCGCCTTGTCCTGATCGTTCACCGGGTAGCCCAGGTAGTGCAGGGCGGCCGGGATCATCTCGGTTGGCGAGTCGAGGAAACTGATGCCGCAGGCTTTGAGTTTTTCAGCATTTTCTGGCTTGAACAGCAGGTCCCAGGAATTGGTCGGGGCATTGGTGCCGAGCACCTCCTTGACCTTCTGCGGGTTGAAGCCGATGCCGATCGAGCCCCACATGTACGGGAAGGCATGGGCGTTGTCCGGGTCGCTGGCGGAGGCGTTTTTCAACAGCACCGGATTGAGGTTCTGCCAGTTGGGCAGCTTCGACTTGTCCAGTTCCTGATAGACCCCGGCCTTGATCTGCTTGGCCAGGAAACTGTTGGACGGCACGACGATGTCGTAGCCGGACTTGCCCGCCAGCAAGCGGGCTTCAAGGGTTTCGTTGCTGTCGAACACATCGTAGGTCACGCGGATGCCGGTCTCGTCTTCGAACTTCTTGACGGTGTCCGGTGCAATGTAATCCGACCAGTTGTAGACGCGCAGAACCTTGTCATTGGCCTGGGCGCCCGAGGCGATCGCGCCCAATAAGGACAGTGTCAGCAGAGTCCTGCCAAACATTTTCATCGGTACAACTCCATTTCTTTTCTTATTCAAAATCACACGGCACACATCTGTGGCTAGAGCGCTTGCGCGCTCCTCTGTAGGAGCGAGCCTGCTCGCGAAAAACTCAAGGACGCCGCGCTAATTCTGGTAGCCCGCGTCATCGTTGACGTCCATCGCGAGCATGCTCGCTCCTACAGGGGTGGTGCTAGGCGGTGGCTCCGACCATTGGCTTTTTCGGTTGTTGCCAGGATTCGCTTGCGGTCTGGTCCATTGCTTCCTGGATCGCCCGTTTACGGCTGGCTTCGGCACGGCGGCTGAAGTACCAGACCATGAAGGTCACAATCGACACGGCCAACAGGATCAGGCTGGCCACGGCGTTGATCTCCGGCTTCACGCCCAGGCGCACCGCCGAGAACACTTCCATCGGCAGGGTGGTGGAGCCCGGGCCCGAGACGAAGCTTGCCAGTACCAGGTCATCCAGCGACAGGGCAAACGACATCATGCCGCCGGCCGCCAGTGACGGCGCGATCATCGGGATGGTGATCAGGAAAAACACCTTGAATGGCTTGGCACCCAGGTCCATGGCCGCTTCTTCGATGGACAGGTCCAGCTCGCGAAGGCGGGCGGAGACTACCACTGCAACGTAGGCGGCACAAAACGTGGTGTGGGCGATCCAGATCGTGACGATGCCACGCTCCATCGGCCAGCCGATCAACTGCGCCATTGCCACGAACAGCAGCAACAGCGACAGACCGGTGATCACTTCCGGCATTACCAGCGGCGCGGTCACCAGGCCACCGAACAAGGTGCGACCCTTGAAGCGCGTAACGCGAGTCAGCACGAACGCGGCCAGCGTCCCCAGCGCAACCGCGGCAATCGCGGTGTAGCAGGCGATTTCCAGCGAGCGCACCACCGAGCCCATCAGTTGCGAGTTGTCGAGCAGGCCGGCGTACCACTTGAACGACCAGCCACCCCACACCGTCACCAGCTTGGAGGCGTTGAACGAGTAGATCACCAGGATCAGCATCGGCAGGTAGATGAACGACAGGCCGAAGATCAGCATGAACTTTGAAAATCCGAAGCGTTTCATCCCCGTGCCTCCATCTCTTTGGCCTGACTGCGGTTGAACAGCAGAATCGGCACGATCAGAATCAACAGCATCACCACCGCCAGGGCAGACGCCACCGGCCAGTCGCGGTTATTGAAGAACTCCTGCCACAGCACGCGACCGATCATCAGGGTCTCCGGGCCGCCCAGCAGTTCCGGGATCACGAATTCGCCAACCACTGGAATGAACACCAGCATGCATCCGGCGATGATGCCGTTCTTGGCCAGTGGCACGGTGATTTTCCAGAAGCTGTTGAAGGTGCTCGAACCCAGGTCCGACGCCGCTTCCAGCAGGCTCTGATCGTGTTTGACCAGGTTGGCATACAGCGGCAGGATCATGAACGGCAGGTAAGCGTAAACGACCCCTATATAGACGGCGGTGTTGGTGTTGAGGATCTCGATCGGGTGATCGGTCAGCCCGGTCCACATCAAGAAGCCGTTGAGCAGGCCGTTGTTGCTGAGGATGCCCATCCACGCGTAAACGCGGATCAGGATCGCCGTCCAGGTCGGCATCATGATCAGCAGCATCAAGACGTTTTGCGCTTCCTTGCTCGCCTTGGTAATGGCATAGGCCATCGGAAAGCCAATCACCAGGCACATCAGCGTACTGAACAACGCGACCTTCAACGAACCGAGGTAAGCCGAGAGGTACAGCTCATCTTCGCCCAGCAGCGTGTAGTTGCCGATGTTGAGCAGCAGATTGAATTTCTGCTCGGCGTAGGTGTAGATCTCCGAGTAGGGCGGAATGGCCAGGGCTGCTTCCGAGAAGCTGATCTTCATCACCAGGAAGAAGGGCAGCATGAAGAACAGGCACAGCCACAGGAACGGGATGCCGATGACGAGCTTTCGACCGCTGGGCACCAGGCGCAGGAATTGCTGATTGAAGGTTCTCATGCGCGCAGTACCACGCCGCTGTCGTCTTCCCACCACACGTAGACCTGATCGTCCCAGGTCGGACGTGCACCACGGCGTTCGGCGTTGGCCATGAACGATTGCACCACCTTGCCGCCAGGCAGTTCGACGTAGAACACCGAATGGCCGCCGAGGTAGGCGATGTCATGCACTTTGCCGCTGGACCAGTTGTAGCGGGCGTCGGGCTTGGTGGTGCTGACCAGCAATTTTTCCGGGCGGATGGCGTAGGTGATCGACTTGTCCTCGACCGAGGTGCTGACGCCGTGACCGACGTAGATCTTCTGCTCCAGGTCCTTGCTGTGAATGATCGCGTGACCTTCCAGGTCTTCAACCACCGTGCCTTCGAACGCGTTCACGTTGCCGATGAACTCGCAGACCATGCGGCTGACGGGGGCTTCATAGATGTCGACCGGGCTGCCGATCTGGGCTATCCAGCCCAGGTGCATGATCGCGATGCGCTGGGCCATGGTCATGGCTTCTTCCTGGTCGTGGGTCACCATGACGCAGGTCACGCCGACGCGCTCGATGATCTCGACCAGTTCCAGCTGCATTTGCGAACGCAGTTTTTTATCCAGCGCACCCATGGGTTCGTCGAGCAACAACAGCTTTGGACGCTTGGCCAGGGAGCGGGCCAATGCCACGCGCTGGCGCTGGCCGCCGGACAACTGATGGGGTTTGCGCTTGGCGTACTGGGTCATGTGCACCAGGCGCAGCATTTCTTCGACCCGGGCATCGATTTCACTGGCGGGCAAACGGTCCTGCTTGAGGCCGAAGGCGATGTTCTGCGCCACGGTCATGTGCGGGAACAAGGCATAGGACTGGAACATCATGTTGATCGGCCGCTCGTACGGCGGCATGTCGGTGATGTCCACGCCGTCGAGCAGGATGCGCCCTTCAGTCGGGCGCTCGAAGCCGGCGAGCATGCGCAGCAGCGTCGATTTACCGGAACCGGAACCACCGAGCAGGGCAAAGATCTCGCCCTGATGGATTTCCAGGGACACATCGTCCACTGCGGTGGTCTCGTCGAACTTCTTGGTGACGCGGTCGACTTTCACCAACACCTTTTTCGGTGCCTGGTGACCTTCAAGAGCCTTCCTGTAGATGCTGGAGGCGTTTGCCATGTGAAACTCCCAACAGGTTTCAGTCGCCGGGCCAACGTGGCCTGGCTTAATAGTTGATTGCAAACCCGGATCTGGCAGTCCCTTGTAGGAGCGAGGCTTGCCCGCGAAGGCGGTGTATCAGGTATCGATGATGTCGACTGACATACCGTCTTCGCGGGCAAGCCTCGCTCCTACAGGGTTACCGTTTCAGCCGGGTTTATCCGGTGCCGCCTTCCTGGCTGCGGTACTTGTTGTTATTGCAGTGTGTTGTTGTCGTGGGCGGCGGGCGCGCAAAGGCACGCCCGCCAGACCCGCGGGGGCAGTAAATGGATTGATCGCTTGTTACGTCAGCGCGAGTTCCGCAGCGCCGCCCGTTGTCGGCACGCGTCACCAAACGCCTGGAAAATTTTCAGGTACGGCGGGTTCTCAAGAACCTGCCATTCCGGGTGCCATTGCACACCGAGGGCGAAGGTCTTGCTGTTTTCCACCGAGACCGCCTCGATCAGGCCATCCGGCGCGAGCGCTTCGGCGCGCAGGCCGGGCGCGAGTCGATCGATGCCCTGGCTGTGAATCGAATTGACCTGGAACTGCGGGGGCAGGTCCAGCGCCTGGAACACGCCGCCGGGTTGCACTCTCACGGCATGCGCCGCTGCGTATTGCACCGCCAGGTCAGGATGGTCGGCTTCGCGATGATCGAGGAAGCCGGGCAGTTCATGGACCTTCTGATGCAGGCTGCCACCGAACGCCACGTTCATCTCCTGAAAGCCGCGGCAGATGCCGAGCACCGGAACGCCAGCGGCAATGGCCGCGCGGATCAGGGGAAGGGTGGTGCGATCCCGCTGGGGATCGTGTTCGGTGCCGGGCGCGCTGTCGGGGCCTTGATAGTGGAAGGGTTCCACATTCGACGGCGAGCCGGTCAGCAACAGACCGTCGAGCTGCGGTAGCAGGTCTTCGATTTCGGTCAGGTCGCCTAAGGAAGGAATAACGACGGGCAGCCCCAGCGCCGCAACGCTGACAGCACGCAAGTACTTGTCGCCGCTGACGTGGTAGGGGTGCAGGCCAATCTGTTTGACGCATGCAGTAACGCCGATCAATGGCTTGAATGCCATTTTTATCACCTCGAAGTTTCACACTTGAACGAGCTTTTCCGGAGCTTAGCCTTGTTGATTTTAATTAACAACTCTCATGTAAAAAATTCTAAACGCCGCACGTCCGAATGCGAGGATTTACGCGTGTTCCAGGGATGATCTGGCACTCTCGTACCCCTGAGAGGCCCGAAAATAAACGTTTAAAGGTGAGGTGTTCGCTATTGACTTCACTTTGCCTTTCGGATTGACTGGCTACGTGAAAGGGCGGTGAACATAATAATTAACAGCTAATAGGTGCATCATGTCGGTCCCTCTGCGTACCGTTCAACTCAACGAAGCAAACGCATTCCTTAAGAAATATCCTGAGGTTTTGTACGTCGACCTTCTGATTGCGGATATGAACGGTGTGGTGCGCGGCAAGCGCATCGAACGCACCAGTCTTCATAAGGTTTACGAGAAAGGCATCAACCTGCCAGCGTCGCTGTTTGCTCTGGACATCAATGGCTCCACGGTGGAAAGCACCGGCCTGGGCCTGGACATCGGCGACTCCGACCGGATCTGCTACCCGATCCCCGGCACCCTGAGCATCGAGCCTTGGCAGAAGCGCCCAACCGCGCAACTGTTGATGACCATGCACGAACTCGAAGGCCAACCGTTCTTCGCCGACCCGCGGGAAGTGCTGGCCAATGTTGTGCGCAAGTTCGACGACATGGGCCTGACCATCTGCGCCGCGTTCGAACTCGAGTTCTACCTGATCGACCAGGACAATGTGAACGGTCGTCCGCAGTCGCCACGTTCGCCAGTGTCCGGCAAGCGTCCGATGTCGACCCAGGTGTACCTGATCGACGACCTCGACGAATACGTCGACTGCCTGCAGGATATCCTCGAAGGTGCGAAAGAGCAGGGCATCCCGGCTGACGCCATCGTCAAGGAAAGCGCCCCGGCGCAGTTCGAAGTCAACCTGCACCACGTGGCCGACCCTATAAAGGCCTGCGACTACGCGGTGCTGCTCAAGCGTCTGGTGAAAAACATCGCCTACGACCACGAGATGGACACCACCTTCATGGCCAAGCCGTATCCGGGCCAGGCGGGTAACGGTCTGCACGTGCACATTTCGATTCTCGACAAGGAAGGCAACAACATCTTTGCCAGCGAGGATCCCGAGCAGAACGCCGCGCTGCGACACGCGATCGGCGGTGTGCTCGAGACCCTACCGGCGCAGATGGCGTTCCTCTGCCCGAACGTCAACTCCTACCGTCGTTTCGGCGCGCAGTTCTACGTGCCGAACTCGCCGAGCTGGGGCGTCGACAACCGTACCGTGGCGGTCCGCGTGCCAACCGGTTCACCGGACGCCGTGCGCATCGAACACCGTGTGGCCGGTGCCGACGCCAACCCGTACCTGTTGATGGCTTCGGTTTTGGCCGGCGTGCACCACGGCCTGACCAACCAGATCGAGCCGGGTGCCCCGGTGGAAGGCAACAGCTACGAGCAGAACGAGCAGAGCCTGCCGAACAACCTGCGCGATGCCCTGCGCGAGCTGGACGACAGCGAAGTCATGGCCAAATACATCGACCCGATGTACATCGACGTGTTCGTGGCGTGCAAGGAAAGCGAGCTGGCCGAGTTCGAGAACTCCATCTCCGACCTTGAGTACAACTGGTACTTGCATACGGTCTAAGGACCTTCCCCAATCCCTGTAGGAGTGAGCCTGCTCGCGATAGCGTCATCACATTAAATAGTGATGGTGACTGATCCTCCGCTATCGCGAGCAGGCTCACTCCTACAGGGGAAAGGATTACCAAATTTTGATTGGCGGGCGTTCACCTGCCATCCAATCCCCCTGCGTCGAGTCACAACCATGACAATCACTCGCAGCGATTGGGAGCAACGCTTCCAGTCCCTCAACATCGAAAGCCGTGCCTTCATTGACGGCCAGTACTGCGCAGCCGCCAGCGGCGCCACGTTCGAATGCATCAGTCCCGTGGACGGTCGTTTCCTGGCAAACGTCGCCAGTACCGACGAAGCCGACGCGAACGCCGCCGTAGCCGTGGCCCGCCGCACCTTCGAATCCGGCGTCTGGGCCAACCTGGCCCCGGCCGAGCGCAAGCGCATCCTGATCCGCTTTGCCGACCTGATCCTGGCCAATCAAGAAGAACTGGCACTGCTCGAAACCCTGGACATGGGCAAGCCGATCAGTGACTCCCTGGCCATCGACATTCCGGCAACCGCCAACGCGATTCGCTGGACCGCCGAAGCCATCGACAAGCTCTACGACGAAGTCGCCGCCACGCCCCACGATCAACTTGGCCTGGTCACTCGCGAACCTGCCGGCGTAGTGGCGGCCATCGTGCCGTGGAACTTCCCGCTGATCATGGCCAGCTGGAAATTCGCCCCGGCCCTGGCGATGGGCAACTCGTTCATCCTCAAGCCTTCGGAAAAATCGCCGCTGACGGCCATTCGCATCGCCCAGCTTGCTTTGGACGCAGGCATCCCGAAAGGCGTTTTCAACGTCCTGCCGGGCTTCGGCCACACCGTCGGCAAGGCGCTGGCGTTGCACATGGACGTCGACGTGCTGGCCTTCACCGGCTCCACGGCGATTGCCAAGCAACTGATGATCTACGCCGGGCAAAGCAACATGAAACGCGTCTGGGCTGAAGCCGGTGGCAAGAGCGCCAACGTGGTGTTCGCCGATGCGCCGGATTTGCGCGCCGCAGCGCAGGGTGCCGCTGGCGCCATTGCCTTCAACCAGGGCGAAGTCTGCACCGCCGGCTCGCGTTTGCTGGTGGAGCGCTCGATCCGCGATCAGTTCATCCCGCTGCTGGTGGAAGCCCTGCAAGGCTGGAAACCGGGGCACGCGCTCGATCCTGCGACCACCGTCGGCGCAGTGGTGGATCAGCGTCAACTGGACAACGTGCTGCGCTACATCGACATCGGCAAGGAGCAGGGCGCGCAGTTGATCGCGGGCGGCAGCCGCACCCTCGAAGACACCGGCGGCCTGTATGTGGAGCCGGCGATTTTTGATGGCGTGAGCAACGCCATGACCATCGCCCAGGAAGAGATTTTCGGCCCGGTGCTGTCGGTCATCACCTTCGATACCTTTGATGAAGCCCTGGCGATTGCCAACGACAGCATCTACGGCCTGGCCGCCGGCGTGTGGACTCGCAACCTGAGCAAGGCCCACACCTTCGCCCGTGGCCTGCGTGCCGGCAGCATCTGGGTCAACCAGTACGACGGCGGCGACATGACCGCGCCGTTCGGTGGCTACAAGCAGTCGGGTAACGGTCGGGACAAATCGCTGCATGCGTTCGACAAGTACACAGAGCTTAAAGCGACCTGGATCAAGCTCTAATAACAATAAAGCGGCGGTCGCCGGCAACCTGCGGCGGCCATCGGAGAAACTTATGAAACAAGCACATGTTAATAGCTACTACGCCGCCACCCGTAACTTCACCGGTGATTTCCCGGTGCTGGAAGGCGCGGTGGACTGCGACGTCTGCGTGATCGGCGCCGGCTACACCGGCCTGTCCTCGGCGCTGTTCCTTGCCGAAGCGGGCTACAGCGTGACCGTGCTCGAAGCGGCCAAGGTCGGCTTCGGCGCCAGCGGTCGCAACGGCGGGCAACTGGTCAACTCCTACAGCCGTGACGTCGATGTCATCGAAGAGCGCTACGGCGACAAGACCGCTGAAATCCTCGGCAGCATGATTTTCGAAGGCGCCGACATCATCCGTCAACGCATACAGCACTACGACATCCAGTGCGACTACCGTCCCGGTGGCATCTTCGCTGCGATGAACAAGAAGCAACTCAAAGGCCTGGCCGAACAGAAGAAGAGCTGGGAACGCTATGGCAACAAGAACCTGAAAATTCTCGACGCGGCCGACATCAAGCGCGAAGTGGGTTCCAATGCCTACGTCGGTGGCCTGCTGGACATGCAAGGCGGGCACATTCACCCGCTGAACCTGGCCCTCGGCGAAGCCTCGGCAATCATCGGCCTGGGCGGCAAGATCTACGAGCAATCGGCGGCTGTGGAAATCACCTACGGCGAGCCGATCACCGTGCGCACCGCCAAAGGCGTGGTGAAGGCAAAGTACCTGCTGATCGCCGGTAACGCCTACCTGCCGCAGGGCCTGGACAACCGCGTGACCAGCAAGAGCATGCCGTGCGGTTCGCAAATCGTCGTAACCGAGCCTCTGCCGGAAAAAGTCGCCCGCAGCCTGATCACCAACAACTACTGCGTCGAAGACTGCAACTACCTGCTCGACTACTACCGCCTGACCCGTGACAACCGCCTGCTCTACGGTGGTGGCGTGGTCTACGGCGCCCGCGAGCCGGACGACATCGAACAACTGATCCGCCCGAAGATCCTCAAGACCTTCCCGCAGTTGAAGGATGTGAAGATCGACTACCGCTGGACCGGCAACTTCCTGCTGACCATGTCGCGCATGCCGCAATTCGGCCGTATCGAGAAAAACGCCTACTACATGCAGGGCTACAGCGGGCACGGCGTCACCTGTTCGCACCTGGCCGGCAAACTGATCTCGGAAATGATCCGTGGCGACGCCGAGCGCTTCGATGCGTTTGCATCCTTGCCACACATGCCGATGATCGGCGGGCGCACGTTCTCGGCGCCGTTGACCGCCCTTGGCGCGGTGTACTACTCGCTGCGCGACCGTTTCGGCATCTAAGCGTTACCTCGCCGGCGGCATTTCCCCCAAGGATGCCGTCGGTTTTTTAACACCTGAAACACCGCCGTTCCCTGTGGGAGCCAGCCTGCTGGCGATGAGGCCATATCAGCCAAAATTGATGTTGCCCGACGCACCGCTTTCGCGAGCAGGCTCGCTCCCACAGTTGGTGCAATTTCATGGCAAATGGCTATTTTTCCAGCCGTTTATCGAACCTGCTGAGCAACACCCACAAACGTGATTTAATAGCCGCCTTTCACGTTTCCGGGACCGGAAAAACGGCGCGATCCACGCCTTTTTTTCACCCCCATTACCCTTGCGTACCAAGCACATAAGGCTGTCATGGACACGGGCTCACGACTCAAATTAGTACGCGAAAGCTACAAACTGTCCCAGCGCGAGCTGGCCCGGCGTAGCGGCGTCACCAATGCCACCATTTCCCTGATCGAACAGAATCGCGTCAGTCCTTCCGTCAGCTCGCTGAAAAAGCTGCTCGAAGGCATTCCCATGTCCCTGGCCGACTTCTTCACCTTCGATCAACCGCCGCGCGAGCATCAATACGTGTTCCGCGCCAACGAACAGCCGGACCTCGGCCGCCACGGCCTGCGCCTGCTGTTGATCGGCGCTTCCGTGCCGAGCCGTCAGATGCGCCTGCTGCGCGAGCAATACGCGCCGGGCGCCAGTTCCGGGGAAGAGCCGATCGTGCATTCGGAAGGCGAGGAGTGCGGGCTGGTCACCCGTGGCACCGTCGAGCTGACGGTGGACGGGCAGATCAGCGTGCTCAATGCCGGTGATGGCTATTACTTTCCGACGACGCTGCCGCACCGCTTCAGGAACATCGGCGCGGACGAGGCGGAAATCATCAGCGCGAACACCCCGGCGAACTTCTGATTTCCACCCAGGCCGCTACCCGGCCTTCCAGTGACCGCCACCGGACTCGCAATCGATCCTGGCTTGGTCAATGTGCTGCGCGTCGTAGTAATAGGTGGTGACCTTGGCGTTGTCGGGAATGTTCAGCGACGTGCTGTTCTTGTCCTTGCTGGTGGAATGCGGGTTGGCCAGGGACTCCTGGGTCAGCGTGGCACTGCAGGTGGCTTGATAATGATCGGCACAGCGTTCGACCTTTTTCTTGGTGCGGGTCAGCATGTCCTTGCTCTCGTTGCTGCAGGACCAGTCGATGGAGTTGACCGGCATGCCTTCGTATTCATAACAGCTGTGGGTCTCGACCGCGGGAACGGAAGAGCTTTGCGATCGCGTCAGCACGTCACAGCCTTCAGCGATGGCCAGGCCGGGAACGAGGCAGGCGATCAGGAGCAGAAGTCGACGGTTCATCGGGATTTCCTCTGCAATGGCGCCTTTGCCTGATCGGGAATCGGCGCCGATAGCGTTTTGAAAACGCGATGAGGGGCGTGGTTCCATTCATTTCAGGTGTGCAGGCATGACAAAGCCCCCGAGTCTGCAGTAATGCCGTTCACTTGAGCGTGGGGTTGTGTCTAAAGACTTGGGGTGTACATATCCATTGCTGCGGTCACGGCCACCTATGGTTTCGCCCTTACGGCGACTCACTTTTTCAAACGCCAAAAAGTAAGCAAAAGGCTTTGCCCCACCACTTGGTGCCTCGCTAGAGCTCGGCATGCCCTCACTCCGGCATTGCTCCGTGGGTCGCCGCGATGGGCCATCCATGGCCCAGCGCGGCTAAACCGGCGTCCTGCCGGTTTCCCCACTGCGCAATGCCTGCGTTCGGCCATCGTGGTTAACGGGGCACCCAAATCCAAAGCAAAAGCGAGGCGGCCTTAAAGCCGACCTGATCTTTGCAGATACCCCCCAATCCTCTGTAGGAGCCAGCGGTGCGGCGATCCGACTTGCCGGCGAAGAACGATAACGCGGTACAACAGACACACCGCAGCGCCTGGTTCGCCGGCAAGCCTGGCTCCTACAAGGGAATTGCGTACGGCTCCCGATCAGGTCGGCTGTCAGGCCGCCTCGCTTTTGCTTTGGCTTTTGATTTTCTTGCCCCATCGCGGCGACCCACGGAGCAGGATCGGAGCGAGGGCATGCCGAGCATTAGCGAGGCACCGAACGCCAGGGGCAAGAGCCCTTGGTTACTTGGGGCTTTTCCAAGTGACTCGCCGTAAGGGCGAAACCCTAAGTGGCCGTTACCGCAGCAACGGATATACACCCAATCTAAATTTCAGATCTGCGCGGCTTCATCATGCGGGTTGTTGGCCCGATTAAACGTTGGCCGCCAGCTTTCTACCCGACAACCGACGCTTGTACGCACTGTCACGATTGGCCAGCCACCAGTACAACGGCGACGTAATCAGCAAGCCCACCAACCAGGACAAATCCGCGCCGTTGATGTGCTCGGAAATCGGGCCGACATACAGCGGCGTGTTCATGAACGGAAACTGCACCACGATGCCGATCGCGTAGGCAAGCAGCGCCTGCGGGTTGTAGCGCCCGTAGATCCCGCCATCGACGTGGAAGATCGAGTCGATGTCGTACTTGCCTTTGTGAATGGCGTAGAAGTCGATCAGGTTGATCGCCGTCCACGGCACCAGGACCACCAGCAGCACCAACACCATGTCGACGAAGTGGCCGATAAAGTCAGCGGAGGCACCGACGGCGGCAAAGCAGCAGGCCGCGAGCACGATCACCGAGAGCACGGCGCGGCTCTTGGCGGTGGGGATCCAGCGGTAGGCGAATGTTTGCACCAGGGTGATCAGCGACAGCACGGCGCCATAGAGGTTGAGGGCGTTGTGGCTGATCACGCTGAGCAGGAACAGCACCAGCATCAGCGGGCCGATGGAGCCCGTGGCGAGCTTGACCGCGTCCATGGTGTCCATGCCGACCGGCGTGGCCAGCACGGCGACGGCACCGAAGACGAACGACAGGCTGGAGCCGAGCACCGTGCCCAGGTAGGTGGTCCAGAAGGTCGCTGCCACGGGTACGTTGGCCGGCAGGTAGCGCGAGTAGTCGGACACGTAGGGCGCGAAGGCGATTTGCCACAGCGCGGCCAGGGAAACCGTCGCCAGCCAGCCGGAGATGTTGAAACCGCCGCGGGTAAGGAAGTCGTCAGTCTGTACGTGGGTCAGGATGTAGCCGAAGCCCAGCACGATGCCGATACCCAGCACCCAGGTGCCGATACGGTTGAGCACGTGGATAAAGCGATAGCCGATGATGCCGATGATGCCCGAACCCAGGGCACCGATGACGATGCCCACGGGCACCGGCACGCTGTCGACCACGCCGTGCAGGGATTTGCCGGCCAGCACGATGTTGGACGCGAAGAAGCCGATGTACATGACGCCGGCGATCAGCACCACCAGCAGCGCACCGAGGGAGCCGAACTGGGCGCGGCTCTGGATCATCTGCGGGATGCCCATCTGCGGGCCCTGGGCCGAGTGCAGCGCCATCAGCACGCCGCCGACCAGATGGCCAACGAGGATGGCGACGATGCCCCAGACCAGGTTCAGGTGAAACATTTGCACGCCGAGGGCGCCGGTGACGATGGGCAAGGGGGCGATGTTGCCACCGAACCACAGGGTGAACAGGTCGCGGGTCTTGCCGTGACGATCCTGCGGCGGCACGTAGCCGATCGTGTGTTTTTCGATGAGCGGAGCGCTCGTTGTTGCAGTGGTTACCATGACGAACTCCAAGGCAAAGTGAGTACGTGGACGTACTTCGGTGAGCGCCGCGCGAACGACGCTTTTCTTGTTGGAGTGATCATGTGCAACGGATCGGGATAGATAAATTAGTAAGTTTGTTGCCTCAAACCTTAAAAAATATATGCCGTGGCTGCGCTCGCCTCCGGTATGTTCAGCCTTGACGCAAAACCCTTGTGGGCGCTGTCGATCCCTTGATCCTGATGTTGTGTTTTCTGGAGGTGCCCATGGCCGCTTACAACCTGCGCCAGCTCAGATATTTCGTCACCACGGCCGACTGCGGCAGCGTGGCCGAGGCTTCGCGCAAGCTCTACATCGCGCAGCCATCGGTGTCGACGGCAATCAAGCACCTGGAAGAGAGTTTTGGCGTGCAACTGTTCATCCGCCATCACGCCCAGGGCGTTTCGCTGACGCCGAGCGGCTCGCGGTTCTACCGCAAGGCCCAGGAGCTGCTGCGGGTCGCCCATGAGTTCGAGCAGAACGCCCTGGCGGACAATGACGTGGTGGCGGGGCAGATCGACATCGGCTGTTTCGAGACCGTGGCGCCGCTGTACCTGCCACGCCTGATCGCCGGTTTCAAGGCCCGCTGGCCAGGGGTGGAAATCCGCATTCGCGATGGCGAGCAGCAGGAGTTGGTGCAGGCGCTGACCGCCGGCAGCATCGACATGGCCATGGTTTTCGAACACGACCTGGACAGCACGATCGAGACCGTGGCGCTGATGCCGCCGCAGCAACCCTACGCGCTGCTTCCCGCGGACCATCGCTTCGCGCAGCAGGCCAAGGTCTCGCTGCACGACCTGGTGCTGGAACCAATGATTTTGCTGGACGTGGTGCCCAGCCGGACCTATTTCGTGAGCATCTTCGAAGAGCGCGGGCTGACGCCGAACATCGTCTTCAGTTCGCCCTCGATCGAGATGGTGCGGGGGATGGTAGGGCGGGGGTTCGGCTTTTCGATCCTGGTGACCAAACCGTTTTCCGAATACACCTATGACGGGCAACAGGTCGTGTGCGTGCCGCTGGCCGAAACCGTGACCGGTTCCGGGTTGTCGGCGGCGTGGTTGCGCAGGGCGCAACTGACCAAGCCGGTGCAGCTGTTCGTGGATTACTGCCAGGAAGAACTGGCCCGGCTCTATACCTGAGCTTCGGGCCAGCCATTAGTTGCTGATCGCCAACAGCATCCGTTGCAGCATGGCATCGCAGCCGTGCAGTTGTTCCAGGCTGACGAACTCATCGGGTTTATGGCCTTGCTCCATGCTGCCCGGGCCGCACACCACCGTCGGGATTCCCGCCGCATCGAACAGGCCGCCCTCGGTGCCGAACGCCACCGTGCCGAAATCCCGGGAGCCGGAAAATGCCGCGATCAACTCAGCGGCTTCGCTGCGTTCATCGGTGGCCAGGCCAGGGTACGCCGACAACTCACTGAAGCGGATCTCGCTCTGTTCACTCACAGCACGCATGCGCGGCAACAGCTGCTGCTCGGCATAGGCCTGCAGTTCCTGCGCCACCAGTCGCGGGTTGTGTGAGGGCAAGGCGCGAACTTCGAAGTCGAAGCGGCAGTCGGCCGGGACGATGTTCAAGGCCTTGCCGCCGCCAATCACGCCGGTCTGCACCGTGGAGAACGGCGGGTCGAAACGCGCGTCATGGTGTTCGGAGGCCTTGAGCCGTAGGCCGATGCGCCCCAGCTCACCGATCAGTTCGGCAGCGTATTCGATCGCATTGACCCCGAGCGGGGCGTAGGCCGAATGGCAGGCGTGGCCGTGGATGTCACAGCGCATCGCCAGCTTGCCCTTGTGGCCCAGCACCGGTTTGAGTTCGGTGGGTTCGCCAATGATGCACAGCATCGGTTTGACCGGGCGTTGTTCCAGGGCCTTGAGCAGGGAGCGCACGCCCAGGCAGCCGACTTCCTCGTCGTAGGACAGGGCAATATGCACCGGCAGGCGCAACGAGACCTGCACCAGCGCGGGCACCAGGGCGAGCACGCAGGCGATGTAGCCTTTCATGTCCGCCGTGCCGCGACCGTACAACTTGCCCTCGCGTTCGGTGAGCTGGAACGGCGCGACGGTCCACGGCTGGCCGTCGACGGGCACCACGTCGGTGTGCCCCGAGAGCACGATGCCAGGCCGGTCCGCCGGGCCGATCGTGGCGAACAGATTGGCCTTGCTGCGCTCCGGGTTGTAAACCAGCTGGCACGGCACATCGAAGCCTGCGAGGTAGTCGCGGACGAACTCGATCAGCTGCAGGTTGGATTCGCGGCTGGTGGTGTCGAACGCCACCAGGGTTTCGAGCAGGTTGCGGCTGGCGCTCATCGATCGTCTCCGGCGACGCCGTAGCCCGGGGACCTGTCGGGCGCCAGGGCGCGGTCGATGTAGTCCTGGACTTGCGGGCGGTAGGCCTGCCAGAGCTTTTGCAGCTGGCCAATCGGGTCTTCATCGGCCCAGTCGACTCGCAGGTTGATGATTGGCCAGGTCAGTTCCCCAACCACCATCACCGCGGCCGAATGCACCGGCCCGGCTTCGCCACCGGCCGCCATGCCGCCTTGCATCGCCGCCAGCAAACGGTCAGCCAGTTGACCCTCGGCCTGTTCGAAGGCGCTGACCATGGCCTCGATCACCCCGGGGGCTGCGAGCATATTGCCGGCCGCCACGCATTGCTCGCCGGACACGGCATTGTTCTGGCCCAGGGTTTGCGCACCGCTGAAGTGCGCAGTGCGGCCGAGGTGGTCGATGGCGGTGATCTGCCTGTACTGGCTGTAGCCGTTGCGGGTCAGCACCTTGTCCAGGGCCTCGGCAGGTGCCAGGCCTTGCTCCATCAAGGCGAGGGTTTCCGGGCCAAGGGAGGGCAGGGTGATGTTTTGCGTGGACACCGCACCCACACCGGGCAACAGCCAGGGGCAGCGGGCGCCGACGGCGATGCTCGAGGAACTGATGGCGATGCCGAACTGACCGGTTTCGGGGCAGCGGGCGGCGATGGAAAAGGTCATGGTTCTGCTCCTTATTCCGGGATCACCGCAATCACGTCGATCTCCATCAGCCACTGCGGCTGACCCAATGCCGTCACCACCAGCCCGGTGGAAATCGGGAACACGCCTTTGAGCCACTTGCCCACTTCCTGATACACCGGTTCACGATAGCGCGGGTCGATCAGATAGGTGGTGGTCTTGACGATGTGGCTCAGGTCGCTGCCGGCTTCTTCCAGCAGTTGCTTGACGTTGCGCATGGCCTGCTCGGTTTGTGCTCGCGGATCGCCGAGGCCAACCAGGTTGCCTTCGAAATCGGTGCCGACCTGGCCGCGCACATAAACGGTGTTGCCGGCGCGAACGGCCTGGCACAGGTCGTTGTCCAGGCTCTGGTTCGGGTAGGTTTCCTTGGTGTTGAACATGCGGATGCGGGTATGGGTTGGCGTAGTCATTTGAAACTCCTTAAACAGGGTGGACGGCGCGGTTCGCGCGCCGTGCGGATATCAAGCGCTGACGGTGGTCTTGTGAGCGGCCGGGGCGATTTCAGTCTCGCGCTGGGCGGCATCGCGGTATTCGAGGTAGGTGCGCTGGATGGCGATGTGATCGGCCACGTACTTGGCGTCATGCCACACGCCCCAGATGAACGACGAGCCACGGCGGGACTGCCACGGCAGGCCGAGGAAATACACACCAGCTTCGCTGGACACGCCGCGCTGATGCTGCGGCTTGCCGTTGTCGTCGAAGGCGTCGACCTTCAGCCAGCTGTAGTCCACGGCAAAGCCGGTGGCCCAAATGATCGACGTCACGCCGGCCTTGACCAGGTCGAGCTCGAGGATCGGTTGGGTGACGCAGTCCGGCTCCGGGAAGGTGTGGCGCGCTTCGGGCTCTTCCGGCAGGTCCAGGCCGTTGCGTTCGATGTAGGCATCGGCGGCATCGAGCAAAGCCAGGTAGTTTTCATCGCCCCGCGCCAGGTTCTCCGCCAGGTTCGGCTGGAAGGTCGCCACGCTGCCATTGAACGATTGGGTCAGGCCCACCAGCACCATGCCGGCATGGGCCAGGCCACGGAAATCCACCGTGCGGCCACCTTGGGCGCCACTGACGGCGATGGTCACGTGTTCGCGGCCGGGTTTCATGGCGGCCTGGTCCCACTCGCCTAGCACACCCAGCCACCAGCAGAAATCACGGTTGCGATAGGCGCGGGGCGGACGATCGTGGGCACCCACCGACAGGTAGACTTGCTTGCCGGAGCGCTGCAGTTCATCGGCGATCTGCACGCCCGACGAACCTGCACCCACCACCAGCACGGCGCCCTCGGGCAATTGCCCGGGATTGCGGTAGTCGGCGGAGTGGATCTGCAGCAATTGTGTATCTTGCGGTGCGATCGGCGGGATCACCGGACGCTGGAAGGGGCCGGTGGCAGCCACTACGCGGCTGGCCTCGATCACGCCTTGGGAAGTCTCGATGGTGAAGCCCGGGCGACCGACATTACGTTCGACTTTCTTCACTTCCACGCCGGTGCGGATCGGTGCCTTGAACTTGCGGGCATAGGCTTCGAAGTAATCGGCCACACGTTCCTTGGGGGCAAAACCGTCGGGGCTGATATCGTCGAATTCCAGGCCCGGAAAACGGTCGTGCCAGGCCGGACCATTGGCCACCAGCGAATCCCAGCGGCCGGTGCGCCACCGCTCGGCAATACGGTTGCGCTCCAGCACCAGGTGCGGCACGCCAAGCTTGCTCAGGTGTTCACTCATGGCTACGCCGGCCTGGCCGGCGCCGACAATCAAGGTATCTATTATTGTTTTTTCAATGGTCATCTCTTTGCCCTTCGAAGTTGGATAAAGGTCTGTGTCGACCTGCCATTTCTTGGGCTCAAGACTAGGGATCAGCCTGATATCGGTAAAATATTATTAAGCTGGCATTTGAGCATAAATAACTGATGCAGAGCCTTTGGGGCACCGCGTTGGCGGGGGGGCGGGATTGAACGTTCGTCGGCCGGAACGCTGTAAACACTGCAATATCCTGCCCGTTCCATCACGGCTGCTAAGCTTCGACCTTGCCACGTCCTGGCCTGCCTATGGCCGGTGTCACGCGTGGCCAGGGAGTAGGACTCCCGTACCCACATCCCCCTTCACTGGAAGGGGCAAACGATTGTCGGCAACCTGCACGGAGGCAGGCAATGGTGATCAAAAATACAGGTCCTGCAAGTGCCGAGGGTACTGCCGTGCCGCTCGATCCTGATGAGATGGAGCAGGTGCTGGCGTTGCTGCTGGCCAGTCCGTTGTTCGCCAGGTCCAGGCGCATGGGCAGCCTGCTGCGTTTTCTGGTCGAGCACGATCTGCAATCGGCCAATGTCCCCCTGACCGAACACGCCATCGGCATCGCCGTGTTTCGTCGCGATCCGGCGGTGTATTGCACCGGTGACGATCCGGTGGTGCGGGTGCAGGTGGGGCGGCTGCGTCGCAAACTCGCCAGCCATTACGCCACGGTGGGGCAGCAGGAGCCTGTGCGGCTGAGCATTCCACCCGGTTGTTATCGCCTGGCCTATCAGCGGCTGCGGCCCAACTCAGTGACCGCGCACCATCCTGTGTTGCAGATCCAGCCCTTTACCTGCATTACCCGTGAGGGCGATGACTTTACCCGTGGCTTGTGCGAGGAGCTCAGTTGTCGCCTGTTCGAGTCGTTCGAGCAGGCACAGACCGGTGGCAACCACGTGTTGATAAGGATGCCGCGCAGCCCTGTGAAAACTGCGGATGCGCGGCGTGGCGGTCGTTACTGTTATTGCCTGGAGGGCAGCGTGCGGGTCGAACCGGCGCGGGTCCGGGCGTCGCTGCGGTTGGTGGATGTGGCGCAGGGGCGGATTCGCTGGTCGGCGCAGTTCGATCGCAACCAACCCTATGGCATCGCTACCCAGGAGGACCTGGCAGCCTCTATCTGTCTGTCGTTGACGGGCTATTTTGCACGAGGCACGTTCGACGAATAGACGGGGCAACCGCGAGGTTGCCCCGGTGTGCGCCCGTCAAACGGTTTTCCATTGACCGCCTTCGTAAAGGCGACCTGCGGTGTTATCGAACGTCAGGTCGATTTCGATCGCCTTGGAGCGTGAGGAACTGAACATGGTACTGGTCTGCACATCCTGTTCGAACCACACGAGGATGGTTTCCACGGGGGTCAGTACGGTGTTTCCGGTGACCACCTGATTGACGGCCACGTAGATCGGCGTGCTGACCTGGTTGCCATCGATGCCGGTGGACAACTGGTTGATCCCAGGATGGATCGGGG
The DNA here is from genome assembly GCF_028471945.1 of Pseudomonas sp. WJP1. Classification (NCBI taxonomy): domain Bacteria; kingdom Pseudomonadati; phylum Pseudomonadota; class Gammaproteobacteria; order Pseudomonadales; family Pseudomonadaceae; genus Pseudomonas; species Pseudomonas sp. WJP1. Next base: position 2,916,029 of record NZ_CP110128.1, read on the forward strand.
CGAAGTTGTTGACGAAGGTCACGGACACCTCAGGGCCGCCCGTTACTGCGGGGCTCAGCAGGCCGTGCTCATCGAGTGTCGAGGTTTGCCCCAGACCGATATTGACGATATTGGTCGAGACTTTGACTTGCACGTTTTCCTTGAACACGTTGGAGGCGAACAGCTGATACAGCGGCGTCCAGCTGAATTCGTTGTTGCTGAGGTAAGCACTGTAGGACTGCCAGACCACGTTGTAGTCGGCCGTACCGACTTTCTTGGCAAAGCACAGCTTGTAGCCGGACTTCTTCAGCAGGGTCAGGTCGCCGGGGGCAATTTCAATGGTGACGGTTTTCTGCGAAGCCGCTAGGACGGACCTGAAGACCCGACCGTAATCGGTGGACTTCAGCGCGGTGGTAGCACCCATGATCGACTTGACGGCTTCTTGCACATCGTTCTGAAGCTGCTGGCTTTGTTGGCTGACAGCGATTGATTTGCTCATGGTTTCCCTCTTCCTTGGTGGTGTGTTGGGCAGTCAATGGGCCTCGAGCGGTGAAGCCGGTCGGTCCATTGCGGGGTTCAATCTAGGCGCAAGGGGCAGGGTGCCCAAGTGTCTTGGCGTTACAGGCGGGTATCGGGGTTGTATCAGCGGCGCTCGCGGTGGAGCGGCCAACAGGCCGCCCCATCGTGGTTTCAGGCAGCCCGGGCGTCGGCCCAGACAAAGTTCCAGCTGGTGCGCTTGCCATGGGCAATCTCGATCAGCTTGTTCTCATACACCGTGTGATTCACCAAGCCAGTGTAGGTCAAGGTTCGGGCGGCGTTGTTCCCGCTGACCTCGCCCGGTACGCCGCCCGACTCGATCATGGCCTTTTTCATCTCGGCTTCCGATGGCGCGCTGCTCTGGTTTTTTTCCACTTTGACGAAACTCATGATTTCACCTCTTCCGTGATGGGATCGGCGCTGAACCGGGACCTGAGGTCCCTGCAGGATGCCGAAGGCCCTACTTTATTGAGCTGTCGAGCGGTGCAGAAGTGACAACAGCGGCGCCGAGGTAACAAGCAGGAAACAGGGTATTCGGGGCGATGTATCCGAGACGTGTCGTTACTTCGACTTTCTTTTACCAACGTTCTGATGATTGGTTTGTAGGCTTTTTTCCGCATTCAGGTGCGAAATTTCCTAAAGTGCATTGGAGAGGTGAAAAGTGAGAAGTAGGATACTTCATTAGTGTTGTAGGATCTCTAAATAAGTCGTGTTGGTAGATTTAAATTGAAATGGAATTTCCAAACTGCCTCGACATCTTTCTTGTTTGATTGTCTAGGCTTGTTGAACGCAGTCCTTGCAAGTTTATTGTCAAGGCAGTGGTTATCACGAAAAAACGGGAGGGGGTTATGGCTTCAAGCAGTTTCCAGAATGAAGTGCCAAAGGCGCGGGTAAATATAAAACTCGACCTGCACACCGGCGGTGCGCAGAAGAAGGTCGAATTACCGCTGAAGCTGATGGTCATGGGCGACTACAGCAACGGCAAGGAGCAGCGTCCGTTATCGGCCCGAAGCAAGGTTTCGATCAACAAAAACAACCTCGACAGCGTATTGGCAGAGTTTTCTCCGGTGTTGGAAATGGCCGTGGAAAATACCCTGGTCAACGACGCTGGCGACGCCCCGGTCGAGCTGAGTTTCCAGCGTATGAAGGACTTCGAGCCGGAGCAGGTGGCGCGGCAAATTCCGCACCTGCGTGCTCTGCTGGCCATGCGCAACCTGTTGCGCGATCTCAAGTCGAACTTGCTGGACAACGCTACCTTTCGTCATGATCTGGAACGCATCCTCAAGGATGATGCGCTAAGTGACGAGCTGCGCGCCGAGTTGGCCGCTTTGGTGCCGCAAGAAAATCGTTAATCCACTTCGGTTCGTTTAAAGGGAAGTTACCTGAATGTCCATCGAAAGTTCTAACGTGCAATCGCGCGGCGCTACTGTGTTGTCCGAAGAAAAAGGCGTATATGGCGCGCTGTTTGGCAAGATCAATCTCAGTCCGATCAAAACCCTGAGTAGTATCGAAGTATTTCAAAATACCGAGGCACTCTCCGAAGTGTCCGCCGATGAGCGAGTAACGGCGGCAGTCAGTGTGTTCCTTAAACTGCTCAAACAATCTTCACAGAAATTCGAACGCCTGGATAAAGTCCTGCTCGATGAACACATCGCAGCCCTGGATGCGCAAATCAGCCGGCAACTCGATGCCGTGATGCACCACCCCGATTTCCAGCGTGTCGAGTCAACCTGGCGCGGGGTCAAGTCGCTGAACTACGATAGCTTGCTCAGCCATGACGAGCAGGTGCTGAGTGCCGACTTGTTGGACAAACGAGCCCTGGTGGTCAAGCCCGACGAGGGCATGCAACTGAACATCCCCCTGGACAAGCAGGCACGCTACGTCGCGGTGGTCGCATTGTTCCGTGAGACCGATAGCCGAGCCGACACCTGGCGCCTGACCCTGGCACGGGAGGACCTTGACCCGGACCGGGTGCGGGTGATCGAACTGGGGGGCAACCGCCTGACCCTGCGCCCGCTGGCCAAGGAGTGACGGATGAGCGATCTCAATCCTTCGTTGTACGAGACACTCCTGCAGAATTTCGACGGCGAGCTGGATCTGCACCAGGTCGCTGAAGAGGACCAGTGCACGCTGTCGGTGCTGGACAACCTGCGGCGCATCCTCAACAGCCGGGCCGGCGCGCTCGATCATCTGCCCGATTATGGCCTGCCGGACATGGGCCAGATCCTCCAGGGCCTGCCCGGGTCGGCGCATGGACTGATGCGCGCCATGGCCGACACCCTGGCCAGGTACGAGCCGCGCGTGGCCACGATTGGCATCGAGCTGTTGCCCCAGACCCGACCGGGTCACCTGGAGTACAGCCTCGAAGTGCAACTCAGAGGGGGCCGTCGAGTGACCTTCGGCACCACACTCACGCCAGGGGGCCAGGTCCTGGTGCGGCACTTGAAGCGCCAACACTGTCTATCGAAGTCAGGAATTGTTTAAACAAAGGGATGCGTAATGACGGCATTGTTTGAAATGCGAATCAGGCTCGGCGGCGATCCAACTGCCTTCAGTGAGTTCAAGGCGCTGCGTGAAGAGTTGGCCAAACTGAGTCATCCGGCCTGCCCGGATGTGGATTGGGCCACGGTGGAGCAGTTGTGCCTGGCGTTGTTCCAGCGCAACGGGGCGGAGCTGCAAACGGCCGCTGCGTTCGCACTGGCCCGCAGTCACCTGCACGGCGTGGAGGGTATGGCTCAGGGGATCGCGTTGATCGAGGCGCTCGTCGGTGAATGGGCAAACCTGTGGCCGGCGATGGAGTCGGCGCGGCTGGAAATCCTGGCCTGGCTGTTCGCGCGCCTGCAGCCGCTGTTGCGTGGCCTGCAGCTGCAACCCTGGAGCCTGCCTGCGATCGCCCAACTGGGCGCTGGGCTGGAGCGCCTGCACACACGACTGGATCGGCAGCTTCAGCATCCGCCAGGGGCATTGCAAACCCTGCGTCAGCAAGTCGAAAGCCTGCTGCAGAGACTGGCACAGCCCCATGCACAGCCCCATGTGTTGTTCGACCCGGTGGCGTTGTCGACGAGACTGCCGCCACCGCCCCAGGTGATGCCGGTGGTGATCCTGCCGACGCCGCCGATGCCCGAAGTGCTGGCTCAGAAAAAGGCCCATCGGCTCAGCCCTTGGTTATTCGCCGCCGTCGCGACAATCACCTTGGCCGCGGGTGCTTTCTGGACGGCCTGGCTGGTGAGCCCGGACAAGGATGGCGTGAATCGCCTCGCCAGTGTCTTCCAGGCGCCACCAACTGTGCCCGAGCCCGTACGCCTGGACAGCCTGTCCCTGTTCGCCCCCGGCAGCGCCGAACTCAAGCCCGGCTCGACCAAGGTCCTGATCAGCGCCCTGGTCGACATCAAGGCCCAACCGGACTGGTTGATCGTCATCGCCGGGCACAGCGATGCCAAGGGCAATGCCGAGCAAAATTTGCAGCTGTCCCATGCTCGCGCTTCAGCCGTGCGCGGCTGGATGCAGCGAATGGGCGATATCCCCGACAGTTGCTTCGCAGTCCAGGGCTTTGCCGACAGCCAGCCAATCGCAAGCAACGACAGCGAGGCCGGGCGTGCGGCTAACCGGCGTGTCGATATCCAGTTGGTGCCTCAAGCAGGCGCCTGCGGGAAACCGGGCGAGCGGGTGCAGTCATAGCAATCATTCATTCCCTCGATACCCATCATTAAAGAATGCAAGTTCTGTTTTTCCGCCAAGGGAGGAAGATAGCGTCATACCGATCTCGCCATTGAAGGAATAAGCGCGATGAGAATCTCGACCCTGCTGGCCTTTTTCGCCGTGTTCAGTGCTGGCGTGGCGGCCACCACACCGGTCGTTGCTGCCGATGCGGCCTGCCGTTTCCTGCCGATTGCCGACAGCACTGTGCGTTTGCAACACACGCAAAAGGTGGCGGTGCTCTACAGCGAGAACACCCTCAACACCCAGCAATACCTCGAGAGCTACCACGCCGTGGCAGTGAAGGGGGCGCAGAACCCCGGGCTGGATTCACGGATCAGCCAGGCGTTCGTCGACAGCTCCGACCCGCAGCGGGCGATTGGCTGGTTGATGGCGTCGTTGCAGAAGGAGTTCGCAGCGGTGACCGTCTACGACAACCTCGATGCGGCGCTGCAGGCTCATCCGGACGTGGTGGTGATGCTCGACACCTACAGTCGCCTGGTGTCCAAACGCAACAACCAGGTTGAGGCGCGGTTCATGGCCAGGTTCTACGATGCGAACCTGCAATACATCGGCCAGGCGCAAGGCTCACGTGCCGAGCAGATGCCTTCGGTGTGGGTGCATGGCAAGGCCGCGCCGCAGATTGCCGCGCAGATCAATCAGCAGACCGCGTTGCAAGTGAACGCGTTGAAACAGTTCGATGCGTCGTTGAAGACACTGGTGACGGCAGGCCATGTGGATCATGTGGCAAGCAACTGAACCGCTACCAGCCCTTGACGCCGCTCATATCCGGTAGCTTGTGCGCAATGCCCTTGTGGCAGTCGATGCAGGTGGCTTCGCCCTTGGCCAATGACGTCGAATGCATGGCCGCCGCCCGTTTGCCCTGGCGGGTAAAGTCCATGAATTCGAAGTTGTGGCAGTTGCGGCATTCGCGTGAGTCGTTGGCCTTGAGCCTGGCCCATTCGTGTTCCGCCAGTTCACGGCGCAGGGCGAGGAATTTGTCGCGGGTGTCGATGGTGCCGAACAGCTTGCCCCAGACTTCCTTCGAGGCCTGCATCTTGCGTGCGATCTTGTGCGTCCATTCGTGGGGTACGTGGCAATCCGGGCAACTGGCGCGCACCCCCGAGCGGTTGGTGTAGTGGATGGTGTCCTGCAATTCGACAAACACGTTGTCGCGCATCTCGTGGCAGGAAATGCAGAATTTCTCGGTGTTCGTCAGCTCCAGTGCCGTGTTGAACCCACCCCAGAAAATGATCCCGGCGATAAAACCGCCCAGGGTCAGAAACCCCAGGCTGAAATAAACGCTCGGCCGACAGAGGATGCCCCAGTAGTCCTTAAGCAGGGCGAACAGTGCTTTCATGGCGCCTCCTCAACGTTTCTGCGCGGCGTTGGCGTCGTCTTGCAGGATTTTGTCGATGGTCTCGAAGCTGTTGCCCACCAGCGGCAGCACATCTTTTTGCGGCACATGGCACTGGTTGCAGAAGTAGCGACGCGGTGAGACAGCCGCCAGCGCCTGGCCGTCGCGGTCCATGTAGTGGGTGATGCTGATCATCGTCGCCTGGCTGCGCGCACTGTTGGCCCGGCTGTGGCAGGACAGGCACTTGTTGCCGTTCTTGTCGATCTGGTAGCCGCGAATGCTGTGGGGAATGGTCGGCGGTTGGTCAGGGTAGTTGCGCTCGCGCTTGAGGTCCTTGTTTTCATCGTCGGCCAGGGGCGGCGCAGGGGCGTTTTGCGTCAGGGTGCCGCCGGGCCGGCGTCCGTCCGGGCCCGGTGCATCGAGGGGGTAATCAACCTCGGCGGCAATGACCGCGCCGATCACAGCGAGCAGGAACAACGGCAGGATGCGAAAACTCATGGCGGTTCTCCTCAAGCCACGCTGATCAACTCGATGCGGATCGCGCATTTCTTGTAGTCGGTCTGCTTGGAGATCGGGTCGGTGGCGTCGAGCGTGACCTTGTTGATCAGCTTGTTGGCATCGAAAAACGGCACGAACACCAGGCCGCGGGGCGGTTTGTTGCGCCCGCGGGTTTCGATGCGGGCGCGGATCTCGCCGCGGCGGCTGATCAGCTTCACTTCACTGCCACGACGAGCGCTCATGGCCTTGGCGTCCTCGGGGTGCATGTAGACCAGTGCGTCCGGCACGGCTTTGTACAGTTCTTCCACCCGTTGGGTCATGGTGCCCGTATGCCAGTGCTCAAGGACCCGGCCGGTGCTCAGCCAGAACGGGTAGTCGGCGTCCGGGGCTTCGGCCGGTGGCTCGTAGGGCAGGGCGAAGATGATCGCCTTCTTGTCCGGGTAGCCGTAGAACTGCACTTCGCTGCCGGTTTCCACGTAGGGGTCGAGCCCCTCGCGGTAGCGCCAGCGGGTTTCCTTGCCGTCGACCACCGGCCAGCGCAGGCCGCGTTCGCTGTGGTAACGGTCGAAGGCCGCGAGGTCATGGCCATGACCGCGACCGAACTGCGCGTACTCCTCGAACAGACCCTTTTGCAGGTAGAAACCAAAGGCCTTGGCTTCATCGTTCTTGTAGCCGGTCTCGATCTGCTCGACGGGAAACTCGTCGACCTGGCCGTTCTTGAACAACACCTCGAATAGGGTTTTGCCCTTGTACTCCGGGGCCTTGGCCAGTAACTCCGCGGGCCAGGTTTCATCGGTCTTGAAGCGCTTGGAAAACTCCACCAATTGCCACAAGTCGGACTTGGCATCCCCCGGTGCGCTGACCAACTGATGCCAGAACTGCGTGCGGCGCTCGGCGTTGCCAAAGGCGCCTTCCTTTTCCACCCACATGGCGCTGGGCAGGATCAGGTCGGCGGCCTGGGCGGAAACGGTGGGGTAGACGTCGGAGACGATCACGAAGTTGTCCGGGTTGCGCCAGCCCGGCAAGACTTCCTGCATGATGTTGGGCCCGGCCTGCATGTTGTTGCTGGCCTGGGTCCAGTAGACGTTGAGCACGCCGTCCTTGAGCATGCGGCTCTGTTGTACCGCATGAAAGCCGACTTTCTCCTGGATGGTGCCGGCCGGCAGCTTCCAGATTTTTTCCGCAGTGGCGCGGTGCTTGGGGTTGGTCACCACCAGGTCGGCGGGCAGGCGGTGGGAAAACGTCCCGACCTCGCGAGCGGTGCCACAGGCCGACGGCTGGCCGGTCAACGAGAAAGGGCTGTTGCCCGGTTCGCTGATCTTGCCCGTGAGCAAATGGATGTTGTAGATCAGGTTGTTGGCCCAGACTCCGCGGGTGTGCTGGTTGAAGCCCATGGTCCAGAACGACACGACCTTGCGATTGGGATCGGCATAGAGTTCGGCCAGGGCCTTGATGCGTTCAGGCGCCACCCCGGTCTCCTTGGCGGTGCGTTCCAGGGTGTAGGGTTTGACGAACGCAGCGAACTGCTCGAAAGACATGTCCGTCCAGGTATTGGCCTTGTCGGCATTCTTCGCCTGTTTTTCCAGCGGGTCATCCGGGCGCAAGCCGTAGCCGATATCGTCGGCGCCCTTGGCGAAGCGCGTGTGCTTGCTGATGAAGTCCTGGTTGACCGCGCCGCTTTCAATGATGTGGTTGGCGATGTAGTTGAGGATCAACAGGTCGGTTTGCGGCTTGAACACCATGGGGATGTCGGCCAGTTCGAAGCTGCGGTGTTCGAAGGTCGACAACACCGCGACTTTCACGTGCGGATAGCTCAGGCGCCGGTCGGTGACCCGGCTCCACAGGATCGGATGCATCTCCGCCATGTTCGAGCCCCACAGCACAAAGGCGTCGGTGGCTTCGATGTCGTCGTAGCAACCCATCGGCTCATCCGCACCAAAGGTGCGCATGAAACCCATCACCGCCGAGGCCATGCAATGACGGGCATTGGGGTCGATGTTGTTGCTGCGAAAGCCGGCCTTCATCAGTTTGTTGGCGGCGTAGCCTTCCCACACCGTCCATTGTCCCGAGCCGAACATGCCGACCGATTCGGGCCCTTTGTTTTTCAGGGCCTGCTTGAATTTTTCTTCCATGATGTCGAAGGCCTTGTCCCAACTGATTGGCTGGAACTCGCCTTGCTTGTCGTACTGGCCGTTTTTCATGCGCAGCAGTGGCTGGGTCAGGCGGTCGACGCCGTACATGATCTTGGACAGGAAATAGCCCTTCACACAGTTCAGCCCGCGATTCACCTCGGCCTTGACGTCGCCATGGGTGGCGACCACCCGGTTGTCCCGGGTCGCGACCATCACGCTGCAGCCGGTGCCGCAGAAGCGGCAGGGCGCCTTGTTCCAGTCCAGGGTGACCATGTCCGCTTCGGTGACCAGGTTGCTGGCGGTGGTGAATATCGGCAGGCCGGCCGCGGAGGCTGCAATGGCGGCGGCCTGGGCCTTGACGAATGCTCGGCGCGACATGCTCATTGGCTGTCTCCCGCGGAATCGAGAATTTCGTGATAGATCAGCGCAGCGTTGAGCACGCCCGGCAGATTGCTGATTTGTTCGATGCGTTGCAGGATCTGGTTTTCGTGTACGGTCTCAAGGACTACCACCAGTTTCCCGGCAGCACTTTCCTGATGCAGTTCCACGCCTTCCAATAGACGCAGGTTGGCTTTGACGGCGTCGAAAAGTTCGGGGCGGGCATGTACCACAAGGCTGGCTATATGCAGGGCTTCGTCCATGGGCGACTCCAACAGGCTCTGATCGAGTTTTTTAGTTGGGCGGCCCGGGCGGGCCGTAGAGCATTTGGAAAAACCAGATAATGAAACCGTAACCGCCGACGATAGCGACCGAAAGTAGCGGAAAAAGGCAGACAACAAGAAACAGGAACAGCCGCATTTCCTTGCGTCGCTGCGGTTTTTGCTCTTGAGTCAATGACATGGAGTGCGCTCCAGCCGAACGTGCACTCAGACTAGATCACGGAATTTTGAAGGGTTAAGTTACGGCGTTGTTTATCGACCAGCGGTGGCCAATATGCAGAGTTCTGTAATAACCAGTTATAACGCTTAGCGTTGTTACAGCGTTAAGTTTGCGGCGTGTTGGTATATGTTCTTATTTGATAATTATTCAACTTTTGATTATTTGTCATTTTTTCCAAAGGCCGATAAGTGCTTTACAACTTCGGCTTCGACAGCCCCTTCGTTGGCACCCTCATCAAACACAGCGCAGCAACTCGCGATGTTGTCGTCACTAACCCATTGATAGACCGCCACGACACTCCCCGGCCCGACTCCGGTGTGACCGCTCAAGGTTCGTTGACCTTCAACACCACCACGCATCAACCCGAGGCCATAACCAGGGGACGTCCAAGGACGGCCGGGAATCGGCCCACCGAGGGTGCGCACGGTCTGCATTTGCAGGAGCAGGGATTGCGGCAGCAAGTCGCCGCCCAATAGCCGGTCCAGGCAAAGGGCTGCCTCAGCGAGTGGGCCCACCAGCAACCCGTGATAGACCCAACCTGGGTCGTAGGCGGATGCGGCGCCCATCTTTACGCCTGCCAGATCGGCCTGTGTTCTGGCGAGGCGAGCCCGGGACAAACCAAGAGGAGCAAACACCCGTTGTGTCAGTGCGTCTGCGAGTGGGAGGCCTGTGGTGCGTTCAATCAGCCTTGCGATGAACAGGTAGCCGACGTTGGAGTAACGCCAACCGTCTCCCGGCGTGTAGCGCAAGCGGGAGGCATCGAGACGTTGCAGCATGTCATCCGCCGACCAGGCAGCTTCATTACCAGCGACCGCAGCGTGGTAATCAGCGAGTTCTGAATAGTCCGCCAGCCCGGCCTCATGCCGTAGCAACTGGCGCAGGGTAAACGGTCCTTCGGCGACCCTGTCATCCAGGCTGACCAGCCGGTCGCGCACCACTGTCAGGGCTGCCGCCGCGAGCACGGTTTTGCTGAAGCTCCACCAGGGCACCGTTGTATCCGGCTGTTCAGGCGTGAGAAGGGCGCCGTTCGATACAAGGGCAAAAAGCATGGGTCGACTCTGGATGGAAAGGGAGCGCGCTGACGCGAATCAGGTGTGCACCAACGCGATGGTGAATGAAACCACGATCATGCAGGCAAAGGCGAAATTTAGATTCATGTCGTTTCCATCCGTGACAGGGGTGATGGCGCTCATCTTGAACAGGTCCGGCGCAAATAAAAAATTCGGCTTGGTGATTTGAAAGATCGAAGGAATTGATAGCTGGCCCGCGAGTCGTGTCTTGCGTCACTGAAATCCAACTGTGGCGACGAGCAGGCTCCCACAGTTGGAATTTGGCCGTCGCACTATCAGCGTAGTCGCTCCAGCATCTGGTAGTACCACATGCCCGCTGCCAGCATCGGGTTACCGAGCAGGTCGCCCATGGGCACGCGGATGTGCTGGCAGGCGGCGAAGGTGTCGTACTGCGCAAGCTGCCCGGTGATCGCGCGGCCCATGATTTCGCCCATGATGTGGGTGGTGGCGATGCCGTGCCCGGAGTAGCCCTGGCAGTACCAGACGTTGTCCGAGAGTTTGCCCAGTTGCGGGATGCGGTTGATCACGATGCCCATCGCGCAGCTCCACTGGTAATCGATGGCCACGCCTTTGAGTGCCGGGAACGTCTGTTCGATGCACGGGCGCAACTCGGCGGCGATGTCGCGCGAATCCTTGCCGCTGTAGTTGGCGCCACCACCGAACAACAGGCGGCCGTCGGCGGTCAGGCGGTAGTAGTCGAGCACGAAGCGGCAGTCGTAGACGGCGAGGTCTTCAGGGTTGATCTGCCGGGCCAGGTCTCCCAGGGGCGCCGTGGTGACGATGCCGCCCATGGCCGGGAAGATCTTGCCCTTGAGTTTGCCCGGTTCGAGTTTGTGGTAGACGTCACCGGCCAGCAGGACTTGATTGGCGTCGATGCGGCCGTGGGCGGTGCGTACGCCTGGCTTGTCACCGTGAATGATCTCCAGCACTTCGCTGTTTTCGAAGATCAACGCACCGAGACTTTCCGCTGCCCGGGCTTCACCGATGCACAGGTTGAGCGGGTGCAGGTGCATGTTGCTCGTGTTCTTGATCGCGCCGTGGTAGAGGTCGCTCTGCAGCAGATCACGTACCTGGCTGCGGTCGAGCAGGCTGACATCGTCACCCATGCCCCGGCGCAGCGCTTCGTCGTAGTCCTTGCGCAAACCGTCCATGTGGCTCGGCTTGTACGCTGCGTGCAGGTGACCGTGCTTGAGGTCGCAGGCAATGCCGTATTTTTCCACCCGTTGCTCGATGATCTGGTGCCCGCGCCAGCGCAGGTGCCAGATGAAATCGTCGACTTCGTCGCCGAGGGTGCGGCGCATCTGTTTACGCATGGCTTCGTCGCCGGAAAGGCTGCCGGTGGTCCAGCTTATCCGACCCAGGCGATGTTGACTTGCCGAATAGTCAACAGATGCTGAGCCGTGTTCAAAGCGTGTCCCCAGAGGCGTAATGAAGTGGGGTGAAGGGATGAGGTCTGTGAGGCAGAAGCATGATTTCTTGTGCGAGTAACGCGTCGCAGGCACCAAAAGAATCTCAAGCCTAGCCGTGTATCGCCTGAAATGAACGACTCAGATTGAAGGCTGTTCTACCGTACAAACTCCGGAGAATCGACATATACGACGATACAAAGCTTGAGGCGTTTTCCGCTTTTCATGACTTACTGGTAACGCCAGAAGTTCGGATGAATGCACAAGAGCAGTATGAAGAATTGATTCGACTTGCTGACAGTTTTCATGCGAGGGGAGTTATAAATCAGGAAGAGCGCCGATCCTTAATTGAGGTGGCGACAGTGGCCTATGCACGGGCTGTTGAGGGCGCAGGAAGTGGATTCGGATTCTATATCGGTGCTGGCAGACCAGGACGCTCTACGATGAAACGACCTATTTGAATGCCTTGAGGAAGCGCGGTTCACCGCTCCTGAAGAACTTCGATTTAGGTTGACTGACTTCCTCAGGCGTGAAGCTGCCGGTCAGCAGCGGCAGAAATCGGCCAGAAGCGTATGCTCGGACCAATCTGACTTCAGCCGAATGCGTCGTTCGTCGCAAAGGCATAAAGCTCCCCAGGCGCCGTTAATGGGACACGTGGGGCAGGTGACTAACCTTTATCTTGCATCAAATGAACGAATCTTCGCCAACGCACGGCTGACTGGAGGATTTTCCATGCCTACCGGAATAAGGATATCGTCGTCAGGATTGATAGCCGAAATTTCCTGGTCGTTTTCATCAATCTCCCAGGCATGCATGACAACAACCCCAGAAGTTAATAAATGGTTAACGAGCTTCCCTTCGGCATTCACCGTGGCAACATGACACTTCTTGTGCGCCTCGTAGTCTTTCAAAAATCTGTCAATATTTACAGAAGAGCTTGGCGTCATAGTATGAATTCTAGAAAGAGCCGTTTGGACTTGCGAAGTTCCATTGTCAGAGCGATCAATATTGCTTGTTACAGCCACACGATAATGCGCAGGATTTTGCTTGCTAATACCTCGTATCAATGCGATGCGCAAAGTGTTGTTGGGATCCTTATCCCCGATAGTTTTTGCGATATTCTCGAATATTCTAGTCCCAACAGCGGCGTGCTCGAAGCCAAACATCAGCAAAGGAATTTCCCCTTCGCATGTTTGAAAGCCTAAGCCCTTCCAGCCGGCTTGATCCCACAGACCCGCTTGAATGAGAGAAACGACTTTAAGCTCTCTATGTGTCATTGTTGAAAACTGAAACGGATGTTTTGGACGCTCCTCGTGCACATTCGATTTAGGGTGCCAATCCATAGGTTTAATGTTGTGATATTCAAACCAAGTCACGCGCCGAGTTGGTTTGTGTAATTCGAGGGACGCATCCTGATGAGACGCAATTCCTGGGATAACACCATGTCCCATGAAATAGCCGTCTAAGCCTATGTTGCAATTAAAGATAACTGCGCGCTCTAGGGCTTTATCGTCTCGAAGCATTCCCTCCAGTTTCGACCAGCCAATTTGCGGGCAAATAATGGAGACAAAGTGAAGGCAGAATTCACTATAAAATTGCTGGATCAAACTCCTTTGCTCATCGGTTAAATCCGCGACACTGAATGGCGAGCAGCGGATCTCAGCAGAAGTCACCTGCGCAGCGGTATCGAATCTGTTCTGGAGTATGAAGTCATCCTCATCTTCCAATGAGATATCAATATTCACGGCAGGCACTGTAGCCGCTGCATGGTCTGACATCATCGGTGCGCAAAAGCTTTCCAGTACAGCCAGCAATTGCTGCGCCAGCTCAATGCAGGGGGACTTCACTGGGAAGGAAACAGATATCTTACAACCCAGAATGTAGGAGCTTATGGTCGTCCAGCGGTCTAGATAAAGGTCGAGCGGAGCCACCGGGGCTCCCATATCAATGCTGCGCCACATGTTCATAAATTGAAGGTCAATGGGCTCACCCTCAGGCCCCGCTTTATCTTCATGGCCCAGGCAAACCAATAGCGCGTCGGCACTGAGCCCTAGATCCATTTGATTCAGTTTATCCGGCAGCCATGCCATTCTCTCAATAACTGAAAAATTGGCATTGAGACATAGCTTACCAACCAAACATTCATAATTGATCTTTTGACTATCTGTCCAAGGGTTTTCATCCAGCATTGGAGAGATGAGGTGAGCCAGGTGATACCAAGTCAGCGACTGGCCCAAGCGACCTAGCTGACCTTCAATCCACATAAGTCGTTGGTAAATAGCGGCTTGCTTGTCACTGCTTCTTTGTTCCTTCAGCGCATCAGCGGTGACCAGGTAAGCCGCCATCATCGCGGCTCCTCGCGCTGCCCAGAGCAGTCCCTGTTTCTCGTACGCATGGGACAGCATATAAAGGGCAGCAAACATTTCCCCCTTGCTTTCACTGCTATACAGCCCATAGAGGGACAACCCGAAGCACTTGATCGCCCTGTAGTAATCCTTTTTGTCGCTGCTCAGTGCTCCGCGCCTCAGGTACTTATCTGCCTTTATCCGGCTGTTTTCCCGTGCACCGGCATCATCAATGAGCTTATCCATCAGATCCTCGTAGGCCTTGAGATCTCCAAAGGCCACATCGAGAGCTTCCAGCAAATTGACGAGGCGAGCCATAGGGTAACCAATCAGCTTATGGGCGCTGTCGACTATAGTGCTCAGGGTTTTGAAGGTAGTGTTGACTTGACCCTCACTTTCAGCCGTCAACAAGTCCAAAAGTGCCAAAGAAGTCTTGGCTTGTAATGCGCCGCTGATCATGTCCGCGTCGTCGGCTATCGAGTTCAACTTCTCTCGAATGGTGGCCTCTAGTGAATCCACATCGAGGGTGCACTTGCCGTCTCGATGAGTGGTGACCACGAGATTGAACAACGTTACGACTTTCTCCCATACCTCAACGTTATCGGTCTTTTGGGCCTCGCCGAGTGCTTTCTCATAGGTTTCCTCAAAGAGTTCAGCATTTTCCAGCCACCAGTACGCGGCCCATGTCAGCTGATAAAGGGCATCAAAATGCTGTCTCGGGGTGCCAAATTTTTTCGCTGCCCGTAAGGCGATATCGAATTGGTGCTTTACACCAGCGGCATCCCGCTCAAGCTCTTTGTAGATGATGGCACGCTTGGTGTAGAGGTCGACCTGGGAGATGGTCAAACGGCCGGGATCTTCAATCTGGTCGATCTGGCGTTCGATCTCTGCTAACTGGATCTGCTTGTCAGCGTCGAATGGGCCGATCTGAATTTTGCTCTCAATACTGCCTGTAAGACCAAGGTGATCGATGGCAAGGTGCTGGTTCTTGGGCTGTAGCGTTTTATCAAGCAGCCACGTTCGATCGTAGATGGTTACCTTGACGCCATGCTTTTTCGAAAGATCGTCCTGAAGCTGCGCCCTCTGGCTGTTCTTGATGAACCGGCTGGAGACACAGAAGATACGGACGTACCCACGCCCGGTGGACATGATGCTCTCGACATCCTTCGTGCATTTTGTCTTCCAATCTTTCTGGGTGCTGACACCGAATGCCCATCGCTCGGACTCCGGAGCCTCGTTTAGCCCCCAGAAAAAAGCGATTTGGCTGGAGACAGGATACGTCTCGGTATCAGTTTTACCGTCGCCACCTGCTGTTGGCCCAGTCTGGGGAACCAGATTGGGGCAGATTTCTCGCTCGCAAAGCTTCCGTACGAATATCTCGAACTCAAGCTCTTGGCTGCGATTGTTCAGAGTCTCGAAGTGATACTCCAGCATGGAGCGGTCTATGGTCGATTCTTGTAGCTTTAAAGAATCCGAGAACTGCTCCGGACGTCTCGCTCGCAGGAAGTCTTGCGGCTTAGGGCCAGTGATCTTGGTAGCCGATTGTTCCTTGTCCATCATCCACTCCTGAAATGACCAATGGCATCGCCCGGCTACGATCAACGCCTTGGCCCTGGGTCAACGCAGGGCTCGACGTCATCGTGATGGTGTGCAGTTCACGATGCCGGGGAACGTCCGCGCAGACATGGTGAGCGGGCGATCATTTACACCAGCCATCGGCCCTGAGGCTGATGACTTGCTCGAATTTAGGGGGTCTGCTATTCGGGCTGCCAAAAATTGCAGCTGAAGTTATTCAGGCCTCCGCCATGAGCGCTAGGCCTAACCGCAAAAACCTCGGGCACAGCATCACCGTCGCCACCCTTGCGGAAGAACTCCTTCATAGAGAAGAGCGCCTGAGCCTTCAAGCGCTCCCATTCTCGGTACAGACTATCTTCGAGATCCCTCGCTACCTGGGCCCCGCTGGGTTTACGCTTGGGCAGCGGGAGGGTATAGCTGGGCTGAGGGGAAAAATCGTAAACGAAAGTCAGCTCCCCGTGCTTCCAATCTGCAGCCTGGGACGCACGCCAGCGGAACGGCACTCGCACCGATAGCCGCTTGCTGAGATGGAAAGGCGCCCTGATCTGATCATCAATGAAGAACAGCTCCCCCTCTTGGCGCTCAGTTTCTAGCCGCCCTTTCATTTGCTGCACGGCGTGAATGAGGTCTCTGCCGGCATGCAGCGCATCCTGCCGAGTGCGTTCGAGCTTCGCATGGGCCTTGGCCTTGCTGTACTCAGCGATCGCTTGTTGGAACCTTTGGAGTTTGGTAGCCACGTAGGGCCCACAATTACTGAGACCAAGGCCATGAATCGGCCCTACGCGCTCTTCATCTAAGCACTTGTGTACTGCTGCCCGAAGCACCGTCTCGTCGACGTCGCTGATTGCAGCTTGCTGATCACTGGGCAAGTTAATGTACGACATAACCAAAACTATCCTTGTGTAATGGTGGCCTGGCTACCGCCTCATCTCAGCCCCTGGCCACTGGCAAGCCTTCGCCCGCGCCTATGGGCGATTGATTGTCCCATGGCGATAGCAGGAAGCTCTTGAGGTTAATCGGGCGATGCTGTCACAAGTGCTCAGATAGGCGCAATGCCCGCAATGCCGGCCTCTGGAGGCAGACCGATCACCTGCTACAAAACGTTGAGCCTGAATCGCCCCTGCTTCTGTAGACGCCTTCAAGCTTCAAGAAAGAGCTGCTAACCCTGCGTGACTGTCCGCTTTTGGCCGGATGCTGCCCGTCGTGAAGGGCTGCATCCGACCCTTAACGGACGCTCGCAAAGTGCCAATTGTTCGACTGAATTTTCTGTCTATAAGGCGTGGGGGAAGCGGCAGCCGCAAACGTGGCTGCCGCCGCAGTGCTAATTAGGCATCGGAATGGTGACGCCTTCTTTCTCCAGGTCTTCACGAACCGACTGGAATTTCTGGTACTTGGAAATTTCGATCGGGCCGTCGTAGCCCATGCTTTGCAGTTTACGCGGAGGGTACTGAACGTAGGTTTTCATCAACTTGGTAATCGCCGCGCTGATGGGAACCATGGTCCAGGTGCGCTCGGTGACGTTGCTCATGAAAATGTCATAGCGCTCCTGCGGGTCCTGATACAGGTCGAAGACCTGCGGTACCGTCGCCACGTATTTTGCAGCACCTTTCCAGCCCAGGTTGGTGTCCACGGCCAGACCACCGGTCACGGCACCATTGTCGCCCCTAAGGTTGAACACGGCCTTGTAGTTGCCCACGCGAGCGGCACCGGGGGTCAGTTCGTTCTCGGTGAAGTAGAACCATTCCTTGCGAGGGTCAGGACCGGTCCCCAGCAGCACAGGCGTCATGTCGTAGCTGTCGAAGATGATGGGCTTGCCTTCGCGATCCTTGTCCGGAAGCTTGATCCCGGCCACGGAAGCGAACGTCGCCATCAGGTCCAGGCCGCCGAGGATGTCGTGGTTTTTTTGATCGGCCTTGATCTTGCCGGGCCAAACCATGATCGCCGGTACCCGGTTACCACCTTCACGCACGGTGCCCTTGGTGCCACGGAACGGCGTGTAGCCCGCGTCGGGATAAACATCCTGCCAGGCGCCGTTGTCGGTGGTGTAGACCACCAGGGTGTTCTTATCCAGACCCAGCGCTTTCAGCTTGTCCATGATGCGCCCGATGTGGGTATCGAGTTCCACGATGGAGTCGGCGTACTTGGTCTTGGACATCGACTTGTGGACGAACTCCGGCGCCGGCAGGTTGGGTTGGTGCACCTTCATGAAGTTGACGTTGATAAAGAACGGCTTGTTCGATTTAGCGGCGGTGTCGAGAAACTCCAATGCCGCCTTTTCCACGTAGTTGTCGAAGAACGGTATGCCCACGACACCGGGCTTGCCATCCACCACCGGGGTGTCGACGTACTGGCCGTTGATCTTGAACTCTTCGACGGCTTTCTCTCCCGCCTTGGCCGACAGCGCGCCCTGGGTCACCTTGGCGAACATGGCGCGGGTTTCGTCATCCATATCCGGGAACCAGGTCGGATCGGCGTAGGTGTAGGCATTGAGGTGATACAGGCCGACGTACTTCATCACGTCGTAGCCCTGGGCGTTGGGCAGGGCGTAATCAGCTTCGCCCAGGTGCCATTTGCCCGTGAAGTAGGTGTCGTAACCCCCGGTCTTCAGAACGGAGGCCAGCGTCCACTCAGCCGCCGGCAAGCCACCGCCCTGGCCCTGGAACGCCACCGTGGTCATGCCGCTGCGGTTGGGGATGCGCCCGGTTTGCATGGCCGCCCGGCCCGGAGTGCAACTGGGTTGGGCATAGAACGAGAAGAAAGTTGTGCCTTCCGCCGCCAGTTCGTCGATTCTCGGCGTCGGCATGCCACGACCCACACCGCCGCCATAGGGACCCAGGTCACCGTAGCCGGTATCGTCAGATACGATAAACAGGATGTTGGGCTTTTCCGTTTGAGCCGCGTGGGCAAGTCCGTTCAATGACAATAGTGCAGCAAACACGACAGACAGCTTGAAACGATCCGATAGCTTGTCCATACCAGCAATCCTCGTTGTTTCATTGTGTTAGCAACCTGATGATGAATGCACAACTACATTGACACTTGGTGCGTTGACCACCGAGTAATTAGCCCCAAGTACTGCGTACAGAATTATTTCCCACTTCCTACATGACCATACACAAGTTAAGGCGCAGCATAGAGTCTAGTGCGGTTTTTCAGGTGTACGTGGTGAGTGCTCTCGCTGTATCAATAGACGTTTTCTGAAGAAAGCATCTTCTGTTTTGGTCTAACAAAGTTTTGTGATACTCCTTTCTATGGAAAATATTTCGCCCCGATGAAGAGGGGGCGATGATCGATGGATATTTTCACCGTCGAACATCGTTCAGATACCTGATCTAAACTCTTTGGCGGCAGGGGCATCCTCTGCTTTGTCACCGCGACACGACAACCCAAGCTCTCAATTTCGAGAAAGGAGTTGGAAATGAACAATGGCATTCGACTTGTTCCTTTCATTATCTTTGCGGTGGTATGGCCCGAAGTCAGCCTCGCCGCCGATAGTCAGGCCGAGCTGGCCAAGCAAACGCTAAATCCCGTCGCCGCGCTTTACAGTTTGCCGATTCAATACAACTGGAACCAGAAACTCGGACCCAGCGGTGATGGCTACCAAAGTGTCACCAACATCCAGCCAGTGCTGCCCTTCAGCATCAATGACGAGTGGAACCTGATCTCCCGCACCATCCTGCCAATCATTGATCAGCATGGTCTGGTAGCTGGCGGCCAGGCGGACAAATCCGGTACGGGGGATGTGACCCAGAGTTTCTTTTTTTCACCCAAGCAGCCGACTTCCAGCGGTTGGATTTGGGGCGCAGGACCGGCCATTCTGGTGCCGACCGGTAGCGATGAGCTTTTGAGCAGTGAGCAATGGGGGTTGGGCCCCACGGTGGTCTTGCTCAAGCAACATGACGGTTGGACCCGTGGCATTCTCGCCAATCACATCTGGTCGGTGGAGAACAGCCCGCCCGATGACAAGGACAAGGTCAACGCGACTTTCCTGCAGCCTTTCTTCAGCTACACCACCCACACCTACACCACCTTCGGAATTAACACCGAATCCACCTATGACTGGCAGACACGCGAATGGTCAGTGCCAATCAACCTTTTCGTTACCCAGTTGTTCAAAGTCGGCCATCAACCCATGACCCTGCAAGCAGGACCACGTTATTGGGCAGATAGTCCGAAAGATGGTGCTGAGGGCTGGGGATTCCGGGTGGCGTTTACACTGTTGTTTCCCAAGTGAGTGCCAATTTTAAA
Organism: Pseudomonas sp. WJP1; assembly: GCF_028471945.1. Lineage (NCBI taxonomy): Bacteria > Pseudomonadati > Pseudomonadota > Gammaproteobacteria > Pseudomonadales > Pseudomonadaceae > Pseudomonas > Pseudomonas sp. WJP1. Next base: position 2,935,751 of record NZ_CP110128.1, read on the forward strand.
CGGACCAGGTAAGTGTCTGGTTTTGGACGGAAACCGCCCGTAAGCGACCGTCCGCTTGTGGGCAATCTGTTCTATTACCCGCCCTGTTTCAGCTCAGCTTACGGTGGAGATGGCCTAGACTTCCTACATCATTCCTCAAGGACGAGCGCCATGTCAGATAACTCAGACTGCAAGATCGCCACGGCGGACGCTCTGACATTGCTCCTGCACAATCAGCATGCCTTAGGCGCAGCGATAGAAGAAGTAACCAAGTGGCTCACAGAAAATGGAGTGGGAAGTGTCGCTGCTAACGCAATGTCGGCCATGGAAACTTTGGACACAAACGCTCAAGCCATCACAGATTCCATTATGAGGTTACGCCAGTCATAGATATGAATCGCCCTGATTCTGTAGACACAAATGACTGGCAGTTATGGGGCAAAAAACGACCACAACCTACTGTGACTGAACCACCCTTGTCCTTCCTCAACCTGGAGGACAAGCCATGAACTCATTTGCTACACATCGCCATCAGCCTTGGAACAAGGGAAAGCTCGTCGGGCAAAAGGCGCCGCTCCGAGTCAGAGATATTTGGGCTATTCGTGTAAGACTTCAGCTTGCTGAGAGGACAAGGGATCTGGCGCTCTTCAACTTAGCTATCGACAGCAAATTGCGTGCCTGTGACTTAACCAAGTTACGAGTCCGAGACATAGCACATGGGGAGCATGTGTCGTCACGGGCTATCGTGATGCAGCAGAAAACCCATCACCCAGTGCAATTTGAAATCACTGAGCAAACCCGAACGGTTCTGGAGGCCTGGATGCATCAAGCTCGCCTCCACAGCGAGGATTTCTTGTTCCCGAGCCGTTTGCACGATTCAGACCATCTCTCCACCAGACAGTACGCTCGAATAGTCAAAGCGTGGGTGACCGCCATTGGTCTTGATCCAACCATGTACGGTACTCACACGCTACGGCGCACCAAGGCATCGTTGATCTATCGCAGGACAAAGAATCTGAGAGCAGTTCAAATCTTGCTGGGACATACGAAGCTTGAAAGCACCGTCAGGTACCTGGGCATCGAGGTCGATGACGCCCTGGAAATGGCAGAGCAGACAGAAGTTTGACCATCCACTGCGACGGCCTACGCTAGTCCGTCGCTATCCGACCCATTGCTGCCAGTCATTTGCGTCTACAAAATCAGGGGCGATTCAAACCAGTCAGCTTTCGAAACTATAAAGGGCGTGCCAAGCCGATGCCTTTGGCCAATATAAATGACCTCGTTGATGCCTTCGTCTTTTGAGAATAAAAAATTATTTTTGATCCTCTTGAATGGTTTTTCTCACATCGCTATATATTTTTGTACGCGATGCCGAAACCGGGTCGCGCCATAAATCACTTGGAGAAATCTCAGGAGATTTAGCTATGGCTACTACCGTTTCGTTGGCCCCACTGTTCCGTCAGTCGGTAGGCTTTGATCGTTTCAACGACCTTTTTGAATCCGCGCTACGCAGCGAGGCGGCCTCGACTACCTACCCACCTCATAACGTCGAGAAGCACGGTGACGATCATTATCGAATCGTCATAGCGGCGGCAGGTCTGAGTGAGGAGGATTTGGACATTCAAGTCGAGAAGGAGGTTTTGACCATCGCCGGTGGCAAGCGAGAAAGCGATAAGGAGGCGATTTACCTTCATCAGGGAATCGCTCAACGTGCATTTCGACTGTCTTTCCGTTTAGCGGACCATATTGAGGTTCAAAATGCATCGTTGTCCAATGGGCTGTTGAGCATTGATCTGCTGCGAGTTGTACCAGAGGAAGCCAAGCCTCGGCGCATCAACATTGATGGCTCGGGGAAGTCTGATCTGAAACAAATCAACTGATAGCAGCAAACGAGGCGCTCTTCGGAGCGCCTTTCTTAATTGCAGAATCGGCCAATAGAAGACATTCTCTGGCCTCTCAAAAGATATCCCACGAATATCTCCTAATTGAACGATTCCACGAGCATAGTCTAGCTTTACGAACCACCAGATTGGAGTCGATGGCCTGGCAGATCAGGATGAATCGGTCCCGATATCGTAGATGCCATATGAGAGGCAGCTTTTGGCCGATTCTGTTGAAAAAGTCGGTCTACTCAAAACGCTCGAATATTGATGGGCGAAAACACCTCTTTTGCACGCCGCTACGTGAAATCCGAGTCCTGAACCTTCTGCGCAAAACACAGATTTCAATCTCAGGCGCGTACTTTTCTGCCGTGGAAACTGAAGCCGACTTTTTCAACAGAATCGGCCGAAAGCTTCCAGTCGCCTACGAGTGCACGCCGTCATCGTTGAAGTAGTAGAATTCTTTGCGTACACCCTTAGGCGCTTGACCAGTCAGGTAAGGCAGCTGGTTGTAGCCGTCCAAGTGCACTTTGAGGCTGAGCCCTCTGAAGTCGGTACCCACCCCTTGAACAGCTTGTCCTTGACCCCGGTGAATTGTGGTCGACACCACCAAGCTGCCGACGTGTAATGCTCAGACTAGTTTCAGCTTCAGTCGGGCCCCCAGCAGTGCGCAAAGGCTGACCACCGCAGCGAACATCAGATAGTAGCTCGGTGCGGCGTTGCTGCCGGTCAGGCTGATGAGCGAAGCGGCGATGAAGGGCGCAAATCCGCCGAAGAACGTTACACCGATGTTGTAGCTCAACGACATGCCGGTCGCGCGGGTTTGCACCGGAAAAATTTCTGACATCAACGCCGGCAGTGGCGCGAAGTAAACCGCTTTGATCAGGGCCATCAGGCTGACCACCAGCATCAGCGATAGCAGCGTGGGCGTAGCGTTGAGCCAGGCGAAGGCCGGATAGGCTACGCACAGGTAGAAGGCCGCGGAGACTACCATGATGCGGATGCGCCCGATGCGGTCTGACAGCAAGCCCACCAACGGGGTGACAAACGTTAGGATCAGGCCGCCGATCAAGGTCGCCATGAAGCCGGAGGATTGGGGGAGGCCCAAGTCTTTTGTGGCGTAGGAAGGCATGTACTGGATCAGGAAGTTTGACGCCGTCGAGACCACTAGGGCACCCATTGCGATAGTCACCAGCAGCTTTTGGGTCTGAAACAATTTGCGCACGGGTGCGCTGCTGTTTTCGCTGTTAATGAATGCAGGGGATTCTTCACAGTTTCGGCGGATGTAGATGCCCACCGGGCCGATCAGCAGGCCGAACAGGAACGGCAGGCGCCAGCCCCAATTGAGCATTTCTTCAGGGCTCAGGTTGGCCGTCAGTATGTAGCCGAATAACGACGCCAGCACGGTTCCCAGGCCTTGGCTGGCAAACTGCAGGCTGGCGACGAAGCCGCGTCGCTGCGGGGCAGCATGCTCGATCAGGTAAGCGGTGGAACTGCCGAATTCGCCACCGGCGGAAAAGCCCTGCAGCAAGCGCGCAACGAAGATACCGATGGGCGCCAGAATACCGATGGCGTCGTAGGTGGGGATGAGCGCGATGATCAGGGTGCCGATGAGCATCAGACTGATGGACAGGGTCAATGACTTCTTGCGGCCCGCACGGTCGGCATAGGCACCCAGAACGAGCGCGCCAAGGGGCCGCACCAGGAAGGATACGCCGAAGGTGCCGAAGGTAATGAGCAACGACAGGCTTTCGCTGTCGGTGGGGAAAAACAACTTGGAGATGATGAAGGCGAAGTAGGCGTACAACGCCATGTCGTACCATTCAAGCGTATTACCCACCAAGGCGGCGCTAGCGGCTTTCCATAGGGGCACGGGTTCGCTGGAAATGGCACACGCGGGAGCTGCAGGCTCAATTCTGCTGTACATAAGTATCCGCCTTTTTATGGGTTGTTATGGCATCTGACGAATGAAGCAAGTGCCGTGTGCTGTGCACTGGCAAGCGGAGTTTAAGCATGGGATGAGCATGCTTAAAATCATTTTATTGGCAACAAAGCGTGCTCATTTTTAGAACGAGCGACGGTCACTCAAGTGTGGGCATTTCATTGGCCGGCCCCTGTAGCGCGGCGACCAGATAGTCACGAAAGGCACTGACGGCTTGGGGCAGAGTCCGCCCGGCCATGCTTTGCAATTCGATCCGGCGCGCCTGCAAGGATTCGTCGGCGATGGGGATAGCGACGATTTGCTGGCCGTGCAGATAAACCATGTTGCTGATGGTATTGGACAGGCTCACGCCCCCTTGTCTGGCGACAAAACGATAGAGGGCCGCCATGTAGTTGCTCTCCAGCGCCACATTGAAGGTCAGGCCCTGTACGCCGCAGCAGATATCGAACAAACGCCGGGCGGTGGTATCGCTGGCCGGCAAAGCGATGGGATAGGGCTGCATATCCGCCAACTGGATCATCGCTTGATCCGCCAAGGGATGTTGTGCGGGCACCATGGCCATGATGCTGCCCGGCAGCGAACATTCGACGTTGATTTCCCGCTCGGGCGAGAGGCTGTAGGTCAGCCCCAGGTCGGCCGTTCCCTCGCGAACCCATTTGGTCACGTCATCGGGGGAGACCACTTCCAAGGTAAATAAAATACCTTCGTAGACCTGGCGAAAACGGGCGATGGCGTCCGGAAGAAAGTCGATGGCGAATCCTTGCGAGCAAGCCACGTGAACATTGCCGCGACGCAATCCGTGCAGTTCGCGCAACTCTTCGACCAACTGCACCGCCTCCATCTGCGCCTTGCGGGCATAGGCGGCGACCTGCTCGCCGGCCGTGGTCGGCAGCATGCCCCGTGAGCGGCGCTCGAACAGGGGCGTGCCCAGTTCGTATTCGAGCTTGGCGATTTGCCTGCTGACCGCGGATGCGGCCACGTTCAGCCTGGTGGAAGCTTCGTTGACCGATCCGCTCCGTACCACCTCGAGAAAGTACCGCAGGGCTATGGATTGCATGCTGTTGAACTGCATTGAGGTTTACCTTTGCCTTTATGGCAATGCATCGTGCTAATCATTGTGATTGTCGCATTTTGCGGCCAAGTCTAGATTCCTTTGGGTGTCACGCCTAGAGGGCGCCGCCGAGCGCCGACAGCAAAGGAAACCAGTCTTGAGCCGCTCGCTTGCCATCGATCACATCACCCGTCACTTCGACCGTGGTGATTTCCTTGCACTGCTGCAACGCAGCGTTGCCGTGCCCACCGAAAGCCAGGAACCGGCACGCTTGCCGCAACTGCAAAGCTATCTGGAAGACTTTATCGTGCCGTTGATCGCGCCGATGGGCTTCGTCAGTCGCGTGTATCCCAACCCCGTCGCGGGCCATGGCCCGTTGCTGGTGGCCAGCCGGATCGAGGCTGAGCACCTGCCGACCGTGCTGATGTATGGCCATGGCGATGTTGTGCGTGGCTACGAATCGCAATGGCGCAGCGGCCTCAGTCCTTGGCAGGTCGTGGTCGAAGGCGAGCGTTGGTACGGTCGTGGCACCGCGGATAACAAAGGACAACACTTGATCAACCTGGCGGCTTTGCAGCAGGTCATGGAAACGCGGGGCGGGCACCTGGGGTTTAACGTCAAGCTACTGCTGGAAATGGGTGAGGAGGCCGGGTCTCCGGGGTTGCGGCAATTTTGTACGGAGTACCGTGAAACGCTGTCGGCCGACGTGTTCATCGCATCGGACGGCCCGCGCCTGAGTGCGGCCCGACCCACGGTTTTCCTAGGCTCCCGGGGCGCTTTCAACTTCGAACTGCGGGTCGATCTGCGTGATGGCGCCCATCATTCCGGTAACTGGGGTGGTCTACTGCGTAACCCGGGCATCGTATTGGCCAATGCCATCGCAAGCCTGGTGGGCAGCGATGGTCAGGTGCAGGTAGCCGGCTTGAAACCTGGCGCTATCCCCGAATCGGTGCGTCGCGCCCTGAGCACCATCGAACTGACCCCAAGCAGCGACAGCGATCCGGTGATCGACCCTCAATGGGGTGAACCGGGGTTGACGCCCGTCGAGCGTGTCTTCGGCTGGAATACCCTGGAACTACTTGCCTTCAAGACCGGCAACGCCGAGGCGCCGATTAGTGCCATCCCCGCCAGTGCAGTTGCGCACTGCCAGGTTCGCTTTGTCGCCGGTTGCGATTGGCGCACCTTCATTAAGGCAATCGAAATCCATCTGGCCGGAGAGGGGTTCACTCACGTGCAGGTTAAGCAAAGCCCGGGCGAAGTCCTGCATGCCTCGCGCCTTGACCCCGATAATGCCTGGGTACATTGGGCGCTCGACTCAGTGGAGCGGACCACGGGAAAACCCTGTGCATTGTTGCCCAATCTTGGCGGCTCATTGCCCAACGATATTTTTGCCGATGTCTTGGGGTTGCCGACCCTGTGGATACCCCATTCTTATCCCTCTTGCTCGCAACATGCCCCCGACGAACATTTACTGGCGTCCATCGTGAAAGAGGGATTGCAAATCATGGCTGGGCTGTATTGGGACTTGGGTGAGAGTGGGCAGTCAGTTCGGTGTCGACATCTTGAGTCCATCCGGGAAACGACCATGTGTTGAATTTCAATCGAACCTGAAGGCGCTGTTTTCAGCGTCGAATTAGTTGGTTGTTTATTAAATAATATCGATGTAAATCGAGGCGCATTTGCGCCTCTCTTCATTTGTTTAGTTGAAATTAAGTTGGCAGGGAAAACAAATAACTCTGGCACGTATTCCAATGATTGAATATCCATTGATGGGTAGGATGGCGTCACTCTGATAATCTTCAATAATAAAAAGGTCAAGTGTGAAGATAATCCATCCGTCCACGTTATATGCCTTGTCACTTGCCATGATGGCCTCTGCCCAGGCTCAAGAACTCGACTCGTTTATATCTGACAGTCGCACGTCCATCCGTTATAGCCAGTTCTACTGGGACGAGGATCATGGTCATGGGGTCGGACCTACGCGTGATGAGTGGGTTCAAGCGGCATTGTTCAGTTTCAACTCCGGGTGGTACGAAAATCTGCTGGGACTGGATTACAGCTATGGCCTGGCCGATGCACTGGATGTGGGCGATAGAGCCACCAGTATCAGTAACCTTGAGGCCGGGCACACCGTGCAATCGCCCCATGGGATCGCCAAGCCCGTCGAAGCCTATCTGCGAGGGCATTTGGTGGGGGACGCGGGAGAGGTCAATGTCGGCGTTGGCAAGAAAAGTCGCCGCTATGGGCTGTACTTCGATGATCCGGTTTCGCGCATTCTGCCGCCCTCCACACTGGGCGCCGATATCGACTACCGCGTTGGTGGCTTAAATGCCAGGTACAGCTACGTCAACGGTTTCAGTGCACGAAACGAGTCTGGCTGGGCCGACGACATGACCAACTTCTCGGGGCTAAAAATCAACGCCCTGCGACTTTACGGGTTGAGTTATGCCTTTGGCGACGGCACGCGAATCCTGACGGAATATGCTGAATCAGAGGATGACTTGAAGGAGAACTCGATCAAGGTCGAGCGCAGTTTTCAACTGGCGGCCCATCAATTCCTGGACCTCTATGCCACCCATGGCATGCAGCAGGATGCCGGCAAATTATTCGACTACAAGGGCGTGCCCGGGTTCTACGAGGCTGAAACTTCACACGACGCCCGCTATATCGACCTGTCGGCAAAATATCGCATCGGTCATGTATACGCCGGTCTCAATTACAATAAAGTCAGCGGCGATGACTTTGATCGGTTGTTCTTCAGCGCCGATCATGGCACCTGGAACAGCAGTGCCAAGCTTTTCTATTACTTCGGTTTAAAGAACGAGGAAATGTACCGGATATTTGCCGGGACGGATTTTGATTTTGTCGGCGTTCCTCAATTGCGCCTCGATAGCCATTATGCGTTTTCCGATCATGCAGCGGGTTATAACGGTTTTTCCAGGCGGGAATTTCAAACGGTCATTCAATACAACTTTACCGGCGTGCTCAAAGGGCTGGGGCTGGCGTGGCTACATAATGAGTTCAACACTGAGGGCACACCCGATCATATCACCCGTTTTTCTACTTCTTACGGACCGGCCGGGATCATCACTCATCATGCCAATCGGTTTTATATGAACTACGTCTACAACTTTTAGTTTGCCGACAGGGCAGTCATCTCTCGCATCGTTAAAATAGGGGTTTTCATGTCACTCAATAAAGTTAGTGTGTTGTTATTGTCCGTCGCGACCTCGTTCCATGCCTATGCCACAACCGTAGAGCAAAACAGTCACACCGCAGACTTGATCCTGAAAAATGGCCGGATCTACACCGGCAACAGCCAGCAGCCGTGGGCTGATGCCATCGCGATCAAGGCCGGAAAAATCGTTGCTGTCGGTTCCGCCGACAAGGTGATGGGCTTTCGCAATGGCGATACCACCGTCGTTGACCTGGACAGGAAAATGGCGATGCCTGGCATCAACGATGCCCACGCGCATCCGACTTGGGGTGGCCTGAAGCAGCTGTTTCAATGCAATTTCCCGGCGTCCAGTTCGCCGCCGCAGATCAAGGAGCGAATTTCCGCCTGCATCAAGGACCAGTCGCAATCACAGTGGATTCGCGGTGGACAGTGGACCGCTGAGTTCTTCCAGCGCAATGCCATCGATTCACCCCGCCAATGGCTGGATGCAATCTCCGGTGATAAAGCCATCTTGCTGACCGATGACACGGGCCACAATGTCTGGGCCAACAGCAAAGCCATGGCGCTGCTGAGCATCAGCGCCGACACCCAGGCCCCGAAGGGCAGCAGCTTTGAAAAGAACCCGGCTACCGGCGAGTTCACCGGGATTTTGCTTGAAGCCAACGGCTACATAAAAAGCAAACTGCCCGACTGGAGTGACACCCAATACCTTCAAGCCGCGAAGTATGCCGTTGACCTGGCCAACAGCTTCGGCATTACCGGGATCAAGGACGCCGACGCCAACGAAAGTGTAGCCAGGGCTTTTTACACCCTCGACCAGAAAGCAGGCCTGAGCGCTCACGTCGGTGTGTCGATCCGGATCTCTGACGAGCACAAGAAGAACATCTTCGACATGCCGCAGATCATGCGTATCCGTGACCAATACAGTTCCCGACACGTGAACACGCACTTTGCCAAGATCTACCTGGACGGTGTGCCCACCTCCGCGCGCACGGCGGCGATGATTTCGCCGTACAAATCGGATGAACACAGCCCCGGGGACAATCAACGCGGTCACTTGCTGCTCAACGCCGATGAACTCAAATCGGCCCTGGTGAAACTGGATAAACAAGGTTTCACCGTGAAAATTCATGCGGCAGGTGACCAGGCTATTCGCAGCGCCCTCGACGCGATCGAAGCCATGCGCAAGATCAACGGCAACAGCGGTATGAAGCCTGAACTGGCCCATGCCGAATTCATCGACCCGATCGATTTACCGCGCTTTGCGCAGCTCAACGCCACCGCTGATTTTTCACCCTATATCTGGTACCCGTCGCCGATCAGTGATTCCATCCAATCAGTCGTGGGCGCGCGAGCACAGCAGGCCTGGCCGACGCGGGATTTGCTCGACAGCGGGGCGACTATCGTCGCCGGCTCCGACTGGCCTTCCGTAGTGCCCGACCTGACACCCTGGAATGCCATTGAAGCACTGGTCACCCGGCGCGATCCGAGCGGGCAGCATAAGGGCACGCTGTGGCCCAAGCAGGCGATCAAGCTGGAGGAGGCCTTGCGTATTTTCACTAAAAATGGCGCTCAGGCGCTGGGTGCTGGTGGGATAACGGGTTCAATAGAGGTGGGTAAGTCGGCGGACATCATTGTGCTCAACCAGAATCTTTTTGAAGTTCCCGTCGATGACATCAGCGAAACCCGGATTGTTTCGACCTACTTTGAGGGCGCTAAGGTATACCCCTGAAGAGCAAAAAGGGGGACGGTTGTTTTTGACCGTTCAAGCAACTTCGTGACAGGCCGCTTTTGGCCGTTTTTTGCCTGTCGTGAAGGGCAGTTACCGACCCATAGCTGCCCTTCGCGTAAGACTGCGATCGGCCAAAACTTGCCCACCGCAGTTAGATTGGCTCTGATGCGACACTATTGCGCCCACTGAGCATCGTGAGCGCATGCCCCTGGTGCAACGTCGGTCCGCGTAAGCGCATGGAAACGGCCCAAGTCGAATTGGTTCATGAGCATACTCGGTATAAATCACCTGATATCGGGGCAAATAACTGCTGTCCGAACTTCAACCGATTTTGCGCAATGCACCTTGCCAGTATTTTTCGCGTACTTGCCGGCGTAGTACTTTGCCTACTACTGAAGTAGGTAGTTCATCGACAAATACCAACGACTTGGGCGCTTTGTAGCCACCCAATCGCGCCCGTGTATGGGCAATCAATGCCTCGGCGCTGACGGTCTCACCTTTGCGCAAAACCACTTCTGCATGAACGGCTTCACCCCATTCTGCGTGAGGAATACCGACTACGGCAGCCATCATTACAGAAGGATGCGCCGCTAGTGCCGCTTCGACCTCTACCGCGTACACATTGAAACCGCCGCTGATGATCATGTCCTTGAGGCGGTCGACGATGTACAGGTAGCCATCTGCATCAATGTAGCCCAAGTCCCCGGACTTCCATGCGCCCTCTTCGAACTCTGCCACTGTCGCTTCAGGATTCTCATAGTAACCTTTGATAATGGCTTTGCAGCGAATGCGAATTTCACCGGTTTCGCCATTGGGCAACGGGTTTCCCTGCGCGTCTGTAATAAAAACCTCGACCCCGGGCGTTGGACGCCCGGCGGATGACAAGTGTTGCAATGTAGAAGCGCTATCCGGTTGGTGGGCGGCCTTGTTGAGCGTGGTTATCAGCATCGGGGATTCGGTGGCGGCATAACCTTGAGTAAAGATTTGACCGAAGCACGCCACCAGTTCCCCGAGTTTGTCAGGGCTCATCGGTGCTGCGCCGTAGATCAGTGTGGTAAGCGAAGAGAAGTCCTTTGGATCGCTTCGCTGCAACTCCAGCAGTCGGTAGAGCACGGTGGGCACCAGGAACGAATGAGTGACACGCTCATGCTCCACCGTCCGCCGCCAGCTTTCCATGTCCAGGTGATTGAGGGTGATGTTGGTACCCCCGGCGTAAACCGTCGGGATGAATTTCATCAGCGTCCCGTGGGATAAAGGCGAGACGTGCAGCAATCGCGTCGTACTGGAGAACCCCAAGTCGGTATTGATGAACGCTGCATCGCGACACGCCATCCAGTTGTCGATGGAGTACATGGCGCATTTGCCCTTGCCGGTGGTGCCGCCGGTGAAGCGCAACATGCAGATATGCTCATCGGTATCGAGATTCACCTCTTTGTCGCGATCGCAAGCGGCCTCCACCAGCGGCCAGAAACTGTGCACGCCGGGGAGGGCGGCTTGCTCGGCGGTGGGCGGGTCCATCACGACCACCTCGCATCCGCGATGGCGCAGCATTTCGTAATAGCTGTCCAGAAGGCGGGTCTCGAGAAACACGATCCGCGGCTTGACCAGGTCGATCTGGCGCGCATGCTCGTCGAGCGCATCGCGCAGGTTGGTCATGACCACCGTACCTTCCTGCTTGAAGGTGCTGGGAAACATCATCAGGCTGAGGTTGTCGTTTTCCAGGATCAGCATGAAACGCTCACCCACGCGTACCTTCAATGTGGTGCGCAGCACATCGGCGATGCGATTGCTCAGCAGGTGATATTGCGCATAGCTATAGCGTCGATTGCGCTCGATGTTGACGATTGCCTCGTGATCGCCGTAACGCAACGCCAGCAAACGCATGATCCGGCAAAAATTCATTTTCATGTGTGATTGCTCTGATGGCTCAAGAAGGTCGCAGCGTGGTTTAGCGAGCGCGCATTCGCGTTGCGCCATCAAGGCGAATGGTTTCGCCATTGATGTAGGCGTTCTCGATCAGGAAAGCGCAGCAATGAGCAAACTCGCGGGTGTCACCCAGGCGCTTGGGTGCTTCCATTTGTTCCTTGAGCGAGTCGAGGATCTTTTCCTCGAGCCCGGCGACCATGGTGGTCAGGAACAGCCCCGGAGCGATGGCGTTGACACGCACCCCGACGGCACCCAATTCGCGCGCGGCCGGCATGTTCATGCCGATCACGCCAGCTTTGGTCGCGGAGTAGGCGCATTGGCCAACCTGGCCTTCATACGCGGCGCCTGACGATACGTTGATCACCACGCCGCGTTCTTCGCCGGCTTCGGCGTCATTGCGGGTCATGTGTTCAACACACTTGGACATGACATTGAACACGCCATTGAGATTGATCGCGGTGGCTTGGGCAAACCGCGCCAGCGGTGCGGCCTTGCCTTCCTTGCCCAGTACTTTGAAACCGGTTGGCACGGCAGCGCCGTTGATGCACACGTGAATGGCACCGAACCGGGCCATGACCCTATCCACGGCATGTTGAACCGAGGCTTCGTCGCTGACGTCGGTCTGGACGAATATTGCCCGGTCCGCGCCAATTCTGGCGACAGCAGCCTCACCGGCTTCGACGTTGAGGTCGAAAATCGCGACGAACGCAGCTTTCTCCTCGACCAGATAATGAGCGGTTGCCAGGCCCAGGCCCGAAGCGCCACCGGTGATGACCACGACTTTGTCTTGAATACGCATGAAAGTGTCCTGTTCGTTGCCCGGCCATCAAGAGGCCGGGTTGTTATTGTTGGGTGTCGAACCTTGAGCCGATCAGAACGCGTTGATCCCGGTCAGGGCGCGGCCGATGATCAGTTGCTGGATTTGCGTGGTGCCTTCGGGGATGGGGACGACGATCGCCTCACGAGCCAGTTTTTCGACGAGGAAATCGGTGGTGACACCGGCACCGCCATGGATTTGCACAGCTTGTCGGGCAATGGTGACCGCCGCCTCACACGCGAAGTATTTGGCCATCGCAGCTTCCATTTCGGCTGGAATCCCGGCCCCGATCATCTCGGCGGCGCGGTAAGTCAACAGTCGGGCTGCATCAACCCGGGTGGCCATTTCTGCGAGCATCGCCGAGATCAATTGATGCCCGGCGATCAGCTTGCCGTGCTGCTTGCGTTCCTTGGCATAACGCACCGCTTCTTCCAGGGCACGACGGCCGATACCCAGGCCTTGCGCCGCGACGAACACCCGGGAGCGTTCGAACAGCGACAGGGTGTTTTTCAGCGCTTCGCCTTCGTTGCCGATGATGTTGCTGGCCGGCACCCGTACATCGTTGAGGAAAATTTGTGCAGTGGACTGGCTGTTCCAGGCAATCTTGTGAATGTTGCGCACTTCATACGGGTGCTCTTTGCGGTCCAGCAGGAAGTGGGTGAGCCCCTTGCGTGGATCGTCGCTCGTACGGCAGGTGCAGATCAGGAAGTCGGAGTAGGAGCCATTGCTGATCCAGGTCTTTTCACCATTGATGATGAAAGCGTCGCCGTCACGTCGGGCCCGGGTTTTGATTTCCAGTACGTTGGAGCCGACGTCAGGCTCCGAAATGGCAATGCTGGCAAACAGGTCACCGCTGATCAGGCCGGGCAGGTAGCGGTCACGCAGATGGTCCGGCGCCAATTTTTCCAGTATCTGCGCGCCAAAGGAGTTGATCACCACTGGCGACGACAGGTCGACCGAGCACGCCGCCACTTCTTCGAACAGCATGATCAGGGTCGGCCAGTCCAGGCCCAGACCGCCGCGGGCCTCGCTGACCGCGCCGCTAATCATGCCGAACTCGGTGAGCTGGCGCATGATCTCGGCCATTTTCTCCCGGGGGATGAACTTGTCGCGGTACTCCTTGTTGAATACCGGGTCCATTTTGTCGGCCAGGAAACGACGGAAGCTCTCGACCGCTTCCAATTGCTCCGGGGTGCGCATGACATGTCCCATGGGGGCTCCTTAAATGTTCTTGTTGGCGAGAATGTTGATGGCGACGACGGCTTCTTCGATGCCGAACAGACCGCCGCCGTTTTCCTGTATGGCAATGCGCGCGCCTTCGACCTGACGCTTGCCGGCTTCGCCACGCAGTTGCGTGACCAGCTCATGAAGTTGCGCCAGGCCGGTGGCGCCAATCGGGTGCCCTTTGGATTCGAGGCCGCCGGAGGGATTGATAGGCATGCGACCCCCGACAGTGAAATCACCGCGCTCGGCCGCCGGACCGCCTTCGCCGAAAGGCACCAGCATCAACGATTCGGCATTGATGATTTCGCCAATGGCCGAGGCGTCGTGTACTTCGGCGACGTCGACATCGGTCGGAGCGATGCCGGCCTGGGCGTAGGCTTTTTTCGCCGCGAGGTGCGCAACGATTTTTTCCGGCTCGTCGAGGCCCCGACTGGTGCCGGTTTGCACCACACTGGCCAAAACACGCACGGCGCGCTCGCCGGCATTTTTCAAGCGCTGGAGTCCGTCGGCATTGCACAGCACGACAGCGGCGGCACCGTCGCTGATCGGCGAACACATCAAGGTGGTGAGCGGGTAGCAGATCGGCGGCGACGCCAGCACCTCGTCAATGCTGAAAGCCTGCTGGAACTGCGCGAGCGGGTTGTGCACCGAGTGCTGGTGATTCTTTGCCGCCACCGCGGCAATCTGCCGCTGAGTCGTGCCGTAGCGCATCATGTGATTGCGGCAGATCGCCGCGTACACGTCCATGAATACGCTGTAAGGGCGCTCGGACACTGTGCCCGGCGGCGGCACGATGCCTTCGCCCATGGCCAGCAAGGTACGTTTGTTCTGCTCGACGGTGGAGACGTCCCAGCCGCCATCGAACACCGCGAACATCCGCGCTTTATCGGCAATGTTCATCTTCTCGGCACCCACCGCCAGGGCGATGTCGCACTGACCGGCGCGCAACGCCAGGATGGCGAGGTTGAAGGCAGACGAGCCGGACGCGCAGGCGTTTTCCACCGTGAACACCGGAACACCCTCGATGCCGAGACGGCGCATGGCAATCGGTCCGGGAATCGCGGTCTGCCCCTGCAAAATGCCGTTGGTCATGGTGCTGTAGTACACCGAGCCAATGTCGGCGGTGACGGCGCCGGCATCCTTCAGGGCCAGGCTGACAGCTTCGCCAACCAGGTCGTGGACGCTGCGTTCGAGCAAGCGACCGAAGGGGGTCATGCCAACGCCCACTACATAAATATCGTTCATGTCTGTTCCTGCGAAGTCGGAAAATAGGCGGCCTAGCGGCCCTTGAAGTTCGGTGCGCGTTTTTCGCCAAAGGCTTGCAAACCTTCCTGGAAATCGGCGGTGCGCAAGTGTTGGCGCAACATCACCTGTTCGTGCTGCAGGGCATCGTCGCGAGACTTGTCGGCAGAGGCGCGGGCCACCTCTTTCATGCGCCGCAGTGCGATCGGGCTCTTCTTGGCAATGTGCTGGGCCAATGTCAGTGCGGCGCTGGCTAATTCCGTATCGCTGTGGACTTCGCACACCAAGCCATAGACTTTCATTTCAGTGGCCGACAGGGATTTGCCAGTCAGCAGCAGGTACATCGCCATGTTCAGCGGGATCAGGCGTGGCAGGATCGCCGCGCCGCCCGCACCGGGATAGACGCCGAAGTTGGCATGGGCGTCGGCCAGGGTGGCCGATTGCGCTGCCACCACGATGTCAGCGCACATCGCCAGTTCGAGGCCACCGGCCATGGTCACGCCATTGAGGGCCGCAATCACTGGCTTGGGGAAATTGCGCAGTTGACTGAAGACCTGGTTGGCACGGTCGAGAAAATCAGCTTCACCGGCGGCCAGGCTCGCGCCGGCCAGCACTTCCTTCAAATCGGCTCCGGCGCAGAAGGCAGGGCCGTTGCCGGTGAGAATCACTACCCGCAACTCGTCATTGCGGGCAATGTCGTCGAGGCAGTGTTCCAGCTCGTTTAGCGTCGCCACGTTCAAGGCGTTCATGGCCCGTGGCCGATTGAGCGTCAGGCGCGCCACCGGGCCGACGATTTCATACTGCAAAATTTCTTCACTCATGACAGCTCCCCGTTATTGTTGATCGCGCTGAGGGCGTAGCGGATGAGCTGATACTAGGAATACCGTCGACACTGACGCAGGTCCTTGCAACGAAAGCGCTTGTCCGTTGAATGCGCTGAAGCACAGCAGCCAAGGCGCAGCGTTCGCCAAAGACCGGAGAAAGGGTTCAGATGACTGGCAGGGCGCGGAGGCGTTGCGCACCATCGGTGCGCATTACCATCAGACTCAAGGAATCCCATGGCCAGCAGTGAACACCTCGACACCCATGTGACCATCGCCCGAATGCAGGATGTGCTGGCGCGCCAGCAAGCCGCGTTCATCGCCGAAGCGCCGCCATCGGCAGCGTTGCGCATTGATCGAATCGATCGCCTCATTGCTCTGTTACTGGACAACCGACAGGCATTTTGTGCAACGCTGGCTACGGACTTTTCATGGCGATCCCACGATCAGTCATTGATGAGTGACGTGTTGTTGCCGGTCGCCGGGCTCAAATATGCGCGCAAGCATGTGCGGCGCTGGATGAAGCCTGAGCGGCGCAGCCCGGAAATGGGCGCCGGGTGGTTGGGCGCCAAGGCCGAAATCCATTTTCAGCCATTGGGCAGCATCGGCATCATGACGCCATGGAATTTTCCGCTGGCCATTTCGCTCGCGCCTTTGGCCGAAGCCTTTGCGGCGGGCAATCGGGCGATGATCACGCTGTCGGAGTTCACGCCCGCCACCGCAACCTTGCTGATTGACCTGCTGGCTCGACACTTCGATGATACCGAGGTGGCGGCATTCGTCGGGGGCGCCGACGTTGGCGCAGCCTTCAGTGCTTTGCCGCTGGACCACATCATTTTCACTGGCAGTCCCAGAGTAGGGCGCCTGGTAATGGCGGCCGCAGCGCAGAACCTGACGCCGCTTACCCTGGAGCTGGGCGGCAAGTCACCGACCATCATCGGTCGTGGCGCGGACCTAATTGATGCGGCACGGCGTATCTGGGGCGGCAAGGGCATCAATGCCGGACAGGCCTGTATCGCCCCGGATTACGTGCTGGTGCATGAAACGGACCTCGAGCGGCTGCTGACCAGCATGCAAGTGGAACTGGGCAAGATGTTCCCGACCCTGCGTGACAACCCCGACTACACCGCCATCGCCACACCCGGCCAGTACCAGCGCCTGCAAGCCTGTCTGGCGGATGCCAGGGCCAAGTGTGTGCGTTGCATCGAAGTCAATCCTGGTCAGGAGCCGCTCGCCGACGTACGCAAGATTGCGCCGACAATACTGGTGGAACCGTCCGAGGACACCCTGGTGATGCAGGAGGAGTTGTTCGGACCGCTTTTGCCGATCCGTGTCTACCGATCCATCGATGAAGCCATCGCCTACGTCAACGAGCGGCCGAGGCCATTGGCGTTGTACTACTTCGGCAATGACCGTGCCGAGTCGAAAAAGGTACTTGAACGCACGTCCTCGGGCGGGGCCTGTATCAATGAGGTCATGCAGCACATTTTTCAGAGCGATCTGCCCTTCGGTGGCTGCGGAAACTCAGGGTTCGGGCGCTATCGCGGCGGTGATGGTTTCAAGGCGTTCAGCTTGCAGCGCGCCGTCTACACCCCCCCCTGCGTGGACGTCATGGGCTTGCTGCGACCGCCTTATGGCAGGCTGTTTCGACGGGTGATGCAGGCTGTGTTGAAACCTTGAATCGAGTGGTCCGCAAACCGGAGGCAGGCCTGTGAACGGTGATATCGATGTGTGGGGCCGACGGTTGATCCATCGGCGCACGGTGATCTGCAAAGGATTCTTGCGAGCCGACGGGTTGTGGGATATCGAAGGCCGGCTTGATGACAGCAAGTCTCATCCGATGACGCTGGTTCAGGGGCGAGTAGTGTCGGCGGGTGAGACTTACCATGGCATGTTGATCCGTCTGACCCTGGACGATGACTTCATCGTGCATGAAGTGCAGGTGTCCATGCCCCATGTACCTACCAGCGAATGTCGCGGTGCTGTGGAGGCTTATCAGTCATTGATCGGCGAGCGGATTGGTCCGGGATTTTCGCGCCGTATCAAGGACCTGTTTGGCGGTGTCGGTGGTTGCGTGCATTTGACGGAGTTGTTGTTGCCAATCGCTACCACCGCGTTTCAAACCATCCCGATGGCGCGGGCAACAGTGGCGCCACGTACGACGGCGGATGCCGAGGCTTTTGATAAAGCCGCCAATGGTTTGATCAACAGCTGCCACGCCTTGCGTGAAGATGGCCCTGTGGCCTTGATTCTGAAGAGTTGAAAGGCAGGCTCGCGCACGAGCCTGCCGTTTTTTATGCAAGGTGACGAGACAGATTGGCGTCCTGATCTTTCGGTGCTCGCAGGGCGGCGCCACCGCGACGATCTTCAGCGATCAGGTCCGAGGCTTTTTCACCGATCATCACCGTGGCCGCGGTGGTGCTGCAGCCGATGATGGTCGGCATGATGGAGGCGTCCACTACACGCAATCCTTGGACACCGTAGACTTTCAAGCGCGGGTCCACCACGGCCATGTCATCTGTACCCATTTTGCACGTGCCCACCGGGTGATAGAGCGTGTCGGAGCGAATGCGCAGAACCTGTTCGATCTGCTCATCGGTGTCCATGGGCATTGCAATGACACTCCTGGGATTGAAGGCCCGGAAGGCCGGGGTGGCCATGACCTGCTGGATGACACGGAAACCTTTGACCAGCGTCTTGATGTCGTCGGGATGCGTCAGGAATGCCGGGTCGATCAGGGGCGGCTCCAACGGGTCGGCGCTGGCGAGCGTCAGGCGCCCGATGCTTTTGGGGTGCAGCAGGCACGCATGGACGCTCAAACCATGGCCGCTATACAAGGTGCGACCGTGATTGGCGAACATGGCGATGGTTAGCGCCAGCTCGATGTCGGCTTGAGGCAGTTCCGGTGAGGTCTTGATGAAGGCGCACGCCTCGGCAAAGTTGCTGGTCAGCGGGCCGCTGCGCCGCCGCCAGTAGCGGATGGCGGCTTTGGCCATGTCCCACAATCCGGCAAACGAAAGGCCCATCAGGCGACGGGATTTGACACGGAAGGAATGCACGTAATCGATATGGTCTACGAGGTTTTGCCCGACACCCGGCAAGTCGTGGAGCACCGGGATATCCAGTTTCAACAGATCGTCCTTGGGACCGATTCCAGACAACAGCAACAGCTGCGCAGAGTTGAACGCACCGGAACTCACAATCACCTCATGGCGGGCACGCAGCGAACGTTTTACGCCGTTCTGCAGGAACTCAATGCCCGTCGCACGCTTGCCCTCGAAAAGGATCCGGGTTGCGTGGGCGTGAGTTTCGATGCGCAGGTTTTGCCGACCCTTATGGGGTGTCAGGTAGGCCCTTGCTGCGCTGCAACGTTGGCCATCCTTCTGCATCACCTGTACGCGCCCGAATCCTTCCATGGTCGCGCCGTTCTGATCAGGGCAGGCGCGATAGCCTGCCTGCAGGCCAGCCTCGACAAACACTTCGCCGAACGGATTGGGGGAGGTATGGAAGCGCACGTTGAGCGGTCCATTCTGGCCATGCAAGGGGTCGGTGAAATGCTCGTTGTGCTCGGCGCGCTTGAACAGCGGCAGTACGTCTTGATAACTCCAGCCAGGATTGCCCAATGCCGCCCAACGATCGAAATCCTCAGGATGGCCACGGTGATAGGCCATGGCATTGATCGATGAACTTCCCCCCAGCGTCTTGCCCCTGGGCTGATAGCCGACCCGGCCGTTCAAGCCGGCCTGGGGCACGGTCTGGTACTGCCAGTTATTGATCGACGTCGGCACCATGGCGGCGATCCCCGCCGGCATGTGCACCAACGGGTGGGTATCAGGGCCGCCCGCTTCGAGCAAGCAGACGCAAATGTCCGGATCTTCCGACAAGCGACTGGCGACGACGCAGCCGGCAGCGCCTGCGCCAACTACGATGTAATCGAATACCGTGTTCTCGTTCATGCGTTCTTCTCTTTATCCGATGCACAACTTCACTGCATTGTCAGGAGAAGACCGCTTCGCCACCGGTCAATAGAACGAATTCGACGGTCAACGGCGCAGGTGACGATCGCGCCAAGCATCGGCACATCCGGCACAAGGCACAGACCGGAGATTGACCGGCAAGCAGGCCGGAGCGAGTATCGACAATCGCATTTTCAGCAGGCAATCCCATGTCAGGTTCGACGACACAAAGGCCCGGCGATGCACCGGCCACAGGCGACGAAGCGCAGCAGCCCACCACCATTGGCAGCTACACCGTCGCCATCGCTCGGGCGCTGGAGGCCAGTGGGGTGGACAGCAAACGTATCCTTGCGTCTGTAGGCATTCCCCAGGGACTGTCCGCCGACCCGATGATTCGCCTGCCTGCCACGACCATGACCCGCTTGTTCCAGGCCTGCGTGGATGTGACCAATAACCCGTATTTTGGGCTGATCGTCTCCAGGCATCTGCATCTGACCCACCTCCATGCATTGGGCTATGCCTTGGCGGCCAGTGGCACCTTGATGGATTTTTGCCGACGTCTGGAGCGTTATTTCCGCTTGGCCTCTCAGGTAGCTACTATCAGCGTCAGCGAGAGCACCGATGAGGTGTCATTGCGCTTCGAGCATCGGGTGCCTCTGAGCAGTGAGACCGAAGACGCATTTTTCGGCTTTCTGGTGCGCACGATGCGCCTGATTGACACGCAGGTATTCAACCCCTTGCGCGTTGAAATGCGCCGGCCCATGCCGCACGAAGGTGCCGAGCCTTACGAGACGCTGTTTCGCTCACCGGTGGTCTTCAGTCAGGACTACGGGCTGCTGGTTTTCGACAAAGCCGATATGGTGCGCCAATTGAGCGGTTCGTGCCCGGAACTGGCACAAGTCAACGACAACATCATCATCAGCTACCTGGCGCGGCTGGACAAAAACGATGTCATCACAGGCGTCACGCAGAAGATCATCGAATTTCTCCCGGATGGCGATTGCACGCGGGACAAGGTGGCCAGCGCGTTGTGCATGAGCCCGACCAAGCTTCAGCTCAAGCTGTCCCAGCGCGGGACGAGTTTCCAGCAATTGCTCGATGACACACGCAAGGAGCTGGCCTGCAGCTACTTGAGCCAGGCCTCGCGTCCCGTCACGGAGATCACCTTCCTGCTGGGCTTCAGTGATACCAGCAACTTTACCCGCGCCTTCAAGCGCTGGACCGGGTTGTCCCCGACGGATTACCGGCAGCAGGGCTGAGCCCATCGCAAAAAAAGCCTCGCCGAAACGCTGTTCGGCGAGGCTTTCGTTTTATCGACGGCGATTATTGTGCCGGTGGATTGGGCAGCACAACTTCGAAATTCGGCGAGAACGTGTCCATGAGACCCAGCAGGGTGGCGAAGGCCTGGGCATTACCTTCGATTTTCAATTGCCCATCTTGCAGGGCCTGCTGCGGTGTCAGTTGCTGGCTCATGATCGCATTCAAGGTGTCGCGATCGAGCGTCAAGGTAGCGTCCGGATTGGGTGCCACCTGACCTACGGAGTAGGTCAACGCCGAGTTCTCCAGGTTGAGCGCGTATTGCTTGCCGCTTTCCGTGAAATTCCAGTTCATGACGATGTGCTTGCCCTCGGCCTTCGGCCCGTTGAGACGAACCCCGAGCAAGTCGAAAATGTTTTCGATGGACAGCGCGCGAATGGTGTCCGGGCTGGCGGTACGCAACGGTGACGGCACTTTTTTCCCGCCGCTGCGCAACTCCTGAGCGCCGGTCAGGTAGCTGTTGCGCTCTACCGCCGATTCGGCCTGGTAGCCGAGCTGCTCCAGGGCATCGGCAAACAGCTCCAGGGCGGGTTGATTGGTGGGTTCGGCATTCACCAGATGGTTCATGGCCTGGGACACCCAGCGATATTCGCCCGCTTGGAAATCTGTGCGGGCTCGGGCCAGCAAGGCGTCGGCACCGCCGGCGTAATCGACGAACTTGCGCCCGTAATCGATATTGCTCAAGGCATCCAGATTGGCCGGGTTGGCGTCGTACCAGCCCATGTATTGCTGATACACCGCCTTGGCGTTGCGCTGCACCGACCCGTAATAACCACGGGCAAACCACTCGCTGGCCAGACTTGCTGGCACGTTCTGGCGCATGAACTCGCCGATCTCCACGGGTTTGTAGCCCTTGTTCACCAGGCGTAGTGACTGGTCATGCATCCATTTATAAAGGTCACGTTGCTTGCTCAGGTAGGTGTTGACCTGTTCCTTGCCGAAAACCGGCCAGGTGTGTTGGCCCACGAGGATGTCGGTATCGGCGCCAAAGCGCGCAAGTGCATCGTTGAGGTATTTGGTCCAAGCCTGGCTGTCGCGGATTTCCGCACCGCGCAGGGTGAGCAACTGGTGTTGCGCCTGAATGGCCAGCTCACCGGTGTCGAGCACTTTATGTTGTGGAAAGTAGTGAACCATCTCCGCCGGCGCTTCTGTGCCAGGTGTGAGCATGTTGATGATTTCCACGCCATCGATTTCCAGCGTCTCGATCGGCTTGGTGATTTCCCGGGTGGGCGGGATCAGCGTGATGGTGCCATTGGGCAACGCCTTTGCGCCGCCCAGATCCAGTTGACCCCGATCGCCACGGGGCAGGGTGGTACCAAACTGGTATTCGGTGCGCCGACTCATGGCGTTGCCGGCCATGACGTTTTCGGCAATCGCGTGCGCCATGAATCCCGCGGGTGCGATGATTTGTACCTTGCCGGCCTTGACGTCGGCTTCATCGACGATGCCTTTGACGCCGCCGTAATGATCGACATGGCTGTGGTTGTAGATCACCGCCAGCACCGGTTTCTTCGGACGATGCGCATAGTAGAGATTGAGTGCGGTACGCGCAGTTTCGGCGGTCATCAAGGGGTCGATGATGATGAGTCCGGTCTTGCCTTCGATGATGGTCATGTTGGTCAAGTCGATGCCGCGCACCTGATAGAACCCTTCCGTGACCTTGTACAAACCGTTGGCCATGTTCTTGCGTGCCTGTAGCCACAGGCTGGGATTGACGGTGTTCGGCCCTTCTGCCGGTTTGAGGAATTCGTAACCCTTGAGGCTATAAATCACCTTGCCGTCCGCCGTCAGCGTTTCGGCATCCGGGATGCTGGCGATGAAACCGCGATGAATGTCGGCCTCGCTGCGGCTGTTCATGTTTTTCAGCATCTGGCGTGTCGCGTCATTGGCCGTCACGGTGGCGGGCTCGGCCGATTTCGGTTCAACGGCGGCCACGGCGGATTGGCTGATCAGGCTGGCCAGCAACGAAGGTAAAAGCAGAACAGAAAGGGTCTTTTTCATGAGGTCTGTTTTTCAGGTCAAGGGTTCTGGTCGGCGCAAGCGGACCGCTCGACATTTGTTCTACAGGCCCTGTTTCGTGCAGACCGGTCAATAGCGCCCATTCATCAGTCAATACAAAGCGCGGCGTGGGTTTGGTCGCCTGCGCGCTGTGCTGACCGATGATTTGGCCCAATTGACCGGCGTCTCCCTCACTGCTCGCGATACAACATTCTCGACCGATCCGGCCTGCGCTCCATAAGAGCAGGGCGTTTGGCTGACGGGCGTTTTTCCTGAATGACTTTTCGCGAATCCACAGTAAGGCGAGCACGCTAGATGAAAAATAACAATAAGATCTGCCACTCCAATCTGCGGCGCGGGCTGCTGGCATCGGCGGTTCTCGCCGGGTTGGGGATCACGCCCGTGCAGGCGTTCGAGTTCGATACGGGCAATGAGGACGTTTCGGTTCGTTTCGACAACACCTTCAAGTTCAACTACGCCCAGCGGGTGGAAGCGCCGAACAGCAAGCTGGCCAACGCGTGGAACAACAACGACGGCAACCGTAATTTTTCCTCCGGCAGCCCGGTTTCGCAGCGCCTCGATGTGTTGTCGGAACTGGACGTGGTCTACAAAAAACAGCTGGGGTTTCGGGTCAGTGCCAACAGCTGGTACGACCATGCCTATGACGACGTCGGCAGCTTCAACCCATCGACCAACCAGCTGAACAATGGCAGGCCAGACTCCCATCATCTGAGTGGCTATGCCGAGCGTTATTACAATGGCCCGTCCTCGGAAATCCTTGATGCCTTTGTTTTCGGCAGCACCGAGTTCGGTGACGAATCGCTGTTGAGCGGCAAGGCGGGCCAGCACACCTTGTATTGGGGTGAAAGCGTGCTGGCCTTCGCCCACGGCAACAGTTATGGCCAGTCCGGACTGGACTTGTCCAAGGCGCTTGCGGTGCCAGGGACTGAAGCCAAAGAGCTGTTCATCCCGCGCAATCAATTGTCCACCAGCTTCACAGTCAACTCGGAGTTGACCCTGGCGGCGCAATACTTCCTTGATTGGGATGCTGCACGACTGCCGGAGTCGGGCACGTACCTGGGCTTCAACGACGGTATCCAGAACGGCGGCCACAACCTGTCGCTGATCGCTGCACGCAATCCCCGTTTCGGCACGCCAGGGCCCTTGGGGGCCAATGAGTTTCTACGCCTGACCAATGGCCACACCCATACCCCTGACAAGCGCGGTGACTTCGGTCTTATGGCCAAGTGGAGTCCGGCGTGGCTGGACGGCACCCTGGGTCTCTACTACCGCAAGACCTCCGACATCCTGCCCAACCTGGTGCTGCAACCGGTGGCGGTCGGCCCGGCGCAGTTGGCCTCGGGCAATGCCGGCAGCTACAACCAGTTCTACGTCGATGACATCGATGTCTATGGCTTGAGCCTTGCTAAAAACGTCGCCGGTGTGAGTGTTGGTTTCGATTTGAGCTATCGCCACAACATGGCGCTGTCCAGTGTTCCGGCCACCGTCAACCCGGCTTTGGGCGCAGCGAACGCGCCCGGTTTCATTGAAAGCTTCGATGGCCAGAACGGCGTGGCACGTGGCAACACCGTACACGCGGTGCTCAACGGATTGACCACCTTTGGCGACACCCCGCTATGGGATTCCTCGACCTTGCTGGTTGAACTCGGTTATAGCCGCTGGCTGGACGTGACCGAGAACAAGCAACTGTTCAAGGGCGAGGATTGGTACCACGGCGTCGACAAGGTCACCAAGGACAACTTCATCCTTGGCATGAACTTCAACCCGACCTGGTACCAGGTATTCCCCGGCGTCGATCTATCGCTGCCGGTCAGTTACAACGTCGGCCTCTCAGGCCAGTCCGCTGTGCAAATGGGCGGTAACAAAGGCACTGGCAGCTATTCGGTCGGCGTTGGCATGGACGTGCACAGTCAGTACCGCTTCGACCTCAAATACGTCGATAACTTCGGCGACTTCGACACCTGCGGCTCTGCCGGCAACGCCGCGGCACAGGGCGATGGCGCTGCACCCGGCGCCAACGGCCAGTACAACTGCGTTCCCGGCCAGACCACAGCCTTTGCGGGTACCCCGGCCCAGCTCAAGGATCGCGGCATGGTCACTTTCACCTTCAAAACCACCCTCTGATATTCGAGTTGTGCGTTAACAGGAGACACTCTATGAACCTTCTCAAATCACTCTTGGTTCCCGCCCTGACCCTGGCCGTTGCAGGCTCCGCGCACGCGGCCGTCAACGCCGACCAGGCCGCGAAACTGGGCACCACGCTGACCGCCGTCGGCGCGGACAAAGCCGCCAACGCCGATGGCAGCATTCCGGCCTACACCGGTGGCCTGACCACAGTCCCGGCCAATTTCAAAAATGGCGACTCGTTCCGTCCTGATCCGTTTGGCGATGAAAAACCGCGTCTGGTGATCACTGCCAAGAACCTCGCCGAACAAAAAGACAAACTCACCGCGACAACCCAGGCATTGCTCACGCGTTACCCCAGCTATCGCCTCGACGTGTACCCGACTCACCGTAGCGTCGCGCTGCCCAGGACGGTTCTCGAGAACACCGCGAAAAATGCCGTGACCGCCAAGACCACCGATGGAGGCTTGTCGCTGGAAAACGTACTGCCGGGCGTACCTTTCCCGATTCCGGCGGATGGCAACGAGGCGATGTGGAACCATTTGCTGCGCTATCAGGGCGTGGCCATGACCAACAAGTACGATTCGTGGAACGTCGACTCGTCTGGCACCGCGTCCTTGAGCTCCACGGGCGTGTTCAATATCGAGTACCCGCTCTATGCGCCGTCCCGGGCTGTGGGGGCTGTCGCTGCCGATGAGTCCTTCTACAAGATCAAGCTGACTTACACAGGCCCGGCCCGGCGCGCCGGTGAAGCACTGTTGCTCATGGACTCGGTGAACCCGCTGAAACAGCCCCGTCGCGCCTGGCAGTACCTGCCGGGGCAACGTCGGGTGAAACTGGCGCCGGACCTGGCCTACGACACGCCAAACCCGGGCACAGTTGGTGCGGCAACCTACGACGATGCGTTCTTGTTCAACGGCGCGATGGACCGTTACGACTTCAAATTGGTGGGCAAGAAAGAACTCTACGTGCCGTACAACACCTACAAGCTGAGCTATCACAAGGACGCGCGCGATGTGACGACCGCCAACCACGTCAACCCGGACCTGCTGCGTTGGGAGCTGCATCGGGTGTGGGTGGTCGAAGCCACGCTCAAGCCCGGCAAGCGTCACATCTACAGCAAACGTACCTTCTACCTCGACGAGGACAGCTGGATTGCCCTGGCGTCCGACGCGTATGACGCTCGTGGCCAGCTCTACCGTGGCGGCTTCTCGCACCTGACCTACAGCTACGACGTGCAGGCCCCGGACACCATCAACCACATGCTCTATGACCTGGTTTCCGGTGCCTACAACATGAATGGTTTCTACGGGCCTTACGGCGGCCTCAAATACATCGACCCGCTGTCCAAGGCGCAGTGGTCGGCCGAGTCCCTGGCCGGCACCGGCATCCGTTAAACCCACGATCGTGCAGGAGCGGGCGGCGATACGACTTGCCCGCGCCTGCAGAGGTCTGTGACGTGCACCCGAGATCACAATAATGACAATGATCAAATGGACCCTGCTCGCCGCGCTCGCATCAGCGCTGGCAGTGCCGTTTACCCGCCCGGTAATTGCCGGCGGGTTTGCCGATGTGCTCGACACCCCCGCGCTGCAAAGTGAATACGCCATGCATTCGACCTACACCGGGCTGACCCAGGCCGGTGAGCGGTTGATCGCCGTTGGCCAGCGCGGTCATATCCTTTACTCCGATGATGCAGGCGAACACTGGAAGCAGGCACAGGTTCCGGTCAGTTCCGACCTGGTTGCAGTCACCTTTCCCACGCCGCAGTCGGGCTGGGCCGTCGGACACGACGGTGTGGTCCTGCACAGCCGCGACGCCGGGCAGACCTGGAGCCGGCAACTGGACGGGCGTCGGATCGGGCAACTGCTGCTCGACCACTATCAACCCCGACTCGCCGAGCAGCCGGACAATGTTGATCTGCAACAGCGTGTCAGTGATGCGCGGCGAATGCTCGACGAGGGCGCCGACAAGGCCTTTCTGGATGTCTGGTTCGAGAATGCCCGGGTTGGCTACATCGTCGGCGCGTTCAATCTGATTTTTCGCACAGACAATGGGGGCCTTGACTGGACGCCACTGCTGGAGCGTACCGACAACCCCTCGGCGTTGAATCTCTATGCATTGCGCCCCGTAGGCAATGATCTGTATATCGCTGGGGAGCAGGGCCTGGTGCTGAAGCTGGACCGTGCAAGCGGCCGATTCAATGCCATGCCGACGCCTTATAACGGCAGCTTTTTCGGCATTACCGGCAAGCCGGGAGCGGCGCTGGTTTTCGGCTTGCGCGGTAACGTCTTTCGCAGCACCGATGACGGCGCGAGCTGGAGCAAGGTCGAACTCGCGCTTCCCCTCAGTATCACCGCCAGTTCCGTGGCCGCCGACGGCCGGATCGTACTCGTCAGCCAGGCCGGTCATGTGCTGGTCAGCACCGACGACGGTGCCAGTTTTCATCCCCGACAGAACACCGTGACGTCTCCGGTAGCCGCTGCGCAAGTGACGTCCGATGGTGCGTTGGTACTTGCGGGTACCCAGGGCCTGCGGCGACTGGCCCTCGACTGAGCCCGGCATTACATAGAGAACAACATCATGGGTCACTACGAACTCGAAACAATGCCGGTCATCCGCGAACTCAAGGGTTTCGATGCCTGCTCTGGTAATGGCCTCGAACGGCTGATCTTCAACAATCGCCTGTGGGTGGTGCTGGCTTGCCTGATGGTGACGTTAGCACTGAGCTACCTGGCAACTACGCGACTGACACTCAACGCCAGCTTCGAAAAAATGCTCCCGCAGAGCCAGCCCTTCATCAAGAATTATCTGGAAAATCGCGCGGCCTTACGGGGGTTGGGCAATGCGGTGCGGGTGGTGGTGGAGAGCACTGATGGCGATATCTTCGACCCGCATTATCTGAACGCGCTGAAAGAGATCAACGATGAACTCTTCGTCACTCCGGGAGTCGACCGCGCCTGGATGAAATCGCTGTGGACGCCGGCAGTGCGGTGGACCGAAGTCACCGAACAGGGCTTCCAGGGTGGCCCGGTGATGCCTGATTCCTATGACGGCTCCGTGCAAAGTGTTCAACAGTTGCGCCAGAACATTGCCCGCTCTGGCATTGTCGGCAGCCTGATCGGCAACAACTTCAAGTCGAGCATGGTGTTCGTGCCGCTGCTGGAGAAAGACCCGGTCACCGGCCAGGCCATCGACTATCACCAATTCTCCAGAACCATCGAAGAGAAGCTGCGTGAAAAGTACGAGTTCGATGGGGTCGTACGGGTGGCGAGCGAGGAGGGCAAGGGCCCGATCAAGATTCGCGTGATCGGCTTCGCCAAACTGGTGGGCGACCTGATCGATGGGTTGATGCAAGTGATGCTGTATTTCGGTGCCGCCGCGCTGATAGCCACGGCGATTATCTTCTACTTCACCCGGTGTGTGCGCAGCACGGCGTTGGTCATCCTGTGTTCGGTGATCGCAGTGATCTGGCAGCTGGGATTGGTGGCGCTGTTTGGCTTCGCGCTGGACCCGTTTTCGATTCTGGTGCCGTTCCTGGTGTTTGCCATTGGCGTATCCCATGGCGCGCAAAAGATGAACGGCATCATGCAGGACGTCGGACGCGGTACCCATCAGTTGATCGCCGCGCGTTATACCTTTCGCCGGCTGTTTCTCGCCGGCCTCACCGCATTGCTGGCCGACGCCGTGGGGTTCGCGGTATTGATGCTGATCGACATTCCGGTGATCCAGGACCTGGCAGTCACCGCCAGCATTGGCGTTGCCGTGTTGATTTTCACCAACCTGGTGCTGCTGCCGGTGCTGCTGTCGTATTGGGGTGTCAGTCGAAAGGCTGCCGAGCGCAGCTTGCGCGCGGAAAAAAAGGAGCTGCGAGGCAGCGGTATGGGCGCGCTGTGGTGTTTTCTCGACAAATTCACCGAGCGCCGCTGGGCGACTATCGCCGTCAGTGTGGCGGGGCTGCTGGCGGTGGGCGGCTTCATGGTCAGCACCCAGTTGAAGGTCGGTGATCTGGACCCCGGTGCGCCCGAGCTGCGTGCCGATTCGCGCTACAACCGCGACAACGCCTACATCACCGCCAACTATTCGCTGTCCAGCGATCAGTTCGCGGTGATGCTCAAGACACCCAGCGAAGGCTGTCTGAAATATGAAAGCCTGGTAGAAGCCGATCGCCTGGGTTGGTTGTTGCAGCAACAACCGGGCGTGCAGACCACGGTGTCGCTGGTGAACGCGGTACGGCAGATCACCGCGGGTTCCTATGAAGGCAACCCGAAGATGCTGACCATCGCGCGTAATCAGGATGTGCTCAATTACGGCGCACAGCAGGCATCTGTCAGCAATCCGGACCTGTTCAACAACGATTGCTCGATGATGCCGATCATCGCGTATCTGGCGGACCACAAGGCCGAAACCCTGGATCGCGTGGTGCGAGTGGCTGAAAGCTTCGCCCGTGAACACAGCAATGGCGAGCGTCAGTTCATGTTAGCGGCCGGCAGTGCCGGGATTGAAGCGGCAACCAACATCGTCGTGCGCGAGGCCAACCGCACCATGTTGTTTTATGTGTATGGCGCGGTGATCGTGCTGTGCTTCATCACCTTCCGCAGCTGGCGGGCGGTGGTGGTCGCGGTAGTGCCGCTGATGCTGACGTCGATCCTCTGCGAAGCGCTGATGGTCTGGTTGGGCATGGGCGTGAAAGTCGCGACATTACCGGTGATCGCCCTCGGTGTCGGCATTGGCGTGGACTACGCGTTGTACCTGCTGAGCGTGCAATTGGCCCAGCAACGCGCCGGGTTGTCGTTGACCGAGGCTTATCGCAATGCCGTGGCATTCACCGGCAAGGTGGTGGCGCTGGTCGGCATTACTTTGGCTGCCGGCGTGATCACCTGGGCCTGGTCGCCAATCAAGTTCCAGGCCGACATGGGCATCCTGCTGACCTTCATGTTCATCTGGAACATGGTTGGTGCGTTGGTGCTGATCCCGGCGCTGTCCCATTTCCTGTTGCAGAAAGTGAGTAGTTCCAATCATGTCTGATTACAAAGCGCCCCTGCGCGATATGCGCTTCGTCCTCAATGAAGTATTCGAGGTCGCCAAACTCTGGGCCGAGCTGCCAGCACTGGCCGATTCCATCGATGCTGAAACAGTCGAAGCCATTCTCGAAGAGGCCGGCAAGGTCACCAGCAAAAGCGTCGCGCCCCTGAGCCGTGCGGCTGACGAGGAAGGTTGCCACTGGGCGGACGGTGCCGTCACCACGCCGGCAGGTTTCCCACAGGCTTACCAGACTTACGCGGAAGGCGGTTGGGTCGGTGTTGGTGGCGACCCGGCCTACGGTGGCATGGGCATGCCCAAGGCCGTTTCGGCCCAGGTCGAAGAAATGGTCAACTCGGCCAGCCTGGCGTTCGGCCTGTACCCGATGCTGACCGCCGGTGCCTGCCTGTCGATCAACGCCCACGCCAGTGAAGAACTGAAGGCCGCCTACCTGCCGAACATGTACGCCGGTATCTGGGCCGGTTCCATGTGCCTGACCGAACCGCACGCCGGTACCGACCTGGGGATCATTCGCACCAAGGCCGAGCCTCAGGCCGACGGTTCCTACAAGGTCAGCGGCACCAAGATCTTCATCACCGGCGGCGAACACGACCTGACCGAAAACATCATCCACCTGGTGCTGGCCAAGTTGCCGGATGCACCGGCTGGCCCCAAAGGGATTTCGCTGTTCCTGGTGCCCAAGTTCATGGTCAACGCCGACGGCAGCCTGGGCGCGCGCAACCCGGCAAACTGCGGCTCGATCGAGCACAAGATGGGCATCCAGGCCTCTGCGACCTGCGTGATGAACTTCGACGAAGCTGTCGGTTACCTGGTCGGCGAGCCGAACAAGGGCCTGGCGGCGATGTTCACCATGATGAACTACGAGCGTCTGGGCGTCGGCATCCAGGGCCTGGCCACCGGCGAGCGCTCTTACCAGAATGCCGTCGAGTACGCCCGCGATCGCCTGCAGAGCCGTTCACCGACCGGCGCGCAGAACAAGGACAAAGTCGCTGACCCGATCATCGTCCACCCGGACGTGCGTCGCATGTTGCTGACCATGAAAGCCTCGAACGAAGGCGGCCGCGCGTTCTCGACCTACGTGGCCATGCAACTGGACACCGCCAAGTTCAGCGAAGATGCCACCACGCGCAAGCGCGCAGAAGACCTGGTGGCCTTGCTGACCCCGGTGGCCAAGGCGTTCCTGACCGATCTGGGCCTGGAAACCACGGTTCACGGCCAGCAGGTGTTTGGCGGCCACGGCTACATCCGTGAGTGGGGCCAGGAGCAACTGGTGCGCGACGTGCGCATCACCCAGATTTACGAAGGCACCAACGGCATCCAGGCGCTGGACCTGATCGGGCGCAAGATCGTCGGCACGGGCGGGGCGTTCTACAACCTGTTTGCCGACGAGATTCGTCACTTCACCGCCACCGCCGGCGCTGACCTGGCGGAGTTCACCAGGCCGCTCAACGATGCGGTGACGACCCTTGACGAACTGACCGCATGGCTGCTGGACCGGGCGAAAAACAACCCGAATGAAATCGGTGCGGCGTCGGTCGAATACCTGCAAACTTTCGGATACGTCGCTTACGCCTACATGTGGGCCCTG
The DNA here is from genome assembly GCF_028471945.1 of Pseudomonas sp. WJP1. NCBI lineage: Bacteria > Pseudomonadati > Pseudomonadota > Gammaproteobacteria > Pseudomonadales > Pseudomonadaceae > Pseudomonas > Pseudomonas sp. WJP1. The sequence continues at coordinate 2,967,590 of NZ_CP110128.1, forward strand.
ATGGCCAAGGCTGCTCTGGGCAAAGAAGCGCAAGACGATTTCTACGCCAGCAAACTGGGCACCGCACGCTTCTATTTCGCCCGCCTATTGCCGCGCATTCACTCGTTGAGCACGTCTGTGAAGGCGGGTAGCGAATCGTTGTTCCTGCTGGGTGCAGGACAATTCTGATCGGGGAACCAGCGACAGAAAACCCCGCATTCGCGGGGTTCTTTGGTGAGGCTGAGCGATTTTCCTCACCCCTCAGGATTCTCTACATCATTAATCACGCTGAATCGCTAGGTGAGATTGTGGTTTACACAATCCTTCCATAAACGGTGCGGAAGTCCTACAGCGAGCGACCGCTTTTGGCCGTTCTCTGCCGGTCGTTATTCCCACGTGCGCTGGTCAATTCGGCTGCAAATGACTGGTCAGTTGTAATGCTGATGGAGGGCAAATCCGTGCAACTCCAAAATCTCAACCGCCCTTGGGCGTTTTACTGCCCGCTCATCTGCTCAGTCGCACACTTTTCACCCGCCAACTTCAAACTAATACGGCCCAGAAAAGCTGGACCTCATTGGTGAGGTGGGTATGTCTACCGATTTGAGTTTTCAAAACCAAACACAAGATTCTTTTCCATCCAAGCCTGAGCCAGGTTCAGATGAGCCTACGTTAGATCCAGACGATCCGAACAAATACGATCCGTTGAAAAATCCAAGCGATGATCGTCCAGAAGACTGGAAGGAACCTGGTGAGAGGACTACCCCAGAGGCGGATGAGCAGACGCCGCTTTCAGACGATAGGAGATAGGAGTGAAAGCCCGGCCAGCGAGCCGGGTTTTTCTTCTCCGTTCGTCCACTGCGATGCACTTGTAACGCTGTGCCGTTTCTCATGTTCAAGCACGGACATCCCGCGCATCAGTACGAGGTTCAGCATGGACATTAACGAGAACGCACCTGGCAACAAATCACAGCAGCCCGAAACGCGCACAACGGACAACGAAACCGGCCACGACCCCAAGAGGGACGAGTCCGAAGTTCCGCTGCCTCCAGACGACGAGGCTCCTGTCGACGAAGACATGACTGACGTCGATGCAAATAACTCGGTGTCGAGTGAGCATCCAGAAGTTGGACAGAGCGGTCGAGTCGATAACCCAAACGCCGCCCCACAGATGGACGATCAGGACGAAAACGATAAGGACGCTCGCGGTTTGCCTGCGAGTGATCCTGAATCAGGTGCCTGAATCAGCTCGGATGTTTTCCGATGCCCGCTCAACGCGGGCTTTTTTACGCGTGCGCCAGGCATGGCGCGTTGCGCGCAAGCGCAACCAGCTTGGCTGTGGTGGCCTGAGTTGCGCGTCAACGCACCGATGCTTTGGGCCGGTCCTCATTGCCATTTGGTCCATTACCCGCTGCGCGCCGGCGAACAGTACAACCTGGTGGTGACATTCCACAGTCGCGAGCAGGAGGAGTGGGGTGTCCGCGATGGCAGCAAAGAGGAAGTGCTTTCCTATTTCGAAGGCATTCATGCCGTCCCGCGACAACTCTTGGACACACCGACATCCTGGCGTCGCTGGGCGACGGCAGATCGCGAACCGGTGGAGCACGGGGGGAACGCCAGGGCCACCTTGCTTGGGGATGCGGCTCATCCAATGACGCAGTACATGGCTCAAGGCGCGTGCATGGCTTTGGAGGATGCCGTGACACTGGGTGAAGCCGTTAAGGCCAGCGATGGAAACCTTCAGGCTGCCTTCAGACTGTATGAGTCGGTACGCATACCACGCACTGCGCGAGTCGTGTGGTCGACCCGTGAAATGGGCCGTCTCTACCATGCCAAAGGTGTCGAGCGAACTGTGCGCAATTCGCTTTGGGCGAGGCGTACACAACCGGAGTTTTATGCTGCACTGAATTGGCTGTATCGGTGGAGTGTTGCTCAATGCCTGGAGGTCTGACGCCGGGGGACAACACTCCTCGAAGTTAAGACAGTTCCAATCGCCACTGCCGCATCTCCCATCAACCGCTTGGCTGTGAGTTCAAGGTCTCTGCTTAATCTACACACGAAGCCTGTTTCCACAGTACTGAATGTGTTGTGTCGACCTGTTGAATCCACAGCCAAGAGACAGAGAGGCTAAGTGGAATTCATAAGGTGATAGACATTAAGTAGTTTGGCGGAACGCGACCTGCATCCAGGCGGGAATTTCACTATCTACGAGCTGCTTGAATTCAGACGGGGTCATCTTGGCTTTGATACGGGCAATGACAGTCTCATTTACCCCCTTTTTGCCTAAGTAGAAGAGGGCGCAAAGCGCTAATCCAGCGTGGGTGCCGGCATGCTGCAGTTTACGAGGGGCGACGTGGAGCAAGCGTACATGTCTCGCCCCAATTTTTACTTGGCGACTCGCACCGCTTGTGTAAAAAACGGGTTTGATTTGCATCTGGGTACTCAAACCGAAAGCCCTGACCGCTTCTGCTCCATGCACCTGAATAATCTCGCGATTACGTCTAGCGATTATTCGGAGAACTGATTGGGTACTTGGTCGCACGTAACCTGCGAAATGACTGAGCTTGGGTCGCATATAAATACCGCGACTCAATCGCTCCAACTTACCTGATGCAGCCAATCGAGATAAGGTTTTGGCCACAGCTGTGCGGGAACCCGCGTCAACAAATCGACCGATGCCGAATGGCTGCCCTTTGGGAGTGTGCTTGATGCGTTTGACGATATTGGCGGTAACAGACATACGACTCACCAGTTTTGAGCAAAAAGCAAGCTCCTGCTTTTTTTCAAAGGCTTAGCTCTCGAGGCGGCGTCGCAGGGATTTAGACATATCTACCTTCGGTCGTAGAGCTCAAGAAGGGGAGAGTGAGCCCATCCTTCATTTGTTCTTCCACCTTTCCAGCTAGCAAAACCTCATTTGAAGTGGGGTAGTGACGCAAGAGCCGCCGAGCCTCGTTGCGTATGGACTCGGGCAACGCTTGATCCTGGGATAGATCAACCAGAAAGTCTCGGGCCTGAATTATCGATCGCGTACGTTCATGCGGCATCGTCATCATTGACTCCTTAGGTAGGGGAAGCGAATTACGCCTCCGCCAGCACAACCCGAAAAAATGCTCGATGTCAGTCGCGCTTTCTTTTGACGGCAGGGAACAGAACCCTAACGCTTTTTAGGTCCACCTCGGTGTTCACGCCCAAATGCGAATAGGTTCGGTCAGGAACCCTGAAAAGCGGCACCCGCTCACCCTGTTGATTAATCGCCTCACTTGCCTCGAGGAGCGGCTCCATTTTCCATTGGCCAGTTTCGTTTACAAAACCTGGAGTTACGTACTGAATGGAGCGCACTCTAAAAGACTCATGTTGGACCTTGAGAATGTCTTTCAACGCCTCAAATGAGGACACCATGAGCATTTCGCCAACGAATTCCTTACCGTATCGAACGTGCGCTTCGAGGTAAAACCAAGGGATCATGACCGTCTGCCGCATGAACGGACGCCCCAGAAAATCGGCATTGAAAAGGCTGGAAATGATCGTCGGCCCTTCATGATCCTTGCTCATCGCTGGTACCTCAACTTTTCGAATGCACAATATATGTTGTAGTCATATATTGCGCAATGTCGCCTTATCGTTCCTTTTGTGAGAAAGCAAAATGGAACTGAAAGAAGCATTTGGGGCGACGCTCCGACAGGCACGCCTTCAGAAAGGCCTGACGCAGGAGCATTTTTCGTTAGTGAGCAGCCGCACCAATGTCAGTTTGCTCGAGCGAGGGGGCACCAGCCCGACACTGGTGAAGCTCGAGGAGTTGTGCAGTGTTTTGGGCGTTCATCCCGTCAGCCTGGTGACGGCGTGTTACATGCGAAAGGAAAACATCACGGATCTCAAAGCTTTTCTGGCTCAAGTACGGAAAGACCTAAAAGCCATTGATTCGTGAAAAACCGGTGAGGGAAGCCGCTCGCTGTCCACGGATCAACGACTTGCAGGGTGGAGTGCTTCGATTGAATATAGGGAAGCTACCGAGCCCCCCTCAACTTTTCTGCGCCTTAGTAAAGGCCGACTTCGATGAGATCGACTCCCTTGCTCAACCTCGTCATCACTTTCACTGGCTGAGGGGCTTCAATGGTCACGGACGCCGGGTCGCCCGATCCAGGCAATAGGGCAAGACACTGCCTCGCGGCCTAGTAATAGTGAAACTGATCCCCATCGCGGCTTGGTCGCACCAAGTCGTTGTTTGCCATTGTGACTCTCTCGCGATCTTTCGATACCAGAGAGCTTGTAGAACCTAAGCGCGGGTTGCGCTGGAAAGTCTCGGGAGAAGCGCAAACCATGTTCACAGTTACGGGGCAGAAGAGGGCAAGGAGGCTAGGGCAGATACTAGAATTGTTATCTGCCGTGAATGAAGTCCCTACAGCATCGGTGACAGGTGTTTTATAGAATAGCTAGAAAGCTCCGTGCCACATCCACGATTAGACGTCTGAAAAATGATCCTTTAAGTCTATTTTGCGCTTTAAGAGAAGTGAGGGATTATATCATTTTCATATAGAATTTTCAGATATTCGGTATGCAACTGAAGTAAGCCTAGATTCTGCGCGCGAAGTTTATCTGCCTCCTGCCTCAGATTGGTGTATGCCACTAGTAAGCTTTGCCTTGACATGGTTTCACCCTTTGTTTTAGGTCCTGACTTTATGTGATTTTTGGCAATCTCAAATTCCTTATGGATTGTTCCGTTCTTCGTTTTATATAATGATGTTCTTTCATATAAATAACCTGTAATGCTTTGAATTTTTTTTATGAAGCTATTCCAGCTCAGATCACCTTCTTTTTCGACATCCCAGTTTCTGAGGATTTCAATAAAAGCCGTAGTGTCCTCGTCTGTTATTCTTCTGCGCTTCATTTGCAATTCCTGTTTTGGAGAGCTTTCTGTGCTTTTAAAACAGCGCTGTAACAAATTTTTATGAATGGGTACCGTGTTAAAATACTCTCGTATATTTTAGATGTGTCGCAATCGATTTCGACCCCGTCTTCATTTGTGCAGCAAGATAGTATCAGTCGGTCTATGTTCCAAAGTGGTTTGTTTGCACCGTTGAATTTTATTAGTCCAGAATTTGCGCTCTTCTCTCTGATATGATTAAAAATTTCTAGTAGCGTATTGTCTGAAAAAATGTATCTTTTATTGAATGTGAACCCTGTTTTTTTTGCAAATTTTGTTAAAACAGATTCCACGGTAGGAAGCCCATCTTCAGTTCTCCATTCTCTAGCGAATTGAGAGAAGCATTCATAAATGTTTTGATGGTTACCATCTGGTAGTGCTGATTTTCTCTCGCAAACTAAGGCTCCATAAGTAGAGATGAATATCAAACCAATGTCGTGCAAATGTTTCCGTTTTTCTAAAAGTTTGTTGCGAATTTCAGAATTTTTCTCAAGCGCAGCGAGAGTTATTTTTGCATATGAAAAATTTGTTTTAATTTGTGTTACTACTTTTGGAAGTGTAGGGCAGCCGTAAAGTTTAAAGTTCCAGGTTTCCAATATTTGTGAAGCTATGTATTCATTGTTCCAGTACCATCTCAAGGATGAGTCTCTCTTAATTAGATTCGTACTTAGCATTCGATTGCCAAGCCCCTCATAAGCCCGCTGCATGGAATCGTTATTCAAGATGGCTTCATGTCGAATCAAAGTGTTATATTTAGCCTTGAAGCTACTGCAAACATTCTCCCAGGTGGGAAGTCCATTATCTACAGTCCACGAATTCATTAGTGATTCAAATTCTTCTAAAATGTTGTTGTCAATGCTGCGAATTAGAATTCTACCATGCTTGTAAGCCTGTTTTTTAACTTGATCTGAGTTTAGAGTGCGAGAAATAATCGCCTTTGAAACTATGTTGTCTGTTGGAGTGTCTGGTGCTAGCGCGCATAATGCGTTGGCGGGAATCGAACTGTCCGAGCAAATTTCTATTTGCTTTTTGTATCTTGATATTTTGTTTTTATGTGAATTAAGGAATTTTTCCGCGCCGGGTTCTCCTTTGTCTACTGCAATTTGAGCGGCAGCTATTACGGGTTGTAGTTTCTCTACCATTCTATGTGCTGCTAATAATGATTTGTCGTCCCCTCTTTTAAAGCAATGTTCAGAACAGTCAATGCATTGAAAGACATTGGGACACGGACCTGAATTGTAGTTGTGTCGGCATAGGCCAAGTTCTGTTACGTGAAGCGAACCAATTATTATTTTGAAAAATTGCTCGGTTGATACCCCAGTTTGTTTGTGTTCCTGCTCGTATAAATCATCTAAAAAACCGCCGAACTCAAATCCTGCCCCAATCGCATTTTCATCAATGAGATCAATTTTTTCCAAAGGAGTACGATGATCATAATCGTCATTTTGTTCCACTGAGCTTCTACCGGACCACATTGCAATCAATCGCTGGTCTATGTGCTTGCTCTGCGCCAACGTATTAAGAAAATGACGCATAGCATGTGTGCCTAAGGAGAGGTCTTCACGCTCGCGGCCTCGGAAAAACAATCTACCAAACCACGATTGGAGCTTGTTTGTCGAAAAAAAACAAGGTACGTAATGGCACTGCCAATAAATTTTGAAGTTGGGAGTTTTAGAGGAGTATGGATATACAAATAAGCAATCCTTGAATTCAACATTGGAAACGCCATCTACGAAAGGGAAGGTAGATGACAGATTTTTGATAACCCACCCATAAAGGTTAGTCGCGCTGATGAAAGCCGCGTCCTTCAGTAAAATTTTTTCATTGTGGCGGTAATAGTTGGAAGAATCTGACTGAAACAACCTGCCTAGTCCAGGAGGTAAAATTGCGGCAGGTAATGAATTGTTTCTGTTCGCATATAGTTTTTGAGAATACACTCCATCGCTTCGCTCATAGCCGATTAAGGCTAATGCCTCTTGAACATTATATGTTTTCCGGTCTCTTAAATGCTCGAGGCCTTTCGGGATGTAAATGACGTTGTTCTCTTTGTACCAGGCTGCTGCGTCTCTTGCGGATTGGCCAAATTTGATAAGCTTCTGGACTGCTTCCCCGATAACCTCTTCAAACTCGGCACAAGGTGGCCTCTTTACGACGGACTTACCGTTTTTGGCTGGCATAGGAAAGCATAAACCAAATCCGTCCAGAGACGTAATACAGTCAAGATTCAACGTCACTATTTCAGAGGATCTAGACGGCGCATAGTTCAATAGTGCGAACGCTGATGAGACTATTGTTTCAAAACCATTCTGAGGAAGCCTAAATGATTCAGTCAGCATTTTGCATGCCTCGAGATCTGGCAAGAGTGTTTTTGTTGAGCGGGGTGGCCTAATATGAGGATTCTCAGTGTATTTTATATTCTCTGGGGATAAATTATATTTCTTATAGGTTTTACCTATGTTGGCAAGTCCGGCTCCCGTGCGAAACTTTACTCCCAGTGAGAGGTTGTTTTTATTTGAGGCGCGTAGAAAGTCTGAGTTGGTAATTTCCCATGGTTTTTTAAATGAAGGTAGAGAATCAATAAGAAAATAGAATCCAGTGGCAATATCTCGAGATTTCTTTTTTTCTTCCAGTGAGCGGATAAGATGAAATAGTTTAAGCGTGACAATCCAGTCCTCGTCTGCGCAGACGAGTTTGAATATGCCACTTTCTTTTTTATAAGTGGGAGGTAGCGCATGGGCAAAATCACATGGGTCGCCTTTGAGCATCATGTTGTTCGGGAGTTTGTATTTCAATGCTAGATTTATATTTTTTCCGCTCATTATTTGGTCTTGGAATAGCGGTATAAATACTTCCTTGAATGAGTCGAAGTTTAGCTGAGGTGTGTTTTTGCTCATGAGGCGCGCTCTTGGTTGACACTCAATTTTGAGATCCACATGTCGCATGCCTCTACATATTCCAATACCGTATTTTTAATTTTAATGTCAGGTTGGTTTTCGTATTCGCTGATTAGATACTCTTTATATTCGCCAAACGGTGCGTCTCGAAATGGTTCAAATTTCGAGCAAAGCAGGCATGCAATTGGTGCATGATCTGTACAGTTTGCCATGGTCCCGCAAACGCCAATTGGCTTTGCTTGTGCAATTCCATAATGGCGTTGTATGGAGTTGGGCATTTCCAAAACGGCTTTTTCATATCCACCTTCATAAGGTGTACCTAGAAATAATTTCGCAATGGAGGTAAGTGCCGGTCCTAATTCCTCTTTGATCCTGGCTTGTGCTTCAGGTATAGAATCGATATAAGAGTTTGCCGAGGAAAGATTATTGTGCAAACCTAAGTACATAAGTTCATGTGCGCTTGCTCCATTTACGGCTGCGCGTGTTAGCAAAGTGTGTTTGAATCTAATGAAATTTATATTTACTCTTCCTCCAGTAACTCTGCTACTTCTAACACCCATTTCATAAATGACATTCTTAAGTCTTGTCATTAGGGAACAGCATTGCAACGAGTATTGGGCAGTTTTTTTATTTCCTCTTCGGTAATCGTAAGCCCAGCTACCCCAGAGGAATTATGGATTAAATAAGTTCTATTCCTGCTAATGCAAATAGGTACCATATAATCGAGCAGGGTGTTCACCAGCGGTGGAAGTCTGACATTGATGTAGACAGGTTTGTTTTTTCTTTTCTGCTTGATTATTTCAATTTTTAGTGTCCAGTTTTTCTGGGGTTCACTGTAAGTTAAGTCATTTAGCTTTATATTGAGAATTTGGCTTTGCCTATATCCGAGTACCAGAGCCAAAAAGAAAACGGCTAAGTGTTCAATTTCCAGCAGACCATTTTCGTAACCTTTGCAGATAGCGAAGGTTACATCTCTTACCTCGGTTTCGGTCAGTGCTCCATTTACAGGGTCGGCCGAGCTTATGGCGCTCCCGTTTTTTCTTGACGATGTACGGATTATATCAACTGCTAAATTATACTCATCGCACCATAGAACTTCTTTGTCTCCGTTGCATGCAACTATAAAGGCTTTCATATTAGGGTTGCGCTTTAACCAGTTTATGAAAGAGGACCATAACTCTTTACTTTCACTTATCTTATGTATTGTGCGTCCTTGGCTGAGGGTGGCTTCACTAAGCAGCTTACAAAGCTCTTTGAGTTTCCTGCAGAATGTCTGAATGGAAGATAGTGCGTAGCATTCTGCTATGCGTGAGCAAAGTTCATGGCGAAATGACTCTATGATGTCGTCGCCTAGATAGTTCTGCATCTGCTTGAAATCTATCGCGCACTGGCCACTCAAGGTCTCATGTTTAATTGTTAGTTTTGATCCTACAATAACATCAAGTTTTGTCTTTTGATGGTATACAGTTATTTCTTCAAATGGCTGGTTTAATTTTTTTTTAGTCGTTTGACTGTGCGCCATAACTAACGTCCTTGCTAAGTTTGTTGTGGAGAGATCGGTCTTCTGATAACAATCGTTCATTTCCGATTTTTTGAAAAGCATATTTTGCATAGTATTCTGGCATTGAAGACTTCAAACTCCATCCCATCTGAACTCGAAGAACGCTTAATGCGTTGGAGATGATTCTCTCTTTTTCTCTTCCAGTCACAAAAGATGCTTTTTCATATTCGTTAAAAATAAAGTTGCATGACCAAGAGTGTCGTAGGCTATGAGGAGTGATTTTTAATTCGATTTGCTCGCTCAGTGTTTTGAAAATCTTACCTACAGCATCGTTTGATAGCGGTTGCCCAGAAATACCGATGATTAAGAATGGGTGTTTGATACTCGCTTTTATTTTTTTTCTTTCGATAATATATCTTTCGATAAGTCCCCATAATGAGTCCGAAATTTTCAGCTCTCTGTTAAATGTCTTCACGGTAGCGGGCGACGTTCTAGGGTCCAGGTTCATGTCAGTACTCGCTTCAATTTTTGTAGTTACATATCCTCGATTTGTTCGTTGAAATCCGTCCACTCTTATACCGAGTAACTCACTGTTCCTGATGCCCGATTCACGCAGAAGATGAAATACAACTAGATCCCTATGTACTAGGAATTTTTCTCTGTTTTTTGAGTTTGACTTTATTGTTAAATCCATTTTTATATAGTCTTCATTTGTCCAAGGTTGAACAATATTTTCATTGTCGGAGTTGTAGCTTCTAAGTTGATTTTTGAGTCTGTCTCTGAAGTCGCTAAGGGATTTTCTTTTATCCTTGTTTGTGCCGAGTATTAATTCTTCAGCGATATATTCTAGAAATTTTTTTGCTATACCGCATCTCCTGTCATAAGTGGAGTTGGATACTTTTTTCGGATTTATAATGCCTATTCCCGCGATTCGGTTTTCGAGGGTTGATTTTGTTTCCGTAAGATGAGTGCGTAATTTTGTAAGCTCTCCATTGGTGAGAAAGCTTCCGTTTGAAAATCTTCTTATATAGTCAATTTTTTTATAATAAAAAAACAGTATGACTAGGCACAGATCGTAACTATACGTAATTAATGACTTTGGTCGAGTTGTGGGGTGTTGATTGATAAGCCAATAGTTTGCCCAAAACACAGGCTTGTCATTGTTAAAAATCAGTGCTGTGGGATTACCGCTTGAACTTTTGAATTCAAATACTTTCATGCCGACTCCTTCACAGGAAGTAATGAAGGGGCGGTTGGTGTCTTTGAATTATTTTTTAACTTGAGGAAAAGATACCCGTCAGCGATTACTGACGCAGTAGCTTCAATCTGATTTGGTGGGATGTTAGATTGATAGTTTTCACAAATAGCAGGTGCCCGGCGCATATCAACGATTCCTTGATAAAGTAAACATCAAAGTCAACGCTGATCACTCGCACACTGCCAAATTTCTTAGGGCTTTAGTGTTTCAAGTTGAACTAGCTGATGGACCAGGCAGACCTACGCCGGGGCTGCCATTAGGATCAATTATGCACAGGAATTTAGATGAATCAACGGGTGATTCGTGCTTCGGCTAAATTTATATAGTAGTCAACACGTTGTATGTTACGTATAAAGTCCATGTTGACTTCACGGTTTTCCTCACTTTGTTGACCGGACAACCCAATTTTCCCCGTTTACACTGAAGAATATATAAATAGTCAACAAAAGGTTCTTCGGGCGGATAATACCTGGCCGCCATTGCGCCCGGTGGCGCCCCAGCCGATCTTGTGGCTTTCGACGATGGCGACCTTCAGGCCTTTTTCCGTCAGTTCGACCGCGGTGGCGACGCCGGTGAAACCGCCGCCGATGATCACCACGTCGACGCGGTGCTGGCCTTGCAGGGTTGGGTAGTCGGTTTCGTGGTTGAGGGTGGCGGTGTAGTAGGAATTGGTGCGTTGGGTCATGGGTAAGTCCTGGCAGGGAAGGCAGAGAAGATCCCTGTGGGAGCGGGCTTGCCCGCGAAAGCGGTGTGTCATTTAGCAGAGATGCTGACTGACACGGCCTCTTCGCGGGCAAGCCCGCTCCCACAGGTTTTTGCGGTGCATGAATGGGCGAGTTACGCCTCAGTCAGATACCAACGCCAATCCTGCTCACCCACTTCAGCCATGAACTGCCGGTACTCGGCACGTTTGACCGCCAGGTACACCCCCAGAAATTCCTGTCCCAATGCATCCCGCGCCCACGCCGAATTTTCCAGCGCCGTCAGTGACGTCAGCCAGTCGGTCGGCAGCAGTTGCGTGGCCTGCGCGTAGCCGTTGCCTTGCACCGGTTCGCCCGGGTCGAGGTGCTCGCTGATGCCGCGATGGATGCCGGCCAGGATTGCCGCCGCTGCCAGGTACGGGTTGGCGTCGGCGCCGCAGATGCGATGTTCGATGTGGCGACTGTTGGCCGGGCCACCGGGAACCCGCAGGCTGACGGTGCGGTTGTCGACGCCCCAGGTCGGGGCCAGCGGCGCGTAGCTGTTGGCCTGGAAACGCCGGTAGGAGTTGGCATTGGGGCAGAACAGCAACAGCGAATCGAGCAGCGAGGCCAGCATGCCGCCGATGGCGGTGCGCAGCAGCGGGGTGCCGGCCGGATCCTCGGACGCGAACAGGTTGCGCCCTTCGGCATCGGCGATGCTGACGTGCATGTGCATGCCGGTGCCGGCCAGATGATCGAAGGGTTTGGCCATGAACGTCGCCTGCATTCCGTGCTTGTGGGCCACGGCCTTGACCAGGCGCTTGTAACGCACGGCCTGATCCATCGCCTGCAAGGCATCGCCGTGTTCCAGGGTGATTTCCACTTGCCCCGGGGCGTATTCGGAAATCGCCGTGCGCGCCGGAATGCCATGGAGTTTGCACGCGGCATAGAGGTCGGCGAGGAAGGGTTCGATCTGCTCCAGCTCACGCAGGCCATAGACTTGGGTGTGTCGCGGTCGACCGCCGTCAGCGTCCAGCGCCGGTTGCGGGCGACCGTTGTGGTCGCGCCTGGCGTCCAGCAAATAGAACTCCAGCTCGCACGCCATCACCGGGTGGTAACCCTCGGCCTGCAGGCGTTCGATGACCTTGATCAGCAGGTGCCGTGGGTCAGCGATGCTCGCCGGCAGGCCTTCTTGCGGGTGCATGCTGACTTGCACCGCCGCCGTCGGAATCTGCCGCCACGGCAAACGCACCAGGCTGCCTTCGAGCGGATAGGCGCGGCAGTCAATGTCGCCCACATCCCAGACCAACCCGGAGTTCTCGACGTCATCGCCCTGCAAGGTCAGGCCGAGGATGGTGCTGGGCAGCGGGCGGCCGCTTTCATAAACCGCCAGCAGTTCCTCGCGGTGCAGCAGCTTGCCGCGCGGCACGCCGTTGGCATCGAGAATGAACAGCTCGATCATGTCGATATCGGGGTTGTTCGCCAAAAAGCGTTGGGCGTCTTCAAGGGCTGCGAATTTCATTGTTCATCACTCACGTTGGCGTCCCGCGGACGCACGGATTCAGGCCAAAACGCGACGACGGATAAAGACCCGCGGCGCTCTGGCAGCGATAGCGAAAAGGGAGGGGGGCTCTACGCGTCGTGGACGCGATCAGGCGAGCGGGGTGCTATCCGGCGGGCGTGCGGAGTGACGCAGTTTGGAGCGGCGCAGGGCCATGGGCAGGTTGACGATGCGCTTCATGAGGCAATGCCGTCCACGACCCCTACAGAGGGGGTCAGGAATGAGACATCCAGCAAGTGGTGCTCTGACGGTGTGGTGCTCATGACTCAAGTTTCCAGCAGGGGAAATCGTCGGTGGCGGATAACAGGTTATCCGCCGTGACTGGATACTAGGGGTGAAAGTGCAGCCTGTAAACGACTGTTTTCAGCGCAGCAGGTGCACGGCCAACCCGATCAGCCCACAACCGCACAACACTTCGATCACCCCGCGCTTGAACCGCAGCAGGGCAATGGCCGCCGCGATGGCGATCAGCAGTGAAGGCCAGTCCAGTCGACCGGCGAAGCCGTCAGGCCACAGCACGTGATAGGCAAAGAAACACGCCAGATTGACAATCACGCCGACGACTGCGGCGGTAATCGCTGTCAGCGGCGCGGTGAACTTGAGTTCGTTGTGCGTCGATTCCACCAGCGGACCACCGGCGAGAATGAACAGGAACGAAGGCAGGAAGGTGAACCAGGTCACCAGCATGGCGGCGACGGCACCGGCAACGAACGCCTGGTCGGGACCGAACACCTGATGCACGTAGCCGCCGATGAAACCGACGAAGGCGACCACCATGATCAGTGGCCCGGGTGTGGTTTCGCCGAGCGCCAGGCCATCGATCATCTGCGTCGGCGTCAGCCATCCATAGTGGCCGACAGCGCCCTGGTACACATACGGCAGCACCGCGTAGGCACCGCCGAAGGTCAGCAGCGCCGCCTTGGTAAAGAACCAGCCCATCTGCGTCAGCGTGCCTTCCCAGCCGAACAGGGCGGTGAGGGTGGCCATCGGCAGCGACCATAACACCGCGCCAATCAGAGCCAGGCGCAGCAGTTTCCAGCTGCTGAAACGGGCATGTTCGGGTGTGGGTGTGTCGTCGTCGATCACGGCGGCGCCGAAGGATTTTTGCGCTGCGCCGTGGCCACCGGTGCGGAATTTTTCGGGGGCCAGGCGCCCGCCAAAGTAGCCGATGATTGCCGCCCCCAGAACGATCAGGGGAAAGGGCACGTTGAGCGCGAAAATGGCCACGAATGCCACGGCGGCGATGCACCACATCCAGCCGTTCTTCAATGCCCGGGAGCCGATCCGGTGCGCCGCCTGCAGCACGATGGCGGTCACCGCCGGCTTGATCCCGTAGAACAACCCGGCCACCACCGGCACCTCGCCGAAGGCGATGTACACCCAGGACAAGGCAATCAGGATGAACAGCGACGGCAGCACGAACAGCGCGCCGGCCATCACGCCGCCCCAGGTCCGGTGCATCAGCCAGCCGATGTAGGTCGCCAGTTGCTGGGCCTCGGGGCCGGGCAGCAACATGCAATAGTTGAGCGCATGCAGGAAGCGCCGCTCGGAGATCCAGCGCCGGCGCTCGACCAGCTCCTGGTGCATCATCGAAATCTGCCCGGCCGGCCCGCCGAAACTGATGAAGCCGAGCTTGAGCCAGAAGCGGAACGCTTCTCGCAGGCTGATTGCAGCAGGCTTTGCGGGTTGCCGTTCTTCGGCAGGGGTAGGGCTCAAACGGCGATTCCTTTTGCAGAGGCACTCTGGGCCACGACTTTAGCCATGAGCAGGTGATTTGAACAGCCAGCCACCGACATCCATCAGCTCAATACGTAATCCACCGGCAGAAGCGGCGGCGGCAATGACGTCTCACCCATGGCTGCCAGGACATCGCGCTCGATGGTGCGTACCAGGGCGTCGATGGGCAGCTGGTTCTCATCGCGACCGAACGGGTCTTCCAGTTCATCGGCAATCGCATCCAGGCCGAAGAACGTATAGCTGACAATGGCGGTAAAGATCGGCGTCAGCCAGCCCAACGGTTCGGCCATGGCGAATGGCAGCAAAATGCAGAACAGGTAGATGGTGCGGTGCAGCAACAAGGTGTAGGGGAAGGGCAGCGGCGTGTTCTTGATCCGCTCGCAGATGGCCTGGACCTGGGTCAGGCGGGTCAAGTGGTTGGCCATCAGCATATGGCGCCACTCGTTGATCACGCCGGACTCGGCCAGCGCCGAGCACTGTTGGCCGGCCTGCATCAGGATCCTCCCGCAGAGATCGCCTGCGTTGTCCTTGGGTAGCGGGTCGAGCCAGGCGCTACTGGCCACCAGTTCGTTTTCCTGGCGCAGCCTGGCGTTGAGCGCGTGGGCGAAGCCACAGAGTTTGCGCAGCAGGCTGTTGCGCTCGATGTCATCCTTGATCACCTGGGTTTCCCGCGCCATGGAGCGAATCTCCACCAGCATATCGCCCCAGGCCTTGCGCGCTTCGTACCAGCGGTCATAACAGGCGTTGTTGCGAAAGCTCATGAAGATCGACAGCGACAGGCCCAGCAGGGTGAAGGGCGTCGCGCTGACCTTGGAAAAATAGCTGGGGTGCGCCATCTCCACGAGCACGATGGCCGAGGCGAGCAGCGTCACCATCAGGGCGCGCCAGGCGATTCGCTTGGCGATCGAGCCTTTGAGCGAAGTCAGGATGCCGATCAAGTTGGGTTTGGGTCTTACGATCATGGTTGTGCGCCTGAGCAAGAGCAGTGATGGAGCTGGCGTTGAACCGCCGGTCATGGGCGTGACGCGGCGCAGGCTAGGAGCAACGAATCAGTACGTCCAATCACTATGAGTGACCGGGTGATCGATGGAGTCTATGACGGATTTTCAAGCGCGCAGCGAGGGTGCATCGCTGCGGCTATCGTCACTCACTGCGCCCCGAACATCACCGTCCAGTAAATCCCCGCATCGCTCTTGGGATCAACCGCATACGCCGCGCCCAAATCGCGGAACTGCGGGTTCATCAGGTTGGCGCAATGGCCGGGGCTGGCCAGCCAGCCGTCGACCACCTTGCGCACGCTGTCCTGCCCGGCGGCGATGTTTTCGCCAATCTGCTGGAAGTCGTAGCCCGCCAGTTCCGCGCGATCGCCCGGGGTGCGGCCGTCGCGGTCCTTGTGATCGAAGTAGTTGTTGTTGGCCATGCTGCGCGCCTGGGTTTCGGCGGCGCTCGCCAGGGTGGCGTTCCAGGTCAGCGGCGTGGTGGCGTTGAAGGCTTGCGCGCCGCATTGGCGGGGGCGGCTGCGCGCGACATTGAGTTCGGCCAGCAGTTTTTGCCCTTCGGCCTGCGAGTCGCCCAGGCGTGCGCTCAACAGTGGTCGGGCCAGTACGATGCGCCACTCGTGGTCCTGGCGGCTGACGCCGACGTCGACGAATTGCGGGTCGAGCACGATCTGGCAAAAGCTTTCCTGGATCGCCTTCATGGCTGAGGGCGCATCACGCGGCCCGGTCAGGCTGATCGCCTGCACGTTCTTCATCGGATACCCGGCAGTGGCCATGGCCTGCTGCAGGTTGCCAACGCTGGCGGCGGACAGCACCAGCCGCGGGTCCGCCGACAGCGGCGGCAGCTCCGATGACACCTGGCCGGCGCAACGCTGCAACTGGGCGCGGTAGACGTTGATCGATTCGATCAGTTGCGACTCATCGCTCGCCAGCGCGGTGGCGGCAAACAGAAGTCCCAGTGAAAACCCGGCAAGACGCAGGGTGGATGACAGGAAATGCATGGAAATCCTCCTTGAGCGGACTGTGCCCATGATGCGCGAAATGCCCCCCTTGAGCGCAATGCCTTTTTCCGGGATGTCGCATCCTGTGTGCAATCATTTCACTACTACACTCTAGCGATACTGCCTACAGAGTAGTCCCCGATCATGCGCCACGACTGGATAGCCACCTGCCTCGCCCTGACCCTGCTCGCTGTCCCGGCATTCGCAACCGACCAGGAACAAAAACAGAAAGTCGCCGAAGACAAGGCCGAGGTGCTGGAGCATAAGGCCGCACAAAACAGCGGCCCCGCGGCGGCGTCCAAGTCTCAAGCCATTACCCAGCCTGAGGTCCAGGCCGTGGACCCGGTGGGCAAGGCGCCGCTGGATGACGCCATTACCTGTCTCGCCCGTTCGATCTACTGGGAAGCCAAAGGCAAGGACGCGGCCGACATGGAAGCGGTGGCCAACGTGGTCATGAACCGCCTCGGCCACGAGGGTTTCCCCGATACCGTATGTGGGGTGGTCAAGGAAGGCTCGGAGACCAAGAGTTGCCAGTTCTCCTGGTGGTGCGACGGCCGTTCCGACTCCGTGCAGGAGGAGGTGCCTTACGCGATGGCCAAGGAAATCGCGCGCAAGGCGCTGAACAAACAATTGCCGGATCGCACCAAAGGCGCGCTGTATTTCCATGACCGCACGGTGAAGCCGGTCTGGGCCAAGGAGTACACCCATACGGCCGACATCGGCTTGTTCAGGTTTTACAAACCCCTTGGCGGGGATGCGAAGTAGTCGCTTTTAGCTGGAAAACCCGTGAAATTCATCCAGGCCAGCGAAACTGCAACATTTCTGTTTTACAAGCTTCATGACGGAGCAACGCGTTAGAAATGTCATGAGCGGAAACAGTACATGAAGCAGGCGTGGTTTTTCAGCAGTCATTCGGCACCGCCAGGTGCGTCCTTTTCGGTGAGCGCCTCGTGACGGTTCTGGTCACCGGCGCCGCCGGTTTTATCGGCTTTCATACCGCCAGGCGCCTGTGCCAGGACGGTCATGAAGTGGTCGGGATCGACAACCTCAACGACTATTACGACGTAGCGCTCAAGCAGGCGCGGCTGAAGGCGCTAGAGTCGTTGCCGGGTTTTCGCTTCCTGAAAATCGACATCGTCGACAAACCGGCATTGCTGGATTTGTTCCGCGAGTATCGGTTCAGCGAGGTGGTGCATCTGGCCGCCCAGGCCGGCGTGCGCTACTCGCTGGACCATCCGGATATCTACGCCCAATCGAACCTGGTGGGTTTCCTCAATGTGCTGGAAGCCTGTCGGCACCATCGCCCCGGGCACCTGATCTATGCCTCGAGCAGTTCGGTCTACGGCAGCAACCGCAGCCTGCCGTTTCGCGTTGAAGATGCGGCTGATCATCCGGTTTCGTTGTACGCGGCCACCAAGCGTGCCAATGAACTGCTGGCCCACAGTTACTGCCACCTGTATGGCCTCAAGGCTAGCGGCCTGCGCTTCTTCACCGTCTACGGGCCTTGGGGCCGGCCCGACATGGCACCGTTCAAATTCACACAGGCCATCCTCAAGGGCCTGCCCATCGACGTCTACAACCAGGGCGAGATGGCGCGGGACTTCACCTACATCGACGACATCGTTGAAAGCATCGCCCGCCTGCGCACCCGACCGCCGGGCGAGGGCACCCATCAGCTGTTCAACATCGGTCGCGGTGAACCCATGGCGCTGCTGGATTTCATCGAGTGCCTGGAATCGGCATTGGACACCGTGGCCCGGCGTAACTTCATGCCGATGCAGGACGGGGACGTGGTCAAGACCTGGGCCGATGTCTCGGCATTGCAGGCGTGGGTCGACTTTCGCCCGCAGGTGTCGGTGGAAGCCGGGGTCGGGGCTTTTGTGCAGTGGTATCGGCAGTTTTATCAGATTTGAATCGTTCGCCGCTGATAACGGTAAAACCAAAGGGCGAGGGGACTCCATGAGCCAAGACATATTTGTATCGGTACTGATTCCGGCCAGGAACGAAGCGAACAATCTCAAGCCGTTGCTTGAAGAGGTGCGCGAGGCGCTGGCAAACGAAGTGTATGAAATCATCGTGGTCGACGATGGCAGCACCGATGCCACCTTGCACGAACTGCGGCAGATCAGGAACAGCGGCCTGGGTACCTTGCGCATCCTCCATCATCAACGCTCGCTGGGGCAAAGCACTTCGCTTTACCACGCGGCACGGGAAGCGCGCGGGCAGTGGCTGGCCACCCTCGACGGCGACGGCCAGAACGATCCGGCGGACATCCCCGGCATGTTGGCGCTGGTGCGCAGTGAGCGGGGCAGGGGCGACGTGCAACTGGTGGCCGGCCACCGCACCAACCGCCGCGATACCGCCAGCAAGCGCTGGGCTTCGCGTTTCGCCAACGGCCTGCGCCGGCGCCTGCTCAAGGACGCCACGCCGGACACCGGCTGCGGCCTGAAGCTGATCGAGCGCGCGGCGTTCCTGCGCCTGCCGTATTTCGACCACATGCATCGATTCATTCCGGCATTGATCCAGCGCCACAACGGCCGAATGATCAATTATCCGGTCAACCATCGAGCACGCACCGCCGGGGTGTCCAAGTACGGCAACCTCGACCGTGCCCTGGTGGGCATTCTTGACCTGGTCGGTGTCTGGTGGTTGATCAGGCGCACGCGGCTGAACACCCACGCCCAGGAGCTGGAAGGATGACCATGACCCGTGAAGCCCTGTGGCTGGTGATCGGTTTTGCCGGACAAATCGCGTTTACCGGACGGTTCGTCTTGCAGTGGCTGTACAGCGAATACAAAAAGCGCAGCGTCATCCCGGTGAGCTTCTGGTACCTGAGCATCGTCGGCAGCACCTTGCTGTTTGCCTACGCCATTTACCGCCAGGACCCGGTGTTCATCGCCGGGCAGGCGTTTGGCTCAATCGTGTACCTGCGCAACCTGCAACTGATTGCCAAAAGCCGAAAACTCAAGGACTGAACCATGCGCCGAACCCTCTCGCCCCGGGTCGAATGCCTGGTCCTGATGCTGTTGGCCTTGCTGTTGATCGGCGCCGGGCTGGGCTTGCGCCAGGCGCAGAACGTCGATGAAGAGCGCTTCCTGGGCGTGGCCCTGGAGATGTTGCACAACGGCTCGTGGCTGATTCCACATAGGGCCGGGGAGATCTACGGCGACAAGCCGCCGATCTTCATGTGGACGGTGGCGTTCTTCGTCTGGCTGACCGGCCTGCCCAACATCGCGCTGTACATTCCCGGGCTGTTGTCGGCGGCAACGGTGACGGCAATGGTCTACGATCTGGGCCGTCGGCTCTGGAGCCAGCGCATCGGTCGCATCGCAGCACTGTTGTACCTGGCGACCTACCAGACCTACAGCATCCTGCGCACCGGGCAGATCGACAGTTTCCTGATTCTGTTCACCACCCTGGGCCTTTACGGGCTGGCGCGACATCTAATGGTCGGCCCCGCCTGGCGTTGGTTCTACGTGGGATGCGCGGCGATGGGCATCGGCGTGATCACCAAGGGCGTGGGCTTTCTGCCGGCGTTGCTGCTGATTCCCTATGCCTATGCGGTGCGCAAGGATTGGCCGGGGGTGGTGGCGATGCCGGGCCAGGCGCGTAGATGGTTGCTCGGGCTTGTGTGCATGCTGGCGGCGATTGCGATCTGGCTGCTGCCCCTGGCCTTGTCCATTGCACTCAATGGCACGGCTGAGGAAATCGCCTATGCGCGGGAAATCCTCCTGCGCCAGACCGCCGGACGCTATGCCGCCGCCTGGCATCACCGTGAACCTTTCTGGTACTTCTTCACCAACGTCATTCCGCAGTACTGGCTGCCGCTGGTATTGGTGTTGCCGTGGCTGGTGCCGGCCTGGCGCCGCCAGCTGCAAAAACACGATGGCCGGGTGCTGGTGTTGCTCGGCTGGGTGGCGCTGGTGGTGCTGTTCTTCTGTATCAGCAGCGGCAAGCGCAAGTTGTACATTTACCCGGCGTTACCGGGGCTGGTGCTGGTGGCGGCGCCGCTGGTGCCCTGGTTGCTGCTGCGTTGGTTCAGACCGCGCCCGCGCTTGCGCAGAGTGTTCCCGGCATTGGTCGTGACCTGGTTGGTGCTGTGGTTCGCCCGGGGGTTTGTAGAACCGGTGAGGGACGGGATCAACCCCAATCAAGCGCTAATGGCGCAGGCCAACGGCATGACCCATGGCGCGGACCTGGTCCTGGTCAACTGGAGCGAAGGGCACTGGCTGTTCGCCCGCCAGCCGATCGTGCACTTCGGTATGCTCGACTCCACCGTCGAAAGAGCCGCGCAATGGCTGCGTGAACACCCGCTGGATTACGCCCTGGTGCCGGACGACGTGCTGGTTCGCTGCTTTAAGCCTGAGGCTGCGCGGGAACTTGGGGAGAATTCCCGGGCGCGCTGGTCGATTGTCGGGGTGGATGCGGATAATGGGCAGTGTCGTGCGCAATCGTCGTCGGTGTATCGGTTTTCCTGGGCTGGTCCGCAGGTACAAGTGTCCGTTCCCTAGCGAAGCTGATGCATTTTTGGATTGGGTGTAAATGCGGTTACAGCCACCCAGGGTTTCGCTCTCTGTAGGAGCCCGGCTTGCCGGCGAAGGCGTCCTGACATTCGATGATTGTCTTTCAGGTGTACATATCCATTCCTGCGGTAACGGCCACCTAGGGTTTCGCCCTTACGGCGAGTCACTTGGAAGAGCCCCAAGTAACCAAGGGCTCTTGCCCCTGGCGTTCGGTGCCTCGCTAAGGCTCGGCATGCCCTCGCTCCGGTCCTGCTCCGTGGGTCGCCGCGATGGGCCATCCTTGGCCCAGCGCGGCTAAGCCGGCATCCATGCCGGTTTACCCACTGCGCAGAACCTCCACTCGGCCTCTCGATGGGGCAAGAAAATCAAAAGCCAAATCAAGATCAAATGCGAAAGCGAGGCGGCCTGACAGCCGACCTGATTGCAGATCTGTCCGCGATCCAACTGTGGGAGCCAGCCTGCTGGCGATGAGCGTCCAGACAACGCGTTCATCCAGACAGGGCGCGTTATCGTTGACGTCCATCGCCAGCAGGCTGGCTCCCACAGGGGATCAGGTACACCCGTAAGAGTCAGGTCGGCTTTAAGGCCGCCTCGCTTTTGTTTTTGATCTGGGTGCCCCGTTAACCACGATGGCCCATCGCGGCGACCCACGGAGCAATGCCGGAGTGAGGGCATGCCGAGCCCTAGCGAGGCACCGAGTGGTGGGGCAAAGCCTTTTGGTTCCTTTTTGGCGTTTGAAAAAGGGACTCGCCGTAAGGGCGAAACCATAAGTAGCCGTTACCGCAGCAACGGATATACACCCCATCCAATTCTTATGAGCAGCAACTGATCAAAACTTCGCATAATTCAACGCATCGACAATCGCCGAGCCGCCGATACCAGTCAGCGACAACAGCAGCGAACGAATCAACGGATCCTCGGAATAACGCGAAAACGAACCGGTGTTGAGCGTAGAAACCCGCTCGCGAATCATCTTGAACTTGGCATAGCCGGGCGTTGATTCCGGTGTTTCCAGCAAATAGGCGTCGATTCGTTGCAAGGCCAGCGTGCGGGCCTTTTCCGCGGCTCGGCGCAGGGTCAGCGCGGAGCTGAGCAGCAGCAACGCGGTCAGCAGGTAGGAAATCATCAGCCCTGGCGGCGTCGGCCAGTTGTCGAACAGGCTGCTGCGTGACGCCAGCAGGATCAACAGCACCGCGGTCGGGGCGTAGATCAGCCGGTTGACCGCCGACGTACGCTTGGCGATCAGCTGCAGATCCACCCACTCATCGATGCAGGGATGCTTGAGCATGCCGAAGATTTTCTTGTGCTCGGCCTGCAAAGTCCCTGGCCAGATCGCATGGTGCTTGCTCAAATGACGGATGAAGCGCGTCAGCAACAGGTTGGCGTCCATGACCCAGAACACCAGGAGCTGGAACGTCAGGGTCGGAACCAGCCAGTTCAACATCCACCAATCCGAGGCGCCGCGCACGGGTGAGCCTTCCATGGGCCAGATCACGAACAGCACGCTGGTGACCACGACGTAGGCCCAAGTGGCGAGCATCGCCCGCAACAGGCGGGCACCGAATGAACCGCAGATGCAGTGCTCACCCCAGAAGCGCGCAATGACGATCATCTTGCGTCCGTCCGTGCAGCGGGCCTGGGCGGCCGCGCAGGACTTCGACCAGTCTTCGTTGGCGCTCATCAGCGGGAAGAAAATCAGCAGCAGCCAATGGCCCAGTTCATTGCACCAGCGGCGCAGGCTCCAGCGTTTGCCGCGGCGGATCAGACGCTGTACCTGGCCCCACAGCGTCGTCTGGTACTGCGCATGTGCAGGCGCAAATGGAAGGCGCTTTCGATGTCGGCGCGGTTGATGCGCAGCTTGCGCCAGCCCCAGGTCAATGCCGAGAGCGAGATCAGCACGGCCAGCAGGCGCAGTGCCACGGTCGGCCAGGCGCTGATGCCTTCGAGCAGGAACATCGGCTCGCCCAGGCCGTTGTCGGTCAGGGTGCTGCGCATCTGGTACGCCAGCATCAGCGCGAGGATGAACACCACCAGCGGGACCACGATGTACCACGCCCAGGCATCGTATGAACCCGGGGTCATACTCGCCGTCGCGTCCTGGGCCAGCGCCAGTCGCCGCGTGGAGCGGCGCAGCAGGTTCGACGACAGGATGCCCAGCAGCACCAGCACGAAGGTGAACCACAGGAACTCCGCGTGCCAGTAGCGCGTGGCGATGAAGGCGCAGGCCGCCGCTACCATGAACAGCGTGATAGGAACGCCGCGTACCCACGCCAGGCGCGTGTCGTGTTCATCCTGGGGACCCTCGATGCGCCACCAGAGGATGAACGCGGCGATGGTCAGCAGGGTGAGCGTCAAGGGCCCCGCCCAAAAGAACGACTGGCTGTGTTTGAAACGCTCGCGCAGTGACCTGGAGGGCTCAGGGTAGGGCGGCGGCGAGGGATCTTGCAGGCAGCGCAGCGCCATCAGGTCGTGGGGCAGTATGCCGCGCTCCGACTGGGCTTGGGTGGGAGCCTGGCAACTGGTCGGGCGCGAGGCGCCCAGTCGCGTGGCCAGGGGAATGAAGCCACTGATGCCCACTTCATAGATGCCTGGCGAGAGCAGCTCCGATTTCGAGTAGTCGAACTTCGCGCGTTTGGCATCGAACGATTGCGGCGCCAACGCGGCCAGTACCGAGACGAACACGGCAGTTTGCAAGCTGTCGCGAAACGGCGGCACGTCCTGTTGCAGGGCACGGGTCAGCGTCAGGCCATAGGGCGCGGCGAGGATCAGGTTGCGCGTGGTTTGCGCCTGGCCCCGTTGCAGCATGCGCGCGTCAAGATCGGTCGAGAAGTACAGTTTGTAGGGCATCCGGCTCTTGAGTGCCTGCAGCACCAGCAGCTTGTCGTAGGCATCGACACCGAGGATGCCGATGGCACCGATGCCGCTTTCGCCATCGCGTCGATAAGCCGCGTCTTCGCTGGCGATGTGGTCGGCGAGGCGTCGCAGGTAGTCGAGCTGGGAATTGCCGTCGGATTTCTCCAGCGGGCTGAGGTCGATTGCGGCCGCGCCAGGGGTGTTTTTACTGACATTGGAAGTGGCGGTTTTATCGGTGCTCGCCGATTCTTCCGGCAGGCGTCCGTCGAGACCGCGCAAGTAACTGAAGCGCAAAATCCACTGCTCGACAGCACCCTTATGGTTGTCACCGTCGCCGAGTCGGGCGTCCCTGGCCACCTGCAACTTGAAGCTTTCGATCAGGGCGCGGCTGTAGAAACTGTCCCACTCGGATATCAACGCGATGCGATTGGCGCTGCGGCGCAGATTGCCGGTGCAGGGGGAACCGATCCGGCTCAATTTGCCCTCACCGCAGCGTACGCCAGCGGCCGGGTCGACGCGGCGCAACTTCAATTCCTCGAGCATCAGTTGGGTCATGGTGCCGTCGTCGCTGACGGTGCGCAGCAACTTCATGGGTTGCCGGTTTTGCAGGGGCGGCGAAAGCTTCTGGTAGCCGCGATCCAGCGTCTCGTTATCGGCCGTGGCCAGCGGCGAGTAGATTTCGATGTTCGCCGAAGCCTTGCCGATGTCCTGGTCCTGGAACATGTCGCGCAGCACGGTCGAGGTCGAGGGGCCGATGACCTTCAGCACGGCGTTGGCCGGTGGTTCGGCGCAGGGGGCTGGCGCGCAGGCCATGGCGACTTTTTGGTTCAGACTGTCGCGTAGGGTTTCGAGCCGTTGCAGCGGCGTCGAGCCGAGCGCGTCCTGTTTCAGCCAGAACACGATCGTGCGCTCGGGCGGTGTTGGCTTGCCTTCAAGCGCCAGCGGTGGATCGAAGGGATTGGACACGAACACTTCGTAGGGCATATCGACGAAAGCGCTTTTTTGCGGCGCCTCGACTGACAGGTTGGCGGCCAATTTCAGGCAGTGAATGTACTGCTCCTGATCGGGCACCCGATGGGAGTTCTTGAACCCGGCCAGCAAGGCATAGCGAATGCGCCGACGCCGTTCGACCTCATCGGCGTAAGGGCCGCCCTCGACCAGCGCGACCATGATGTCGGGCGCCGATTGTGATGCGCCCAGGGGAGAGAGATCGGGGCTGCAAACGTTCTCGGCGTCCGGGTTCTTGCTGTCGGCGAGCTTCTTGCGATAACGCTCCACGGCGTCGAAAGGGTCCTGCCACAGCCGGGCTTCGATGGGCAGTTGGGCCTGGAACTGGGCACCGATGGGGCGCGGCTCCAGGAAGGGTTCGCGGGTGAGGGCGAACATCGATACCACCAGACTCAGGATGACCGCACTGCCTGGCAGCCAGAAGGCCAGATTTGTGCCCGAATCCTTGCTGTCCATGGCCTGTGCCTCTTGTTTGCGGCCACCGCTGTACTGTTATTTATAGACCCAATAAATGAAGGGGCATGGCCTTAATGGGCGATTGTCTGGCCGAATTGCCGTCGAGCGGCTTTTCACCCGCATTACGGTGGCAGGCGTAGAGTGAGGTGCTCTGGCTGAATAACCGGTCATGCAACCTTTAAGGTCATTCTGGACAACCACCATGCAACACATCGGACTCATCGTTTACCCGGGATTCCAGGTCCTGGGCCTGGCCATGTGTGCCACGTTCGAACTGGCCAATAACGCGATGCAGGAGCCGGTGTACAGCATGGTCTTGCTGTCCGAATACGGCGGCATGGTGCAAACCTCCGCCGGTTTTGCCGTAGAAACCACGGCGTTCGGCCAGCGTTCGTTCGATACGTTGCTGGTGATGGGCGACAATTTGATTCGCCCGGTATCACCCGGCATGGTCGAATTTTTGCGTCGCGCCAGCCAGAACACCCGTCGCCTGGGTTCGATCTGCACCGGGGCCATTGCGCTGGCCGAGGCCGGTTTGCTCGATGGGCGACGGGCGACCACCCACTGGTGTCACGCCGCGTCGCTGCAGCGGGCGTACCCCAGGATCAAGGTCGAGGAGGACCGCATCTTCATCAACGATGGCAACCTCTGGACGGCCGCGGGCATGAGCGCTTGTGTCGACCTGGCGCTGGCGCTGGTCGAGATGGACCTGGGGGCCGAAGTCGCTCGGCGGGTAGCCCGGCAGTTGGTGGTGTATCACCGCCGGGCAGGCGGGCAGTCGCAGTTTTCGGTGATGCTGGAGTTGCAGCCCAGGACCGATCGCATCCAGGCGGCGTTGACTTACGCCAAGCAGAATCTGAAGTCCGAATTGTCGGTTGAGGAACTGGCCAACGCCGTCAATCTCAGCCCTCGACAATTCAGCCGTGTGTTCAATGCCGAAACCGGGCAATCGCCGGCCAAGGCCATCGAAAGCCTGCGGGTGGAAGCCGCACGGTTGATGATGGAAACCGGCCGGCACTCGATCGATGTGGTGGCCACCGAAACCGGATTTGGTGACAGGGAGCGCATGCGTCGGGCGTTTCTGCGTGCTTTCGGGCAGCCTCCGCAGGTGATTCAGCGGGCCAATCGGGGATGATGTCCTAAAAGGTGGTGTATACGACATTCAAGACTAAATATGATTGTCGTAATATTTATCTCGTTGAAGCCCGTTCCCTCAATGAGATTACCGCCATGACCTTCGTCAAAGCCGCCGCCGTACAAATCAGCCCCGTGCTCTACAGCCGAGAAGGCACCGTCAATAAAGTCGTCGAGAAGATTCTCGAGCTCGGCGGGCAGGGCGTGCAGTTGGCCGTGTTTCCGGAAACCATCGTGCCGTACTACCCGTATTTCTCCTTCGTCCAGGCGCCCTTTGCCATGGGCGCTGAACATCTCAAGCTGCTGGACCAGGCCGTGACGGTACCGTCGGCGGCGACCGATGCCATCGGCGCCGCGGCCAGGGAGGCCGGCATGGTCGTGTCCATCGGTGTCAACGAACGAGATGGCGGTACGTTGTACAACACCCAGTTGCTGTTCGACGCCGACGGCACACTGATCCAGAGCCGTCGCAAGATCTCCCCGACCTACCATGAACGCATGATCTGGGGCATGGGCGATGGTTCTGGCCTGCGCGCCACCGACAGTGCGGTCGGGCGCATCGGCCAACTGGCGTGCTGGGAGCATTACAACCCGCTGGCCCGTTACGCGTTGATGGCCGATGGCGAGCAGATCCACGCCTCGATGTACCCCGGCTCGTTCGCAGGACCGTTGTTCGCCTCGCAGATGGAAGTCAGCATTCGTCAGCACGCCCTGGAAGCGGCCTGCTTCGTGGTCAACTCCACCGCCTGGCTCAACCCTGAGCAACAGGCGCAGATCATGGCCGACACCGGTTGCCCGATCGGTCCGATCTCCGGCGGTTGCTACACGGCAATCATCAGCCCGGACGGCGTGGTGCTGGGAGCGTTGACCGAGGGTGAAGGCGAGGTGATCGTCGACCTCGACATGAGCCTGATCGACAAGCGCAAGCGCATGATGGATTCGCGCGGCCACTACAGCCGCCCGGAACTGCTGAGCCTGCTGATCGACCGCACCCCGCATGCCCATGTGCATGAGCGCAATGAGCATCCGCAACTGGCGGGGATTGAGGCGGTGGAAGAATTGCTTCGATAATTTGCAGGCAAAAGGAAGGGGACCTCATTGAGGTCCCCTTTTGTTTGATTGGTTAAGGGTTTCGTTTCAGTGCCGATTGCGGCGCCAGAAAAACCGGGCCAGCAACGCATCGAGGCTGAACTTACCAGGGCCCGAAAGCAGCAGCGGCACAAGGGCGGCGAGGTAGATCAGCGGCAGCTTGAAGTTACCGAAGCCTTTGTTGCTGATGGAGTAACCCTGGGCCAGTTCGCTCAAGGTCGACCAGTCGGCCGGCCAGTGCACCGCGGCGGTCGCCACGATGGTCACCACGATCAGGCTGATCGCCGAGAACCGCGTGGCCAGGCCCACCAGCAGGGCGAGCGCGCAGATCAGCTCGACCCACATCGACAATTCCCAGTTCAGCGTGGCAGGAAGGTGGTTGAACGGAAACAGGAAGCGGTCCTGGATGTCGGCGAACCAGTTTTCGCCATTGAATTTTTCCAGGCCCGACTCGAAGAATTCCCAGGCGAGGAACACCCTCAAGGTCAGTGGCGCGATCCAACTGCCGGCACGGTCAAGGTTCAGGTGCAGGCCTTTCACGGCCGATGAAATAGTGGCGTTCATGGTTGATCTCCTTCAAGGCAGGGATGTCGGACCGGGGTGTGCCCGTTGGGACGTATTTCATCAACCGGGTGTATCTGCGGTGTGTCGTTGGCGCGGGGATTTGAAGGCCTGATGTGTCAGGGGCGGGGCTGTACACACTTTGATACGTAGCGAAGGCAACACCCCCCTGTAGGAGCGAGCCTGCTCGCGATAGCGGTCTGATAGTCACATTGATGTCGACTGGAAAGACCTCATCGCGAGCAGGCTCGCTCCCACAGGGGATGTACCTGGTGCGGGATCAGAGCGGCATCGCCAGAATCCTGCTGCGCAGATGCTCCAGCGTCTCGTCATCGAGCACCGTGGTCAGTTCCAGGCCTTCTTTGGCCTGATACAGATTCATTGCATCGCGGGTCTGTTTGCCGACGATGCCGTCAATCGTGCCGGGGTGCCAGCCCAGGTACGTCAGGTAGGTTTGCGCGGTGCGAATCCTGAGGTCGGGCGTGCCGCCGTAGGAGAACTTTTGATACGCGGCACTGAGCCGCAAGTCGTAGTTGTTGATGGCGTAGTTGGGGCCGTTGTAACGACGGGCGAAGTTTGCCCAGTCCTTGGCCCGTAGCGCGGCGATGGAACCGCCACCGATCAACGTGCCGACCGTACACAGCAGTTGTTCGTTCTCGGACAGGACCATGCGCTTGACCATCGACTCGACGTTCGCAGAACCTGTGGAGGCGAAATTGAACCCCATGATCTGGCCCAGCCCCCAGGACGTGCTTTGCAGCGCCGCATTGCGGTTCAGCTCAATCGCCTGGTTGAGCCGGTCGTACTGGTGGTCCCCCGACGCACCATAGTTGCCAGGGCTTTTGCTGCTGATATCGGGGTGTTGTGCGTCAAACTTCTGCTGGGTCAAGCGGCTGAAGACGTGACGCTCGAAAAGGATTTTCGGACGGCGATCGGAAAAGAATCCGTTGCCGGAGGTTTCTACTGCCAGAACAGCCCACAGTTGTGCAGCGCTGACTTTGGCCAGGTCCAGGGCATTTTCCAGACCTTCGTCGTCAAGGGCTGCGCCATGGCTTCTGAATTTATCGCTCATGACGGCCTCCTTCGAAACAGCAAACGCGAGGGGTACGCTTTAAGCGTAGGTGCGCCAGGCCGGCACCGGCGGGATTGCGATCATCGGTGCAGGGGGGGGGGGGCGGATGACGCTCGGCGGCTTTTGCTATACATTTTCAGCCCGCCCATTGCATGGTGATACCGCTTCATGTCTCTTGCGCTCGAACGTCTAGTCGCTGGCACGCCGATCCCTTTTGCCGGTAATCGTGTCACTGTGGTCAGCCCCGAACTGGCGGCACGCTTTGCGCCTGGTGACCACCTGTTGGTGGAGCAGGTCAGCGGCGAACTGTTGCTGATCCCGGTGGCTGACCAGCAAGCGGCAGCGCTGGCAATCGAACGCGCGGAAGCGGCGTTCAAGGCGATGACGACGGTGTCGGACCAGGCCATCAGCGCCTTCTTCGATGTGTTCGCCCAACGCCTGGAGACGCCTGAGTGCTGGGCCTTGATCGAGGCCGCCAACCAGGCCGACATCGAACGGGCCAAGGCCCGCGGTCGTTCGACCACGCGTTTGCTGGCGGATGAACGCATGCGTCGCGACATGATTGCCGGCCTGCGCGCCTGGCGCGATGCGTCGGCCACCCGCGGCAAAGTGATCAGTTGCGTCGAGCACGATGGCTGGAAAGTCGAGCAAGTGGTCTCGCCGCTGGGCATCGTCGCGTTCGTCTTCGAGGGCCGGCCGAACGTCTTCGCCGATGCCGCCGGTGTGTTGCGCACCGGTAACACTGCGGTGCTGCGCATTGGCAGCGATGCGTTGGGCACGGCACAGGCCATTGTCACTCACGCACTGAACCCGGCACTGAGCGAGACTGGATTGCCAACCGGTGCGGTGTCGTTGGTGGAAAGCGTCAATCACGCCGCCGGTTGGGCGATGTTCGCCGACCGACGACTGTCGCTGGCCGTGGCTCGTGGTTCGGGGCGCGCCGTCAGTCAATTGGGCAGTATCGCGCAACAGGCCGGCACCGCCGTCAGCCTGCATGGCACCGGCGGTGCCTGGTTGATCGCCGACACCGACGCCGATGCCACGCGCTTCGCCGCCGTGGTGCGCAACTCCCTCGACCGCAAGGTCTGCAACACCCTCAACGTCTGCCTGATCCAGCGCGATCGCGCCGCCGAACTGGTGCCGCTGTTTCTCGACGCGCTGCAACAGGCAGGCAAGGCACGCGGCCAGGGCTGCAAGTTGCACATCGTGGAGGGCAGCGAAGCGTTCCTGCCGGCCGTTTGGCAAAGCGCAACCGTCGAGGTCTACCGCGCCGAAGGTTACCGCACCGAAGCACTGGCCGAGCCCTTGCCGGAAGATCAATTGGGTCGCGAGTGGGAGTGGGAAGAAACCCCGGAAGTCAGCCTGAAGATCGTCGACGACCTGGACAGCGCCATCGCCTTGTTCAACCGCTACAGCCCGCAATTCACCGTGTCGCTGCTCAGTGAAGAGGCGGCGATCCAGGAGCGCTTCTACAACGCGGTCAACGCGCCCTTTGTCGGCAACGGGATTACCCGTTGGGTCGATGGCCAGTACGCACTCGACAAGCCGGAACTGGGCTTGTCGAACTGGGAAAATGGGCGCCTGTTTGCGCGTAGCGCGATTCTCTCGGGCGATGGCGTGTTTACCATTCGTAGTCGCATGACCCAGGTTGATCTGTCGGTCAAACGCTAAAAATCTTGCGCAGCGGCTGCCCGGGCGGTCGCTGCGGTCAAGCTCAGGCAGCCTCGACGGCTTTGCCATGCACGGCGCAAGTCGTCGGGTGCTCGGCCAGCGACACGAACGTGCGGCTGCCGGCATCCAGGGCATCGATCGAGCCGGTCTCGATGTCATACACCCATCCATGCAGGTTCAACAGGCCTTTCTCCTGGGCCAGGCGCACGCTCGGGTGGGTCTGGATGTTGGCCAGTTGCGCGATGACGTTCTCACGCACCATCGAACTGACTTTGGCCGCCTCATCCGCGTGGGGTCGCGATTCGTTGATCACCTTGGCCGACTCGGCGTGTTGCAACCAGCCGCTGACGGCGGGCAGGTGGTCCATGCATTTGCACTTGGCCACCGCCGTCATCGCACCGCAGTCGGAATGCCCGCAGATCACGATGTCGGTCACGCCCAGCACGGCGACCGCGTATTCCACCGTGGCCGACACACCGCCCGGATGGGGGCTGTAGGAGGGCACGATGTTGCCGGCGTTACGGATGACGAACAGCTCGCCGGGTTCTTGCTGGGTCAGCAGTTCCGGCACGACACGGCTGTCGGAACAGGTGATGAACAAGGTGCCGGGGTGTTGCGTGGTGGCCAGGTGTTTGAACAGGTCGGTGCGTTGCGGAAAGACGTCCTTCTGGAACTTCAGGAAACCATCGATGAGCGCTTGCATGTTTGCGTCCTCAGGGGTGAGTCGGGTGTGGCCCGCGGCACAGCGCGGGCCGGTATCCACTTAAAAAGGGCGCAGCGGCAGGAACTTGCCGTCGAGGGTGATCACGGCGCGGTGACCGCCTTCCGGGTCTTCGACTTTCTTCATGTCCAGCTTGAAGTTGATCGCGCTGATGATGCCGTCGCCGAACTGTTCATGGACCAGGGCCTTCAACGTCGTGCCGTAGATCTGGATCATTTCGTAGAAGCGGTAGATGGTCGGGTCGGTCGGGATACCCGAGAGGCTGCCGCGCAGCGGAATGATCTGCAGGCGAGCGATGGCGTCGGCGTCCAGGTCAAGTTTCCCGCCAATCACCTTGGCGGCACTTTCCGGCAGCGGGTGCTGGCCGAGCAGGGCAGCGGTGACGTAGGCCAGGCCAAGGCCGGTGCCTTCAGCCAGGTCCTGCCAGGACAGGTTTTTACGTGCCTTGGCATCCAGTACTTCAGTGGTCAGGGCCAGGCTGGGATCGTTGTAGGCGTGGGACTGTTGCATGGTTTTTCTCCTGTTGCAGTGTGATGTTTCGGGGGTGAAGCCATCTTCTGCCGATCAACCCATAGCGTCCAAGACCGATATACAATGCAATGTATAAGTGCTGCCTATAGAGGGTGATCCCGTGCTGCTGCGTCATCTGCGTTATTTGCTGGCCGTCGCCGACCACGGCGGCTTCACCCGCGCCGCCGAGGCGCTGCACGTTTCCCAACCGACCCTGTCGCAACAGATCCGGCAACTGGAGGAAACCCTCGGCGTCAACCTGTTCGACCGCACCTCGCGCACGGTCAAGCCCACTGACGCGGGCGAGGCCTATATCGAATGCGCCCGCCGGGTCCTGGTGGAACTTGAGGCGGGCAAGCGGGCGCTGCATGACGTGAAGGACCTGTCCCGTGGCACCTTGCGCCTGGCCATGACGCCCACCTTCATGGCCTATCTGGCAGGGCCGTTAGTGCGCGATTACGTGGCGCGGTACCCGAACATCCATCTGCAGATTTTCGAGTTGTCGATGGCCGACATCGAGGCGGGGCTGGCGGATGATTCGCTGGACATCGCGATTGCGTTCGATCAGGTGAGAAATGCCGACATCGAATCGATCCCGGCGTTTACCGAAACCCTGGGGCTGATGGTGGGCAGGGCTCACCCCCTGTATGAAAGCCAGGCTGCGTTGAGCGCACAAGAAATGGCACAGTTGGAGTTTGCGCTGTTGACCGCGGACTTCATCACCCGTACCTGCATTGATGAGTACTTCGTCACCGCGCAGATCACGCCCAAGGTGCTCATTGAGGTCAACTCGGTCAACACCTTGCTGGAAGTCATACAGCACACCGCCATTGCCACGATCCTCCCGGAACCTATTGCCACTTCAGAGCGTGCGTTGCGCAGGATTCCGTTGGTGGGTGAGGGGCCCAAACGCGGGGCAGCGCTGCTTCGACGCAAGAACAATTATCACAGTGCGGCGTCGGTGGCGTTCATGGATCTGCTGTTGGGAACTGAGTTCTCATGAGCACCCCGTAACCACTGTAGGAGTGAGCCTGCTCGCGATGACGGACTTACATTCAACAAATTTGGCGCCTGGCACTCCGCTATCGCGAGCAGGCTCACTCCTACAGTGGTTAATTGGGGGGCAGGAAAGGCATTAAAAAAGGGCCTGCTCTTATCCGGAGCAGGCCCTTTCTTGTATTGAGGTACTAATTAATCAGTAGAACCGGTCAATCACCCGAACTTCGTTCTGGTTCTGCAGCGAGTCCCAGGCCTGTTTCAGCGTTTGCAGGACATTACCGATGAAGTCCTTGTCGGCGGCGGCTTTCTTGCCGACATAGCCATGGCCGCGACGGTACATTTTCAGTCGGGCGAGCAGGTTCTGGTTGTTCTGGTCGAACTCTGCTTCATGGGCATGCGGCGACAGGCAGTCGATATGCACCTGGCCCGATTTGCTGATCCACAGGATATGGCTGTCGTGGCTGTCTTTTTGCGCCGCGAACATACGAGCCAGTTCTTCGATAGTAGGTTGATTGTTCAGGTTCATGATAAAGCCCCCTTGACCATTTGGTGATCTTTCAAAGTTGATTCGCTAATACAAGTAGCCCATCGGTTAGTTGATCCCTGGCACCGAAACCAGGACGTCAGCAGTCGTCCGCCGAAATCGGCGGGGTACCGCGTCTGTTGCATGTAGTCGTGTTGAATAACTGCTACGCAATAGCGTCACAACGAAGAGAAGCGGCGATAACCTTTGGCCCCTGCCGACGTTTTGAGGGTCGGCCACAAGCATCATGAGGATGGATCGCCAGCGCTTCTCGTCCTTGTACTGGACGTTCAGGCCAGGTCAGCTTCTTCAATCTGCCTTGTGGGCAGCGTGTATCCGGAAAAAACAGCTCGGCGGTCAGACGAGCTTGCTCAAGCGTGTTGCTACTCCCGATCGGGGAGACGTCTGCATCATGCAAGGGCAAATCGAAGGCGTCAACGGTTTTGTAGTGAATATTTTTAGACACTACATATTGTCCGACAAAGCTGTTTTGGAATTAGAAAGGGAGGGGTGCAGGCGGGTATGTGCGTCTACACCTGGGAGCTGGTTTGTCAGCGATGGCGGTCTGACAGCCAAGCCGTCGCTCGTGGATGTACCCGATCAACTGTAGGAGCCAGGCTTGCCGGCGAAGGCGTCCTCGAATACTGCATCGCGCGTTCGGGTCTCTTCGCCGGCGAGCCGGGCTCCTGCAATGGCTGGCGCAGGGTAATCTCTGGTGTCGAGCGCCGTCAGGCTACGAAGGCCGATACCTGGGCGAGGTTGTTGTCCTGGGCTGCGGCGATGAGGTGCAGAGGGATATGCGGTTGCTCGACGGGGGAGGGAATTTCAATGCTTCCTACAATGTGCGGTTGTCGGTCACTCAGTCCGGTCGACTCCTGTTCCTTTGCCTTAGCCATTCTCGCGTGGTTCGCTGCGATTTCGTTGAGAGTTGACACGTTACATCTCCGGTGACTGACCAAGCGTATTGCTGGAGTCCTTTAGCGTTGATTGGATGGCCATCGCGTCAGTTTTATGTCGTTCGCTCTGGCTAACGCGGGCCGGTGCAATCCCCAAGCCAGAGAAGGCTGGGTTTACCAGGGTCGATTTCATTTGCGACGAAAGGTTATGGGCGAGGCCTGTGGTCGGGTTAAAACACCTTGCCAAGCGTTTCGCCTTACTTTGTCCCCAGTCTGAACGGGCGATTAGTGAGTCTGGTATCGTAGCGGTGACATTCGGTCACCAGTGACCTGTCACTAACAACGATAGTCGTTTTTTGTGCCGTGTTAGACCGGTCGTCGGCGAGATCGCAAAAAGATGGCAATTGGCCGCAGCGTCATCTTTTTGTCGCCTATGTGTGCGATCTTGCGGGGTCGCCGCGCAGATCCCTGGCCGACGAACTGCACTTCTGCTCTTTCGATATGTGGCCAGTGCGGGCACAATGCGCATCCTTTTTTTGGCTGGCCTTGCCGGAGGCCTCGAAATGATCAAAACGCCGTACTACCTCATCGACAAGCAAAAGCTGCTGGGCAACATGGAAAAGATTGCCTACGTGCGCGAGCAGTCCGGGGCCAAGGCCCTGCTGGCACTCAAGTGCTTCGCCACCTGGTCGGTGTTCGACCTGATGCAGCAGTACATGGACGGCACCACGTCGTCGTCGCTGTACGAGCTCAAGCTCGGCCGGCAGAAGTTCGCGGGCGAGACTCACGCCTACAGCGTCGCCTGGGCCGATGACGAAATCGAGGAGATGCTCGACAACTGCGACAAGATCATCTTCAACTCCATCGGCCAGCTACAGCGCTACACTGAAGCATCTGAAGGCAAGGTCCGTGGATTGCGGGTCAACCCGCAGGTGAGCAGCTCCGATTACCTGCTGGCCGACCCGGCACGGCCGTTCAGCCGCCTGGGTGAGTGGGATCCGGAAAAGATCGAGCAGGTCATCGAGCAGATTTCCGGCTTCATGTTCCACAACAACTGCGAGAACGGCGATTTCGGCCTGTTCGATGCAATGTTGTGCACCATCGAAGAGCGTTTCGGCCATCTGCTGCACAAGGTCGAGTGGGTCAGCCTGGGTGGCGGTATCCACTTCACCGGCGAAGGCTACGCGCTGGATGAGTTCTGCGCGCGCCTCAAGGCGTTCTCGCAAAAGTACGGCGTACAGGTTTACCTGGAGCCGGGCGAAGCGGCCATCACCCAGAGTGCGTCGCTGGAAGTCACCGTGCTTGACACCCTCTACAACGGCAAGCACCTGGCGGTCGTGGACAGCTCCATCGAAGCGCACATGCTCGACCTGCTGATCTACCGCCTGAATGCCAAGCTGGCCCCGAGCGAGGGTGAGCACACCTACATGGTGTGCGGCAAATCCTGCCTGGCCGGCGACATTTTCGGTGAATACCAGTTCGATCGCCCGCTGGCCATCGGTGACCGCCTGTCGTTCGTCGACGCTGCGGGCTACACCATGGTCAAGAAGAACTGGTTCAACGGGCTGAAAATGCCGTCCATCGTAGTGAAACAACTCGACGGTAGTGTCGAGGTGGTTCGTGAGTTCGGTTACAACGACTATATGTCCAGCCTCTCGTAAGCTGGCTGAGAAGGAGAGAGAGAAAAATTGAAGAAGAACGTACTTATCATTGGTGCAGGAGGTGTCGCCAAGGTGGTGGCCCACAAGTGCGCGCAGCACAACGACGAACTCGGTCGTATTGCTATCGCGTCGCGCAACATCTCCAAATGCCAGGCCATCATCGACAGCGTCAAGGCCAAGGGCAGCCTCAAACAGCCCGCTGAAATCAAGGCATTCACCCTCAATGCCCTGGACGTCGAGGCGACCAAGACGCTGATTCGCGAAACCGAATCGCAGATCGTCATCAACGTCGGTTCCGCTTTCCTCAACATGTCGGTGCTGCGTGCCTGCATCGATACCGGCGTGGCCTACCTGGACACCGCCATTCACGAAGAGCCGGGCAAGATCTGCGAGACGCCGCCCTGGTATGGCAACTACGAGTGGAAGCACCTCGAGGAATGCCAGCAGAAGAACGTCACCGCCATCCTCGGCGTGGGCTTCGACCCGGGTGTGGTCAATGCCTATGCGGCACTGGCCCAGCAACAGTATTTCGACCGCATTGATTCGATCGACATTCTCGACGTCAATGCCGGTTCCCATGGCAAATATTTCGCCACCAATTTCGATCCGGAAATCAATTTCCGCGAGTTCACCGGGCAGGTGTGGAGCTGGCAGGACAGCCAGTGGACCAGCAACACCATGTTCGAAGTCAAGCGCACCGACGACCTGCCGGTAGTCGGTTCGCAGAACCTGTACCTGACCGGTCACGATGAAGTGCACTCGCTGTCGAAGAACCTCGGCGTGCCCAACGTGCGTTTCTGGATGAGCTTCGGCGAGCACTACATCAATGTGTTCACCGTGCTCAAGAACCTCGGCCTGCTCTCCGAGCAACCGGTCAAGACCGCCGAGGGCCTGGAAGTCGTGCCACTCAAGGTGGTCAAGGCCGTGCTGCCTGATCCAAGCTCGCTGGCACCGGGCTACACCGGCAAGACCTGCATCGGTGACCTGGTCAAGGGCACCAAGGACGGCCAGCCGCGCGAAGTGTTCATCTACAACGTAGCGGACCACGAGGAAGCCTTTGCCGAAACCGACAGCCAGGGCATTTCCTATACCGCCGGTGTTCCACCGGTGGCTGCAGCCCTGCTGGTAGCCCGCGGCGAATGGGACGTGCAGCGCATGGTCAACGTCGAGGAGCTGCCAGCCGAGCCGTTCCTCAAGGCGCTGGACGTGATGGGCCTGCCGACCCGCATCAAGGACGAGCACGGCGACCGTGCCTGGGACTGCAAAGCCTGAGGCTTGCACACCTGTGATGCAAAAAAAAACGCCGCTCATTGAGCGGCGTTTTTGTGTGTGCCAGGTTGTTGGGTTCGATCAGTGGCGATCCAGCCACACCGTCTGCGCATTGCAGAATTCGCGCACGCCGAAGTGCGACAGCTCGCGACCGAATCCGCTTTTCTTCACGCCACCGAAGGTCACGCGCGGGTCACTGGCGCAGTAGCCGTTGATGAATACCCCGCCGGTTTCCAGTTCACTGGCCATCTGCTCAGCCAGCTCGACATTGCCGGTGTAGACGGTGGCCGCCAGGCCGAACTCACTGTCGTTCGCCAGTTCCAGCGCATGCGCGGCGTCGCGGGCGGTAATGATCGAAGCGACCGGGCCAAACAGTTCCTGTTTGAATGAAGTCATCTGGTCAGTGACACCGGCCAGCACCGTAGGCTCATAGAAGTTGCCCGAGCCTTGGGCCTTCATGCCACCCAGCAACAAGCTCGCGCCTTCCTCCAGGGTGTCACGCACCTGTTGATCCAGTTCATCGCGCAGATCGAAGCGGGCCATCGGGCCGATGTACGTCTCGGCGGACAGTGGATCGCCGACCACCAGTTTGCGCGTGGCCTCGACAAACCGCCGGGTGAATTCTTCGACTATTCCTTGCTCGACGATCAGCCGCTTGGCCGCCGCACAGACCTGC
Organism: Pseudomonas sp. WJP1; assembly: GCF_028471945.1. Classification (NCBI taxonomy): domain Bacteria; kingdom Pseudomonadati; phylum Pseudomonadota; class Gammaproteobacteria; order Pseudomonadales; family Pseudomonadaceae; genus Pseudomonas; species Pseudomonas sp. WJP1. Next base: position 3,005,739 of record NZ_CP110128.1, read on the forward strand.
CCGGTGTTCTGGTAACGACCGATCACGGCCGCTTTGACGGCGTCGTCGAGGTTGGCATCATTGAGCACGATGAACGGATCGGAACCGCCCAGCTCCAGCACGCACTTCTTCAGCGCCGCGCCAGCCTGGGCGCCGATTGCCATGCCGGCTCGCACGCTGCCGGTCAGGGTGACAGCGGCGATGCGCGGGTCGGCAATCGCCGTGGAAACACCGTCCGGAGTGACGTTGATGACCTCGAAGACGCCTTCGGCAAAGCCCGCCTGCTTGAAGGCATCCAGCAGCAGGTAGGCGCTGCCCATGACGTTTGGCGCGTGCTTGAGCACGTAGGTGTTGCCAGCAAGTAGCGTCGGCACCGCACCGCGCAGCACTTGCCAGATCGGGAAGTTCCACGGCATGACCGCGAGAATCGGCCCCAGCGGGCGATATTCGATGCGTGCCTTGCCGCCTTCGACCAGGGTCGGTTCAGCGCTCAACATGGCGGGGCCGTGTTCGGCATACCAGGCGCAGAGCTGCGCACATTTTTCAATTTCACCGCGGGCCTGGGCGATCGGCTTGCCCATTTCAAGGGTGATCATGGTGGCCATGGCTTGTGCGTTGTCGCGCAAGGCTTGGCCCAGGGCAATCAAGCGCTGTGCGCGTTGTGCAAGAGGTACGCGGCGCCAGGCACGGTACCCGCTGGCGGAACGCGACAGGGCGGCGTCCAGTGCCGCTGCGGATTCGAAAGGGTAGTGGCCGATCTGTTCACCGGTGGCCGGGTTGATCGAAATGGCGTGGGTAAGGCTGGATATGTTGGTCATGGCACCGTCCTGCGGGTAGGAATGCGCTCAGGTTACGGTGCTGTATGTTTTCTTGAAACTGAATAATAATGAGCGTCTTGTTCACGTTTGGAGAATGATGTGGATCTGGTTCAGCTCGAGATTTTCAAGGCTGTCGCCGAGCACGGCAGCATCAGCGTGGCCGCGCAGCACATCCATCGGGTGCCTTCGAACCTGACCACGCGGATCAAGCAACTGGAACAGGATTTGGGCGTCGACCTGTTCATCCGCGAAAAAAGCCGCCTGCGCCTTTCGCCGGCCGGCTGGAGTTTCCTCGACTACGCCCGGCGGATTCTCGACCTGGTCCAGGAAGCCCGCGCCACGGTAGCCGGTGAAGAACCCCAGGGCACATTTCCCCTGGGATCGCTGGAGAGCACCGCGGCGGTGCGGATTCCCGAACTGTTGGCGGCCTATAACCAGCAGTACGCCAAGGTCGAACTGGACCTGTCCACCGGACCTTCCGGGACCATGATCGACGGGGTGCTGGCAGGCCGCCTGACCGCCGCGTTTGTCGATGGCCCGGTGCTGCACCCGGCGCTGGAGGGCGTGCCGGCATTCGAAGAAGAAATGGTGCTGATTGCGCCACTCAACCACAGCCCGATCCATCGCGCGCAGGACGTGAACGGCGAAAACATCTATGCCTTCCGCTCCAACTGCTCGTACCGCCACCACTTCGAAAGCTGGTTCACCAAGGACGCGGCAGTGCCGGGCAAGATCTTTGAAATGGAGTCCTATCACGGCATGCTCGCCTGCGTCAGCGCGGGCGCCGGCCTGGCCCTGATGCCTCGCAGCATGCTGCAGAGCATGCCCGGCTGCAGCACGGTCAGCGTATGGCCGTTGTCCGAGTCCTTCCGTTATTTGCGCACCTGGCTGGTATGGCGCAGGGGCACGGTGTCGCAGAGCCTGACCATGTTCGTGCGCTTGCTGGAGGAGCGCTGTGAAGCAATAAATCAGGTGAGTAGAGGGGAGGGGGCATAGCGCCGGTTCAGGCGCTAGTTGTCCTCAATGTTATCGATGTGCTTGAAGCGTTCGATCAGAAAGTCGATCAGGCAGCGCACTCTCGCCGATAAATGCAGCTGTTGCGGATAGACCGCATACACGTCCGCGCGGGTGGGGGTCTGGTCTTCCAGCACCAGGCGCAAGCGGCCGCTGCGCACATAACGTGCGATGTCCCATTCGGCCCGCAGCAATATGCCAAAGCCATCCAGCGCCCAGTTCAGCGCCACCTCGCCATCGTTGCAACCCAAGGCGCCATGCACCTTGATGTTGTCCTTTCGCCCGCCGTTGTTGAAGCTCCAGACCCCATAGGGTGACTCATTCTGGCGGATGAAAATGCAGTTGTGATCCTGCAACTCGGCGAGCTTTTTTGGCGTGCCGTATTTTTCCAGGTAGAGCGGCGAGGCACACAACAGGCGGCGGTTGGAGGCGATCTTGCGCGCATGGAAGGCGGCGTCCGGCAGGGTGCCGAAACGTATGCCCAAATCGAATCCGTGGGTCGCCAGATCCAGCGGGTGGTCGCTGATTTCCAGCTGTATCTCCACCTCTGGGTATTGCGCGAAGAACGCCGCCAGGGCAGGGCCGATGTAGCGCCGGCCAAAGCCCAGGGAGGCATTGACCCGGATCAGCCCCTTGGGGGTGGCGCGGCTGCTGCTGACCAACTGCTCAAGCTCGTTGATCTGGGTGAGGATCCGCGCGGCGTGGGAGAAATACAGCTCGCCTTCCGATGTCAGGCTCATCGACCGCGTGGTGCGATTGACCAGGCGTGTGCCGAGCCGTGCCTCAAGGGCGGTCAGGCGTTTGCTCACGGCCGGCGGCGTGACACCCAGCTCTCGGGCTGTGGCTGCCAGGCTGCCTTTGTTGGCCAGCAGGTAGAAAAAAGACAAATCCAGGGTCTGGTCCATTCGTAACTCAAATTCATCTATGTAGTTATTTTTGGTAACTCACGCTCATTTACTCACTACATATACTCCGCTCACCCCCTGATTGAACACCCCGTTCAACAGGCACAACAAAAACGTGAAGAGAGTGGAGTTAACGATGAGCGCATACAAAATTGCTGCGGTTCCAGGTGACGGCATCGGTGTTGAAGTGATCGCAGCGGGTGTCGAGGTGCTGCAGGCCCTGTCGAAAAAGTCCGGCTTCGAACTGGATTTCAAACACTTCGACTGGAACTCGGACAACTACCTGAAAAACGGTTACTACATCCCCGAAGGCGGGCTGGAAGAACTGAAAACCTTCGACGCGATTTTCTTCGGCGCCGTCGGTGCGCTCAACGTACCTGACCATATTTCCCTGTGGGGCCTGCGCCTGCCGATCTGCCAGGGCTTCGATCAATACGCCAACGTGCGTCCGGCGCGCGTGCTGCCGGGGGTGAAAAGCCCGCTGCACAACGGCGACCAGATCGACTGGGTGGTGGTGCGTGAAAACTCCGAGGGCGAATACTCCGGCAACGGCGGTCGCGTGCACCGGGGCTTGCCGGAAGAAGTCGCCACCGAGGTCTCGGTATTCACCCGTGCCGGGGTGGAGCGCATCCATCGCTTCGCTTTCGAACTGGCGCAAAGCCGGCCACGCAAGCACCTGACCATGGTCACCAAGTCCAACGCCCAGCGTCATGGCATGGTGTTGTGGGACGAGATCTTCTACGAGGTTGCCAAGGACTTCCCAGACGTGAAGATCGACAAGGAACTGGTGGATGCAGTGACCACGCGCATGGTGCTCAAGCCGTCGACACTGGACGTGATCGTCGCCACCAACCTGCACGCCGATATCCTCTCCGACCTGGCGGCCGCGCTGTCCGGCAGCCTGGGCATCGCGCCGACCGCCAACCTCAACCCTTCGCGCAAATTCCCCTCGATGTTCGAACCGATCCACGGCTCGGCCTTCGACATCACCGGCAAAGGGGTCGCCAACCCGATCGCGACCTTCTGGACGGCGGCGATGATGCTCGAACACCTGGGCGAACCCGCTGCGGCCAAGCAGCTGATGTCGGCCATCGAAGCCGTGACTGAAAGCGGCCTGCATACCCCGGACCTGGGCGGTACCGCCACCACCCGACAGATCACCGAGGCCATCATCGCCTTGATCAACCGCTGATATTTTCCAGCGATTCAAAGAGTACTGCGGCACAACGCCGAGGGGCGGACCACTGGGTCCGACTCCTCGGCATTTCCTGACAACAATAAAAAATCAGGGCCCTGTCATGAAAAGAATATTTGGCAAACTCTACGTACAAGTGCTCATCGCCGTCATTCTCGGCGCCATCGTCGGGGTGTTCATTCCCGAGACCGGCACTGCGCTCAAACCCTTGGGCGATGCGTTCATCAAACTGATCAAGATGCTCCTGGCCCCGGTGATCTTCCTGACCGTGGTCACCGGCATCGCCAAGATGGAGAACATGAAGGAGCTGGGGCGCGTCGGGTTTCGCGCGTTGATTTATTTCGAAGTGGTGTCCACCCTGGCCCTGGTGGTCGGGCTGGTGGTGGTCGATGTCTTCAAGCCTGGCGCCGGCATGAACATCGATGTCGCCACCCTCGACACTTCAAGCCTCGCCACCTATACCACCGCGGTCAAGCACGCCTCGTTCATGGACTTCATCATGAACATCATTCCCGACACCATTGTCGACGCCTTTGCCAAGGGCAATGTCCTGCAGATCCTGCTGTTCTCGATACTGCTCGGTGTCGCGCTGGCGTATGTGGGGCCACGCGGAAAAGTCTTCGTCGACACCCTCGATAGCCTGATGCAGGGCATGTTCCGCATCGTCAACATGGTCATGCGCCTGGCGCCCATCGGTGCCTTCGGCGCCATCGCGTTCACCATCGGCAAGTACGGCTTCGGCTCGCTGTTCTCCCTTGGCAAACTGATGGCCTGCGTCTACCTGACCTGCGCGGTGTTCGTGATCTTTGTGCTGGGGCCGATCTGCCGCTACAGCGGTTTCAGCCTGTGGAAGTTCCTCAAGTTCATCAAGGAAGAACTGTTCACCGTGCTCGGCACCAGCTCTTCGGAGTCGGTGTTGCCGCAGATGATCGCCAAGATGGAAAAGGCCGGCGTTTCCAAGCCCGTGGCCGGGATGATCATTCCCTCGGGCTTGACCTTCAACCCGGACGGCCAGGCGATTTACTACACCATCGCCGCGATCTTCATCGCCCAGGCCACCAACACACCACTGACCCTGACGGATCAGTTGATCGTGCTGGCGGTGTTGATGTTCACCTCCAAAGGCTCGGCGGGCGTCACCGGCTCAGGCTTCATCATCCTGGCGGCCACGCTCTCGTCACTCGGCACGATTCCGGTGGCGGGCATGGTGTTGCTGCTGGGGGTCGACCGGTTCATGTCGGAAGCGCGGGCGATCACCAACACCATCGGCAATGGCGTGGGCACCATGGCCATCGCCAAATGGGTCGGAGCGCTGGACACGGTAAAAATGCACAAGGCCCTCAATGGCGACGCCGAAGACAAAACGCCAGAGGCCGCGCCGGCAGAGAGTGCCGCCGTGGCGCCATCGTTAGCCATCAACCCTTTGCGCGCGAATATGGAGAAAGCCACGAGGGCGTAAGGGGCAGGGCGCTCAAGCCGGACGAATGCTGCAATCCCGAGAATCGCCCCGCGATGGACCATCGCGGGGCGATTCGTTTACAGGTAAAGACGATGGATGACCTGGCGGCTGTCCTGGGGATCATTGTACGTCTCGAAGTGCAGCACCTTGGCCAGGTCGCGCATCGGAATATTGCTGGCGGCATCCACCGAATACATCTGGTGATAACCGTTGCGGCGGGCGGCCTTGATCAAATGCGCCATCAGCAATAGGCCCAGGCCCAGATGCGTCCAGTCATCGGCAACCGTGACGGCGCATTCACATTCATGTTCGCCGGTGGCCGCATAACGACTGACGCCGATCTCGACCAGTTCACCGTTGTCGTGGGCCAGGGCGATGAAGGCCACGCGCTGTTGGTTGTCGGTGTCCATCAACTGGTCGAGCAGCGCCGCGCCAGGCTCGTTGACCTGCGCGAGAAAGCGCATGTGCCGGGATTCGGGAGACAGGCGCTTGATGAAAGCATATTCACGCTCACGATCCTTTTGCGCCAGCGGCCGGATCAGCACATGGCGGCCATCCTTGAGCGCTTCGATCCAGTATTGGCCGTCGACGGCGGCGTAGGCGGCCGCGGCCCGATCATTGTGGTCTTTGACGGTTTGCATGGGGTTATTCCTCCAGTGGGGTTTGAAGGGGGCCAAGCGAAAAACGTTCGTGTTTGATTCCTTTCTACGCCGCTGTCTGCACTGGAGTTTGATCCAGATCAATTCGCAGGAGGTACAAGCGCGCAATGTTGAAACATGCCGGCAGGTGATGACCGGGATCGAACGGAGGTGTGTGATGGGCCAATATCAACGGTTGCTACTGATCGCCGATCAAAACCTGCGGCAGTCCCCCGCCATGCAGCGTGCAGTCGCCCTGGCCAAGGCCGCCGGGGCTGCGCTGGATGTGCGGGCCTTTGTCGAACCGGCGCCCGTGGCGCGTTTGTGGGAGGACAAAGTCGACGACGCAGAGCAACAGCGCTATTGGCGTCGCTACCGCCGCTGGGAGGCCGAAGAGTTCGACCGGCTCAGCGACCTGGATCTGGAGGTCACGGTCAAGGCCGTCTTCACCACCCATCCGCTGCTGGACATTTTGAAGACGGTCGAAGACCTGAAGCCCAACCTGCTGATCAAGGATGTGACCCTTGAACCCGCGCTGAAGCGGGTGTTCATCACGCCACTCGATTGTCACTTGTTGCGCGAAAGCCCGGTTGCCGTGCATCTGGTTAACCACGTCCGCTACAGCTTGCCCCACCGAGTCGTGGCGGCCGTGGATCCGTACGATTCGACGGCACAAATCAGCGGGTTGAATGACACCATCATCCAGACAGCCAATGCCCTGGCCCTGCAATGCGATGCGCCGTTACACCTGTTGTACGCCTATGACTTGTCGCCCATGTTCAACAGCGACGCGCCAATGGCCGGGGGCGGTTGGGGCGTCGACTGCTTCGAGGAGATGCGTCAGTCCTTGCACCAGGCGTTTATCACACTGGCGGAGCGCTACGGCGTGCCGCCTGAACGACGCCATTTCGTCATGGGGCTGCCGGTGCCGGTGATCAGTGAATTCGTCGAGGAGTTTCTGGCCGACGTGGTGGTGATGGGCACTGTGCACCGGGTGGGGCTCGAACGGCTGATCGGCAGCAATACAGAGCGGGCACTATACTCGGTGCCGGGGAGTCTGCTGGCAGTCAGGCAGCGTGCCAGCTTTGAATGATGATCTGACTGGAGACCTGTCATGAGCCAATATCAACGGTTACTGCTTATCATCAACCCGGCCCTGCGCCATCCCTCAGCAATTAACCGTGCTGCAGCGCTGGCCAGGGCGAGTGGCGCGAGTCTGCATATCGCAGCGCTGATTCCCTCATTCAAATGGCTATCGCTGCTTGAAGAAGGCGATCGAAAACTCGCTCGGGAGCACTACCTCCAGGACCATCAAGCCTGGCTGGAGGCTCAGGCAAAAAACCTGCGGGGCACAGGTATCGACGTGACCTGCGAGGTGGTTTGGGCCGAGGACATGAAACAGGACATCCTTGATCACGTCGCAGAGCTGCAACCCGACCTGTTGATCAAGGAAATCGAGCATGAATCGGCGCTCAAGCGGGCCTTCTTCACGCCTTTGGACTGGCATTTGCTGCGCCATTGTCCAGTACCGGTGTTTCTGCTGCGTCGCAGTGGCGCCGTGTTGCCACGCAGGGTGGTGGCAGCCGTCGAGGTGTCGGACAGCGAGTCAGCCGACGACGAACTGAATGAGCAGATCATCAAGCAGGCCGCAAGCCTTGCCCTGCAGTGTGAAGCCGAGTTGCATTTGTTGTACGCCTGCGATATCGCGGCAGGTTATCTGGCGGACATGGGCGGGCTGACGCTCGGCGACCTCACCAGAGAGCTACGCACAGACCTGGAAAAGTCCTTCCTGAGGTTGGCCGGCCGCTTCGGCGTTCCCCCTGATCGTCGACATTTCATCCAGGGGCATCCGGTGTCGGCGCTAAGTGAGTTCGCCAATGAGCATGACGTGGATGTCATCGTGATGGGCAGGGTCCAGTCCCACGGGGTGGGCAAACTTCTGGGGAGCACCACCGAGCATATCCTGTATCAAGTGCCGTGCTGCGTTCTTGCGGTTTAGATCGAATGGAGGCGTGAATTGATCGCACACTGCCTGCTACGCCTGGCAAACGTGATTATTTGCGCTTCCAGTACTTCTGCATTTCCAGAAAGAGGAAGGACGCGGTCCACGTAATCAGGACCAGCCCGGTCAGGGCCTCAAGCCCGGTCAGGTACTTGAGGTCGCCCAGCGGTGAAATATCGCCGAAGCCGATGGTCGTGTACGTGGTGAAGGAAAAGTACACGCAGTCCATCAGCGAACCGTCGAAGTTGCCCGTCAGGCTGCCCCAACGACCGGAGTGCACCATCAGGTAATAGACCAGCGCGAAACACCAGACTTCTGCAGCGTGGGCCAGCAGGGCACCAAATACCCCGACGACAATCCTGAAGCGGCTCCACAATTTGAGCCGGGGCAGCCAGTCGTTGAGGCGCAGCAGACATTCGTAGTGGATCACGACGGCGAGGATCACCACCAGCGCATTGATCAGCGTGACTGCCAGCATGGCAAATCTCCTGGGTGTCGATCCGACTGAAAGGGACACTCTCGAGCCGGCAGGCGATAAAAATCAACCGGCCTTGAGCCAAGCGTAGCGATCAATAGCCTCATCACCTTCAGACTTCGTTAAGAAATCCCTTTGATACTGCTCCCCAATTGATCCGGGGGAGGTGTTTTCCAATGTCCGAATTCAACTGGAACGTGCAGTTGCCGCTGTATTTCGGCCAAGCCGAAACACCGCCCATGAGCCTGCTCAGGGCCTTGCCCGGCGACGCGCAGCGGTCCGTGTTCGAAGGTTTCATCCAGCAACGGTTTCGCAAGGCCCACGGCGCCGACATCCGTCATTTCATGCCAGAACTGTTTGGCATGAGCGATGCGTCCGGTGCCTTGTGTGCGGTGGCCGGGGTGCGACTGGCCGGCACGCAACCGCTGTTTCTGGAGGGCTATCTGGACGAGCCGATCGATCCGCTGATCAGCGCCGCAGCGGACCGTACCGTAGGCCGATCCGCCATCGTCGAAGTCGGCAATTTGGCGGCCGCCGACACGGGCAGTGCGCGCATGAGCATCATCGCGATGACCTACGTGCTGGCCATGGGCGGCCTGGAGTGGGTGGCGTTCACCGGCAATATTGGCCTGGTAAACAGTTTCCATCGCCTGGGTTTGAAGCCGGTGACACTGTGTGCCGCCGATCCAGCGCGCCTGGGCGAGGACCGCCATGCCTGGGGCAGTTACTACGAAAGCAAACCCTGGGTTCACGTTGGCAATATTCGCAGCGGGTTCGTTCATTTACGCAACATGGGCCTGTTCAGTCGACTGGGTTTGCCTTCGTCCATCGAGGGTTGTTGCCATGTCGCCTGAAGTCGTGCGTTTCAAACAGACGCTGCGCGAACACGCCGAACGCAAGGGCAATGGCATTGCCTTGTGGGGCGATCAGTCGAAACTGGACTACACAACCCTGTACGCCGAAGTGATCGACCGCCAGCAACGACTGCGCGATGAACACATCGAGGTGCTTGCCCTGGCGTTGGACAATGGCGTCGAGGCGATGCTCTGGGACCTGGCCGCGCTGTTCGAAGGCTTGACCTGTGTCGCGCTGCCGTCTTTCTTCAGCCCGGCGCAGCGCCGTCATTGCCTGGAACAAAGCCAGGCCGAAAGGGTGATCGCCGAACCGCAACTGGCGGCGCAGCTGCAAGCGGCCGGCTATGACTATGAAAATACCGCTGGATTCTGGCGCCGCACCTTCAGTGACTCGAAGCGGATGCCCGAAGGCACCGCCAAACTGACCTTCACCTCCGGCACCACGGGGACACCCAAAGGCGTGTGCTTGAGCGCCGAGAGCATTCTGCGGGTCGCCCGCGAACTGGATCAGGCCAGTCGAAGCTGCCATCCCCGGCATCATCTGGCCCTGCTGCCGCTCGCCATTTTGCTCGAGAACATCGGTTGTTATGCCGCGTTGTATGCCGGCGCGACCTTGAGCCTGCCCAGCCAGGAAACCCTCGGTGTCCAGGGCGCCAGTGGGGTGGATGTGCCGCAATTGCTGGAATGCCTGGCCAAACGATCGCCCCAGAGCCTGATCCTGGTGCCGCAGTTGCTGCTGATGCTGGTCAGCGCGGCCGAGCAGAAAGCCTTCGATCCAGAACATCTACGGTTTGCCGCCGTGGGCGGTGCGCGGGTTAGCCTGGATTTGCTGCATCGCGCCCAACGCGCAGGCGTACCGGTCTACGAAGGGTACGGATTGTCGGAGTGTGCCTCGGTGGTGTGCCTCAATACACCGCAAGCCCTGCGTCCTGGCAGCGTCGGCCGGCCCTTGCCCCATGTGCAGATTCGCCTGGCCGACGACGGCGAAGTGCTGATCAAGGGTTCGACCCTGCTGGGTTACCTGGGGGAGGCGCCGCACGCTGATGAGTGGTGGCCCAGCGGTGATCTCGGCGAGTTCGACAAGGAGGGATTTCTTTACCTCAAGGGCCGCAAGAAACATCAGTTCGTCACCAGTTTCGGGCGCAACGTCAACCCGGAGTGGGTCGAAGCCGAACTGACCCAGCGCCGTCACATCGCCCAGGCCTTCGTCCATGGCGAAGCCCTGCCGGGCATCCATGCATTGCTCTGGCCGCACCGTGCGGACTGCCCGGACGAGCAATTGGCCGCCGCCGTGGCCGAGGCCAACGCGGCCTTGCCCGATTACGCCCGGATCCGGCACTGGACCCGCCTGGAACAACCCTTCACCGCTGCCAATGGCCTGCTGACGGCCAACGGTCGACCACGCCGCGACGCCATCGTCGAGCGATACCGGGTGCAGCTGACTGAGTCGGCACTTTTCGAGGAACCCGCACAATGAGCTTTTTCGACACGCTGCAAGAGGCCACCCACCAGGAGCGCAACACGCTGTTCAATCTGCCGATCATCGTCGATGCCCTCGAAGGCAAGGTCAGCCTGGAGAGCTACCGGGCCTTTTTGGCCCAGGCCTACTACCACGTGCGCCACACCGTACCGCTGATGATGGCCTGCGGTGCACGCCTACCGTCGCGCCTGGAGTGGCTGCGTGAAGCCGTGTGTGAGTACATCGAGGATGAATACGGCCACGAACAATGGGTACTCGATGACATCCAGGCCAGTGGCGGTGACAAGGAAGCGGTGCGCGACGGCCAGCCTTCGTTGGCCATCGAACTGATGGTCAGCTTTCTCTACGACCTGATTGCCCGGGGCAACCCGGTGGGGCTGTTCGGCATGGTCAATGTGCTGGAAGGCACCAGCATCGCCCTGGCCACCCATGCCGCCGGCAGCATTCGCGAGCGCCTGGGGCTGCCGCAAAGCGCCTTCAGCTACCTCGATTCCCACGGCTCGCTGGACATCGAGCATATGCAAACCTACCGCCGACTCATGAACAAACTGGACGACCCGGGCGATCAGGCCGCCGTCATCCACGCCTCCAAAGTGGTTTACCGGCTTTACGCCGACATGTTCCGTGGCCTGCCACGTGACGGGGAGAATCCGCATGCGCCTGTCTGAGGCTCGCGTGGTACTGACCGGCGCCAGCGGCGGCATTGGCCTGGCGATCGCCACTGCCTTGTGCGCCAGTGGCGCCACGGTGCTGGCCGTGGCCCGGCATCGGGAGGCGCTGGAGCCCTTGCTCGAACGCTATCGGGACAGGCTGTTCTGGGTGGGCGCCGACCTGACATTGCAGGCCGACCGGCGCAAGGTGCTGGCCGCCGCCGAAGTATTGGGCGGGATCAACCTTTTGATCAATGCGGCAGGGGTCAACCATTTCGCCATGCTCGAACAGCTTGATGACAGCGAAATCAACGCGATGCTGGCGGTGAACATCAGTGCGCCGGTGTGCCTGACCAAAACCTTGCTGCCACTGCTCAAGCAGGCCGGCAGCGCCATGGTGGTGAACGTCGGTTCCACCTACGGCTCGATTGGCTATGCCGGTTACGCCAGTTATTGCGCCAGCAAATTCGCCCTGCGCGGGTTTTCCGAAGCCCTGCGCCGGGAATTGGCGGACACCCGGGTCGGTGTGTTGTACGTCGCTCCGCGCGCCACCCGCACGAGCATGAACAGCCCGGCGGCGCAGGCCTTGAACGACGCACTCAAATCCAGCGTCGACGACCCGCAGACCGTCGCCTCGGCGGTCATCCACGCCATTGCCGGCGACCGCCGCGACTTGTACCTGGGCTGGCCGGAGCGCTTTTTCGTGCGCCTCAACAGCCTGTTGCCCAACCTGGTGGATCGGGGGTTGCGCAAGCAATTGCCGCTGATTCGCCGCCTGAGTCAGAAGCCAGACAACGAGAACCTCGAGCCATGAAAAAATTTGCCGCGTGTTTACTGCTGGGTGCCTTGAGCCAGGGCGTCTGGGCCCTGGACGCCGCCGACCAGCAACGTCTCAATGGCATCCAGCAGAGCTGGGCGCATATTCAGTACGAGTTGCCAGAGGGACAACGCACCGCCGCCTTCGAAACGCTCGCCACCCAGACGGCCGCGTTTACCCAGGAACGCCAATCGGTGGCCGAGGCCTGGATCTGGTCCGGCATCGTCACCAGCAGCTGGGCCGGAGCCCAAGGGGGCCTCGGGGCCCTGGGCAAGGTCAAGGACGCGAAGGCGTATCTGGAAAAAGCCCTGACCCTGGACCCCAAGGCCCTGCAAGGTTCGGCGTACACCAGCCTCGGTGCGCTGTATGACCGGGTGCCGGGCTGGCCGATCGGTTTCGGTGACGCGGACAAAGCCGAGCAACTGCTCAAGGTCGCCTTGCAGATGAACCCCAATGGCATCGACAGCCTGTACTTCTGGGGTGACCACCTCTACCGTCAAAAGCGCTACGCTGAGGCCAGGGCCGCGTTGCAAAAAGCCCTGTTGGCAGCCCCGCGTCCCGGTCGGGAAACTGCCGATGCCGGGCGTCGTAAAGAGATCGAAACGCTGCTGGTGGACGTGAACAAGAAACTTGGCTGACAGGAGCCCGCGTGCGCTTACTACTGATTGAAGATGATGTAGCCCTCGGTGAAGGCATTCATCAAGCCCTGGGGCGCGAAGGCTATACCGTCGACTGGTTGCAAGACGGCAGCAGCGCCTTGCATGCACTGCTCAGCGAAACCTTTGACTTGGCGGTGCTTGACCTTGGCCTGCCGCGCATGGACGGGCTCGAAGTGCTGCGGCGCTTGCGCGACAGCGGTTCGAACCTGCCGGTGCTGATTCTCACGGCCCGGGATGCCACCGAAGACCGCATTGCCGGGCTCGACGCCGGGGCGGATGATTACTTGATCAAGCCGTTCGACCTGGCCGAGTTCAAGGCGCGCCTGCGGGCCCTGTTGCGGCGCAGCGCCGGGCGCGCGCAGGTGTTGATAGAGCACGCTGGCATCAGGCTCAACCCTGGCACCCAGCAAGTCAGCTACCAGGGCGAGCCGGTGGCGCTCACGCCCAAGGAGTATCAACTGCTGCACGAACTCCTTTCGCCGCCAGGCCGGGTCATGACCCGCGACCATTTGATGCAGTTGCTCTACGGCTGGAACGAGGAGGCTGAAAGCAACACCCTGGAAGTGCACATCCATCACCTGCGCAAGAAGTTCTCCACCGACCTGATCCGCACCATTCGCGGCGTCGGTTATCTGGTGGAGGAGCGTCGGTGACGTCGATCCGCCGTCGCACCCTGACGCTGATCATCGGCCTGATGCTCGCGGGTCTCGGTGTGATCAGCGCCTTGAACCTGTACGACAGCCATCACGAAATTGCCGAAGTGTACGATGCCCAACTCGCGCAAAACGCGCGATTGCTGCAGGGCGTGCTGCGCATGCCACTGGCCAGCAAGGAGCACGCAGAGTTGTATGAGGCGTTCAACAAAGCCTTGAGCGAAGCGGTGCCCAGGGGTGACGGCCACCCCTATGAAAGGAAGATTGCCTTTCAGGTCTTCAATTCCCAGGGCGAAGTGCTGGTGCACACCGCCAGCGCTCCCTCTTTCACTGTTGCCCCCTCCATTCCCGGCTTCAGCGATGTGGTGGACCTGAACAACCGCCACTGGCGCGCGTTCCTGCTGGAAGACAAGCAGAGTCACCTGCGGATCTGGGTCGGTGAACGGGACGACGTACGGGCGGACCTGGTCGACCGGATCGTGCGCCATACCCTTTGGCCTAACGTGTTGGGCAGCCTGCTGCTTGCGGTGATGGTCTGGCTGGCCATCGGCTGGGGTCTCAAGCCGCTGGCGAACATGGCGGCGACCCTGCGTGCACGGCACAGCGGCTCACTGGAGCCGTTGCACCTGTCGCCACTGCCCAGCGAGCTGGAGCCCATGCAAGCGGCGCTCAACCGCGTGCTCGCGCAGATTCAGGAAGTACTGGGGCGTGAGCGACGTTTTATCGCCGACGCCGCCCACGAAATGCGCACGCCGCTGGCTGTACTCAGGGTGCATGCGCAAAACCTGATGGAGGCGGGGAGCGAGGCGGAGCGCCGCGCATCGCTGGAACACCTGATCGCCGGCGTGGACCGTACCAGCCGACTGGTCAACCAATTGCTCACGATGGCGCGCATCGAACCCCAGGCAGGCATTCAACCGCCCGAACACATTGACTTGGCGGCCACGGTTCGCGACAGCCTGATTCAGCTGACGCCCTGGTTGTTGGGCAAAAACCTGGAACTGGTGTTCGATGTCAGCGGCGACGTCGGCCAGGTAAAAGTCGATCCTGCGGCCATTGATATTGCCTTGAACAACCTGGTGACCAATGCGGCGAACTTCTCGCCTGCGCATGGGTTGATCACTGTCAGGCTGGCCAAAACGGAACAGGGCTATGAACTGTCCGTGGAGGACGACGGGCCGGGGATCAAGGAAGAGGACCGCGAGCGGCTGTTCGAGCGATTCTACAGCCGGGCAAATGACCAGGGAGCAGGCTTGGGACTGACCATCGTTCGGGCCATTGCCGATCGCCTGGGTGGGCAGGTCAGGCTGGAGAATCGCGAGCAGGGTGGATTGCGCGCTTCGTTGGAAATCCGGCGCTTTTGACGTTGTCATTTACATGACGCAAAGTGCCCAGGTTAGCCAGTCGAGCAATTACATAGTCAAACAGGAATGACCGATGTCCCAGCGCCGCTCAACATGGATTGCTCTATTGGTAGCCGTCACGTTCTTCATGGAGAACCTCGATGCCACGGTGATCGCTACCGCGTTGCCTGACATGGCCAGGACGTTCGGCGTCGCGGCGGTGGACCTGAACATTGGCATGAGCGCCTACATGCTCGCCGTGGCGGTGTCCATCCCCATGAGCGGCTGGTTGGCTGACCGTTTCGGCTCGCGCCTGGTCTTCAGTTCGGCGATCGTCCTGTTCACCCTGTCTTCGTTGATGTGCGGGTTGAGTGACAGCCTCGAAACCTTTGTCGCGGCTCGCGTGCTGCAAGGCATCAGCGGCGCGATGATGGTCCCGGTGGGGCGCCTGGCGGTGCTGCGCAGCACCGAGAAGAAAGACCTGGTGCGCGCGATCTCATTCATTACCTGGCCCGGCCTGGTCGCACCGGTACTTGGCCCTCCCGTGGGCGGTTTCATCGTCACCCACGCTTCCTGGCCGTGGATTTTCTATCTCAATCTGCCATTGGGCGTGTTGGCCCTGGTTGCCGCGCTGGCCTTGCTGCCTAAACGGGACGACGCCAGTGCGAGGACGTTCGATTTCAGTGGCTTTCTGTTGGTGGGTATCGCCAGCGCTGCCTTGCTGTATGGCGTGGAGATGCTCGGGCAAAGTCGTGACGATGTGCTACAAGGCCTGGCACTGAGTGGCACCGGTGTGGTTCTCGGCATTTTCGCCTGGCGGCATATGCGTCGGCATGCGCAACCCCTGCTGGCGCTGGGTGTAACCGGTATTCGTACTTTCAACGTTTGCCTGTGCGGGGGCTCGATTTTCCGGATCGCCATCAGCACCTTGCCGTTTCTCCTGCCGCTGATGTTTCAACTGGCTTTCGGTCTTTCTGCGTTCGATGCGGGGTTGCTGGTGTTGGCGGTGTTCGCCGGCAACCTGGCGATGAAACCTTTCACAACCTGGGTGATGCAGCGTTGGGGGTTTCGTCCGGTGCTGATGGTCAACGGCATCCTTGGCGTCCTGGCGATAGCGGCGTGCGCGCTGCTGGATGAGCGCATGAGTCCGGCGCTGATCCTGTTCATCCTGTTCGTCGGTGGCCTGTCACGCTCCATGCAGTTCACCGTGTTCAACACACTGGCCTTTGCCGAAATCCCCAAGGAACAGATGAGCGACGCTTCAACCCTGTTCAGCATGTTCTTCCAGTTGAGCATGGCGATGGGGGTGGCCATCGGCGCGTTGCTACTGCGCCTTTCCATGAACATCCATGGCACCGCAGGGCACGCCGAGACTGCCGACTTCCAGCTGACATTCCTGTGTGTGGCGGTAATTGCCGCCATCGCCTTGCTGGACAACCTGCGACTGCCGCCCCAGGCGGGGGAGGCGGTGTTGCAGCGTGCACGGGCCAAGGATTAGTGCGGTGGTTTGGCTTTCCCGTCCTGGACCCTGAAACTCAAGTGCACCGATGTTCCCTGTTTTTCCTGGATTGTCAGGCGCGCGTCGCCGCCGAAACATTCCATGATCTGCCTCACCATGATAAAGCCAATACCCAGCCTGCCTTGTCGGGTGGTGTAGAAAGATTTGAAGGCCATCAGTTGCTGTTGCCGGGAAGATCCACCCCCGGTGTCGCAGATGGTCAGGTTCAGCCATTGTTGGGCATCATCCAGGCGAGCCTCGATGTTCAGGGTTCCGGCGGTCGGCATCGCCTCTATGGCATTGGCAATGACGCTTCTTAAAATTTGCGAGAGCAACAGCGGATTGCTGATGACCCGGGGCGTGGATTGATTTTTGAACGCCACCTGGATTTTTGATGCACTCAGTTGCGCGCTGAAGCTGTCGAGTGCGACCTGTACCATCTCCATCGGATCCACCAGCTCTGCCTCGCCGCGGATCGGGCCCAGGCACAGGAGCAATTCCTGTACCCATCGCGACATCCGGTCCACCTGACCGACAATATCGTCGAGGTGCTTGCTTGCAGGCTGGCCGTCCATGTCATTTGCCAGTTCTGCGCTTGAACGGATGCAAGCCAGTGGGTTACGCAGGCTATGGGCAATGGCCGTGGACACTTCGCCCAAGCCAACGTAGGTTTTGTTGGCAACGACTTGAGCTTCTTTTGACGCCAGCTGGATCGATGTTCGTCGGGCAATCCAGTAAATCCCGAAATAAACCATCAGACCGCCCATGGTGGACAACCAGATTAGCCAGTGCCCGTGGTTGAGGCGTTCAATGAGGTCCGCAGGCTCCCTGTAGATTTCAACCACCGCCAGAATTTTCCCCTGGTCATCGACGATAGGGATGTAGCTTTCGATGAAAAATTCTTTCGGGGGGTGCAGGAATTTCTGTTCGCTGCGGTCTGCATCGACATTGCTGTACTTGGTGGATATCCGCTCCTTGGAACTGAATGCCTGCTCAAGCTCGTCATTCAGGAATGCTCGCCCAACCAGCTTCTTGTTCGTTGACCAGACCACTGTTCGAAGTGGGGAATAGATATTGATCAGGAGCGAGTTCGGGAGCTGCGCAAGATAGTCCAGGAATTCGAAGCTGATGGGCTGTGCGATCTGCTTCTGGTCTTGCGGCATCGTCTTCTGTTGAGTGAATGCCAGCAACTCCCCGATCTGCATACCCGCCAGTCCGTGATGGCGTATGTCACCCTTTGCGATGGTCTGGATGAACTGTGCTGACGTCAGTGCATCGCGCTCGAGGCTTTCCGCGACCAGGAAACTCGTCGACAAAGAGCCCAGCCCAAAAGCAATCACACTGACGAGAAGGAAGCTGGCAATGGAAAACCAGCGCAGGAGATTGAATTGTTGAGTGGGTGCAATCGAGTCAACTGTTCCAGGGCGAAAACGTTTATACAGCACGTCGATTGCAGGCATAGGGAGTACTCCAGGGTATGCTGCATTCCAGCAGCTTCAACCACTCAACCAAGTCCTGGATGATCAGCAGTATCCATGCCAATGCAGTGCCGCGCTTGCGCGGTGCGCCTGGCAACCGTCTCACCAGGGAAACACCGGGCCCGAAGCGGGTACTAAAACCCATATGTGGGGGCAGTTTCCCCTGAGCGTCGGAGAGCGGTTGCGCGCCCGCGCCGTCAGACAGGCTGCACCACCTTTCGATGCAACCACCGGGCTTCGCTTTGCAGTTCCAGCACGTGCCGATGGAAGCGTTCCAGCGAGGCATTGTGGCCGACGCTGATCAGGATCGACTCCGGCAGTGTCTGTTTGAGCAACTGATAGCAGCGCGTTTCGTTCGCATGATCCAGTGCCGAACTGCTCTCATCGAGGAACAGCACGCTGGGGCGGACCATCAGCGCCCGAACGAAGGCACAGCGTTGCTGTTCGCCGACGCTCAAGGTCTGGGCCCAATCCTGTTCCTCATCCAGTTGTTCGCCCAGGTGTTGCAGGCCGACTTGTTGCATGGCCAGGCGCAGTTCGACGTCGTGATCGCGATGGGGGGGCAGGGGATACCAGAGCGCATCGCGCAAGCTGCCCAGCGGCAGATAAGGTTTTTGCGAGAGTGTCAGGGTGCGCGCCCGGTCGTAACGGGTCGAACCGCGAGCATGGGGCCAAAGCCCCGTGAGCGCACGAATCAGTGTCGACTTGCCGTGGCCGGACGGCGCGCTGATCAGCAGGCTGTCACCGGGCTCGAGTGACAGGTTGAAGCCTTCGAGCAGAGTCCGGCCGTTTGGCAGCCAGATGTCCAGGTCCTTGATATGCAGGCCATCGGACTGCTGCCCGATGTTGACCCCCGCCTTGAGGTCGACCTTGTCCAGGCGCTCCTGGAAACCGATCAGCCGGTCGATCACCGATTTCCAGGCCGACAGTTCCGGGAACACCTCGACAAGGTAGGCAATGGCCGCATGCACTTCGCCGAAGGCGGCGCTGATCTGGGTCAGGCGACCCAGAGGAAACGCACCGGCAAAAAACTGTGGCGCCATGATGAACATCGGGATGACCGTGGCACTGCGCAAGTAGAAGGTCGAGTAACCCATGATCAACTTCTGCTTTTTCACCAGTGCCCAGAAGTTCTCCAGCGCCGCTTCCAGGCGTTGGTTGAACCGGGCATTTTCCATGGCTTCGCCGCGGTAATGGGCAACCGAGTCGGCGTTTTCCCGCAAGCGCATCAAGGAAAAGCGAAAGTCGGCTTCGCGCCGCTGTTGCATGAAGTTGAGCCGCGGCAATGCACGCCCCAGCCAAAACGCGAGGCCCGTGCCCAATAGCGCGTAGACCAGGGCGATCCACACCAGCAACCCCGGGATGACCAGTGATTGGCCGGCGAACGGCACGCTGACCAGGCTGGAAGCCTGCCAGAGGATATGCAGGAAGGAAAACAGCGACACCACCGACGTCAGCAATCCCAGGCTCAACTTGAGCGACTTGACGATGAACAGGTCGATGTCCTCGGCGATCCGCTGATCAGGGTTGTCGACGTCGGTCTCGGTCAGCTTCAGCTTCTGGTAACGCTGGTAGCCCAGCCATTGACCGAGCATGTTGCGGGTCGCCCAACGGCGCCAGCGCAACGTCAGCTTTTGCTGGAAGTGAAACGCGGCGACGGTAAACGCCGCGGTGCCCACCTGCAGCGCGATGAACTGCACACCGCCGAGGAGAAAGCCTTCGTAGTCCTTGTCCTGCAGGGCGTTGTAGAAGTGCAGGTTCCAGAAGTTGGTGAGGATGTTGACCCCCACCAGGCACAGGGTCATCAGCACCGTGCCCAGCAACAGCAGCAGGGCCGGGTACTTTTGTTCGGATGCCCAGAAAGGCCTTGCCAGACGCCAGAAGTTGCGGAGTGTTTGCATGAGGTCCTTGTGAGCCCGGTCGCTGATGACGTTGAGTTTGCAGGAGAGGACGGATAGGATCGGCCAATGCTAATCGTTTGCATTAAACAGGGATAGTCATGGGAGTCCCGTTATCGAATTTCCACAATGGCTGACCCAGGCCTGGCCGCCGATCCAGCAGGTCATCTGCAATGAGCCGGGTGATCAGCCCTCCATCGCCTTGAGTCGGCTTGCCGACCCCGCCGTGCTGCAACTCTTGCTGACCCGGTTCGCCTTGCTTTATCCGGGGGTGAACCGTGCTGCCGTGGTTTCGCAGTGGTCGATGAACTACATGAGCATCGTTTTGCCGGCCGCATTCGCCTGTGTACTTACCCGCCAGGCAGCGCTCGATTTCTGGGAAGGAGAGGCGGTGCTGCTGCACGATGATGGACAACCCCAGGCCGTGGGGTTGGCTGTGCAGCCAGCGAAACTGGCCCCGCAAGACCGCGCGGCCTATTGGTCGCGCTTGATCCACGAGCACCTGGCGCCGCTGTTCGTCACCCTGGCCGCCGCCGGAGGCCTGGCCCCGAAAGTCCTGTGGGGCAACATGGTCGCCATCTGGGACGGCGCCTTCGCCAGAATGGATGCCGACTTCTCCAGGGACGGCTTCGCCGAGGCGCACCAGTGGCTGGAGCAAGCGATCGTCAACGATGGGCGCCTGAAGTTGCGGGGCCTGCAACGCATGGTCGAATCACCGGCACCGCAGATTGTCCCGCGATTGCCATTGCGGCGGCATTGCTGCCTGCATTACCAGTTGCACGAACCCGTCGAAGGCGAACCGGCAGTGCTTTGTGAGTCCTGCCCCAAGTTGCATCGCCTGCCGGTGGCAGAACAGGTCAGCTACCTGCACTACATCTACCAGGACGATTGAGCGCCTCGATCCTTTCTGGCTTGCAGAGCACTTGTAGGAGCGAGCCTGCTCGCGATGGACGTCAACGATAACGCGCCCTGTCTGGATAAACGCGTCGCTCTGGAGTTTTTCGTCGGAACGCCG
Source organism: Pseudomonas sp. WJP1 (assembly GCF_028471945.1). Taxonomy (NCBI): domain Bacteria; kingdom Pseudomonadati; phylum Pseudomonadota; class Gammaproteobacteria; order Pseudomonadales; family Pseudomonadaceae; genus Pseudomonas; species Pseudomonas sp. WJP1. The sequence goes on from NZ_CP110128.1 coordinate 3,026,569, forward strand.
CCCGGAGCATGCTCGATCCTACAGGGGAATGCATTCCGCCCGGGGCGTGATATCGCTGAGCATGCCGTTTTCGATGCGAATCAGTCGGTCGGCCAGGCCGAAGTAGGTATCGTCATGGGAAATGACGATCACCAGTTTGCCGCGCTCGCGCAGGTCCGCCAGGATCCTGCTGTAGAAAAACTGCTTGAACACCGGGTCTTGATCGGCCGCCCATTCATCGAACAGATAGCAGGGGCGATCATCCAGGTAAGCACTGAGCAGCGCCAGGCGCTTGCGTTGCCCGGTGGACAGCGCCAACGTCGTCAACCGGCCTGCCTCGATCTGCACCTTGTGGTCCAGTTGCAGGTGGGTCAGGTACTCCTGTGCCTGCTGCAACCGTTGCGGGTCGTCACCATCCAGCAGGTTTTCGAACAGGCAAAAGTCAGTGAAGATCGCCGAGAAGTGCTGACGGTAACGGTGGTTGTCACCGGCCGAGGACACGCTCTCGTCGAGCACGATGTCACCACTCTCCGGCTGGTAAAGGCCGGTCAGCAACAACCCCAGGGTGGTTTTGCCGCTGCCATTGCCGCCGGTGATGAACACCACTTCACCGGCGTCGAGGGCGAGGTCGATGGGGCCCAGGGTGAAATGACCGTCCTCGCGTTCGCGGTAGTAAGTGTGGGTGACCTGCTGGCACACCAGGCGGCGAACCCGGGTTGCGGTGCTTGTGTCGAGGGTCTCGTTGGCACCTTGCAGTTGGCCTTCCAGGGCGCGGATCTTGTTCAGTGCCACGCTGGCCCGACCCAGGGTGGGCAGGGCATGCATCAGCTCCGATAGGGGGGTGATCATGTAGAGGATGGCCAGGATGTAGCCGGTGACCAGGCTGGCGCTCAGCTCGATGAAGTGCGGCGCGGCGAACAGCACCACGCCGATCAGCAGGTAGAACACCGCATTGCCCCAGTTGAGCACCACGGCATAGATACTCATGCCATGCACGAAATCCCGACGGTACTGCTGGCTCGCGGGGAGCAACAGGCGAGTGAAGAAGTGTTGCCGGCGCGGGTGGTTGAGCTGCAATTCCTTGGTGCCGTCGGTGAGCAGGCGGTAGTGATCGAACAACTGATCCTTGAGCTCGCGAGCCTGGGAGATCGAGGTCAGTGCCCGCCGTTGCGGCCAGTTGAAACTGAGGCTACCCAGGGCGATCAGCAACAGCGTCAAGCCCAGCAGCGGCAGGCTTAGCCAGCCCAGGTAACCCAGGCAGGCGGCAATGATGCCGGCATTGACCAGCAGGATCGGCACCCACTCTACCGCCTGGCTGATCGTCTGCGTGTCGTCGGTGAGCATGGCCAGCAAGCGGTGTTTGCCCAGGCGCTGCAATTGCGCGTAAGGGGTATCGATCAGCCTGGCACTGAGATGCAGGCGCATATCGTGAACCGCGCCTTGGCCCAGGCGCAGCAGGCTGATGTCGGAGATCACCCGCGAGACCGCCACCAGCACCACCAGGCCGGCAAAGTACAGGCCGTCTGCCGGTCGCAGTTGGTCGAACACCATCAGGCTGTGGTTGATGTTGGCAATCAGGCCCGCCGCTGCCAGGCCACAGGCCAGCCCCGTCAGCGTCGCGACCAATAAAGCGCGCCACGAACGTCTGGCCATGAGTAACAACAAATCCATTTCACGCGGCTCCGTCAGTGCGGGCGCCATCAAGGCGGGCAACCCGTTGCTGCTGCAAGGTAGCGGTCAGCTTAACCGTTGTGAATGCAAGGCTGCGAACCCTGAACACGAGGCAAAAGGGGGGCGAGCGTAATGTATTCGATCCGATACGAAGTGGCACTTTAAATACAAATGAGAGGATTTATCAATAGTGTTTGTTTAAGCATTACTTTGGATTAAACTCCCGCCGGCTGTAGGAAAACGGCGTTCTGGACGTAAGAAAAAACACAAAATATCTGTCGCAGGGGAGCGGGGCGTGAATTTCAAAAAAACTACAATGGCGTTGGCGGTGGGCTCGGCGGTCTGCCTGTCCAACGGCGTATGGGCGGCCGAGCAATCGAGCTCACTGGAAATTGCGCCCATCACGGTGACGGGTGAAAAAATCAACCGCACCCTGGAGCAGACCCAGTCGAGTGTCGCCGTGGTGACCGACAAGCAGCTGCGCGAGAAGGAAGACCATAGCCTGGTCGATGTCTTCGCTCGCACCCCGGGTGTCTACAACACGTCCGGCAACGAAAACTGGGGTATCCGTGGCGTGCCGGTCTCCGGTTACGATGACCAGGGCCCGGCTGCACTCAATGGTGCGGTCTCGGTATTCGTCGACGGCGCCGTGCAGCCCAACCGTGCACTGACCCTGAGCCCGATGCCGCTGTGGGACGTCGAGCAGGTCGAAGTATTCCTCGGCCCGCAATCCACCACCCAGGGCCGCAACTCCCTGGCCGGTGCCGTGGTCATCCAGACCAAAAATCCAACCTTCGAACCGAGCCTTTCGGCGATGGCCAATGGCGGTACCTATGGTGAGCGCGGGGGTGCGCTGGCCGGTGGCGGCGCGATCGTCGACGACAAGATCGCCGGCCGTATCGCCGTGGATTATCAGGAGGGTGACGGTTACATCGACAACCTCTTCAACGGAAACGACGCCAACCAGACCCGCACCGCGAACTACCGTGGCAAGCTGCTGATCCTGCCGAACGATGATCTTGATGTGCTGCTGACCTATGCCCATGCTGAAAACCGCAAGGGCGATAACGCGGTCGTTCGCCAAGGCGACAGGATTCGTTATTACAAAATCGACTCCAACACCGACGCCTACGACAAACTCAAGCAGGACACCGTCAGTGCCAAGGTCGACTACCGCCTCAATGACGACTGGTCCATCACCAGCCTCACGGCCAACACCGACTCCGATTACGATGCTCGCCTGGACTTCGACCAGACCTCCGTCGACAACCAGGTGGTGCTGCGCAAGCAATATGGCGACCTGTTCAGCCAGGAACTGCGCCTGAACTACAACTCGGAGACGTTGAAGAGTTTTGCCGGCCTCTACTACGGCCACAACACCAACAATTTCCACGACCGCTTGTTCTTCGAGGGCGATCCGTTCGGCACGGTCAAGGGTGATACGACGATCGAGAACAAGGCCGTGTTCGGTGAAGTCAACTGGACCTTCGCCCCGCGCTGGACCTTGATCACCGGCCTGCGCTACGACCACGAGACCAACGACACCGACGTCAAGGAAGATGATTTCTCGCAGCCTGGCAAAGACAAGCAGACCTCTGATGCCGTCCTGCCCAAACTCGGACTCGACTACGAGCTGGCTGCCAACCAATACCTGGGCTTCATGGTGCAGCGAGGTTATCGCGGTGGCGGCGTCAACGTCCGTGCCGGCAGCGGTCACGAGTCCTACGATCCGGAATTCACCACCAACTACGAACTGTCCTACCGTGGTTCGTTCATGGACCAGACCCTGCGTACCCGCGCCAACCTGTACTACACCGACTGGAAAGACCAGCAGGTCAGTGTGCTGAACCCGCAAACCGAGTTTCTTGACGTATTCAACGCCGGCAGCAGTGATATCAAGGGCCTGGAAGTCTCCATTGAAAAAGACTTCGGCCAACAGCTGACCCTGAATGCCGGTGCTTCGGTGACCGACGGCAAGTACAAGGACTTCGTCACCAGCGACGGCCGGGACATGAGCGGCGAAGACTTCCTCTTTTCGCCCAAGTACAAGATGGCATTGGGCGCGACCTATCGCTGGAACGACCGTGTGACCCTCAACACCGATGTCGTCTGGCAGAGCACTTCACCGTCTGAGTACGAGTTCGATGACGCGGGCCAGGTTACCGGCGAGCGCAAGGCCGACGCCTACTGGCTGGCCAACTTCAACGCCGAGTACAAACTCACCAAGAACGTCTCGGTTTCTGGCTACGTGAAAAACGCCTTCGACAAGGAATACGTCACCAACAACCGCAGTGGCGACATCATCGATGTCGGCGCCCCGCGCACAGCGGGCCTGATCCTGCGCTACGACATGTAAAGCGACACCCCATGGACGCGGGAAAAGGATTGCCCGCATCCGGTTTCATGGCTGTCGTGACCTGAAACGTTCCAGGCGTCGATGCAGGGTTCGGTGTGTCATTTGCTTTGTTCTGTACAAACTTCGCGGCCGCCATGGCTTTAGTCGGATCAATCACTTTGCGGGCGTTCGCCGGTTATCAGTCCGCGAATGGCGTTGATGGCGCGTTCGCGGGCGCTTTTCAGCAGTTGTGGAGAAAGCATTGGCGGCTGCAAGGTCCCTTGTGACAAGGGCATGACGCCAAGCGCGATATGCGCCTGCTCGAATTGCCGCTCCCGCCTTATCAGTCCGCCCGACACGAGTTTGAAATAGAATCTGCTGAAGCCTTCCTGTTGCTTGGGTGTGCCACGTACTCCCGTTGTGCGGTCAATGACCCCCAGTCGTTGCTCCAGAGCATGGCGAAGCCGGGCTTTGCCCTTGCGTTGGATGGGCAACGGAAATACCGCGACCGGACGTCCGGTCATGCAGGCCTCTGTCAGCATTGAAAGGCTGTCGCCGGTGACGATAAATCCATCCGCCAGCGCGAGAAATGCAGGATAGGGATTGTCTGGCGTCTCACCGAATCGATACGCCCAGCATGGAACGTCAATGGCAGTCAGCACCGCATCGGTGGTCGTTGCCGATGAGCGCGGACTGGTCGATAACAGAATCGAGCCGCCCAGGGCCTTGACCGCGGCATTGGCTTCACGGCCGAGTCGAACCTCAGCATCGGCGTCCATGCAATAAGGTGCGGCGCTTGCGCCCACGAGGACGGCGATCCAGGGGCGCGGCAGTGAAGTGAAGCGCTGTCGCCATAGCTCCAGTTGCGCCTGATCCAGCGTGCGCGGGTTCATGTACGGGGCAGGGAGGTCCACTACGTTGTCCGCCAGGGCAAGCCCATATTGCGGCGTCGACAACACCAGGTCGAAGCGCCACAAGGGGACCTGGGCACGTCCCACATGGACCAGTCGTGTCGTGTCCTTGGAGCGATGCTTGATCCACTGGGCAATCTGGGCGCAACGCCGTCCCGCACTCAGGACCATGTCTGGCCAGGGTGCGCTCAGGCCCGGTACTGGCCGTCTGGGCAACCAGGTGCCCAGCAGGGCGTCGAGCAGATAAGGGCGAGGTGGGATGGTGATGCGTTTGCATTCGTAAGGCCAGCCCAACGCGTCGGCCATGGCCATCAGCTGTGCATTGTCACCTGCATGATTGCTCAGCAGCACCCAGACCTTGGGGCTGTCGGCCGTCTTGCGCCGCAACGCATAGTCCGCGACAAAGCGCTGCGTGCGACCCTTCTCATCCTCGCAATCGAGCTGCCAGCAACGATCCGGATAGCGCCGCGCGATGCGCCGCAGGAGTCGGCGCCAGCCGCTGACAGAGCTGATCATCGAACCATCGCCACTGAGCCTTGCCTTGATGTAAAGCAATCGGGTGGCCAGGCTGAACAGGCGATCGATGACCCAGGGCAGGTCTTGCGGCGCCAGCTTTTCAAGGCCATGGGCCGCGATGAAATCCTGAGGGGGTAGATCGACCTGGCGAAGCTGCTCAATATCGAACTGCCTGACTGTTGGGCCGTGTGCCTGCGCTTGTTGCCATGGTCCGATCAGCCCGAGCTTCGCACACTGCAGCTTGTGACTGAGCAGTTTGACATCTTCCGGGATAAGCGCCGGTTGCGTGGTGATTTCCTGGCTGGCGTGGACGAATCGGGGACTGGGTTGTGCGGCCGTGTAGAGCTCATACCCGGCAGCGTCTGCCGCTTCCTCAAGGCTGAGAAAAATTTCGCCGTAGGGATGGATCTGATAGCTGTATTGCGCGGGCAGCGGTCTCCAGGGCTGCAGATGCAGCGTCGTGTAATGCAACAACCGGGACTCGCCGTGTTTGTATTCCAGGTCCCGTGCGTGCCAAATCGCATCCAGTATCCCGAAGCAGCCCGGTATCTCGGCTGCAAGCGCGTGCAGTTTCTTTTTACTGGTCGTGGTGGCAGCTTTCATGTTCCAGCAGCGGTGCATCCGCTCGCAGTCGATGAGCATGACGGCGGTCTCTCTGGGCGCGAGCGCCAGATAGCCGTGCTCGCCCATCGGTTGGTCGAACAGCGGGGCCGGGTCGGCGGTGTAGATCTGATCGACGTCATTATAGAGCGCGCGACCGTGGCGCCCAGCCAGGTCCGGGATAGCGAAGCGGTAATTGGTGAAGCCGGTACGCCAGCCCGCCTGGTCGAAACCGGGCAGGCCCGTCATCCGGTAAATTTCATAACGACGGTCCGGGTTTCGCACCTGCTCCAGCGCATAGACGAACATGCGCTCGGCACGGTACTGCGCAGGTTCGGTACCCAGGAATATGCGCACGGCGGGTGCCTGCGGGGCACCGGCTCGGGCTGCCAGGACGATCGGCTCGATGCGGGGGATCGCCACCTGATCCCCAGTGTTCGCTTCGGCGACGGGATCGCGGGTGTCGATGCTTGAGGATGACTGTGCTGAACCCTCCAAGCGCATGGGCGTGTCCTCGGAAAATTAACCACCCAAGCATAGAGCGAAATACGAGAGTCGAGGATAAAGTTTCCGAGTGGTGTTTTTTTCAGTCGAGGCGATGGGCGGGTGTCGAAAGGTTTAACTGAGCGAATGGATTGTTCTAGTCTAGCAAGCAAGTCTTTAAATGATCGCAGGTCCTGCTAGTTCAAATCCTTAAACAGGAGCCCGGGACAAATGGGTCTATTCGAACAACGCACCCGTACTGCAGCAATCTTGTTGAGCGCCGGACAAGGACGACGGCTTCTTCCCTATACGACGAACAGCCCCAAGTGCCTGATCGAGGTGGGTGGGCAGCGGGTCATAGAATGGCAGATTGATGCGCTGATGGCCGCCGGGATAAGCCGGATAACCGCGGTGATCGGTTATGGTGCAGAGCAGGTCGAGCGGGTGTTGAACGAACGTTACGGGCCAGGTGTCATTTCTACGATTTACAACCCGTTCTTTGAAGTTGCCGATAACCTGGCCAGTTGCTGGATGGCTCGCCAGATAATGCATGACGATTTCATCCTGCTAAATGGCGATACACTATTCGACCAGCCAGTCCTGGAGCGTCTACTTGATGCGCCTGCCAGGGCAATTACACTCGCGGTCGACAGGAAACCGGCTTACGACAGCGACGATATGAAAGTTCAACTCGTCGGTGATCGAATCAGCGCCATCAGTAAACAGATCCCGCTCGATTATGTCGACGGGGAGTCTATTGGCATGATGCATTTCCAGACGGGAGGAGGGCCGCTGTTTCGAAGTGCGCTGGAAGAAAGCATGCGCCGTCCTGAAGCCCTGCAAATGTGGTATTTGAGCATCATCGATCATCTTGCAGGGACTACTGGACAGGTTTTCGCGCAGTCAATCGAAGGGTTGGGCTGGGTTGAGTTGGACTATCCTGCCGACCTCAGGGCAGCACAAGTGCTGGTCAGGCCCTGGGTAGACCGCAAGCGTGGCACAGAAACCTCCTGCGTTCAGGGCGAGAACGAGCGCTCCTGACGTGGGAACTTCAAGCCCCTTCAATCGATTGGGCTCACAACCGTAGACAGCCGACAGTCACAATGAGATTCGACGCTGCGTTCAAACGCGCTGCGGGAGACAGAATACTCCCAGCGTTCGATGCTGACGTGCCGGGTTCGTTTATCCAGATAGAGTCGGTTGAACGAATTGGGCGCATTGCCGCGTAGACGTGACGAGAGCGTGGTTCCCGCCTGAACCCCCCAGATTTCCTTGGACAGTCCGGCATATTGCGTGCTGAGTGCCAGCACATAGGGAAGATGAATGTGCCCCCCCATCACCAGGTCGAGCCCTGCCGAGGCCCAGCGTTCCAATGCAGCCCTGGCGCCGATCTGCAGGTTGCGTCGGTCGCTGGCGACGATTGAGCCGAACGGTTGATGAGCGACGACGATGCGCAGTTTTTGCGGATCGCATTTCTGTAGCCGCTCAGCCACTTCCTCGACTTGCCGGGCCGTAACCTTGCCCGCTTTGCGCCGTTTAGGGTGTGTCGTGTTCAAGCAGATGATCAGGGCATCGTCATTCTCGAAGATGGGCGCGAGATTGCTGTCGATGTACCGGTAATAATTCCCATAGGGTGCAAAAATCCGCGCGAACAGGTTGTACATGGGAATATCGTGGTTGCCGGGTATCGTCAGGACTTGCGGTACTCCGTAGTCCTTGATGCGCTTGATGAATGCCTGCGCCGAGGCGAATTGCTCACGCCTGGCGCGCTGCGTGATGTCCCCTGAGAAAAGGACCAGGTCGGCACCGTGAGCCTTGACGTGCGTTTCGAAGGCTTGCATGACGGGGGGCTGTTCCGTGCCGAAATGCGTATCGGAAATATGCAGGAGACGGGTCATCGTGGCTGGTAATCCTCTATACCCGACAGGGCTCGGCTGCGCAGGACGACTTTTTCCAGGCGCTTGATAATCCACAACCCGAGCGCCACGCTGGGCTGATGCATGCGCTTTGGAGATCGGGCGCTGGGGCGATCTTCGCCTCTGTTCATGGGTTGCCTCTGTGGTTCGCGTTGGCAAGGAGCGACTTCATCAGCGTAACCGGCGGTTTTTCAGCAGTCGCCAGAGCAGCGGCCAACCGAAGATCAGGGGGAAGCGGCGCAACCTGTGGGTCACGACGACGGATTCACCCAAGTGGCGCTCCAGCTTCCAGATCAGGTAGTCGACACCGTTTTCGAAGGTGAAGAAGGATTTGACCAGCCGCGCTACGTTCAAGGTTCTCCCCTGAACCCGCCTTAATCTCCACGCTCGCTCATTATCTCGACGCGTTGCGGCGGGGCTAAGGTTGCGATAACTATCCTCTTCGCCCGCACAGCTTGCCAAGTGCTTCACAGCAGGCGCGGCGGCTCGGGTAATGCGCGAATAATAGGTCCTGTCATGCCTGACGAGCTGCCCGGGGCGATCGGCTGATTCGGGGCGCAGCTCGGCCCCGTATGTCAGCGACAGTGCCCTAACCCATAGTGTGTAGCTGTCGAATCGATCCGGTAGATTGGCGACGCAGTGGCCCATCAGCGTCACCACGGCTTGAGCCAATGCGAGATGGATACGCCCCTGCGTATCCTCGTCCTTGAAATAAACGAGTCGGCAGGGCTGGGCGAAACGGGCCCAGAGGTAGCTTTGAAACCACGAACGGGTACCCACCTCGAAGTCCTGCAGCGACAGGAGGGCGCATTTGGCATGGAGTATTTGCCCATCGGGCGCAGGCGTCCTGACGAGGATCACAGTGGGAGGGAGCCAAGCATTGGCGAGTTGCTGCACGCGCTTTGGATGAGCGTGAGCGTAGCTGTCGACCAGCGCATAAAAGTCGACAATGCCATCGGTGAGGTCGCCGTTGCGCAGGCATGAACCGTAGACCAGCAGCGCCACCAATGCGTCACCCAGGCGTATGTGCAATGCCTGGACAATCCTGTCCAGCTCGCCGGGCATCGGCTGCGCGCATTGCTCCCTGACCAGTTCGAGCAGGTCCGCTGGGGGCGGGGGAGAATCAGTGGCTCGCATGGGATCTCAATTGTCCTAAAAGGTCATGAAGCGGATCGGGTCCGTGGCGGCGAGCGTGATCGTGCCCTGTGCTGCAAAAATTTCCCCGTCCAGCACGTACTCGTCGGCACCACCGAGATCCATCCGGGTGAAATTGTGGCTGTAGTAACCATCCTGCTCTTTGATCATCGAGCAGGCCCGCCCCCGGAGCAGGAACGGCAGGATGAGGGCCAGTCGCCTGGGTCGATGCGCAATGGCGGTTAAATGAACAGGCTGCTGTTCGGTGCCCCAATAAGGCCTGCTCCCGGCCAGGAGCCTGTTCAGGGTCGTGGCAAACACCAACAGCCAGTCGCCTTCCCAGACGCCGCGATGGGTGTCCAGGCGAGCAGGCAATGCCGGGAATAGATCGTGTGGCAATTTTCTCAGCGCTGAGAGCAGCATTCGGCCGAAAGCCAGCAACGGCCCCAGTGCCCCGGGTACGCGCTTGGGCCGCAGCTCCCGATGGTAGTAGCGCACGCCGTTCACAACAGCACCAATGGCGAAGAACATTCCGAATCGCGGCCCTTGGTACAGCGAGCCATCCACCCGAAGCGCCGCGCGCGATACGATTTTTGGCGCGGCGCAATTCCCGGCGAGCCAGGCGGATAAGCTCCTCAGGGCCTTTTCGGCGCTCAGGCGCGCGCCCAGATCGATCGCACTCATGTTAGTGGTGCCGCCCGGAATAACCAGAACGGTGGGTAGGCCTGCAGGCTCGCGACCCAGCAGAATGGATAGGGCGGCTTGCAGGGTTCCGTCGCCGCCCAGGATCACCAACAGGTCACTTTCCCTCAGCTGGAAATGGCACACGGCATGGGCGATCTCCTGGGACGTGGTCGCTTCGAGCATGACCGCACCGGGTACGTTGCGAGCGAGCAGGCGGAACCTGGGCAAGGCGCGTCGCAGGGTGCCGCTGCAAGGATTGAGCACAATCGCGACTTTCCCGGGCCGCGCGCAGGCTTCATGCATCATTGAGGCCCGAGCGGGGCGCGAACATCCGCACGATCAAGCGGTCGCGTTCGGCGGCCATGTCGATGCGGCTAAGCCAGGGCTGGGGCGGCTGTCCCCGGTGCTTCAAGACAATGGCGGACATTGAGCGAACCCCCAGGATCAGCGTCGAGAGGCAGGTCCAGACGGCCACCCAAATCAACGCCGTGTCATGGGCATCCACCGCCCATAAGCAGGTCAATATGAGCAAATTGGGATTACGCCGCGCGGTGACCAGCCTGTTGAGTGAGTCGAACGGGCGCCAGAGAAACAGCGAAAAAGGCGCAGCGAACTTGAACGCAGCTTCGCACAGCCGACCCGCGACATAGCCCAGGCAAATGGCCCAGAGCACCGGGTCGAGGGGTATGTCCGAGTCCCAGGTGGCCTCATAGCCCAATCCCCACGCGATATACCAGAGCGGCGGGTGAATCAGGTCCAGGCCATGGTCGAAAATGTTTCCGAAGCGAGTGGAGGTCACGGTGACGCGTGCCAGCTTGCCATCCACCGTATCCAGGAACGTCATCAACCAGCCAGCCAGCAGGCCAGCACCAAATAGTCCATGCCAGAACAGAAAGCCTGCGGCGATGGCCAGGACATAGCTTGCCGCAGTCACCTGATTGGGACTGAGGCCCCGCCGCACGCACCAGACGGTGGCCCAGCGAGCCGGGACAGGCCAGATCGCCCGGGTGATGAAGTCGGTGACGCCTTTGTAGGAACCGTTGAACAGCGACTTCTCAAGATGAGCCTGATTGGCGGCGGTGATTTGCGCGACCCACGGCGGATCGAATTTGCGCAGTTGTGTCTGCATCGCGGTGGCCACGGTGCCGGGAACCACTTTGCGTAATCCGGCGACGGCGTCGCTGTCCAGGCTGGGCGAGTGTGCGAGGCGTTCGACATGGGTGTGGGCCGCGACGATGGCACCGGTCCGCGGGTCCTGTAGCGCGACCTCAGGTGTTGCCAGCAGCCCCTGGAGCACGCGGTCATCGTAAAGGTAATCCTCGCGCAGCAGGACGACCTCGCCCTGGGCCGGCAACGGATCGTGCGCGTTGCACAGATAGGCGTCGGGAAACTTTGCGAGCATACGGCCCACTCGCTCCCTGGAAGTCAGGCCCCACAGCCGAACCGGGCAGCTACAGATCAGGTAAACGGGAGTCTTCATGGTTGTGCCTGTGCCGAATCACGTTGATTGAAGGAGCGGGCGCCAACGCCCTGTCCATTGAACAGCATGACGGTTTCAATGACTGCCCCGGTCGAGATACCCCACCATCACGATAGCCACGGCGAGCAAGACCAGTGCCGGCCCCAACGTAGTGATCAGGATGTTCATTTTTAGCAGTAGACCGAGGTTTACGATGATCTGATTACTGACATAGACCATTAACCCGACCAACGCACCCAAGGCCAGCCGTGCACCCAGGTTGGGCGAACGCGGTTGTGCAAAGGCAAACGGGATGGCGAACAGGATCATCGCCAGGGTCAGGATCGGGCGCCCGAGCTTTTGCCACATCGCCATTTCGTATTGCGCCGAGGGCTGGCCGGAGCCCTTGAGGTACGCGATGTAGCGATAGAGCTGGCGAGCCGACAGGCTTTCGGTCGGCAGCGTGATCTCGCCCAACCGTGCTCCGCCAAAAATCGAGTGCCAAGGCATATGATCGAGTTGTTGCGTCGTTTCAGCGCCCTGGTCCCACTGTTTCACCTGGACCTTGTTCAAACGCCATTGGCCTGCTTCCAGTATGTCCGCCGACTCTGCAAAGATGTAGGAAACCAGTGAACGCTCATTGTCGAACCTGAAAATCTCGATATTGACCGGCAACCGTTTGTGCGCAAGATTGCCAATACGTACGATCTGATCGTCCTGTCGAGCCCATACACTGCCTTGATCGTTGCTGGCCTGCGCGCCGGCGGCGATCGCTTCGTTGCGCAGTTCCAGGCCATTTTGCTGCAGGGGAGAGGCCACCCATTCATCCAGCGCCGCCCATGACAGCGCCAAAGCGAGGCCGGCCAGCGTCGCCGTGAACCCGATCCGGGCAATCGACAGCCCGGTGGCGCGCATGACCGTCAGTTCCCGGGTGGCTGACAATTGACCCAGCGCGGCAATGCCGCCAAGCAGGGCGATAAAGGGGCCAAGCTCGACCACGCGGCGTGGCAGCGTCAGGAACACGACTTCGATGGCCTGGCTCAACCGGTACCCGCCAGGCTCCACGTCGTCAAGTTCACCCACCAGGTCGAGCGTACTGAACAACGGTAGCAGCAGCGCTGCCGCCGCCGCGAAACCGAAGAAAACATGGCGGGTAATGTAGCGATCGAGGATTTTCATCGGTAGCCGAACCGAAAATTTGCCAGGTCACGCGCCAGGAAAACCAGGAGGGCCAGGCTCATCAGCAACGGTACGGTCCACAAACCCGGATACAAGGGCAGGGTGCTGTTGCCCACCATCGTCTTGCAGATGTCCGCTGCGTAGTAGATCAAGGCGAAGACCGCGGTCACGGGCAGCAGGGTCGCGAATCGTCCCTGCCGGGGGCGGGTGCGGCTCAACGGAATGGCGAGCAGTGCAAGTATCGTAGCGCTTACGCCCCGCGTCTGGCGCCATTGCAATTCGGCCTTGTCCGAAGGCGCGCTGGAAGCCTTCAACACGTCGTTGGGAGCCGCCTTGCGCTTACCTTCGGCGGCCCGTTCGATGGGCAGCAAGTGCAGTCGCATGTGCTCGAACTTTTCCGAAATGTCCCGTGAAGCACTGTGCTTGAGCAAATAGGAATGGCCTTGCGTAAGCTCCACGATCGGATCGTCTGGATCCGGATCGAGGATGCGCGCTTGTTCGGCGCGAAATACACGGGTTTTCGAGTCACCCGGATCATAGATCAGCACATCGTGGAGCCGGCCATCGGTCCGGTCGATCCGTTCCGCCAGAATCATCCTGCCGTTGTCGTTGTTCAGGTTGAATCGCTGCGCTTGCAGATGATTGACGTCCAGGTCCGTTCGTGATTGCTGTTCCAGTACATAGGCCTGCGTATAAGCCCAGGGGCGCCCATAGAGCGAAAGCATCGCCACCGCCAGCGAGACCGGTATGGCCAGCAGCAGGACAGCCCGGTAGATCCGTAGCGGGCTTGCACCCGAAGCCGCTATCGCGATGATCTCCGAATCATGGCACAGGCGTCCGACCGCCAGGGTCACCGAGGCATATAAAGCCACCGGCACCAGCATTTCGAGGGCAATCAGGACCTTGTAGAACACCATCTCCAGCACGTCTTGCATCGCGAGCGTTCCCTCGACGGCGTCAGCGAGATAGCGCTCTGCGGAATAACTGGCAAAGATAAACACCAGGATGCTGACCATGACGATCACCGGCCGGCGGATCTCGGCGATCACGTACCGTTCGATCAGGAACATGTCCTGGATCCTGACCTTGCGCCGTGCCCGGACCGTGCTCGCGCGATCGGGCATTCCTGCCGTCCAGATCCATCAGGTATCGTTCGGTATCGACTGATTTCTCTGGGCATGAAACCTCTCCACCATTTGATAATCCAGCGGTGAATCGACATCGATGGCGGCCTCCGCGAAGGGCATGATCACCGCCCCGAGACTCACTCCCAACCTGTCGGAAAGCTGTTGCAGCGCTTGTTCCAGGGTCAACCGACCCAACAGATAGCGCAGTATTCCCGCAAAGCCCAGAGCGCCGGCGACGACCCGCCTGGGATGCTTGCGATCGTTTTCGACCCGTTGCCAGAAGCTGGCGAGGCGTCGAGCATCGTCTGTCATGAAGGCGAACAGGTTGCTGCCGCAATACGGGCCACCGCGCAGCCGGATGCCGGTGCGGCGGGTGCCTGGAAAACGAGCCAGCACGGTGTCCAGTGGTGTCACCGCCACCACAAAGTCATGGCCGCTTGCAGTCGCTTGTTGTAGAAAATAGTCGACCATCTCCCGGCAGAGCAGCGCATGGTCCGCTGTAGTCACCAACACGGGGCTGTCTGCCGGTTGGCGCGCCAGCGCCAGCGCCGCGCTGGCACTAGGGGAGCTGGCGGGTTCCAGCCAACTGACTGTGGCGGTGTCCAGCAGTCGTGTCATCGAGGCATCTTGCGCCAGTAAATTGCGCGCAGGGCCCACGAGCACGATTCGGTCGATACGGTCAGTGGCTGCCAACGCCTCGACTACGCGACGGACCATGGGTACACCCGCCACCGGTGCCAATGCCTTGCAGCAAGTCCCGGCCATGGCGGCAACGGGATCGGCCGGGCCCCTGTCAGCCGCCAGGACCAAAGCGGTGAACTGACGGACCTCAAATTCGTTTTTCATAGATCCGGTAGCGCTTGTAGGAGGTGGCACCGATTTGATCGAGAATCTTGCGCATGACCGCATTCGATTCCAGGATCCAGGACATTTCCAGGGCTTCTATGCCGCGTTTAACGAAGGGTGGCTTGAGCGCTTCGATCAATAGCAAGGCGAGTGCAGGCCCCAATCGGCTGAATTGGTAAGTCTGCTTGACGCCCATCAGGGGCACGCGTGCAGTCCGCGGGCCCTTGACATAGAGCCGCCACAGCAGCCGCAGCCAGCCAAAGGGCAGCAAGCGCCCGTTGAGCGAGGCGATCGCCTCGTTGATGTTCGGCATGGCCACGATAAACGCGCAGGGTTCGCCGTCGACTTCGGCGATGTACAGCAGGTCTTTGGGGACCAGTAGCCGCAATTGGCTGCCAAGCTCGTAGAATTCGGATTCGGTGAAGGGTACGAAACCCCAGTTACGGCTCCAGGCGTCATTGAAAATTTCTCGCAGAATGCGCATGTCTCGCCGGAACTGACGGGGGGCCAGGGGCCT
This sequence comes from Pseudomonas sp. WJP1, assembly GCF_028471945.1. NCBI lineage: Bacteria > Pseudomonadati > Pseudomonadota > Gammaproteobacteria > Pseudomonadales > Pseudomonadaceae > Pseudomonas > Pseudomonas sp. WJP1. The sequence goes on from NZ_CP110128.1 coordinate 3,041,926, forward strand.
GATCACCACGCGTTTGCGCTCGCGCGCCATCATCGCCGACAAGGCCGGTGGGAAATGCAATTGGTCGGTGCGCATCCAGTAGGCGAGCAGATCCTTGGCTTGCCGGTAGCCCAGGGCAGCGAGCCTTTGGTCATAAAAACGCTGTCCGTGTCCCATCATGGCGGACGGGGGATGATCGAATCCCTCCACCAGCAGCCCGCTTTCCTGGTTGATGGTCAGGTTGAAGGGGCCTGTGATGCGTGCAGCGCCACGTTCACGCAGCCAGGCCTCTGCCGCCGCGAACAGGCTGTCGAAAACAGCGGGGTCGTCCACGGCTTCCAGCATCCCGAAGTGCCCCGAATCGTCGCCGTGCAATTGCCGGTGAAGGGTGTCGACCTGTGCGGTGATACGCCCCACGACTTCAGTTCCCGACCAGGCCAGCCACGCCTGCCATGTCAGATGAGGGGATGCCGGATTCTTTGCAGAAAGGAGTTCATGGCGCTCGTAATGGATAGGTTCGATCCAGCAAGGATCGTTGCGATACAGGGTCCCCGGGAAACTGATGAATGTCTCGAGATCCAGGCGTGAGAGGACAGGGCGCGTAATGATTGGCAACTTCTTATTGATCATCATTGGCCACAAAAGTCCATAGCAGTTGAACTCGCATCTCTTTCTTAGTGCCTGGCAGAGCGTAGCTGAAGTATTGGCGCACGGTGCGCGTGCAGCAAATATAGGTGCCTGTGCTTCAGTAAGCGCTTAGTAATCAACGCACTTTGCGACAATCGTCGTGTTTGAGAACGAGGTGCTATTGCGATGCTCGAAACTCGCCGGTCGTCGCTCACCCGGGAAAAAATTTGCGCTCACCCAGATGCCGATTAGTATTGCGTTAGGCTTTGTAATTAATTGAAAAGGCTAAGCCGGATATCCTGGGGCCAGGACCCCATGGAAACGGTTTTGAGGGCAGTAGAACGGCACGTGTTTTACTGGCGCAGGTGATCATTCCGCTATTTGACTTGTCCTTACTTGGCTAAATGGATGGGTGTTTTGTTATGTCTGCGACCCTTTCAAACCAGGCACTCACCCAACGTCTAGCGGACTTTTCCACGCTGGTGGAAGCACTCGATTATGCCGCTTCAGGTCATACCGGCTTGAACTTCTACGACAGGCATTGCCACTTGGATGCAGCGCTCGAATACGCGACGCTCAGAAGTAATGCGGTCGCGATTGCACAGCGGCTACTTGGGCTCAAGTTGAAGAAAGGCGATCGGGTCGCGCTGATCGCCGATACGCACCCCAGCTTTATCGAGTCCTTTTTTGCCTGCCAATACGCCGGCCTGATCGCCGTTCCGCTTCTGGTTCCGTCCAGCCTGGGAAGCCATCGTCCTTACGTGGACAAGTTGAAAGGGCTGTTCGCCAACTGCACACCCGCGGCCGTTTTAGGGTTGGAGGAATGGCTTCCCTATATCCGCGAAGCGCTGGGGGACACCCGCCAGGTGTTCGTCGGGTCTGTTCAGAAATTGGGCGAATTGCCTGCGGTGCAGGCGCTTCCCAGCGTCTTGCCGGAGGACATCGCCTACTTGCAATACACGTCCGGCAGTACCCGCTTTCCTCGTGGCGTGATCATTACCCAGCGTGCGGTGATGGCCAACATCAGGGGCATCGTCGTGGACGGTGTCGGTGTTCGCGCAGGGGACCGATGTGCCTCCTGGTTGCCCTTTTATCATGACATGGGGCTGGTGGGTTTTGTCTTGGCGCCTATGGCAGCGCAACTGACTGTCGACTACTTGCACACCCGGGATTTTGCCACCCGGCCCGGGCAATGGCTCAAGCTTATCAGCCAGAATCGGGTGACTGTCTCGGTATCTCCGCCGTTTGGCTATGACCTGTGTACCCGGCGAGTCCGGGACCTGGAAAAAGCTGCGCTGGATCTCCGCTGTTGGCGTGTCGCGGGGATCGGTGCAGAACCGATTCGGGCATCGGTGTTAAGCCGTTTCGCCAATTGTTTTCTTGATACCGGATTCGATCCGGCCGCCTTCACGCCTTGCTACGGTCTGGCGGAAAGCACACTTGCCGTCAGCTTTGCCCGCCGCGGGGTAGGGGTGCAGGTGGATCATGTGGTTCGCCAGGTATTGGAGCATCAGTTCAGGGCGCAGGTGTGCACGGCCGATGATTCGGCAACCTGCACCTTTACCAACTGTGGCGCCCCTTTGCCCGGTCATTGTGTGGAAATCCGCAATGCTGCGGGGCTGGTGCTGGCGGAGCGGGAAGTGGGGCATATATTCGTTCAGGGTCCCAGCGTAATGTCAGGATATTTCAATGACTCGCCAAGCACGCAGATGGCCTTGAAAGCCGACTGGCTGGACACCGGCGACCTGGGGTACCTGTCCCGAGGCGAACTCCATATCACCGGACGGCGCAAGGATTTGCTGATTGTCCGCGGTAGAAACATCTGGCCGCAGGATATCGAATACCTGGTGGAGTCCGAAGCCGAACTGAGACCGGGCGATGCCATCGTATTTGTCGTGCCCGGCGATGATGAGCCTCAGGTGGTGGTCCAGGTTCAATGTCGCATCCGTGAACCGGAAATTCGCGAACGCCTGGTCCGTACCCTGGTCGCGAAGATCATCAGTGAGTTCGGCCTGGCTACTGACGTGCACCTTGTACCGCCTCACTCGCTGCCTCGAACCTCCTCGGGCAAACCTTCCCGTGCCGAAGCCCTGGAACGATTCATGGCCCAGGCGAACACCGACCTTCCTTATCCGGCACTGGAGGAGACGTGAGTGCTCGCGTTGTTTCGCTCACTGGCGCGACTGGCTTCATAGGCAGTGTCCTACGCGAACGACTCGTCACCCGTGGTGTGGAGGTCCGTGCCTTGGCTCGCACCAGGGGAGGAACGGCAGAGGATGGAACAACGTGGATCAGGGGAACACTGGAAGACCGGCAGGCCCTCGCCGAGCTCACCAAGGGGGCGGATGCCGTCATTCATTGCGCAGGCAAGGTCCGGGGCAGGAATGCCCGAGACTTCGACGCGGTCAATGTGCAGGGCAGCAAGCGCTTGATGGAGGCGACGCGGCTGGGTGGCAGTTGCGAGCGTTTCCTGTTGATTTCGTCCCTTGCCGCCAGGCATCCGACATTGTCCTGGTACGCCGCTTCCAAACTCGAAGGTGAACGGCAGGTCAAGGCCGCTGCCGGGGCGATCCCCGTGTGTATTTTCAGGCCGACCGCCGTGTATGGACCGGGCGATCGCGAGTTGCGTCCGGTGTTCGAGTGGCTTCTACGCGGCTGGCTGGTGACCCTCGGTCGAGACGATTCACAGTTCAGCTTTCTCCACGTGGACGATTTGGTCAGTGCCGTCATGCAGTGGCTGGATTCACCTGTCGTGCAATCGCAGACCTTTGAGTTATGTGACGGCCGGGTGCAGGGGTACGACTGGGCAAGCCTGGCCAGCATCGCCACCGACATCCGCAATGCGCCGGTACGGCAAGCGGTAGTGCCTGCCTCGGTATTGAAAGCAATCGCACGGGCTAACCTGGTGCTGTCTCGTTTCACCCGGCAGGCGCCTATGCTGACCCCCGGTAAGGTCAATGAACTGATGCACCCTGACTGGACTTGCAGCAATGCCCGCATTAGCGCGACATTGGGCTGGGAGCCCCGGATTCTGTTACCGCAAGCGTTGCGCAATCACCTGTTTTGAACGCGCGAAGAGCCACTGAACCCAAGGAGACCTTCGATGATCACACAAGAAACGATACTCGAAAGGGTGATGATGCTCATCGTGCGGTTCGCACCTCCAGGAACGCCAATCAACCCCAATACCGACCTGGCCCAGGACCTGGGAATGGAATCGATCAAGGTGATGGACATGCTGATGGAACTGGAAGACGAGTTCGACATCTCGATCCATCTCAATATCCTGATGGATGTGCGCACACCTAAGCAGTTGGCTGACGCCATTCTCAACCTGATGGAGCACGCCAATGGGACTCTTTGACAAGTTCGGCAAGCTGGCCGCCGAGCGCGCCAGTCTCTGTGACTCACAGATCCATCCTTTTGGAATTCGCATCGATGAGATGTATTCCCCAACCGAGGGCTGTATTCAGGGGCAAAGGGTCATTCTGGCCGGCACCAATAATTATCTCGGGCTGACGTTCGACCCCGATAGCATCAAGGCGGCGCAGCGCTCACTGGAGCTTGAAGGCACCGGCACCACCGGCTCTCGCATGGCCAACGGCAGTTATGCCGGGCACAGCGCGCTGGAGGACGAACTGGTTGATTTCCTGGGGCGGCGTTCCGTCATTGTGTTCTCGACCGGGTATGTCGCCAACCTGGGCGTCATCGGAACGCTGGCGGGTGCGCGCGAGGTGGTGCTGCTTGACGCCGACTGCCACGCGAGCATCTACGACGCCTGCAAGCTGGGAGGTGCGGAGATCATCCGTTTTCGCCATAACGATGTCGCTGATCTGGAACGGCGCATGGTCCGCCTCGGCGACCGCGCGCGGGAAGCGATCATCCTGGTGGAAGGGATCTACAGCATGCTCGGTGACCAGGCTCCGCTCAGGGAAATAGTCGAGGTCAAGCGTCGCCTCGGCGGTTACCTGCTGGTTGACGAGGCGCATTCCTTTGGCGTCCTGGGGGCCAACGGGCGAGGGCTGGCCGAGGAGTTGGGCGTGGACTCGGAGGTGGACATCCTGTTGGGCACGTTCAGCAAGAGCCTGGGCGCCGTCGGCGGATTCGCCGCCTGTCATGACGGGCAAATGGACCTGCTTCGCTACGCCAGCAGACCCTATATTTTTACCGCTTCACCCGCCCCCTCGGCGATTGCCTCGGTAAGATCGGCGCTTGCGGCCATCAAGGAACGCCCGGAGCTGCGGCATCAGCTGTGGTCGAACGCCCGGCGGCTTTATCAAGGTTTGGCAGAGTCAGGCTACCAGTTGGGGCCGCAGGCCAGCCCCGTGATTGCCGTCATGCTGAAGTCGCCTCACGAGGGCCTGGCCGTCTGGCGGGGGCTGATGGAGAGGGGCGTCTATGTCAATCTGGTCCTTCCTCCCGCGACACCCGGCGCCGTCACCCTGGTGCGTTGCAGCGTCAGTGCAGCCCATACACCTGAACAAATAGACCGGATCATCGAGGCCTTCGCTTCACTGCGTGGCCCGATGGGCCTGGTCACAGCGGGCGCTTGATGAGTGTCGCGAGCTGTCGGTGAGCTAATCTTTACCTACGTCATAGTGAACGACAGTCATGCGGATTATTTTTGCCTTTGGCCGCTCCTATCCGGCCCGCACCGTGCTGATGCTCCTGAGTCTGCTGTTGGCAGGGGTGGTTGAAAGCGTCAGCCTGAGCGCAATGCTGCCCCTGATATCGGCCGTGCTTGAGGACCAGCCCCATTCAAAGCTGGCGGTCCAGGTCTTCGCGATCATGGACTCGATAGGCCTGGAACCCACGATCGCGAACATGCTGGTGATCATCGTCGTGGGCATGACGCTGAGTAACCTGCTGATATTGCTGGGCAATCGACAGGTCGGCTACACCGTGGCGCATGTGGCAACCGACCTGCGTATTGACCTGATCAAGGCGTCGTTGGGCAGCCGCTGGGAATATTATCTACGCCAACCCGCCGGAGCGCTGGCCAACGCCGTGGCAACCGAAGCCTACCGCGCTTCCACCGCCTATGAGCACGCGGCCAATATGCTGGCGCTGGGTATCCAGGCCGCGGCCTACGCGATCATTGCGCTTTTTGTCTCCTGGCAGGCGGCGATCCTGTCATTGCTGATCGGCTTTGTGCTGCTGGTGGCTGTGCGGGGACTGGTAAAGACATCGCGGCGGGTGGGCAAAAGCCAGACCCGACTGATGCGCGAGCTGCTGGTCTACCTGACAGACACGCTTGCTTCGGTGAAACCGCTCAAAGCCATGGCCCGCGATGACATCGCCGATTCTTTGCTGCGCGGTCACGCCGGCGAGCTGAACACGGCACTGGAACGCGAAGTGATGAGCCGCGAAACACTGAGGGCCCTGCAGGAACCCATGCTTGCGATCCTTGCCGCGGCGGGTCTCTACGCGGGGCTGGTCATCGGCGGTATGCCGCTGTCTTCGGTGATGGTGCTGATCTTCGTGGTGGTGCGCATGCTGGGGCTGCTGCACAAGGCGCAGCAGCGCTATCACCGGATGGCCGCGCAGGAGAGCGCCTACTGGGCCATCAACGAGTCGATCGACAACGCTATCGCCGATGCCGAACCTGTCGGAGGGACTTGCACGCCTTCCCTGAAGCGGCAAATCGTTTTCGACAATGTCAGCTTTGGCTACGGGGGGCGGCAGGTCCTTGACAGCGTGTCGCTGAACTTTCCGGTCGGTTCATTCACCACCATGATCGGTCCTTCCGGTGCAGGCAAGACCACCGTGCTCGACCTGATCTGTTCGCTGCTCGCGCCGCAGGCTGGACGCATCAGGGTAGACGACTGTGACTTGCATGACCTTGACAGGAGGGCCTGGCGCCGAATGATCGGCTATGTCACACAAGAAACCTTGCTGCTGCACGATAGCGTCCTGGCGAACGTCACGTTGGGAGACAAGGCCTTGAATGCCGCCGACGCCGAGCGCGCGCTCCGCCAGGCCGGTGCATGGCAGTTTGTGCAGGAGTGTCCTGGCGGGCTGCAATCGATCGTAGGCGAGCGCGGTGCCAAACTCTCGGGCGGTCAACGGCAGCGTATCGTCATCGCGCGTGCCCTGGCCCATCGCCCCAGGCTTCTGATCCTGGACGAAGCCACCAGTGCACTCGACCCGGAATCGGAGGTCGAGATATGCCAGGTGCTGAAAAATCTGACCCCTGGCATCACTGTCATCGCGGTATCCCATCGCCCTGCCATGATCCGCATTGCTGATCAGATTCTCGAGGTGCGAGACGGCAAGGTGTTGGCCATACACAATGCCGTCGATCCGGACGGCACCCGGGCTGACGAGGCGAAAGCCTGAAGTCTGGACATCTACGCTGGATACGCAGTTTGATCAAAAGAGCAGGGGGGGGGCGTCACCCCCATCCACGTGAGGGGGAGAGTGGACAGGCAGTAATGGGTAGGCTGTTGGCAGGACACATTCGAGGGACATTGAATGACAGCGCCAAGTGGTTTACCCGCAGGAAAAAGACGCAAGAACACCCAGCAAGTCTGGACTCGGGTCATCGGCATGCCGCACGTGCGTCGAGCGGATCGTCCCGATCGCGATGCCCGGGCTTTTCTGCGCATTCTCAACATGGCGACGCGCCTGCGCCCGGTCGAGCACTATTCGCTGCGCGCATTGCGTGAAGTCTGGCGCCTGAGCTCGCTGGCCCTGGGGCAACAGCCCCCGGTCGCCACCGTGATCGAGACGGTCATCGACGGCCCGGGCGGGCCCATCGAGTTACGTATTTTCAAACCTCATGAAACCGATCAGCTGCTGCCTGCGTTCCTTTGGTGCCACGGCGGCGGATTTGTGGTCGGTGGCCTGGATACCTGCGAATCGATTTGCCGCAGCACGACCCGCAACGCCAACTGCATCAGCATCGCTGTGCGCTATCGACTGGCGCCGGAGCATGATCTGGCAGCGGGGCGCGAGGATTGTCTCGCAGCGCTGCAATGGATTGCCGAGAACGGCGCGACGCTGGGTATCGATACCTCGCGACTGGCCATCGGCGGCGATTCGGCGGGTGGCAATATCTGCGCTGCCGTGGCCCAGCAAGCGTTGCGTAACGGCGGACCGGCGCTCTGCCTGCAGGTGCTGGCTTATCCTGCGACCGACCTGGTGCAGGAGTTTCCTTCATTCGCAGAGAATGCCGAAGGCTTCATGATCACGGACAGGCTGCTGGCGCAGATCAATCAGACTGTGGCCGGCTCACTCCATTCGCTCAATCCCGAAGAACCTTGGCTGTCCCCGCGTCGCAGTCAGGATATGCGGGGCTTGCCACCGGCGCTGGTCATCAGTGCGGGGTTCGACCCGATCCGCGACGACGGGCTGGACTATAGCGCTCGCTTGCGTGCAGCCGGGGTGCCGGTGGAGCTTTTGCATTACGCGGGCCAGTTCCATGGCTTCCTGAATTTCGACGCCGTCATCGGCGCCGGCGGTGACGCCTTGCGACGTATCGGCGAGTCACTGGCGGGTGCCTTTCGCACCGAGCCCGCGCCGGATCGCACGCTGGAAATTGCCGACAGGGCAGCCGCGCAACCCTCACGCCTGTGCGCGGCGATGGGGGAGCTGTCGACGTCGAGCCTGATGGTCTCGGTCGCAACCGAACGCTGGACCGGCACGCTCCTGCGCCAGGTTTCTCCGGTTTGTGCCAGCACCCTGCGGGTGGCACTGCGGCCCTGGAGCGCGCCCTTGTCTTTGATGCGCCGCCGGCTGAGCGCACGGCTCGATCGGCGGATCGCGCACCAGACCTATCCACAAGCGTAAAGCTGAGCAGGAGTATTGCCATGGGCATTCTTGATCCATTTCATATCTGGCGTGAAGCAATCGGCCTGGTCGAGGGCGAAATCAACTCGCTGGCTGCGAGAAAGCTCGAGTCGGCGGAAGTCGCCAAGGCCGTCAACCAGTTTTCCAAGGTATCGCTGGGTGTCCAGCATGTGTTCGACCGGTCGTTCGCCAGTGCATTGCGCCGCCTGGAGCTGCCCAGCCGGTCTGAAGTCGATGCGCTGGCAACCGCTGTGCAGCGCATCGAAGACAAGCTCGATCGACTGCTGCCAGCGCCCCTCAATGATGCGCTTGTACCTCGGCCGTCACGCGCCCGTCAGCCATCACCGCCGCCTGCGCCGAAAACAGTGAAACGAACCCTTAAACCGGCTACCCGGCGTGCGCCCAAGGAGGATTGAATGATGGCTGCAACGCAACCGCATCAAGGTCACGTCCGCGCCCTCGCGGGCCGACTCTGTACCGAGGTCGACCGGATGGTCCAGCGTCGGCTCAAGGGGCTCGAGTTCCTCGGTTCGCCCGGCCCCGCAATGGGCAAGACGCCCCGGACGTTATTGCACCGGCGGGGCACGCTGGGCCTGTATCGGTATCACCCGACCTGCCAGGACGTGTATCGGGTGCCATTGCTGTTGGTGATGGCCCCCACCAACAAGGCCTACATCTTCGACCTTGCCGAGCGCCAGAGCCTGATCGAGTTTCTCCTCGATCGCGGTTACGACGTCTATGTGATGGACTGGAATGCACCGACCCAGGCTGAGCGCACGCTGCGGGTTGAAGATTACGTGCTGGACTTCATTCCCGACTGCATGGCCCGGGTACAGGCAGACGCCGGGGTCGATCAGGTGACCTTGGCCGGTTACTGCATGGGCGGCGTGCTCTCGACCCTGTATGCGGCGCTGCATGTCGACGGCCCGCTGAAGAACCTCCTGTGCTTCACGACGCCGGTGGACTGGTCGCAGATGAGCTGGTCGCGAGGCATCGCCAATCAACGTTTTTTCGAGATCGACAAGCTGGTCGATACCGTGGGGATCATCCCCGGCGAGATGATCATGGCGGCGATCGACCTCCAGCGCCCCGCCAGCCGCATCGCCGGGCAACTGCGGCTGTGGGACAACATGTGGAACGACGCCTACGTCAGGCACCACCGGATGATGGTGGGCTGGGGCAACGATCACTTGCCGCTGGCCGGTGAGTACTACCGCCAGGTCATCAAGGAGTTGATGTGGAACAACAGCCTGCATGAGGGCAGCTTGCACATTTCCGGCCGCAAGATCGATCTGGCAAACATCAAGGTGCCCTTGCTGCACGTGATCGCCGAGCACGACTCGCTGGTGCCTCCAGCCTGTGCCCGACCGTTAGTGGAGAAGGTCGGATCGTTGGACAAGCAGGAACTGGTGTTGCCGGGCGGCCATGTCAGCCTGATAGCTGGGCCGGCTGCGAAACAACGCATGTGGCCGGCACTCGATGAATGGCTGGGGCAGCGCTCCCTGTAAGGCTTTCAACCTTCCCGACAACGAACAAACTCAACAGTGGAGAACTGCGATGAACCTTGGTGCGATGCTCAGCGGACAACGGATTTTGATCACCGGCGCGTCTTCGGGGCTGGGCAATCATTTCGCCCGATTGGCGGCCAGTTGCGGTGCCCAGGTGGTGATCGGCGCGCGCCGTACCTCACGGCTGGAGGCTCTTGCCGTCGAGCTTTCGGCGCTCGGCGCCGAACAGGTGACGGTCGTCGAACTGGACGTTGCGTCGCAATCCTCGGTGGCGCAGGCCGTCGCCACGATCAACGCAACCGGCAAGCCCCTGGATGTGCTGGTCAACAATGCGGGCGTCGGCCATGAAGGGGCCGCGATGACCCAGCCGATCGATGAGTTCGACGACATCATCGCCACCAATCTTCGCGGCGTCTGGCTGGTGTCCACGGAAGTGGCGCGGCTATGGAAAGCCCAGGGGCAGGGCGGGATCATCGTCAACATCGCCTCGATCCAGGGGGAGCGGGTGATGCCGGGGGTCGCGGCCTATTCGGCTTCCAAGGCGGCCGTCGTGCACCTGACCAAGAGCCTGGCGCTCGAGTGGGCCCGTGATGGTATTCGGGTCAATGCGATCGCACCCGGCTACATTTCTACCGAGATGACGCAAGCCGCTTGGGACACGCCACAGGGTGCGGCCCTCATCAAGCGCATCCCCCTGCGCCGGCTTGGGACTGCGCAGGAACTGGATGGTGCGTTATTGCTGCTGTCGACGCAGGCTTCGTCCTGGATGACGGGGTCGGTGATTACGGTGGATGGTGGGCATCTTGTTTCGGGACTCTAGGGTTTGGGTGGGTGGTCGCCCAAGGTATCGTCCTGAAGGCGGGCGCAAATCCTGTAGGAGCCCGGCTTGCCGGCGAAGGCGTCCTCATAGCCGGCCATTTTCTTTCAGGTGTACATATCCATTCCTGCGGTAACGGCCACCTAGGGTTTCGCCCTTACGGCGAGTCACTTGGAAAAGCCCCAAGTAACCAAGGGCTCTTGCCCCTGGCGTTCGGTGCCTCGCTAGGGCTCGGCATGCCCTCGCTCCGGTCCTGCTCCGTGGGTCGCCGCGATGGGCCATCCATGGCCCAGCGCGGCTAAACCGGCATCCATGCCGGTTTACCCACTGCGCAGAACCTCCACTCGGCCTCTCGAGGGGGCAAGAAAATCAAAAGCCAGATCAAGATCAAACGCAAAAGCGAGGCGGCCTGACAGCCGACCTGATTGCGGGTCTGTCCGCGTTCCCCCCGTAGGAGCCAGGCTTGCCGGCGAAGAACGATAACGCGGTACAACAGATACACCGCAGCGCCTGGTTCGCCGGCAAGCCTGGCTCCTACAGGGGGATTGGGGTATCTGCAAAAGTCAGGTCGGCTGTCAGGCCGCCTCGCTTTGGCTTTTGATCTGGGTGCCCCATTAACCACGATGGCCGAACGCAGGCATTGCGCAGTGGGTAAACCGGCAGGACGCCGGTTTAGCCGCGCTGGGCCAGGGATGGCCCATCGCGGCGACCCACGGAGCAATGCCGGAGTGAGGGCATGCCGAGCCCTAGCGAGGCACCGAGTGGTGGGGCAAAGCCTTTTGGTTCCTTTTTGGCGTTTGAAAAAGGGACTCGCCGTAAGGGCGAAACCATAAGTGGTCGTTACCGCAGCAATGGATATACACCCAATCCAGTTCTTAAATAAAACTCATGCTTAACTGAACAGCACAACACTAAAGACCCCCCGCTGTTCAGGTGGAGTAAACGATGGATCGCTCAGGATTTTCCCGCACAATAACGTTGCTCGGCATGATGCTATTCACCGCAGGCAACAGCTCTGCAGCAGATCAGATGCAACCCGGCGATCAGGACATCGCCAATTCGTACATTTACCTGCTCGGCCGCCTGCACGTGACGCGCCAGCAACAACTGGATTTCCAGGAAGGTTTCAAATGGAATGAAATCCTCCACCGCACCCCCGGAGCAGTCGATTGGCCCAACCCCAACCTTGATGTGGCCTACTCGGAAGCCTGGGTCGCGGTCGATGAGTCCAGCTGCACCATCGTTTCGGTGCCGAAAATCCAGGATCGCTACTTTACCGTGCAGTTTCTCAACGGCTGGGGCGAGACACTCGCCAACATCAACGAGCGGGTGTTCCCCAGGCAGTCGTCGGGCGATTTTGCCGTGTGCCTCAAAGGCGCCAAGGTCAAGTTGCCAGACGGCCTGACCAGCCGCATCGATCTGCCGGTCAAACAGGCGCGGATCCTGGCGCGTGTGGCGCTGGGCGACGACCCGGATGCCGCCGTTGCCCTGCAGCATCAGTTCAAGCTCGCGGCCACCGGCAGTCCCAAGCTGCCAGAGATCCCCAAGACGCCGATCTTCGAGCTGGAGACGCTGCCCGGCGTCGAAGCCTTCGATGCCGCGCCAGTTGCACTCGATAGCGAGCCGGATCTCAGCGTCGGCCTGGAGCCGCTGCAACAGACAACACTCGCGGTGGCCAAGGCCATCAGCGATCCTGCCGAACGGGCGCGTGTCGACAAGATCATTCGCACCGTCGCCTTCGCGCAGATCGGCAAGGCCGGTCGACTCATCGGCCATGGCACCTCTGCAAATGGCTGGGCACGTCCGGGGGTCGTCGGAGAATACGGGCTCGACTATCTGGCTCGGACCCTGGTCAACCATGGCGGGATCTGGGCCAACATCAAGCCCGAGGTCCTCTACTATCGCGGTGGCAGCGATTCGACGGGGGCCGAACTCAATGGCAACAACGTCTATACGCTGACGTTCCCGGCCGACGCCTTGCCGACCCGGTTTGCCAAGTATTTCTGGTCGGTGATTGCCGTCGACAACGTGCTTTTTCGCGTGCTGCCCAACCCTGAGAAACGCTATCTGCTCAATGAGCAGACCAAGCCCCAGCGCGGGGCGGATGGTTCGCTAACGCTGTATTTTGCTGCCGAGAAACCGGAGAACGCGCCGCCGGGAAACTGGCTTCCCACGCCCAAGGGCAGCGTCTACCGCCTGACGATGCGTTTCTACGGCCCGCTGGACGGCGTGGCCAACGGTACTTACTTCCCGCCGCCACTGGTCAAGGTCCTGTAGGAGCCAGCGGTGCGGCGATCCGACTTGCCGGCGAAGAACGGTAACGCGGTATTACTGATACACCGCGGTGTCTGGTTCGCCTGTAGGAGCCAGCGGTGCGGCGATCCGACTTGCCGGCGAAGAACGATGACGCGGTATTACTGATACACCGCGGTGTCTGGTTCGCGGGCAAGCCTCGCTCCTACAGGGGAGCGAGTACATCCGTGGGAGCTTGCGTTTACAGGCTGCCGACCAGATGCCCACCGTCCACCGCCAGCACCGCGCCTGTCATGAAGGCGCCGGCCTCGCTCGCGAGCAGGAGAAACGGGCCTTCCAGTTCCTGTAAAGTTCCCAGGCGCCGCATCGGCACGGTGTCGCGTAAGTACGCCTGGCCCCCTTCGGTGTCGAACCAGTCACCGGTCATTTCGGTCTTGAAGTAACCCGGCGCAATCGCATTCACGCGGATCTGGTAGCGCGCCAGTTCCAGCGCCAGGGATTTGCTCAGTTGCACCACGCCGGCCTTCGCCGCGCAGTAGTGGCTGTAGCCGGTCCCCACGCGCAGGCCGAGCATCGAGGCGATGTTGACGATGCTGCCGGGACGCTGTGCCTTGGCGAGCCGTTGCGCGGCACACTGGGCAACGCGCCAGACGCCGTCGAGGTTGGTCGACAGCATCGCGCGCCAATCCGCCTCGCTGATCTCCAGCACCCGCTGGCCATTGCCGATTCCGGCATTGTTGAGCACCGCGTCCACCACATCGAAAGCAGCTTCGGCGGCATCAAACGCTGCTTCAACGCTGTCCCGGTCGGTAACGTCCAACGCCACGGCAAGCGCTTGACCACCGGTCTGGCGAATCTCGTCTGCCAGCTGCTGCAAGCGCTCGACACGCCGGGCGCCCAGCACCACGCGCGCACCCGCAGCGCTGGCCACGTGCGCCAGATGCGCGCCAATGCCGCTGGAGGCGCCAGTGACCAACAGCGTTTTGCCTTTCAGGGAAAAACCGAGGTTTTCTTTCATCGTATTGCTCCTGTTCGGGAGTGGTTCGGCCACCCAGGGCGGCCGATCCGCACTCAGATTCGTTCGATGCGGGTCTTGCCGGCAGCAACCAGGCGCTCCAGCAGCGGGGCAGGGTGGAACCACATCTCGCCGTATTCGCCGAGGGCCTTGCGGTAATGGCGGATGCCGGCCAGCACCTGGTCCAGGCCGATCTGCTCGGCGTAGTGCATTGGCCCACCGAGCCAGGCCGGGAAGCCGTAGCCGTTGATCCACACCAGGTCGATATCGCCACTGCGTTCGGCGATGCCTTCGTCGAGCAGCTGGAGGCCTTCGTTGATCAGCATGAACAGGCAGCGGTCATGAATCTCCTGCGTGGTGATTGGCCGGCGCGGGATGTCCAGTTCGCCAGCGATGCGTTCGGCCAGGGTGATGACCTCGAAGTCTTCCTTGCGCTCGCGGCCCTCATAGATGTACGCACCACGCTTGGTCTTCTGGCCGAAGCGACCGAGGGCGTTCAGTTCGTCAGCCAGACGGCAATAACTTGGGTCATGGGCAATCGCCTCACGGCGCGACTCGCGCACCAGGAAGCTGACGTCGATGCCGGCCAGGTCGTGCATCGCCATCACCCCCATGGCCAGGCCCAGGTCAGTCAGCACCTGATCGATCTGCGCAGGCGTCGCGCCTTCCAACACCAGGCGATGGGCTTCGCGGGAGTAGGGTTCGAGCATGCGATTGCCGATGAAGCCGAAGCACACGCCGGACACCACTGGGATTTTTCCAATGGTCTTGCCCAGCTTCAGCGTGGTCGCCAGCACCTCGGGCGCGGTGAGTTTGCCGCGAACCACTTCGAGCAGGCGCATCACATTGGCCGGACTGAAAAAGTGCAGGCCGATGACATCTTGCGGGCGGCGGGTGACCGCGGCGATCTGATCGACATCGAGGGTGGAAGTGTTGCTGGCCAGAATCGCCCCCGGCTTGCACACCTCATCCAGGGTGCGGAACACCTGCTGTTTGATCGGCAGGCTTTCGAACACCGCCTCGATCACCAGGTCGCACTCGGCAATGTCGGCATACTCTAGGGTGCCGGTGAGCAAGGCCATGCGCTGGTCAAGCTGTTCCTGGGTCAGCTTGCCGCGTTGCAGGCTGATCTGGTAGCTGTTGCGGATCTGCCCCAGCCCGCGCTCCAGCGCGTCGGGCTTGAGCTCCAGCAGCGTGACGGGAATGCCCACGTTGGCGAAGTTCATGGCGATGCCACCGCCCATGGTCCCCGCGCCGATCACCGCCACCCGGGCTACCGGGCGCAAGGCTGTGGACGCGCTGACCCCGGCCACTTTGCCGGCCTCGCGCTCGGCGAAAAACACATGGCGCAGGGCCTGGGATTGCGTCGAGGCTTCGGCTTCCTTGAACAGCGCGACTTCGCGCTGCAGACCGGCCTGCAATGGCAGCACGCAGGCCGATTCGACGGCCGCCAGCACCAACCGGGGTGCCAGACGGTTTTTCCAGCGCGGTTCGTGGCTGGCGCGATAGTCCGTGAAATAGCCATCGGGCAGGGCGGCGGCCGGATTGGCGTGACGTTCTGCAGGACGCGCCGGTGCGCCTTCGCGAATCAGTTCGCGGGCGAACGCGTGTGCGCCGTCGAGCAGGCAGTCGCCTTCCCCGAGCAGGCGATCGATCAGGCCGAGCTCAAGGGCACGGCCCGCGCTGACAGGCTGGCCGGACATCATCATCTCCAGTGCCGGTTCGGCCCCGATCAATCGCGGCAAACGCTGGGTCCCGCCCGCACCGGGCAACAGGCCCAGGTTGATTTCCGGCAGGCCGAGGCGGCTGTCGGCAGCGCTGATGCGGTAACCGCAGGCCAGCGCCAGTTCCAGCCCGCCACCGAGGGCGAAGCGGCCGATGCTGGCAATCAGCGGCTTGTCGATCTGGGTCAGGCGCAGCAGCAGGTCGGGCAGGGACGGGGCGGCGAACGACCCGGGCAGACCGAATTCGCTGATATCGGCACCGGCGCAGAACAAGCCGTTTGCACCGTGCACAATGATCGCCGAGATGTCAGGGTCGCTGGCGGCGAGCTCACAGGCCTCGAGAATGGCCGCGCGCAGGGGTTGCCCCAGTGCGTTGACGGGCTTTGATGCGAGGCCGATCAGGGCGAGATTGTCTTCGACGTGGTAGGTGACCAAGTTGCTCATGATGCTTTCCTGAAATTTATTGTTATCACCGACCCCCTGTAGGAGCGAGCATGCTCCGGGCGGCGTTCCGACGATGGACTCCAGAACACCGCGTGAACCCAGAAAGCACGCGTTATCGTTGACGACCATCGTCGGAACGCCGCCCGGAGCAGGCTCGCTCCTACAGGGGGAGAGGCGTTAGAACCAGCGGTCCTGCATGTAATAGGCGACATGGTTGGCTTCAGTGAGCAGGCGCCCCTGGGACTCCAGCGCAGCCAGTTCCCAGGTCATGAAGTAATGCGCGGCCTGCAACTTGCCTTGATAGAAATCCGCGTCGCTAACGCCTGCGCCCGTCCCCAGGGCGCGGCTGGCCAGCAGGGCCTGGCGCAACCAGATCCAGCCGACCAC
This sequence comes from Pseudomonas sp. WJP1, assembly GCF_028471945.1. Classification (NCBI taxonomy): domain Bacteria; kingdom Pseudomonadati; phylum Pseudomonadota; class Gammaproteobacteria; order Pseudomonadales; family Pseudomonadaceae; genus Pseudomonas; species Pseudomonas sp. WJP1. The sequence goes on from NZ_CP110128.1 coordinate 3,058,471, forward strand.
CACCCGTCCAAACAGGTCCAGATAGGGCGTGGCATTGGCCATGCCGAGATTGGCATCGGCCGCCACCTGCGCTTGCAGGCTGGCGGTGACTTGCTCAAGTACGCTCAAGGCATCGGCCAGCAGTGCTGCGAGCGGCGCGCAGTGTGCATCGCTGTTGGCGGCGAGCAGGGTGGCAAGCACTTCGGCGATGAACAGTCGATAACCGTCACCCCCGCGCGTTCCCAGTTTGCGGCCCAGCAGGTCAATCGCCTGGATGCCTTCGGTGCCTTCATGGATCGGGTTCAGGCGGTTGTCGCGGTAGTACTGTTCCAACGGGTATTCGCGGGTATAACCGGCACCGCCAAGTACCTGCACGCCAATCTCCGACGCGAGCAGGCCGTAGCGTGAAGGGTAGGTCTTGACCACCGGCGTCAGCACGTCGAGCAGTTCAGCGGCGTTGCTGCGCTCAAGCGGCGTGCCGGCGGTGTGGGCATCCTCCACCAGGCTGCTGGCATACAGGCACAGCGCCAGGCTGCCCTCGGCATAGACTTTCTGTTGCAGCAGCAGCCGGCGCACATCGGCATGCTCGACGATGCGCACCTGGGGCGCCGCCGGGTTCTTGTTCCCGGGCAGGCGGCCCTGTGGGCGCTGGCGGGCGTAGTCCAGGGCGTGAATGTAGCTCTGGTAGGCGAGGCTGGCGGCCCCCAGGCCGACGCCGATGCGGGCCTCGTTCATCATCTGGAACATGTAGCTCAGGCCCTGATGCGCCTCACCGACCAGGTAACCCACGGCGCCGTCATGCTCGCCGAAACTGAGCACCGTGGACGTGGTGTTGCGGTAGCCCATCTTGTGCAGCAGGCCGGCCAGGGCCACGTCGTTGCGCGCACCGACGCTGCCGTCGGCATTGACCAGGAACTTGGGCACCAGGAACAGCGAAATACCCTTGGTACCGGCCGGCGCGCCTTCGATGCGGGCCAACACCATGTGCACGATGTTCTCGGTCAGTTCGTGATCGCCACCGGAGATGAACATCTTCTGGCCGAAGATTCGGTAAGTGCCGTTTTCGGCCGGGCGTGCCAGGGTGCGCAGGTCGCCCAGCGCCGAACCCTGGCCGGGTTCGGTGAGGGCCATGGTGCCGCTGAAGCGGCCGTCGAGCATCGGCGCCAGGAAACGCTCGCGCAACTGTGGACCGGCAAAGGCCTTGAGCAGATTGGTCGCGCCGATGCTCAGGAAGGAATAGGCCACCGTGGAGATGTTCGCCGCGTTGAAATAGGCCATGCAGGCGCGCAGGACCACTTCGGGCAGTTGCAGGCCGCCATCGGCGAAATCGTGGTGCGCGGCCAGGAAGCCGGCCTGGGCAAAGGCATCCCAGGCGACTTTGGTCTCGGCGATCATGTGAATCCGCTCGCCATCGAAGGTCGGCTCGTTGGCATCGCCCTTGTGGTTGTGCGGGGCGAACAGCTCGGCGGCGATCTGGCGGGCGGTGGTGAGAGAAGCGTCGAACACGCCGCGGTCGTGGTCCGCGTAGCGCGGACGTTGCAGCAACGCTTCGGTCTCGAGCAGCTCATAAAGCTGGAAGCGCAGTTCGCGTTCGTTGAGCAGCAGGTCAGTCATGGCATCTCTCGTCAGACAGTGTCGAGTGTGGGCCATGGAAGGAATTCGTGGCCCGTTACAGGCGTTCACAATAGAGGCATGTGCCGGGCATTTATCCCCCTCCTTTGGGGTAGGCCCGGACGTTGCGGGTTGCCCAAGTGGGCAGTGCATCCCGGTTGCGAAATGTCACCGCCCACTCGACAGGATTGGCGTATCAGCGCACGCCAGCGATGCGCAGCGCGGCCGGTGTGAAGTCGGTCATCTTGGCGGACTTGCCGAACAGCGGCGCCTGCTTGGATTCGTTGATCATCGCCAGCACGTTGTAGCGGCCGGCGATCAGGTCATAAATCCCCATCATCGCGTAGCCGGCGGCGCCGCGTTCGTAATCGTTGGCACCATAGCCTTCGCCGACACGCCAGAGCTGACCGCGACCGTCATAGTGATCGACCTCGGCGATCTGCCAGGTGTCTTCATCGAAGTACAGGTCGCGCTTGGCATAGACGTGACGCTGCCCAGGCTTTAGCGTGGCCTCGACGTGCCATACACGGTGCAGCTCGTAGCGGGTCAGGTCCTGGTTGATATGGCCCGGCTTGATGATGTCGTCATACTTCAACTTGGGTGATTGCAGCTTGAAGTTGTTGTACGGGATGTACAGTTCCTTCTTGCCGATCAGCTTCCAGTCGTAACGGTCCGGCGCGCCGTTCATCAAGTCGGTGTTGTCGGCCGTGCGCATGCCGTCGGAACCGTTGCCCGGGCCGTCGTAGGCCACTTGCGGCGCACGGCGTACCCGGCGCTGGCCGGCGTTGTAGACCCACGCCAGGCGCGGTTCCTTGACCTGGTCGATGGTCTCGTGAATCAGCACCACGCTACCGGCCAGGCGTGAAGGGGCGGTGATTTCCTGTTTGTAGTAATACAGGACGTTGTCGGCCTGTCCCGCTTCGATCCCTTCCATCAGTTGCGGGAAGGCGAGCTCGTCCTGGTACTCGACAATCGAGTAGGAGCCGTTGGTTTGCGGTGCGGCCTGAGCGGCCTGGCGCTGCATGTTGCCACCGCGATAACGGTTGGTATGGTTCCAGTAGACCTCGACGCCGCTCCTTGGAATCGGGAACGGGTAGTAGCGGGTCTGGCTGAAATTCTCCAGGCCGCTGCCCTCGTTGATGAGTTGGGTGGTCACCGCGCTTTTCCTGGCAATCTCGTAGATCTCCTGGGGATTGGCGGCGGTACGCTGGGTCTTGTACACGGGAATCTTGTAACTGTCCGGGTAGCGCTTGAACATCGCCAGTTGGCCCGGGGTCAGCTTGTCCTTGTATTGCTCCACGTTGGCCGCGGTGATCACGAACTGCGGCTTGTCGGCGGCGAACGGGTCACCGAGAAAGCCTCGGTCAAGCGGGGCGGCGCCGGGCTTGAGGCCACCGGTCCAGGCCGGAATGCTGCCGTCGGCATTGCCGGCTTTTTCGGCGCCCAAGGGTGTCAGGGTAGTGCCCAGTTGAGCCGCCTCCTGCGGTGAAACAGCGGCCAGGACGCTGGTGGCCAATAACGACAGGGTCAATGCGCTGGCGCGCAGCATGGATGTTGTTTTCATTGTTCGGGCTCCTCGGCCAGTGGTGCGTCAGAAGTTCACGCCGAAGCTGAGCGCGACGTAGTCGCGGTCGACGTTGGTGTTGAAGTCGCCGCCAAAGTAATTGGTGTAACTGAGGCTGCTGGTGTAGGTGTTCTGGTAGTCGGCATCCACGCCCAGGCTGACGGCTTTGGAACCCTCTTCGAAGTTCGGGCCGTAACCTTCAACGTCATGGGACCAGGCGATGTTGGGCGACAGGTTGATGCCGGCGATCACGTTCTGGTAGTCGAGCTTTCCGCGCAGGCGATAGCCCCAGCTGTTGCTGGTGTAGAAGCCATGGTCGTTGCATTCCTGCGCCGGGTTGCTGGCTGCTGGTGTGCCCACGGCCGTGCCGGCGCAGGTGGCCGGGCCTGCTGCGCCTTGCAGTTCGCCGGAACCGAAGGACGGGCTGCGGCCGAAGCGCAAGTCGCTACCGTCGGCCTTGCCCAGGCCATTGATGTGGTTGTAACCCACTTCGCCGACCACGGTCAGGCGGCTGGCTCCCAGCACCTGATCGAAGAACTGGGTCGCGGTCACTTGCGCCTGGGTCACCGGCATGCGCTTGTAGCCGTTGACCTCGGCACCGAGGTTGCGACCGGCGAAACCGGTGGTGATCAGCGGTGAGGTGGCGCCGAAGGTCGCGGCGGACAACAGGTCGGCGGTGTTCAGTTGCAGTGGCATGTTCGGCCTGTAGCTGACTTCACCGCCCAGGGATACGCCGGAAACGTTGGTCTGGAAGCTCAGGCCATAGAGGCGAATGTCTTCCGGGTAATCGATGAAATACCGCACGCTGCGTGCCGAGGTCACACCTCCTGCCGCACTGCTCATCTGGTTGATGCTCAGGTACGGGTTGCGGCTGTGGTAGTTCAGTGCATAGGCGCCGAACTCGGTGTCGTTCGCTTCCGGCACGTACCAGCGCAGGGCGATGCCATACTGGCCGCTGTCGCGCGCATCGTTGTCCTTCAGGCGCGGAATGAACGCGTTGTCCGTGCCCGCGGCGATGGCCGCCAGGCCGCCTGTGTTCTGCGCCACTCCCGGTGGCAGATCACGGCCGGCGACCACCAGGCGGTCGTTGCAGCCCTGGGGCACGCCGTCCGTGCCGAAGAAGGTGCCGCAGTTGTCGAGTACCGACTTGTCCCACTCCAGCTGGTAAAACGCTTCGGCGGTGATGTTGTCAGCCAGGCCCTGGGACACGTAGAGCAGGTTGACCGGAATCAGGCCTTCCTTCACTTCCGCACCCGGACGGCGTAGCGCGGCGACGTCGACCGGGTTGATGCTGTTGATCGAGTTGCCGATGAACGTACTCTCGCCCCAGCTCACCACCTGCTTGCCCAGGCGCACGTTGCCGACCTGATCGCCCAACGAATAGTTGTGGTAGACGAAGCTGTCGAGGAACATCGCCCCGGACGACTTGGCCGCGCGGTCACGGCCGCTGTTGTCGATGTCATAGAAGGGCCGATGCTCGTCCATCAGCTCGAAGTCGTACCAGTATTTGCCGCGCACGAAGGCGCCGCTGTCGCCGTATTTCAGCTCCAGGTCATGCACGCCCTTGAAGATCTTCGAGAAGGTTTCGCCTTTCTTGAAGTTCAGGCGATTGTCGTCGGTGGTCCGCGAGGACGACTCGCCACCGGTCACGCCCTGGGAGTTGAAGTTGGAAATGAACTGCTTGTCCGGATCGGTGGTGGACCAGCTGGCGCCAACCGACAACGACGAATCGAACGTGCCTTGAATCTCCCCGATGTTGAATTCAACCGCGTGAGCTTGAGTACTCGCGCCGATGGCAACCATTACCGCTACGGCCAGCAGACTGGGCTGGAAGACGCCGCGCTTTGTTTTTTTTGTCATGCGGTTTCTCTGCTACAGGATGTTGTGGAGTGGGCATCCTATGCAGCTGTGGCCGAGGCCTGAATTGCCTGATCAGGTGATTTTGCGTATTACCTGAAAGTGTTATTTCTCCCTTGGAGTGGGTGTTTTTTCTCCTGGTCGAATCGCTGGATCTGTGTGGTGTGATGGTAGTTGTTGCAGAAGGTAACAGGCCTGGGGGACTTGTTGTTGGAGTACATATCCGTTGCTGCGGTAACGGCCCCTTAGGGTTTCGCCCTTACGGCGACTCACTTTTCCAAACGCCGAAAAGTAAGCAAAAGGCTTTGCCCCACCACTCGGTGCCTCGCTAGGGCTCGGCATGCCCTCACTCCGGCATTGCTCCGTGGGTCGCCGCGATGGGCCATCCCTGGCCCAGCGCGGCTAAACCGGCGTCCTGCCGGTTTCCCCACTGCGCAATGCCTGCGTTCGGCCATCGTGGTTTAACGGGGCACCCAGATCAAAAACAAAAGCGAGGCGGCCTTAAAGCCGACCTGACTCTTCCGGATACCCCCAACCCCCTGTAGGAGCCAGCGGTGCGGCGATCCGACTTGCCGGCGAACCAGGCGCCGCGGTGTATCTGTTGTACCGCATTATCGTTCTTCGCCGGCAAGCCTGGCTCCTACAGAGGGAACGCGTACGGCTCTCGATCAGGTCGGCTGTCAGGCCGCCTCGCTTTGGCGTTTGATCTTGATCTGGCTTTTGATTTTCTTGCCCCATCGAGAGGCCGAGTGGAGGTTCTGCGCAGTGGGTAAACCGGCAAGGATGCCGGTTTAGCCGCGCTGGGCCATGGATGGCCCATCGCGGCGACCCACGGAGCAGGACCGGAGCGAGGGCATGCCGAGCATTAGCGAGGCACCGAACGCCAGGGGCAAGAGCCCTTGGTTACTTGGGGCTTTTCCAAGTGACTCGCCGTAAGGGCGAAACCCTAGGTGGCCGTTACCGCAGGAATGGATATGTACACCTGAAAGACAATCATCGGCAGCGATGACGCCTTCGCCGGCAAGTCGGATCGCCGCACCGCTGGCTCTACAAAGTGAATCGTCGTAAGGGCGAAACCATAGGTGGCCGTTACCGCAGCAATGGATATATACACACTCCCGACCAAAAAAAGGGCGCCGCACAAAATACCTCGAATGGCGGATAGGTAAGCCGTCCCACGCGCGCGAAGATGGCCGCAAATCTTGTCCCGACCCCCAACGCCTATCCCAAGCGAAGGGTGATGGACCATGGCCGATATCAGGAGGGCCACGAGCCCATGCTCCTTTCAATGACGCGCAGGAATGAAAGCAAGCCTGTCGACGCCTGCGCCTCTCGATTGGCGAACCCGCCCCGGTTGCCGCCCGTGCATCTGCCACGGCGCCGGCTGGTCGAAACACTGCTTGAGAGTGCGCAGCGGTTGCGTCTTTTGTGCGCACCGGTAGGTTATGGCAAGACGGCCCTGCTCAACGAATGCCTGCGCCAGCACAACCCCGAGCATTATCTGTGGCTTGATCTGGAAGGGCGCGCGCTGACGCTTGCGCAGTTTTGCCAACGACTGGTCGCCAGCCTCAAGGACAAGGCGCCTGAGGTCCGCGATCCGCGTGCGCTGCTGGCATGGCTGGAACACAACGAGAACCCCTGGTGGCTGGTGCTGGATGATTATCCGGCCCAATCGTGTCCCGAACTCGATGGATGGATCGAGCGCTTGCTGCGCTCGCAAGGGGCGGTGCAACTCTGGGTCAGTAGCAGGCAAAGGCCAAACTGGAAACTGGCGCGATTGATGCTGGAAGGGCAATTGCTGGAGCTTGGTGCCGGGCAATTGGCTTTCGACCGCGAGGAGTTCGAGCAGGTGGTCCGTTTGCTTGATCCGGCAGCAGAGACTTCGACCCGCGACAGACTGTGGCGCCAGACCCATGGCTGGTGCGCCGGAGCCTTCCTGTTGCTCAACCCCTCAGGCCGTCAGGAGCGGGCAGGGGAGTTGTGGATGCGCGACTACCTGGGCGGCGAACTGCTGGCCCGGGTTGACGCCGATGAGCGCAAGCTGTTGCTCGGCATCGCCCATTTGCCCAGGGTGTCGATGCCGCTGTGTCAGCAGCTCTGGCCGGACATCGACGCCGGATGCGTGTTTCACCGCTTGCTGCAATCGCAGTCATTCTTCGCGCCACTGGATGACGAGGCGCACTGGTACCGCCTGTTGCCTGCCGTGGCGCAGGCACTACAGGGCGAGTTGAGCACAGCGGGCGCCAACCATTTGCGCTTGAGCGCCTGCCGCCTGCTGTGCAACGACGGGTTTGTCGACGAGGCCATCGAGCTGGCGCTGTCCATCGGTTATGTGGATGTGGCGGCCTGTTACATGGAGCGCCTGACACTGGACTGGCTGCTGATCGAGCGCAACCTGTTCACCTGGCTCGATTGGCGTGCGCGCCTGCCGCTGCGTTTGCTGGAGTGCACGCCCAACCTGATCTACATGAATGCCAGGGCGTTGCTCAGCAGCTGGCGGCTGGACGAAGCACAAACCTGCATCGCTCGACTTGCAAGGATTTCCCCGCAGGCCAAGGCCTCGGTGAACACCCGCATCCTGGCCAACTGGCAGGCGCTGGAGGGCACCCTGCAGGGGTTGTTGGGTAACGCCGCCGGTGCATTCGAGAATTGTGAATCGGCCTTGCAGCACCTGGAATTGCGTGACTGGCAGTCGTCGTTCCTGTGCTATTCCACGTTGGCACGGGTGTCGATGGCCGCCGGCCAGACCACGCAGGCCGAGCGCCTGCTGCAGTCCTGCCTGGCTTTGGCGCGACATCAGGGTTGCCTGGCCAGCGAGGTGCTGATCAACGCCGATCGTATCCGCCAGTTGATTCTCGGCGGTGAGTTGGCACAAGCCGAGACACTGGTCCAGGAATGCCTGCACCTGGTCACGCAATTGAGTGGCCGGCACAGCCTGTTGCTTGGCCGTTTGCGCCTGTTGCAGGGCGAGTTGTACCTGTTGCGTGGCGACCTGGATGCCAGCGAAAACGCGCTGAGCAGGGCCTTGGAGTACGGCACGGAAAGCGCTGACCCCTATGTCTTGCATGCACTGATCGGCTTGTCGGAAGTCCAGGCCTGCCGGGGTGATTTTGAACAGGCCCGGCTTCATTTGAGCAGCGCAACACGGACCATGCAGTGCGCGAAGATCAAGCACAACTGCTACCAGTCGATCATCGTCTACCAGCATCTGCGCTTGCTGGCGCGGCAAGGCGCATGGGCGCCAATGTTGTCGATGGCGCGGGCAGCCCAGGCCGGTGTCGAGGGAGACTCGCTGCAGTTGCCACCCCTGCATGCACCTTCGTTGCGCCAGCGCATCGAGCTGATGGTTGCGCTGGGCGAACAAGGTACCGGTCAAATGCAGGCTGCGCGCCAGCGCCTGGAGGCGTTGCTCGCGGATTGCGAACGCCGACGTTTCGGCAGTTTGACCAGGGAAGTGCAAGTGGCACTGGCGCGTATCGGAGCCGAACCCGGTTCGGCGCCTGTGTTACCTGAGGCACCGCTTGCGCCCTACAATCTGCTGGCCAACCACCAGCCAGCATCTGCCAACGCACCCCGACCTGCCACGGAGCTGACGCCCCGGGAAATTGGCGTATTGCAGTTGGTGGCGCAAGGACTGTCCAATCAGGAAATCAGCAACGAGCTGTTCATATCGCTCAATACCGTCAAGGCCCACACCGTGCATATCAATCACAAACTGGGCGTCAAGCGCCGTACGCAGGCGGTGATGCGGGCCAAGGCGATGGGGCTCCTGGCCTGACAGCCATCAATCGAGCAGACCCTTGGCGCGCGCGATGGCGACGACCTCTGTGCGACTGCGGGCCCCCAGTTTCGCACTGACGTTGCGCAGGTGAGTCTTCACCGTGTGCTCGGACAAGTGCATCTGCTCGGCAATGGCGCGGTTGCGATTGCCGGCAGCCAACAGCCGGATGACATGGAACTCGCGAGTCGTCAGCCGGGATTCGAGATCGTCGACCTCAGCCTCAGGCAATGCGCCCCAGGTGCTGGCGCGTTGCAGCAGGTCGCTGAGGAAAACCGGGTCGATACCGAGGTTCTTGCATTGCGCCTGGAAGGACACGGCCCATCGCTGCAGCAGCTTTGCCAGGGCCGGGCCTTCATCGACAATGGTGCGGATGAAACCTTCGTCACTCGCCAGAAGCAAGGCCTTGGTCAGGGTGTCCAGCGCCTCTTTGTGCCTGCCCAGGCCTTCCAGTGCCAGCGCATACAGCAAGCGCAACTTCAACGCCCGCCGGTGCTGCTGGCGCTCCAGTGCCTGGGTAATCGCCGGTTGCAACGCCGCCGCGGCGCTATCGTGTTCACCCTTGAGGATGCGCAGGCGTTGACGGGCGATGAATGGGGTGTCGCTATCGCAGCTGTACAGCAACAGGTCGGGTCGATCCCAATGTCCCGCCAGGTCGGCGTTATGCAGCGCCTGTGCCGCGATATCCGGCCGGTTTTCCAGGGTGGCGACACGGGCGCGTTCCAGCCACGCCGCACAGTGCATGCGCACCGACCCGCTGCGCCGACCCAATTGCTCAAGTTCCGCCAGCTGTTGCACCCACGTGTCATGTTGACCCTGTTGCCAGGCGATTCTGGCGAGCAGTATATGGCGCACGATCATCGGGTCCGGGCCGCCGCTGTCCAAAGCGTGCGGGGGGATATCCACCAGCAGCTGCCGGGCCTGGGGCAGCTGATCTTTTTCGTAGTAGGTCAGTGCCCGCAGGATATCCAGCGAGGGCCTGCCACCGGACCATTTGCCTTCGGGGCTTTGTACCTGAGCCACGCTGGCGGCGTCCAACCGGGCGCCGGCGCGTTGCAGGCGTCCCTGGATCAGGTCGAGGATGGACTCCACACAAACGACAATGGTGTCGACGATGACCGAACGGTTCTGCGCCCCCTGGCTGACCATCTGCGTCAACAGGCTTCTGGCTTGCTCATGGCGACCGGTCGCGACCATGCAGTAGGCCAGCGTCGTGGCGAGCATGCCGTACTGCAGGATGTCTTGCGGTGATATGCGTTCAATCTGCGCCAGGCCCGTGGTGTAGGCCGCATCGATCTGATCGGTAAACACCTGCAACAGGCAGCGAATCGTATCGGTCTGCGGGCTGGCGCGATGGTGCTCGATGCGCTGCATGGCGTCCTGGTAGCGGCGATCGAGCACCAGTGTCCAGGCATGGGCGAGGACCAGCCGGGGATAGGCATCCAGCTGCCGGGCAGGAATCTGTTCGAACCAGCGCAGCAACAGACGCAGGCGGCCGGCATCGATCAACGGGTCCAAATGGCGGTCGATCTGTTGGCTTGCACCCTGCGTGTCACCCGCCAGCAGGCAGTGTTCGATCGCAGCCACCGGCTGATGGTTATCCAGGTACCAACGGGCAGCCGCGGCGTGCAGTTTTTCGGCCTGCCCGGGATGCTGGCGCTCAAGTGCGCGTCGCAGGAAGTCGGCGAACAGGGGGTGGTAACGGAACCACTGCAGGTGTTCATCCGTGGCCTGGATGAACAGGTTGGCGCGTTGCAGGTAGTCGATCATCGCCTGGCTGTCGCCACGGGCAAACACCGCATCGCAGAGCATTGCACTGAAGCGCTCGAGGACGCTGCTGCACAGCAGGAACTGCCGACATTCCTCGGTTTGCCGCTCGAGAATGTCCTCGGCCAGGTAATCGGTCAGCTCCAGGTTCGCGCCGGACAGAGAGGCGACGAAATCCCTTGGCGCCTTTCGCCCTCGCAGTGACAGGGTGCTCAGGTACAGCGCGGTGATCCAGCCTTCGGTGCGTTGCTGCAGCGCGGCGATCTCGGCATCTTCAAGGGCCAGGCCGCACTTTTCTCGGATGAAGGTCGTGGTCTCGCCCAGGCTCATGCGCAGGGCGTCGGTGCCGATGTCGAGCATTTGCCCATGGGCGCGCAAACGGCCCAGGGCGATATCCGGTGTGGTTCTCGAGGCGATGACCAGCAACCCGCCATTGGGCAGGGCCTTCAGCAAGCGCTGCACGAAATCCAGTGCCTGGGCAGACTCCAGCGTTTCGAAATCGTCGAGAAAAATCGCGAAGGGCGGTGCCCGTTCGGCCAGTTTGTCGAGCAACGCCTGAGGGCTGAGGTCACTCGATTTCTGGTCACCGTCGAGCGCCTGCAAGGCGATGTGCAAGTGTGCTGCCAGGCGTCGCAGATCATTGTCGGCGCCGTCCAGTGTCAACCACAGCACCTGGCGACCCTGGGCCAGGCAGCGCTCCCGGTACTGACGCAGCAACGTGGTTTTGCCAAAGCCCGCCGCGGCCTCGATCAGGATAAGCCGGGCAGGGTCCGGGTTATCCATGCGATCCAGCAGATGAGCACGTTGCAGGTGGCTGGCCGCCGAACCCGGAATGCGAAATTTTTCCGGGTGGATGTGCGCTGCGTGGAGGGACGTATCAGCGGCACTGCCCGCAGCAAGTCGCTCATCCGCCGAGTCGTCGAGGGTCGGGACGAGCGTGAGGCGTGCCAGAAGATTCGGGCGGTCAGGCATGGGTTTCTCCAGCGGGCCAATCACATGATGCGTGAACAAAGCGCTGCTTAAGCCCGCTCTTTTCGCAGTTTTTATCTGTCGCATAGTGCCATGCCCGTATCCGCTGGCAAGACCGCGTTGCGCAATCGGTCGGCGGGCGCGAGGGGAACTTCACTCGTTCGAGCGATTGTTCCACCCGTCGGGGTGGCTAGCCTTTCGCGCTGGACTGCGCATGCAGCCAAGCATCCAACAATGAGAGAGATAAGCGATGGCAGGACCACTGGCAGGTGTGAAAGTAGTCGAAATGAACGCGATCGGGCCCGCGCCTTTCGCCACCATGTTGCTGGCCGACATGGGGGCCGAAGTGATCCGTATCGACCGATTGGTGTCAGGCTTCCTCAACGGCGACGGCAGTGTGATCAGCCGGGGCCGACGCAGCCTGGCGATTGATCCGCGCAAGCCGGGTTCGGTCGACGTCCTGATGCAGTTGATCGAAGGCGCCGACGTGCTGATCGAAGGCTTTCGGCCGGGGGTCATGGAACGCCTGGGCCTGGGACCGGAACCGTGCCTGCAACGCAACCCGCGCCTGGTGTATGGGCGCATGACCGGTTGGGGCCAGACCGGCCCACTCGCCAGCGTTGCCGGCCACGATCTCAACTACCTCGCTATCACCGGCGCGCTGCATGCCATGGGCCATGCCGATCGCGAGCCGACACCGCCGCTGCATCTGGCGGGCGACATGGGCGGTGGTGCGATGTTCCTCGCCTTTGGCATCGTCAGTGCGCTGCTGGAGGCGCAAAAGTCCGGCAAGGGGCAGGTGGTGGACGCGGCAATCAGCGACGGCGCCGCGTTGCTCAGCACGATGTATTACGAGTTCAAGCAAAGCGGGGAGTGGCGGGGGCGTGGGGAAAACATCTTCGATGGCGGCGCGCCTTTTTATGGTTGCTACGCCTGCGCCGAGGGTGGCTTTGTCTCGATCGGTTCCATCGAACCGCAGTTCTATCGCCTGCTGATGCAGCTGTGCCAGATCGAAGACCCGGCGTTCGAGCGCCAGTGGGACCGCCGGCAGTGGCCGGCCCTGCGCAGCAAACTCGAGGCGATGTTCCTCACCCGCACCCGCGATCAATGGTGCGAGCTGATGGACGGCACCGACGTCTGTTTCGCCCCTGTGCTGGATTTCAACGAGGCCCTCGAGCATCCGCACCATCAGGCCCGAAAGACCTTCATGCAGACCGACGGCGTGACGCATCCCGCACCGGCTCCACGGCTGAGCCGTACACCCGCAACCGCGGGAAGCGTGGTGAAGAATGGTGAACACACCCTCGACATTCTTCGCGAATTGGGGTTGGACGATGCCCGTATCGGCGCGCTGCGCGCGGCCGGAGCGATTGCCTGATAACGACAGCGCAGGAACCCCGAAACCCACCCCTCACCACTCCATGCGAGCGGGATACAGCCCCGGGGTGGGTACGCAACCATGACGCCATGGAGCCGCAGGGTCGCGAGACGACCCAAGGCTCCGTCAATCAATTCGGGGAGAACGTGATGTCACAGAAAACCTACATCGCTGGCGTCGGCATGATCCAGTTTGCCAAGCCAGGCGCCAGTGGCTCCTACGTCGAGATGGGCGCACAGGCGGTACGCCAGGCCCTGCAGGATGCCGGGATCGGTTATGAGCTGGTGCAGCAGGCCTATGCAGGTTATGTCTATGGCGATTCCACCTGCGGTCAGTCGGCCTTGTACGAAGTCGGCATGACGGGAATTCCGGTGATCAACGTCAACAACAACTGCGCCAGTGGTTCGACCGCGTTGTACCTGGCGCGCCAGGCCGTGGAGAGCGGTGCTGTCGATTGCGCGCTGGCGTTCGGCTTCGAACAGATGCAGCCAGGTGCCCTGAAAAATTTCTGGACCGACCGTCCCCTGACCATGGGCAAGGGCTTCGATGCCTCCGCCGCAGCTTTCCCGGAAGGCGTCGGCATGCCCGGCGCGCTGATGTTCTTCGGCGGTGCGGGCAAGGAGCACATGGAAAAGTACGGCACCAAGATGCAAACCTTTGCCGCGATCCGCGCCAAGGCCAGCCGTCATGCCGCCAACAACCCGTTGGCGGTGTTCCGCAAGGTGGTCACCACTGAAGAAGTGATGGCCGACCAGGTGGTGTGGGAAGGGGTGATGACCCGCCTGATGGCGTGCCCACCGACCTGCGGTGGCGCGGCGGCGATCATCGTCTCCGAACGCTTTGCCAAGAAGCACGGTTTGCGCACCGACGTGACCATCCTCGCCCAGGCGCTGGCCACCGACAAACCGGACGCGTTCGAGCCACCATCGATGATCAGCGTGGTCGGCGTGGGCATGACCCGCCAGGCCGCCAATGAAGTCTACGAAAAAGCCGGCGTCGGCCCGGAGGATATCCGCGTCTGCGAACTGCACGACTGCTTCGCCCACAACGAACTATTGACCTACGAAGGCCTGGGCTTCTGCCCGGTGGGCGGTGGCGAACAGTTCGTTATGGACGGCGACAACACCTACGGCGGCCAAGTGGTGATCAACCCGTCAGGCGGCCTGCTTTCCAAAGGCCACCCGCTGGGCGCCACGGGCCTGGCGCAGTGCTTTGAACTGACCCATCAACTGCGCGGGACCGCCGGCGCACGCCAGGTCGAAGGTTTGCAACATGCGTTGCAGCACAACCTCGGCTTGGGCGGCGCCGGTGTCGTGACGCTCTTCGGTCGCGGCTGACCCAACCTTGGCTCGCGCACCTCGATGGGGCGCGATGACCTGATCACCCACAGGAATCAATTGAAATGGCAGACAAGAGTCTGATCGGCCGTTCCCTTGGCGTCACCACCAGTGAAGTGGAAAAAGGTCGCCTGCGTTTTTTCGCCAAGGCCATTGGCGAGACTGACCCGGTCTATACCGACGAGGCAGCCGCAAAAGCCGCCGGCCATAAAGCGCTGCCGGTACCGCCGACGTTCCTGCTGTGCCTGGAAAGCGAAGGGCGCAACCCGCAGGCCATCGTCGAAGACATCATGGGCTTTGATCTGGGCCGCATCCTCCACGCCGAGCAGGAGTTCAACTATCACCGCATGGCCTTTGCCGGTGACGTGCTGACGTTCGAAACCCGCATTGCCGACGTGTACGAGAAGAAGGGCGGGGCGCTGCAGTTCGTGGTGCAGGAAACCCGCGTGACCAACCAGGACGGCGAACACATTGCCGATCTTCGTTCTTCGCTCGTGCAGCGCTGAGGAATAACCCATGACCCAACTCGCAAAAATCGCGCCCCAGTTCAGCGATGTCCAGGAAGGCGACGTAGTGCCGCTGATGAAGCTGCGTCCGATCAACCGCACGATGCTGGCGCTCTACGCCGGTGCGTCGGGCGATCACAACGAGATCCACATCGACATTGATTTTGCCCGCAAGGCGCGCGTACCCGATGTGTTCGCCCACGGCATGCTCTCGGCCGCCTACCTCGGCCGCCTGCTGACCCATTGGGTGCCGCAACCGCAGATCCGCAAGCTGTCAGTGCGCTTCACCGGCATCACCCAGATCGGCCACATCCCGCACCTGACCGGGCGGGTGGCGCAGAAATTCGAAGCAGGCGGTGAGCGCCTCGTGCGTCTGGAAATCAAGTGCAGCAACCAGTACGGCGAAGACAAGCTGGTGGGAGAAGCGGTCGTGGCCTTGAACTGAATTGCGAATTGAACCCCAGTCTGAACCCAGCAGACGATAACAAAAAATACAGGTACCAAATGATGAAAAAGCTTGAAGGAAAAGTAGCCCTGGTCACCGGCTCCGGCCGCGGTATCGGACGCAGCGTCGCCCTGAAACTCGCCGCCGATGGCGCCCGCGTAGTGGTCAACGACCTCGATGCCGGCCCGGCCGAAGAAGTGGTGGCGGAAATCCGCGAAGCCGGTGGCGAGGCGGTGGCCTGCGTCGGTAGCGTGACCGCTGTCGATTTCGCCGACCGCTTCATCAAGACCGCCGTCGACAACTACGGCGGCATCGACATCATCGTCAACAACGCCGGCTACACCTGGGACAACGTCATCCAGAAAATGTCGGACGAACAGTGGTACGCAATCATCGATTGCCACCTGACCGCGCCGTTCCGCATCCTGCGCGCGGCCTACCCGGTGATCAGCGCCGCCGCCAAGGCAGAAGCCGCCGAAGGCCGCGTGGTGCCGCGCAAGGTGGTGAACATTTCCTCCATCGCCGCTGCCGGCAACGCAGGGCAGGCCAACTACTCGACGGCCAAGGCCGGGATCCTGGGCATGACCAAGACCATGTCCAAGGAGTGGGGCCGTCACAAGGTCAACGTCAATGCCGTGGCCTACGGTCACATCGAAACCCGCATGACCCAGGCCCTGGCCGGCGACGCGAGCAAGACCGTGAACATCGAAGGTCGCGAGATCAAGGTCGGCATCCAGGCCGCGGCGATCGAAGCGGGCAAGATGATGTGCCCGCTGGGACGCCCGGGTACCCCGGATGAAGCGGCCGGCGCCGTGTATCTGTTCTGCATCCCGGAATCGGACTACGTGTCCGGCCAGGTCCTGGTCTGCGGCGGCGGCCTCGGCACTGTCTGATCCATTGAGGAGATTTGTCATGCAACTGGAAAACTACACATCCCCATGGATGGACGCGGACCTTGGCGCCTTCCGTGACAGCATTCGCCGCTTTGTCCGCGAACAGCTGCTCCCCCACGAAGACAAGTGGCGCGAGCAGCACCGCTCCGATCGTAGCGCCTGGCTGGCTTGCGGCGAGATGGGCATGATCCTGCCGGACATGCCGTCGCAGTACGGTGGCGCCGATGGCACCCCGGCGCACTACGCCGTGGCCATGGAAGAACTGACCTATGCCGGTGTGATGAGCATCGCCCTGAGCATCAACCACATTGTCGGGCACTACATCCTCGCCAGTGGTACCGAAGCGCAGAAGCAGCAGTGGCTGCCGAAAATCGCCTCCGGCGAGTGCATCACTTCCATCGCCATGACTGAGCCGGGCACCGGTTCCGACCTGCAAGGCGTGCGCACCCGCGCGGTGAAAAAGGGTGACAAGTACGTCATCAGCGGCTCGAAGACCTTCATCAGCAACGGCCAGAACAGTGACATGGTGGTGGTCATCGCCAAGACCGACCTGGAAGCCAAGGGCTCCAAGGGCATCTCGCTGTTTATCGTCGACACCAACACCAAGGGCTTCGTCCGTGGTCAGTGCCTGGACAAGATCGGCCTGCCGGGGCAAGACACCTCGGAAATGTTCTTCGACGAATGCGAAGTGCCGGCCGATTGCCTGCTGGGCGGCGTCGAGGGGCAGGGCTTCTATCAGTTGATGCAGCAATTGCCATACGAGCGAGCGGAAATCTCCATCCAGGCCGTTGCCGCGATGGAGCGCGCCCTGGCGCTGACCGTTGAATACACCAAGGAACGCAAGGCGTTCGGCAAGGCGATCCTGGACTTCCAGAACACCCGTTTTACCCTCGCGGACGTCAAGGCCACGGTCACCGCCGCGCGCACCTTCGGCGACCTGATCATCCAGCGCTGGGTTGATGGCACCCTCGATACCACCACGGCGTCGATGGGCAAGTTCTGGCTGACCGACCGCCAGGGCGAGGTCATGGACCGCTGCCTGCAATTCTTCGGCGGCTTCGGCTACATGAACGAATACCCGATCGCCCGGATGTTCGCCGACGCCCGCGTGGCGCGTATCTACGGCGGTGCCAACGAAATCCAGCGTGAGCTGGTGGGGCGTTCGCTCTAAATTGTAGGAGCGAGCCTGCTCGCGATGGACTTCAGAACACCGCGTTGAATCAGTAAGTACGCGTATTCGTTAACGACCATCGCGAGCAGGCTCGCTCCTACAGGAGAGGCAACTGCTTTACTTATAACAACAAGATTCTGGAGGCTCAGATGTACATCACCCAAGGATTGCACCGACACATGCAGCAGCGCCCGGATGCAACCGCCATCCGCTATCAGGGCCGCAGCCTGTCATTTGCCGCGCTGGGCGAGCGGGTTGCCCGCCTGGCCGGTGCGTTGAAGAAGCTCGGTCTGGCGAGCGGTGATTGCGTCGCCATGCTGTCGCGCAACTCCCAGCGCTACATCGAGTACAGCCTCGGCGTACCTTGGGCCGACGGCGTGCTGAACCCGGTCAACACCCGCTGGAGCGTGGTGGAAATCGTCTACTCCTTGGACGATTCGAATTCGACCATCCTTATCGTCGATGACGCCTTCAGCACCATGGGCGCCATGATCGCGCGCCAGGCCAAGACCATTCGCCACGTGATCTATGCCGGCGATCAGGAAACACCCGAGGGCATGCTGTCCTACGAAGCCTTGCTGGCCGAGGCAGAGGCCGTCGACGATGTGCGTCGTAGTGGCGATGCCTTGCTGGGCATTTTCTACACCGGCGGCACCACCGGTTTCCCCAAGGGCGTCATGATCAGCCAGGACAACCTGGCATTCGCCGCGCTGGCCAGCCTGAGCAAAGGTTTTTACGGCAGCGAGTCGAAGTTTCTGCATGCGATGCCCATGTTCCATCTGGCTGATTTTGGCGGCATGTCCGCCATGCTCATCTGCGGTGGCACTCACGTGGTGCTACCGGCCTTCAGCGGTGAAGCTGCACTCGAACTGATCAGCCAGGAAGGCGTGACCGATGCCATGCTCGCGCCGACCATGATCCAGATGATGCTGGATGCGCGCGACGCCCAGCCGGCCTTGAGCGCGTTGGATCTGAGCTCGATCAAGAACATCATCTATGGCGCTTCACCGATTTCCCCCGCACTGCTGGACCGGGCTTGCGAGGCGTTTACCACTGCCCGGTTTTTCCAGGGTTATGGCATGACCGAACTGACTACCGGCGGCACGATGCTCGATGCGCAGTATCACAGCCCCGAACACCAGGCCAGCGGCAAGATGTATTCGGCCGGCCGGGCGATCAGCTGTGTCGAACTGCGAATCGTCGACAACGAGGGCCGCGAAGTGCCTCGCGGCACCGTCGGCGAGATCGTGGTGCGCGGCCCGAACGTGATGCTCGGCTACTGGAACAATCCCGCTGCCACGGCGCAAGTGCTCAAGGACGGCTGGATGCACACCGGTGACGGTGCCTATATGGATGAGGAAGGTTTCGTGTACATCGTCGATCGTCTCAAGGACATGATCGTCAGTGGCGGGGAGAACATTTACTCCGCCGAAGTGGAAAATGCCCTTGCCAGCCATCCGGCCGTGGCGCAAAGCGCGGTCATCGGCATCCCCTGCGAAAAGTGGGGCGAGACGGTGCACGCGGTGATCGTGCTCAAGCCGCAAGCCGTGGCCACCGAGGAGGAAATCGTTGCCCATTGCCGCGCGCGCATTGCCGGGTACAAATGCCCGCGCAGTGTCGAGTTCCGCCAGGCGATGCCATTGTCCACCGTGGGCAAAATCCTCAAGAACGAACTGCGCCAACCCTATTGGGCGAACCATGATCGCAACATCGCCTGAACCCCCGTTCAAGCCCACGTCAGCCAAACTCATTCGTTTGAGCGATGGGTGAGGGACCTCATTGTGGCTAGGCTCTGACGCGTTGCCTGCCATCGGTGGCAACGCTCATTGCAATCACCGTCCTGGGCCCATTGCGTGCTCAGTACCGCCGGACCGAGCACGCTCCCATGAACACCCACTTAGTGCAGACCACCACCCGATTCGCCCCGCCGCGAATCGGCAGCCAGGCCGTATCCCGTGAACAGTTGCTGGCCAGGTTGCAGCGAGAACGTCAATGTCGCCTGCAGCTGGTCACCGGTAGCGCCGGCTTTGGCAAAACCACCTTGATGGCTCAGTGGCGCCAGCAGCTGATAAAAAACGGCGCCCAGGTGGCCTGGTTGTCGTTGTCGCCGGACGACTGCCGGCTGGAGGCGTTTTGCGCAAGTTTGCTCGGTGCCTTGCGCCAGGCGGGCCTGCCCCTGGATGGCGACCTGCTGCTGTTAGCCGGGCCGGAAGCCATCAGCACGCAGGCGATGGCGTCGCTGCTGATCAATGCGCTGGCCAGGATGAGCGGTGAGCTGTATCTGATGCTCGATGATTTCCAGCAGGCAGCGGATGTGCGTATCGCCCAGTTGATGCAGGCGCTGATCGACGATGCACCGCATCACTTGCACGTGGTGCTGGCTTCGCGCAGTACGCCGCCCTTGCTGTTGGGCCGCCTGCGGGCCATGGGCGAGCTGTGCGAAGTGGATTGTGCGGGGTTGTCGTTCAACTTCGCGGAGTCCCTGGCCTTCCTCAAGGCGCATCTGGACCAGGGCGTGGACCTGGATGCCGCGCACGCCATCCACGACCTCACCGATGGCTGGCCGATCGGCCTGCAGTTGATGTCCATCGCCTTGAAGGCTAACCCGAAAAAAGGCGTCAAGCGCGCGGCATTGTTGCCCGACAGCGCGGCCCTCAAAGCCTATTTGTCCGAAGATGTGGTGGCGGATTTGCCCACGGAACTGTTCGATTTCCTGCAGAAAATTTCCATCCTCCGGCGCTTTAATGTCGATGTCGCCGCGCATGTCACCGGCTCTGCGCAGGCGGCGCAGTTGATCGCGGCGGTGGAAGAACGCAATCTGTTCATCCAGCCAGTCGATCTGCCGGGCAATCGCCAGTGGTATCGCCTGCATCCGTTGTTCGTCGAGTTCCTCACCCAGCGCCTGCAGGCCAGCAGTGCGGATATCGCGCCATTGCACCAGCGCGCGGCAGCATGGTTCGAACAGGCCGGGCTGGTGCCGGAAGCGCTTCGCCATGGGCTGCACTGCAACGATTTCACTGTGGTGGTGCAGCTGTTGGAGCGCGTGCAACCGTCCTATCGCAGCGTCAGTCATCTGAGCCAGTTCATGCGCTGGCTCGAACAGGTGCCCTTGCATGAGTTGAGCAGGCACCCGTCGCTGATGTTGTTGGGCATCTGGGGCGCGGTCCTCACGGTGCTGACCAGCAAGGCGCGGGCCTGGATAAGCGCATTCGAGAGCGTGCCGCAAGCGCCCCGGTGGACGGATCAGTTGCAGTTGTTGAAGGCGTCCCTGGCCATGCACGGCGATGATGAAACGACCTGCCTGGCCTTGTTGGACTCGCTTGCCGAGCAGTTCGCCAACCATCCGTTCATGGAGCAGGTGCGCGTGGGCATGATGATCACTTGCCTGGGACTTGCCGGTCGCCACAATGAGGTGCGCAGCCTGTTCAATGGCACTGCCGGGCGCTGTCTGCGCAACAGCAATGACGAAATGGCGTTGATGGGGATGGCCGCCATGGCCTCGGCGATGCTGTTGGAAGGCAAGGTGCTGGAGGCCGAGCGCATGGGCGCGTTGGTGTTGGCCCAGGCGCAGTCCTTGCACGGGCGCCGCTCGGTGAGCGCCTGTGGCAGCGCCGCGATCATGGCCGAGATTTTCTATGAGCTCGACCGTCTTGACGAGGCGCGCGAGGTGCTGGCCAATCGTCTGGATATCCTGCGGTTCTCCGCACCGGGATACATGATCGGCGCTGCATTGTGCCACGCACGCCTGCTGGACCTGCAAGACTCGCCACGTAGCGCGCTGGAGTACCTGGTCCACAAGGAGCAGCATTTTCGTGCCCTGGGTCTTGATCGTGGTACCGCGAGGATGATCGATGAACAGCTGCGCATCACCTTGAAGTGCGGCGACTGGCGCCATGCCGAGTCGCTGCAGGGGCTGCTCGACGATCTTGCGCGCAACCATCGGGGAGCGTCCTCTTGCGATGCCGAGGTCATGACCCTGGCGGCCTTGTCGAAGGCGCGCCTGGCGTTGGCACGACGGCAACCCGAGGCGGCGTTGCAGGCGCTGGACATTGTCGATCGTTTTGCCAGTGAGCTGGCAAGGGTGCAATGGCGGGTAAAAGTCGAATTGCTCCGCGCCTTCGCGCTGGATGAACTGGAGCGCAGCGACGAGGCCCTGGAGTCGTTGCGCTCGGCGGTTGCCAGCGGCTACCGGTTGGGCCTGGTGCGTACGTTCCTGGATGAGGGGCAAGCGTTCCATGCCTTGCTGCCAAGGCTTGAACTCAAGGGCGATGCGGATTTCAGCGCCTATCACGAAAAACTCGGCCTGCCAGCGCCGAAGCCGTCATCAGGCGACAGCCGTGAAACGTCGTCGGTGGCCATGGGCGCCACGCGCGAACAGGTGGCACTGACCCGACGCGAGCAGGACATCATCGATCTGCTGGAACAATCGATGTCCAACAAGCGCATTGCCTTGGCGTTGAATCTCAGCTTGCAAACCGTGAAGTGGAACCTGAAGAACATCTTTTTCAAATTCGGCGTATCAAGCCGCTATGACGCGATTATCGTCGCCCGTGGCAGGCGCGACGAGAGAGTCTCGTAGGTTCCGGGCTCAGGGCTTGACTTTACTTCAAGTAGTCCAGCATCTTCCCGTGGCAATACAGGCTCCGTCGACAGGCAGTCGGTTCTTCTTCTCAGCCTCGGTTCTGCAGCATGAATGATCATCGCCAAGACTTAAACTCACCTGGCGCGTGGATGTGGGTGGGCAAGCTGGCACCTCCGCAGGCCCAACTTGAAGCCGTGCCTCGCAACGATCTGCTGGGCGCTTTGGGCCTGCATCGCAACAAGCCCTTGACGCTGGTGATCTCTGCGCCCGGGTTTGGCAAGACAACCCTGCTGGCGCAGTGGCGAACCTTCCTGATGCAACAGCAGGACACCGAACCATTGGCCTGGTTGTCCCTGGATGAAGCCGATGCGCAAACGAACCGTTTTCTGGCGTATCTGATATGGGCGCTAGAAGAGGCAGGACTGGATGTAGGCGGTTTGGCGGCGCTGGCCCAGGCCCAGGCTCTGGATGTGCGCCCGCAGCGCACGGTAGCCGCGTTGTTGCAGGTGCTTGCCAATCATGGCCGCCGCGTCACCTTGATGATCGACGACTATCATCGCGCGTCCAGCAGCGGAGTCGATGAAGTGATGCTCACGCTGCTAGAGCGCGGGAGTCAGTGGTTGCATCTGATCGTGGCCAGTCGGATGCGCCCGGCCTGGCCTCTGGCCAGGCTCAAGTCACAAGGCCTGGTCCACGAGTTGGGGCCGCGGGATCTGGCGCTCTCGCAGACAGAGGCCGCACAGATTTTTGGAACCGATCTGGGTGAACCCGCGCTTGCCAGTTTGCACGAGAAGACCGAAGGCTGGGCCGTTGCCGTGCAATTGGCGCACCACTGGCTCAGTGGCGCCCATGGTTCGGTGTTTGGATTGCAGTCGTTTTCCGGTCGCGTTACCGATGTGGCCGAGTATTTGACCGAGCAGATTTTCGAAACACTGCCTGAAGATTGCCGTGCATTTCTCCTCGAGACTTCGCTGCTGGAGCGTTTCAACGCTGAGCTGGCAGATGTCGTACGGGGACGCGAAGACAGTGCTTCGTTACTCGCGCAACTGTCTGCGTTCGAAGCCCTGTTGGTGCCTCTGGACGCCAGTCGCAGCTGGTTTCGTTATCACTTGCTATTGAGCGATTTTCTGCGCCCGCGCCTTGAGGCGGCACGGGCTCAACGCATTCATCGGGCGGCTGCGCAATGGCTGGCGGTGCAAACAGATTGGGTGCTGGCTGTCGCCCATGCATTGCGTGCCGACGATACCGCACTGGCAGTCAATCTGGTCGTGCGGGCAGGGGGTTGGGAGTTGGTGCTGCGCAAGGGAATCAGCTATGCGCAGAGCCTGTTGCAACAGTTCGACGACCGGACCCGCGGCAGTGAACCGGATCTGTTGCTGATGCAAGCCTATCTTCACGCCAAGCTGGGTAATCGGGCGTTATCGACCGAACTGCTGCGCCTGGCACAAATTGCCGTGCGTGGTGATGATCGCCTGGAGCGCGATTTTGAAGTGATCCAGGCGTTGGCGCGTGCCTATTTTGATCAATTCGGTGCCGAGCGAGACTGGCCTGGTGGTGAGGGCTGGGCAGGGAGTGCATTGGCTCAAGCCACGTTGCAATGCGTGGGGGTGATGAATTTGCTGGTGCACGCCAATCTGCCGCAAGCCCTGAGCATGGCTCGCGCGGCGCGGGTGCAGATGCGCATGGTGGCAAGTCCTCTGGGGGAGAACTATTGCCTGATCCACGAAGCACAAGTCCTGGCACTGGCCGGAGAAGTGGGCGCCTCAGCAAAAGTGATCGACGAAGCATTGGCCATGGCGCAAGACAATTTCGGCAGTGAAAGCTCGCTCAAGGCGGTGGTAGGCTGTTTCAAGGCTCAGCATCTGTATTGGCAAGGCGACTGGACCCAAGCGTTGCCCTGGACCCGCGAAGGCTGGGACTCACTTGAACACACCGATGGCTGGCTGGATGTTTTCGCCACCACCGCTGAAGTCTCCTGGCGGACCGTATTGCGTTCGCTGGGTACGCAGCCGGCACTGATCGAGCTCGAAAAGGTGGCCAGGATCGCCAAGGAGCGGCAACTCGATCGCCTGGTTCGGCTGGTTCACGCATGGCGAATCGACCTGCTGGTGCAATCGGGGCTTGTGAACCAAGCCCGTCAGGAGGCTCAGGACGCTGGCCTGGACGATGTGTGTGCCGATGACCTTGACTGGCGCAACCGGGAGGCTGTCGCACTGGCCATGGCACGGTTGCAATTGGCCGGCGGCGCCTCCGCTGCCGCGCTTGCCCGGCTTGAGCGTGATATAGATGCCCTGCAGAAAAAAGGCTTGACGCTGCCCGTTTGGCGCTTGCGCATCATGGCTTTGCTGGCGAGGCGCAAGGCCCACGGCGAGGTGACCGTCGAGGAGACCAATGCCGTGCTGGCGCCCATTCTGCGGCAAGGCATGACGGGCCTGCTGCTGGAGGCCGGGCCGGGAATCTTGCCCATGCTCGAGGCCATGCCGGACACATTCCCCGCAATGTCCGCACTGATTACCCGTTTGCGTGGATGGCGAGCCCATCCGGTTCGTCCGCGCGCGCAACTGAGTGCCAAGGAAACGCAGCTGCTGGCCTTACTGGCCGCAGGTCAATCGAACAAGACCATCGCCCAGGCGCTGGACATCTCCGAAAACACCGTGAAGTTTCATCTCAAGCAGATATTTCGCAAGCTCGAAGTCGAAAACCGCTCGGCGGCGATCAATGCCGCCCTGCGCCAAGGCCTCATCGATCCTCGCCTCTGACCAACCTACCCATCCGGGTAGGTGGTGTTCCCACCTGATCCGCACCTACCCGCCGGCAGCGTTGAAGCGTTTGCGGTGGATTCATAGCATCGATTGCAACAGCGATTCATTGCCCGAGCGGCAAGGGGTCTGAAGCACCTCCTGTTGCGAATAAAAACAATCATGCTAGGAGATACACTGTGGGTACGAACGGCAAGACCGTGCGCGTAGCGACCGACGTAGGTGGCACATTCACCGACCTGGTCTATTTCGAGACCGATCCGGTCAGTGGCAGACAGACGATTCGCACGGCAAAATCAGACACGACTCCCCCCAATTTTGAACAGGGCATTCTCAACGTACTGCGCAAGGCGGATGTGTGCCTTTCGGATGTCGACTTCCTTGCCCATGGCACCACGGTAGTGATCAACGCCCTGACCGAGCGCCGTGGTGTGCGTACGGGCCTTATCACCACCCAGGGCTTTCGCGACATTCTCGAGATCGCCCGCGCCAACCGGCCCGATTTCTTCAACCTCAAATGGGTCAAGCCGACACCGTTTGTGCCACGTCATCTGCGCCGGGAAGTTGCCGGCCGGGTCCATTGCGATGGGCAGGAGCGCGAGCCGCTGGATCTGAGCGGACTCGAGCAAATACTCGATGACTTCCGTCGCGAAGAGGTCGAGGCGGTGGCGGTTTGCCTGTTGCATGCCTACGCCAATCCCGAGCACGAGCTGGCAGTGCTCGCCGAAGTTCGCCGCCTTTGGCCGCAAGTGTCGGTCGTGGCGTCGCACCAGATCACCCGCGAATGGCGTGAATACGAGCGCACCAGCACCACCGTGCTGTCTGCCTATGTGCAACCGATTGCCGCCCGTTATCTCAGTGACCTGGAGCAGGGGCTGCGTGCCGGCGGCTACAAGGCGCCGCTGTATGTGATGCAGTCCAACTGCGGTGTGGACACGGTTGCCCATGCCCGTGAAACCCCGATCACCATGGTCGAATCCGGTCCGGCCAGCGGCTTTTGGGCCGCCGCCGAACTGGGCCGTCTGATCGATGAGCCCAATCTGCTGGCGCTGGACATCGGTGGCACCACGGCCAAATGTTCTCTGATCCGCGACGGCCAGGTAACGATCAAGACCGACTACTGGATCGAGCGTGACCGCATCAGCGCCGGCTTCCCGATCATGGTGCCGGTGGTGGACCTGGTGGAGATCGGCAACGGCGGTGGTTCCATCGCCTGGGTCGATGACTTCGACAAGCTACATGTCGGTCCGCAATCGGCGGGAGCCCAGCCGGGTCCCGCGGCCTATGGCAACGGCGGCACACAGGCGACCACCACCGATGCCAATCTGGTGCTCGGGCGCATCAACAAGGATTACTTCTGCGGCGGTGAACTTGAAGCCGACATGCCCGCTGTGGAGCGTGCGCTCGGTTCACTGGGCGAACAGTTGGGATTGTCTTGCGTGGAGGTCGCGCGCGGAATAGTGCGCATTGCCAATGACAACATGGTCAATGCGCTGAAGCTGGTGTCCCTGAATCGGGGCTATGACCCGAGGGAATTCACCCTGATCGCGTTCGGTGGCGGCGGGGCCATGCACGCGGTGGCGCTGGGTCAGGAGCTGGGTGTGCAGAAGGTGATCATCCCGCGTGGCGCTTCGGTGTTTTCGGCATGGGGCATGACCATGTCGGATTTGCGTCGGGACATGTTCGTCAACCGCTTCTTCGAATGCGCTCGTGAAGGCGCCCTGCTTGAAGCGCAGGGCTTCCTTGAGCAGATGATTGCCTCGGCGCAAGGGCAGTTCGAAGACCAGGCACTCGAGTCGAAACAGGTCGAGCTTTCGGTCCACTGCAAGCTGCGTTACCAGAACCAGGAACACTCTGTCGAGGTGCCATTGCAGGCCAGTGAAAGCATCGCCGGGCACTGGGAGGAAATTGCCCGACGCTTCCATGGCCTGTACGAGCAGCAATACAGCTATCGGCTGGACGCACCGCTGGAGATTGTCGGCTTCCATATCGTTGCCGTCGCGCAGATAGGCAAGCTCGATCTCGATGATTTGCCAGTGACCGGTGCATTGCTGGTGGCAGCGCTCAAGGGGCGTCGCCTGGTGGACTACGCCCTCGAAGGTCGACACGAAGCGTGCATCTACGACTACGCCAAACTCGAACCGGGCATGACCTTCGACGGTCCCGCAGTGATCGAAGATGCGGGAACGACGATCGTGGTGCATCCGCGTAACAGCGTGCGGGTCGATCGTCTCGGCAACCTTCACATTTCAATCGGCAACTAACGGAGCAGGGCGATGAGCAGCGTTGATATTTTTACCCTGGAAATCATCCAGAACTCCCTTCAGGCGATTGCCGATGAAATGTTCGCCGCCATGCGCAAGGCGGCCATGAGCCCGGTGATTTACGAAGTGCTCGACATGGGCACCGGTATCACCGATGCCAGAGGCAACATTGCCAGTTCGGGGGCGGGTATCCCGGCATTCGTCGGCGTGCTGGACAAGGCGGTTCGGCAAATTCTTGTGGAGCATCCGCAGGCGGGCGACATCGAGGACGGCGATCTTTTCATCACTAACGATCCGCACAGTGGCGGGGTAACCCACCTGAACGACGTGGTTCTGGCAATGCCGGTGTTCGCCGACGGCCAGATCATCGCCTGGACCGCGAATATCGCGCACTGGAACGATGTCGGTGGCATGGTGCCCGGCTCACTGTCTACCGAGGCGACCGAAATATTCCAGGAAGGCTTGCGCCTGGCCTCGGTCAAGCTGATTTCCAAAGGTCAGCCGATCCGTTCGGTGATGCAGATCCTGAAGGCAAACACACGCATGCCCGACTTCATGGAGGGCGACCTCTGGGCGGCCATTGCGGCAGCACGCAGTGGCGCCGCACGGATTGTCGAGCTGAGCAGCAAATATGGCACGCAACTGTTCCTGACGGCGGTTGAGGACTTCATGGAACTGGGTGAGAAGGTATCGCTCAAGGCCTTGCAGGGTGCGCCCCTTGGCCGTTTCAGCATGGAAGAGGTGCAAGACGACGGCCAGGTCTTCAAGGTGGTGGTCGACATCACCGAAACGCGAATGATCGTCGATCTGCGCGACAATCCGGCCCAGGCCGTTGGCCCCACCAACTTGAGTCGCGATGGCACCGTGGTCGCGGCACAAATGGCGTTCAAGGCGGTTACTGCGCCACAGGGGGTGACCAACGGCGGTACATTCCGCCCCCTGGAGGTTCTGACCCGTTCCGGCTCGTTGTTCGACGCTCAGGCCCCGGCCGCTGAAGGTTTCTACTTCGAAAACCTGATCCGCGTGCATGACCTGATTCTGCGCTGCCTTGCCCGGCACATGCCCGAACGCTTGCCGGCTGGAAACTTCGCTTCGGTCTGCGCAACCATCATCGGCGGGATGAATCCGGACACGGGACGTATGTTCACCCTGGTTGAACCTGAAATTGGCGGCTGGGGCGCTGAACAGGGTCGCGATGGCAACAATGCGGTGTATTCCGGGTTGCACGGTGAAACCTATAACTGCCCGGTGGAGGTCTGCGAGGCGCGCTACGGCTTGTACGTCGAGTGCATGGCGCTCAATGACGAACCCGGCGGTCATGGCGAGTATAGGGGCGGGCAGGGCATTCGCATCGATTATCGGGTACGTAGCGATGGCACTTTCCTGACTTGCGGGTACACCCGCTCTGTCGTCTCGCCCTGGGGGCTGGAAGGCGGTGCCGAGGGTTCACCGAACTACGTCGAGGTCATACGTACCAGTGGTGAGCGTGAGCGTCATGCCATGGCCAGTGGCGTGAACCTGAATGCAGGCGACATCATCCGCGTGCGTACCGGTGCCGGTGGTGGTTATGGCGACCCGAGGCAGCGTAGTCGTGAGGCGGTCATCGACGACCTGAAAAACGGCTACATCAGCGCCGAGACTGCCAGCACTGTCTATGGCGTGACGCCGTGAAGAGCAAGGAGTCGGCAAGCATGTTTTCCAGAAATACCTACATTCAGCGTCGCCAGGCATTGCGCGAACGGCTGGGGGGCGGCCTGGTGCTGTTGCCGGGCAATCTCGATGCGCCGATCAACTTTGCTCATAACGTATACCCGTTTCGCCAGGACTCCACGTTCGCCTATTTTTTCGGCGTAAGCCGGCCAGGGCTCAGCGCCGTCATTGATCTCGATGGCGGTGGGGAAGCCGTATTCGGTGACGAGACCCGTTTCGAAGACCGGATCTGGTTGGGCGAGGGGCAGCCGCTGGCGCAGCAATGCGCGGCGGTGGGCTGTGCAACCGTCAAGCCTTCGGCCGAATTGCAAGGCGTGGTTGAAAAGGCATTGAAACGTGGACGTACGGTGCATTTTCTGCCGCCTTATCGCGTTGAAACCACACTGTTGCTGGCACAGCTGCTGGCGTCGTCGCCGCACGAGGTTGCCGGCGCGGCCTCGCCGGTCCTGATCGCGGCAGTGGTAGCCCTGCGCGAGATCAAGGATGGCAGCGAAATAGAGCAGATCGAGCAGGCCATGGCCGTTGCCAGGGAGATGCATCTGGCCGCGATGGGCGCCACTCGCCCCGGTGTGTTGGAGTACGAGGTCGTGGCAGCCATGCGCAGCGTGCTGGGACGTCACGGATTGCAGGAAGCCTACCAGCCGGTGTTCAGCCGGCGTGGCGAGATCCTGCATAACCTCGAGCATGGCGCTCGCCTGGAAGCGGGCGACCTGGTGGTGAACGATGCGGGTGCCTCGACCCTGCTGGGTTATGCCAGCGACGTGACACGCACATTGCCCGTCGGCGGGCGCTTCCTGCCGCACCAGCGCGAGCTGTACACGCTACTGGTCCAGGTCCAGGAAGAAGCCATCGCCACCCTGCGCCCGGGTCTTGCGTTTGCCGATGTGCATCGACTGGCAGCGCAGCAAATGGTCGAGGGTATGAGCGAGCTGGGATTCTTCAAGGGAGACACGGCTCAGGTGGTGGAGTCCGGCGCCTATGCGATCTGCTTCCCCCACGGGTTGGGGCATCAGTTGGGACTGGATGTTCATGACATGGAGGCCTTGGGTGAGGATCACGTTGGCTACGACAGTGACGTCTCGCGCAGCCAGCAATTTGGTCTGTGCAACCTGCGCATGGGCAAGCGCCTGCAGCCCGGCATGGTGCTGACGGTAGAGCCTGGGATCTATTTCATCCCCGGCCTGATCGAGCAGTGGCATGCGCAAAAACGTCATGCCGGGATGATCTGTTACGAACGTTTCAAGGCCTATGCCGGGTTCGGCGGTATGCGCGTCGAAGACGTGGTCGCGATAGGCACAACGTCGGCCAGAGTGTTGGGACCACACATACCCAAGCGGGTGGGCGAAGTCGAAGCCGCCATGTCCTGAGGGAAGGCGGCCCTCCCGGACCGCCCATTGCTAAAACAACAAGAGAAAACCAGTGATGAAACTTCGCAATTTGTCGTGCTCAGGCGCGCTGTTTCCGCTCGGCCTGACGTTGGGCCTGGCTGCAACGGCGCATGCCGATCAATTCATCGGCTTTGCCCAGCCTGGCGTTCCCGGCTCATGGGCGGTCGAATCGTTTCCCGTGATCAACCGCACCGCCGAAGATGATGTGCGGGCCGGCTCCAATACAGTATTGGCGTACTTCACCGAAACCGGCTTTACCGGTACCCACCGTGACCAGTTCGAATTCTGGGTGGGTGCCGTACCCGGTTATTCCAGCACCGACGGTGGCGGCAGCGACAACGGTTGGGGCATTGCCTCGCCCAACATCGGTATCGAGTACTACTACAACGTCATTGAACCGACCAAACCCTATGCGTCTTCGGACTATGTGACCTTCTGGACCAGCCCGACGCTAATGGTCGAGTTCCCCAATGGCAATCACGATGTGGATGGTTTCGGCGCCGGTTTCAACCGTTATGCCTACAGCTTGAGCCTGGCCAACTACCTGCAGATCGGCAAGTTCGCTGTGACATTCACCCCAGCCGGCATCTACTACGCCGAGAAAGACCGCAATACCACGGACTTTGGCGAAGGCGATCCCAAGCACCTGCGCGGCGGAGTGAGCCTGTGGCTGGGCGATATCGCGGCCGGCTATCTGGTGACCGACACCCTGTGGCTCGGTGTGCACCATGTCTACAACATCAACAATCGCACGGCCTCGGACTTTGAAGAATCACGCGAAGGCAAGGTCGGTCCTTCCATGACCTACACAGGTTGGGCGAAGGAGGGCATCTACGTGTCGGCCAACCTGAACTTCGATTACTACCACACCGACAACTTGCCGTACTCCAACTCGCTGACCATGGCGTTGGTAAAGAGCTTCTAACTCTCAGAAGGAATCGAACAAATGAGCCAGTTTTCAAGCGCTGCCGAGCCGCAGGATGTTCCCGTTTCCGTACGTTGGTTGAACCCTGTCGGCAATGCCACATTCGATGAACCCATCGCGCAACTGCTGCATTCCATCAAGCAGCCTTCGACCGAGATCGAAGTGGTGTCCCTGGACATGCACCCCAGCCCCACACACCTGGAATATCGCAGCTACGAAGCACTGATTTATGAGCGCAGCGTGCGCATTGCCAGAGATTGCGCCAAGCGGGACGTCGATGCCCTGGTACTTGGCTGTTTCTACGATCCGGTGTTGGACGATGCCCGCGAGATTTCCGGTAAAACGATCGTGGTCGGTCCCTGTCAGGCCAGCCTGCAAGTGGCGGCGAATCTGGCCAACCGTTATTCGATCATCGTTGGGCGCAACAAGTGGATCGAGCAAATGAGTGCACGGGTCAGGGCCTGCGGTGCCGGTGACAGGCTGGCTTCCATGCGGCCGCTGGGAATGGGGGTCGATGAGTTCCAGAGAGACCACGCGCTGACCCGTCGACGCATCATTGAACAAGCCAGGCGTGCAGTGGAAGAGGACGGTGCCGAAGCCATCATTCTGGGCTGCACCATCGAGTTCGGCTTTTTCGAGCATGTACAAGCCGAGATCGGCGTCCCGGTCATCGACCCGGTGGTAGCGGCGTTCAAGATGGCCGAAACCCTGGCGGGCATGAAACGTCGATTCGGTTGGGCGCCTAGCCGGGTCGGTAGCTGCGAACCGCCACCGGAAGCCGAGATCGCGGCCTTCGGTCTGTTCCAGGGTCCAGTCCCGATCGGCAATCGCGTCAAGGCCTGATTCATTACCGCATGCAGGGCTTGGCCAGGGGCCGGCCCTGCCGACTAACAGGATGACCCTTCATGAGCCAACTATCGTCAGTTGTTGTTGCTGGTTCCACCCCTCAGCGGGACGCTTCGCCGTCCCGGGGGATGTCGGTGGGCCAGGTGTTCGAGAATTTCCCGTTGACCCGGGAGCATTTGAAAAGTTGTCTGGGACTGTTCTTCGTATTCGCCATCGAAGCCTGGGAGATGATGATCATCGTCTACACCGCGCCTTTGATCGGTAAGGATTTTCAGCTCGATTCACTGGCGATCGGCAACCTGATCGGCGCCATCTTCGTGGGCATGCTGATAGGTTCGCTGATATGGGGGAAGTACTCCGAGCGACTCGGGCGCAAGCGTTCGATCATCCTCAGCATGGCGTTGTATGGCGTCATTTCCCTGATCAGTGCCTTTGCACCCGATTACGCCACGTTCTACCTGTTGCGGCTACTCAGCGGTATGGCGGCCGTCGGCATGATGGTAGTGACTTTCGCCCATTTCGAGGAGCTACTGCCGGTCAAGGTTCGCGGGACCTGCACCGTGTACCTCGCTTCAGGCTGGCCAGTGGGTGTGTTGCTGGCGTTGGGCGCGACAATCTGGCTGACGCCCTTTGGCTGGCGCACCATCATCGTGGTCAGTTCGCTGGGAAGCCTCTGGGCTTTCGCCATTGCCTGGTGGGTGCCGGAGTCGCCGTACTGGCTGGCTTCGGTGGGGCGCCAGGCGCAAGCGCGCAGTGTGATCGCCAGGCTCAGCCGAGGGGCGGTACGAGTGCCTGAAGACTGTGAATTGCTGGTCGAGAAAACGTTGAAGGGGACGCATCGCGAAATATTCAGCGCAGGCATGAGTAAAATCAGCCTGTTGCAGATTGCGATCAATTTCACCTTCTCCTGGGGCTATTGGGGGTTGCAGACCTGGTTACCGACCTTGTTGCAACAGCGAGGTTTGAGTCTGCCGCAAAGCTATGGATTCATCGCCATCTCGGCCTTGTGCATGATCCCGGGGTACATGGCGGCTTCCTGGCTCACCGGCCGGCTGGGCCGCAAGCAGGTTGTGGTGTTTTTCATCGGTGCCTCGGTGTTGGCCGGGTATGGATTTGCCAATGCCCAGACGCTGGAAATGCTCTATCTGAGCAACTTTGCCCTGGCCTTTTTCAGCATGGGCGCCTGGGGCGTCTGGGACACCTGGATTGGTGAGTTGTATCCAACCCGCCTGCGCCTGCTTGGCTATAGCTGGGCAGTATTCGCCCAGCGCGTGGCGAATATCCTGGCACCGAGCTTGATTGGCGCGCTGGTGGCCTATGGCACGTCCTTCAACATGACCACGACGTTGATCAACGGCTTCATGCTGGCCAGCGTGTTGTTGGCACTGCTCATGCCGGAAACCGAAGGTGAACCGTTGCACTGATACCCGTGCGAGCAACCCGCAATGGGCACTGCCGGTGGCGGTGCCCTCTGATGATAAAGGAGGCATGAATGTCTGCCGCAGGTACTTGGAAAAACGAATACGGGTCGATCATGACGCTGCAAGAAGCAGGCGCCAACCTCATTGGCATCTACCGATCTTCGACGGGTTCGGTCGGCACCTATGAAGTCCAGGGTGTGCAGGTTGGCAATGCGGCAACTGCAGCGATGGGCCAGCCAGTGGCATTGAGCATCTCGTGGCACGCCATCGATGACGCAAGTCACGATCCGAGCTGGCACTGGAACTCCGGTTTATGCGGCCAGATCAGTCTTCAGGACGATCAGGAAGTGCTGGTTTTGGCACACAATATGGTTGCTTCCAGTGACTTCTGCGGCCTGGTCAAGGCCGGCAGTTATATCGACAAATTGACTTATAGACGAGCGCCACTGCAGGAGCCCGAGCGATCGCTACGCCGTAAAAACGAAGTGCCTGGCAATGCCTTGGCTGGGAGATGGATTAGTGCCGAAGGCGCGACACTGGAGTTGAAGGTATTCGCCGCTTGCGACAATGGCCTGGGTTATGTGTCGGGTCGCCTCGTACGGTCGACCGGCACGCTGCCCGTGGAAGGGTTTACCGACCTGCACTCAGCCCCTGTCGGCATTGCGATGCAGTCCCTTGCGCTGACGGCCGCAGGGGCTTCAGAGGTACTTGGGCTGTCGGGAGCGCTTGATGGGGCGACCGGTTGCCTGTCCTTGTTCGAAATGACGAGCGAGTCAACTGCACCCGGTAACAGCTACAGCCAGACCCGGATGGCCTCTGTGCTATTCAAACGCGAAGCACAGCATTTGAGCGAGATCGGAGCACAAACCGCCGGTGCTATGATCTGAGCGTCTATGCCTGGCCAAGAGATCGCCCATGGATCGCCTGTCCACCTTGTTTTCGCAGTTCGGCGTGCGTGCAAACCTGTTTTACAACGGCAGGTTGTGTGGCCTCGCGTCCTACGATGGCGCTGAGCGGCGTGGCTATATCCATCTGCTGCAGGCCGGTAGCGTCACCTTGCTGGGCGCCGATCGCAAGGACATGCTGCTGACGCGGCCCAGCCTGATTTTCATGCCACGCCCCAGCCGGCATCAGCTGTTTGCCGGTGAGTCCGAGGGCGCTCAACTGTTGTGTGCCTCAATGGAGTTCGAGGGCGGGGTTGATAACCCGTTGGCAGCTTCGTTACCCGATTGCCTTGTGTTGTCCCTGGATGAACTGCCCATGCTCGCCGATACCCTGAAGTGGATGTTCGGCGAGGCGGCGGGTGCGCATTGTGGCAGGGAGGCAGCGCTGGAGCGCTTGTTCGAACTGCTGGTCATCCTGTTGTTTCGGCATCTGCTTGACCATCAACAGTTGCGTACCGGAATGATGGCTGGCCTGGCCGATCCGCGGTTGGCGCGCTCACTGGTGCAGATGCACAACGCACCTGAGCGTGCCTGGTCGATTGCGCAACTGGCGAGCGAGTCGAATATGTCGCGCGCGGCTTACGCGGTGCATTTTCGGGACGTTATCGGACAGACGCCTGCCGAGTACCTGTTGAGTTGGCGGATCAGCCTGGCGCAGAAACGCCTGCGTGAAGGGCGGTCGATTACGCTGATCGCCGCCGAGGTCGGCTATGAAAGCCCTTCGGCACTGGCACGCGCGTTTCGACGCAAGACGGGCTACAGCCCGCGGGACTGGATGAAAGATCTGGCGGGGGAAGATGATGGGACAATGGCCTGAAAGCATCGAACTGCTCCAGGCCATTGCGCAGGGTCGATCATCGGTTCAACGGCTTTGCAAATCGGTCAGGGAATGGCCGGCGACAAAGATCGAGGCGGCCAGCAAGCCGATGTCTTTGAGCAGAAACTGCCCCGGTGCCACCGAAATGCCCGGAAAACCGAGGCCGGGTTCAATCACGCCGGGGGTCGAGAACATGAAGCTCAAGGTGGTGAAGAACAGTCCGGCCGACAGCGCACCGCCGATCAGTGAAAGCTTGGGTGACAGCAGGCGACCTGCAATCAGGACACCGATCGAGACCTCCAGGATGCCGAGCAGGCTGGAGAAGGTATCGACACTGAAAATCTCGTAGACCCAACCCAGGAAAGGGCTGTTACTCACCAGGGGCACCAGTCCGACGGCTTCGTAATGGGTGAACTTCATCCCGCCGAACCAGAAGTAAATGACGGCGAGCGCAAAGTAGACGCCGTAGGTGCCAAGCGCCATGGTTCTGATCCCGAGCGTTGAAGGGATCTGTACGTTGTTGGTGCTGCTATTCTCGATGCTTAAGGTTTTCATGATCAAGGCTTCCAGGAGTGGTGGGGAACACTAATCAGCAACCCTCCGCGGTGTGCGTTGGGAGTGCGGACAGTGTTGCCTTTGATGCCACGCCCGTGGCGTCAGAACGTATTGCATTCAGTGCAGATCGTCTTGACTCGGCGAGGTGAAAAACCATGAAGCCAGTTGTTTGCTACGCGACAAGCTCGACGTAGCTCGACTCCCCACCTCCAGTCGCGCCCGACAACCAACCCCATACGAAGGACAGGGTGGTTCGCCCCTCGTGATCAACGCCCACCGTGCCACGAGACCAGCCGGAAAGAATTTCACCCTCCGTGGTCAGGCAATGAAAAAGAAGCTCGATGGTATCGGGGCCTGTCACGCGGCCGACCTGGTTGCCCATGCGGATCTTGCCGCCTTGATACGTACCCCAAACGGCATCGCCCTCGACATGGTAGTGAAATACCGTGCCTGCACCGGATAACCCGTGGGTGTTGCCTGCTACGGTGAATCGGCGATCGTTCAAACGCTCGCTGACTTGAGAAAAGCTGATGTCCATAAACGTTAAATCCTTTTAGTTGAGAGGGTCCATTCCAGCGTTCGCTGCACGGCGAATCGGACGAATCATCCCTGCTTGGTAGAAAAAATCGCTGGCATCTGAAGATGTTTGTAAATGGCCATGAACCGCAGGCCGAAGGTGAAAATCAAGGCAATCCAGCCGCCAATCCAGATCGACGGGAACACGTCTCGCAACAGCACGTAGAGCGTACATCCCAACAACAGGGGCGTGGCGTAAATCTCTCGCGACATCAGCAGCGAAACGCGTCCAGCCAGCACATCCCGGGCGATACCGCCGCCGATGCTGGTCAGCACGCCCATCATCACCGCCAGGGGTGCCGCAAGCTGCAATGCCAGGACCTTTTCGGTCGCCGACAATGCGAATAGCGCAGCCGCCAAACCATCGAGATAAAGCAGCAGACGGTAGCGTCGTTGCAGTCTCTGGGTCAAAAAAAACGCCAGCAGCGCAGCGAACAAGGCGACCCAGATGTAATTGAAGTCGGCAATCCAGAAGATCGGTTGATCCAGCAGCAGATCGCGGATCGTGCCACCACCAATAGCGGTGATGATGCCGAGCACCACGGCACCGAACAGATCCACATCGGCTTTCTTGATGGCCAACACGCCGGTGATGGAAAACACCGCAATGCCCAACATTTGCTGGAAATAAAGCATTCTGAATTCCTTTCTCGCGCAAGCCGTTAATCTAAAAAAACCATATCAAACAGTTGGTTGCGATCATATATATCGGTTGATATATGGACGCATCCGGTCGCTGGCGTTTAGCTTGAAATCGCAAACCTGCACCTGGATTATCACTGAGGAAAACAAAAATGGGGCGACTGGCAGGAAAAGTAGCATTGATCACCGGCGGGGCAGGGGGCTGTGGCCTGGCTGTTTCGTTATTGTTTGCCAAAGAGGGCGCGAAGGTGGCGATCCTCGACCTTCCCACCAGCCAGGGCGAAGAGGTGGCTGCGCAAATCAACGCTGCCGGCGGCAGTGCCTGTTTCCTGGCGACGGATGTCTCCGTTGCCGATCAGGTGCATCGCGCGGTCAGGCAGGCCGAAGAGCGTTTTGGCGCGATCACTGTGCTGATGAACCATGCGGGTACGATTGCCGCCGGGCCTTTCCTGGAGACCGACGAGGCGGACTGGGATCGCCTGATGAGCATCAACGTCAAAAGCATGTTCCTCGTCACCAAGGCTGTCCTGCCGGGCATGATCGAGGCGGGCGGTGGCAGCGTGATCTGTACGTCTTCCATTTCCGGGGTGGTCGGCACACCCATGGAAGTCTTGTACTGCACCACCAAAGGGGCGTGCCATATGTTCGCACGGGCCATTTCGGTGGAGTTCCGCGATCGAAACATTCGCAGCAACGCCATCTGCCCGGGGTTTATCAGCACCGCCCATGGCAAGCGCGAACTGGACCTGCTGCGCCGTTTCGGCGTGGACGCTTCCGACGAGGCCATCGGCGCAATGCAGGGGCGCCTGTGTGAGCCTTCGGAAGTGGCATCCGCCGCATTGTTCCTGGCCAGCGATGATTCCAGCTTCGTCAACGGCACGCATCTATTCGTCGACAACGGATACACCGCACTCTAAGTCAGATGACTGACTGCCAATAATAAAACCTTGTGCAACTCAATTCTGCCAAACAATAAACTCTTAATAGCAGAGGCAGCAATGGAACATATAGGCACCTATGTCATTTACATCATCATGGTGTGCGCCGTTATTGGCGGCCTGGCATCGATCTTCAGTACAGAATCCGAACTCGCGAAGGAATTCAACGCAGGCATCAACAGCATTGGCCCGATCTTCCTGCCCGTCGCGGGCATCATGGCGGCCATTCCCTTTATTTCCAGCTTCATAAGCCAGGTCCTGGCGCCGATTTTCCTGGCGATGGGCGCGGATGCCGGCATTGCCGGGCCGATTTTCATCGCCGCCGATCTTGGCGGGTATCAGTTGGCCCATGCCCTGTCTTCAAGCCCCGAAGGCTGGATCCTGGGCCTCATTACCGGCTTCCAGTCCGGCTCTACCGTGATCTTCGTGATACCTGTCGGATTGGCGATGCTCAACAAGGCCGACCACAAGTACATGGCGTTGGGCATCATGGCGGGTTTGTTGAGCATTCCGCTCAGCATCATCATTATCGCGATGAGCATGCAGTTTCTCGGGCTGGGCGTGCGTCCCGACATTGCCACGGCGGGTGAAGCCACCCAGGCGCTGAATTTCAACCTGGGGATGCTGGTGCGCAACCTGATGCCCCTGATTCTGTTCTGTGTCGCGCTGGCGGCAGCCTTGCGCTATCTGCCCAACTTGATGGTGCAGCTGTTTCTCCGCTTGGGGCAGGTCGTGTACGGGGCGGTGACGTTGGTATTGGTGGCCTCGATCGTCGAATACTTCACCTCGTTTTTCAGCTCGGTATTCGGTACCTGGGGTTTCGCCCCCATCATTGCCGACAAGGAAGATCAATTCCGCGCGCTCGAAATCGCAGGCTATGTCGGCATCATGCTGTGCGGTGCCTTCCCGATGGTCTATCTGATCAAGCGGTTTCTTTCCCGGCCCATCGAAAAGGTGGCTTCCCTGCTGGGCCTTTCTCCTGTGGGAGCAGCCGGTCTGCTGGCGGCGTCCGCGAATATTCTGGCGATGTTCCGATTGGTCGCCGACATGCCGCCCAAGGACAAAGTGTTGGTGATCGCCTTTTCGGTGTGCGCCGCGTTCACCTTTGGTGACCATCTGGCCTATTCCGCCAACTTCCAGCCTTCGCTCATTCTTCCACTGATCATCGGCAAACTCAGTGGTGGCCTGATCGGCATGTTGCTCGCTTACTGGCTGGCGGTACCCAAGGCGCTGGAGCTTGGCGAGAAGGACATCCCGGCGCGTGGGCTCAGTGCCGCCACTGAACCGACCTGATACCAGCGGCATCCGGGCGCTCCCTGGTTGAGTTCGAACGTATCGCGCTGGTGTCTTGTCAGCTATCGTGCGCATGCATTCGAGCCACCGGGGTGGCTCGATTTCCGGAGCGCAAGCGAGCGAACATGAAAGCCTGTGACGCAAGAATGCTATCGACCCTGATAAACGCCGTGGGCACGGATCGACTGGGAGCCGCTATTGATCTGGCCCTGAGAGACTCATTGGGTTTCGATATGAGTTGCGCTTATCTCTTCCGCTTCAATCACGCGCCGATATTGATCCACAACGGCTACAACAAGTCGGTCCCCGAAAAGACGCTCAATGCCTATATTCGCGGTGGCTACCTGCTCGACCCGTTCTATGTGGCCTGTATCAACAATCACCCGGCCGGTTTATGGCGGATGAGTGACCTGGCACCCGACAGTTTCTTTTCATCGGGCTTTTCCATCTCCAAGGACCTGCATCCCTGTGTGTCTTCCGAGTACGGTACGCTGATTGAAGAAATAGGTTTCATCATTCCCGTCCAGCCACGCGTCGCGATTGTCTATTCGCTGATGCGCAACCTGAAGAATGGAGCCTTTCTGAGCACGGAAATGAAGGCGCTGGAAACCCTGGCACCGGTCATCGATTCCCTGCTGCAATTGCATTGCCGGCTCAGGCACAGCGATTTTTATGCAGGCGTTGAGAATACGGATGCGAGATCGGAGGATGCTTTCGTGCACATCCTCAAGGGGCAACTGACGGAAACCCAGCGCTACATCGCCAAACTGATCCTGCAGGGCCACAGCAGTACGTCGATCGCCGCGGCACTGAAGATATCGGAAGGCACGGTTAAAGTTCACAAGCACAACATTTACCAGCGCCTCGATATCTCCACCAACGCCGAGCTGTTTCGCCTGTTCATCGGCTATCTGACCGGGCCCCTGTGAACGCCTGTCAGGATGAACGCAAGCGCAGGATGTGCGCGCCGTCGAAGGGGTCGATGAGGTAGTGCGCGTGGACGCCGAAGGTGTCCAGCAGGCGTTGCGGGGTCAACACTTCGAGCGGCTTGCCAAGGGCCACCAGGCGGCCTTTTTCCAGCACCGCCAGACGATCGCAGGTGAGTGCCTGGTTAAGGTCGTGCAGGGCAATCACGGTGGTCACCGGCAAGGCCTGAACCACCTGCAGAATCGCCAGCTGGTGCTGGATATCCAGGTGATTGGTCGGTTCGTCCAGCAACAGGATCCGCGGGCGCTGGGCCAGGGCGCGGGCGATGTGCACGCGCTGCCGCTCGCCGCCAGAGAGGCTACGCCAGGTGCGCCGGCAAAGATGCGTGGCATCGACGTCGCGCAGGGCTTGATGGACGATCTCTTCGTCCGCTTTCGACCAAGGACTCAAGGCCGACAGCCACGGCGTTCTGCCCAGGGCCACGGCATCGAACACACTGATCGCGTCCAGGGTGTCGGCGTGCTGTTCAACCACCGCCAGGGTCTGGGCGATGGTTCGCCGTGACAGTGCCTTGAGCTCCTGGCCGTTGAGGTGGATGGCTCCCCGGCTGGGTTGGCGCACGCCGGCCAGCAGCTTGAGCAGCGTGGATTTTCCTGAGCCATTGGGCCCGACAAGGCCCAGGGTTTCGCCACGGCGAATGTCCAGGTGGATGTCGTGCAGTAATTCAGTGTCGCGGATACGGAATCCGAGGCTGGAGCAACTCAGCGAGGCTTGGTCGATAACAGGGGCAACAGCATTCATCGGGCATTCCTCCGACCGACCAGGATCAGCGCGAACACCGGCGCGCCGACCAATGCGGTAATCACACCGACCGGAATCACCTGGCCCTTGATCAACGTGCGCGAGAGCACATCGGCGGCCACCAGGAACACCGCACCGCCCAGCGCACTGGCCGGCAGCAGGCGCGTATGCCGAGTGCCCAGCAACAGCCTGGCGGCGTGGGGAATGACCAGCCCGACGAAACCGATGGAGCCGACAATCGACACCATGACCGCCGTCACCAGGGCGGCACAGCTGATCAACAGAAATTGCACAGGCCGTACCGCAATGCCGAGCGAGGCCGCGGAGTCGGCGCCAAAGGTGAAGGCATCCAGTGCACGGCGGTGCCACAGGCACACCGCAAGGCCGGCTATTGCAACCGGTACGGCCAGCCACACCGAGGGCCAGCGCACGCCGCTGAGATTACCGAGCAACCAGAACATGATGCCGCGCGCCTGTTCGGAGCTGGCCGACTTGGTGATCAGGAACGCGGTGAGCGCATTGAACAGCTGCGACCCGGCGATCCCCGCCAGGATGATCTGGCTGGTGCTGCCAGGCGAACCGCTGGCACGGCCCAGCAACACAACCACGGCGAAAGCGGCGACGGCACCGGCAAAGGCCCCGACCGACATCGAAATCGCCCCGGCCCCCAAACCCAGCAACGCCACCAGCACCGCACCCGTTGAGGCCCCCGCG
The DNA here is from genome assembly GCF_028471945.1 of Pseudomonas sp. WJP1. NCBI lineage: Bacteria > Pseudomonadati > Pseudomonadota > Gammaproteobacteria > Pseudomonadales > Pseudomonadaceae > Pseudomonas > Pseudomonas sp. WJP1. Next base: position 3,099,828 of record NZ_CP110128.1, read on the forward strand.
GAAATACCGAGCAGGTAGGGATCGGCCAACGGATTGCGCAGCAGCGATTGCAGGATCACCCCGCAGGTCGCCAGGCCCGCCCCGCACGCTGCCGCCACCAGCGCGCGAGTCAGGCGGTAGTTCCAGACGATGCCTTCGTCGATGGGATCGAGGGCATACCCGGCCGCCCACAGTTTGTTGGCCAGCACCTGGAACACCACACCGGGTTCGATGGGCGTTTCACCGATGGCCACACCGGCAATCACGACCACAAGCAGCATCGCCAGCGCCAGCAGAGCGCGAATCAGGGTCGCGGTCATTTTGGCAGGTCGTAGCGGTTGATGGCCGTTGCCAGTGTTTCGAGACCGTCGAAGATTCTCACGCTGGCCTGCATGGCCATGGCGTCGAGAATGATGATGCGGTTGTTTTTCACGGCGTCCATGTTGCGGGTCACGGGATCGCTGCGCAGGAAATTCAGCTTCTTTTCATAGTCGTCAGCCGGGAAACGACGGCGATCCATGCGGGCGATGACCAGGAACGTCGGGTTGGCCTTGGCGATGGTTTCCCAGCCAACCGTTGGCCACTCTTCGTCGGACTCCACTACATTGCGCACGCCCAAGGTGCCCAGCATGAAGTCGGGAATGCCCTTGTGCCCGGCGACGTAGGGATCGATATCCAGGCTGGCACTGGAAAACCAGACCAGCGCGCTGGTGTGCGTGAGGTCTTTGTCCTGCACCGCGGCAATGGATTTGGCCAGGCTGGCCTGCAGTTGCGCGTTCAGTTGCTGCCCGCGGGCCTGCACATCAAAAATCTCGGCCAGCTGGGTGATGCTTTTGTAGAGGCTGTCAATGCGGAACGGCTGCAGGCGGGTGCCGTCGGCGCCCACCAGGTTGTCCTTGGACTCGCAGTCCGAGGGCATGAGATAGGTTGGAATCTGCAGTTCGTGAAACTGCTCGCGGGTAGCGACGGCACCTTGCGGGCCGACCATCCACTCAAGCTCGACGGCGACCAGCTCCGGGCGTTTGCCGATCACCGACTCGAAACTCGGCTCGTTATCGGCCAGGCGTTCGATCCTGTCGTTTTGCCCCTTGTACTTGCCCAACACGTCATTGAACCACAGCGAAGTACCGACCAGTTTGTCACCGAGTCCCAGGGCGAAGAGCATTTCAGTGCCGGCCTGGCCGATCGTCACAGCACGCGCAGGGGCGTGGGCGAACGTCAGCGTGCTGCCGCAATTCTCGATCGTCAGCGGGTAATGGGTAGGGGAGGCGTAGGCGAGGGCAGAAAGACCCAAACCTGTGACGAGGGCGAAAAAGCGCGGCAGCAGCATGATGCAATCTCCATTTGAACCGTACACGCAGCGAGGGTGCAAGGTCTGGAAAACACATCATCGAGCGCTGCTGAAAAAGCAGCGCAAGGCCGGTCACTTGAGTGACGCGCGCGCAAGGATGTCCTTCCCGGACACCCCGCCGGTTAGTGATTGTTGCGGCCGGCAGGTCTCCTGACTGATGCGTCATGGCATGCTCCAGCCTTCCCGGGAATCGATCCCAGTGGCAGTTCAGGAGCAGGCTCGGCACCTACAGTTGCGGGGGCAGTTCCGTTTGATGCGATGGCAGCATCTCGGATTCCCTATTATTCCCATTTGGGAACCGGCGGCGGCATGGTAGTCGATCATGCCGCCCGAGGCGAACCCATCGCCTGATCAGAAGTATTTGAGCCAGCCGATATCGCGACGACGGGCCTTCAATGCAGCGAACCAGCGCACCGGTAGATACAGCATTGCCGCAAGGAGCACGGCCGTCAGCCACACGGCCCCTATGCCGTCGAAGCCGAAGTAGTCGCCCTGGTTCAGGCCGAACAACGCCACGCTCAGCACATACAGCATTTTCAGCACATACAGATGGAGCAGGTAGAAGAACATCGGTGCTGCGCCAAATACCGCCAGGATGCTGATCCACTGGCGTTGCCGGGCCCGCTCGAAGCCAAGCAGCAGCAACAGCCCCACACCCAGCGTCAGGCACAAAAACAGCAGGGAAGGTGGGTATTTGGTGATGTTGAACACGCTCATGAGGGTGTGGGTGGTGCTTTCATGCACCACCCACTGCGCCTCGCCATAACCGTTGACCAGGCGCAGGGCGATGAAGCCGATCAATGCGCCGGCCCCGGCCAGCAACAGGTAGCGCTGGCGCACGGGGGCGGAGGTTGAGCGTGCGAACCAGGGGCCGATGCCGTAACCCAGGGCGATGACCCCGATCCACGGCAGCACGGGGTAGGAGGTACGCAAACGCAAGTGCTCGCAGAATTCGATCCAGCCGCGATCATGCAAAATCGCCCAAGGCAGGTGCAGCGCCGATCCGGGCAGGAAGTGCAGGGGATCGAGCAGGTTGTGCCCGCCGACTATGGCCAGGCCCAGGACACAGAGGATGGGCAGAGGCAGCCAGACCAATACGGCGAGGGCAATCATGCTGACGCCAATCGCCCAGATCACCTGCAGGTAGATCACAGTGGGCGGGAACTGGAAGGTCCAGGCGAAATTCACCAGGGTGAACTCCAGCACAACCAGGAACAGGCCACGCTTGAACAGGAACATCGACGGCTTGCCCTGGTGCTTTTCACCGTACAGGAAGGCTGACAGGCCAGTGAGAAGAACGAACACCGGCGCACAGAGATGGGCGAGCGTGCGGCTGAAAAACAACGTCGGCTCGGTGCTGTCGATGAGCATCGGGTCGGTGACCTGGCGGTGCAGGAAGAACGTTTCGCGCACGTGATCCAGCAGCATGAAAATGATCACCAGGCCCCTGAGGGCATCGATGGACATCAGGCGTTGGCTCAGGCTGGTGATGGGCGGGATCTGAACAAGGTTTGTCATTGAGAGTCGCAGGCAGGGGGTGGGTCACGCTGTCGGGTAACAATTAACAGCTAGCGCGTTGATATAACGTAACATACAGTGCCGACTTGTGGGCGTTTTTACTACGGATGTTGCGGTGCCTGTCTAGTGCTGACATCGAGCGCTTTGCCGACGTTGCCAGCTTCGCCTCGTATGCCTGACGCGTAAAGTGACACGTGTTGGACACACTGGTGGAGTCAACGTTTCTGTGGGGCAGTTAACTGCCAGGGCAGTGCTTGTTTCTGTATCACCACCGCTTGATCCACATGGGGGTCAGGTACGATTCGGTCTTAGCCAATGAAGCGAAACCCTGCAGTTAAAAGCTAAGGGCGAGTTTGCTCTTGGGCTTGACTTAAAATCGGCTAATGGGTGTCCCTTTTGTTCCGCCGTTTAGCTATGTTCCTTCTCTCAGTGTTTTTATTCTTGCTGCCACTTCTTTTAATATTTTATTTGCTTCGATTACGTCGCCTTCCCACTCTGTTAGCAATGAATGGTTGCTGCCGTATTTAAAGTTGCGGATTGTTTTTGAGGTTTTCCCACGGCCGGCTATTTTTTTTAGTTCTCGATAGGCGAGATCAGGATATCCAAATTGGTTCACTGTCGTGTCAAGAACTCGTTTTCTAGCTTGATCAAAAAAATTGAAGCTTTTGTTCTTCGGTATCGATATTGAGTCATAATTATAATTAATTTCGGCGTGCATTTCACGCAGTATGGTGTTTTGTTCGGCGTGAGCTGTTTTAGCTTCTCTTGCGTAGTCATCTAGCTTCATGGTGCTTTTGCTGATATCAAATGAATTTCCCCAGGGTTCGGCTGGTATCGATTCGGTAGGTATATGTTTCTGTACAATTTTGAGGGGCTGTTTCCCTCTGTATCGAAGTACCGTAGGTACGAGTCCGGTGATATCAATGCCATGCCCCGTTGGATCAGTCTGATTCACTGGATCGCCCAAGCAATACGCATACGCATTCAACCCGCCTTTACCGAACGGACTCCAGCTGTCCGGGCTGTTGAATCGCATCAACACCGGATTGTACGCTCTGTAACCATTCCCCAATAAGTAGTGCCTCGTTACCGGATCTGGCCGTTCGCCATTGAATCCCAGCAGACTCCGCAAGCCACTTTCGAACGGACTGTGGCCGTAAGGTGAGTAGTTGGAGGGTTGCGGCTGACAATCGCTCTTGAGCGTGTTCAACACCGAACGCTCTTGCCCGGTTGCCAACAGAGCAGTGCCAATCAAATCACCCTCGCTTTGCCGTTGTGCCAACAGTTGGCCATCGTTCTGGATTATTGAAAGGTACAGCACCCCCTGAATCTCGGTCGCCAAGCGGCTTCTGCAATAAAAGCGCTGGCGCTCAGCGGTATCCGTGACGGTGTGGCCGGTCAGCTGATCCAGAGGGTCATAGCGGTACTGGCAGAGCAGGATATGCGGGAGTTGTGGCATGGGAGCGCTCCGAATGGTTAGTACACTTGCCCCCCGAAGTATTAACTGTTTCCTTACGCAGTAGAACTATCAGAACTGCTAGTGTTCCGTCTCATAAATATTACTTGTGGCTGACTGCCTATTGCTCTGATAGACGGAAAAGAGGTGGAAAAACCAGGGTAACAGAGCTTCCCGTCTCTGCCTGTTCAATCTGTTCCGCCTCTTGCAGGCAGGGGGGCAACGAAGGCCATACAGGTCGCAAGCATGTGCACTGCCAGGGCCAGGGGCGCAATGCCAGAGGCGCGCGCGGCGTAACGGAGTTGGGTGAACACGGGAGGATTGGGGCGGACATGCGCACTCATATTGCGGGTCAGGTTGACGCGCTCTAGAACCACAGCCGAACACCGAGTACCAGGCGTGTGTCGCTGCGATCCTCGCCGTCTTCGTTGGCATAGTCGGCGGTTTTGCCATAGGCGCGGTTCCAGGTCACGCCGATGTAAGGCGCAAATTCCCGGCGGATTTCATAGCGCAGGCGCAGGCCCGCTTCGCTGCTGGACAGGCCGGAACCGATGCCTCGTTGCGGGTCGTCTTTGCTATAGAAATCAAGTTCGGCGGTTGGCTGCAGGATGAGTCGGTTGGTCAGCAGGATGTCGTACTCGCCTTTCAGTCGCGCGGCCGCTTGGCCACCTTCACCGATGAAGGCCGTTGCTTCGGATTCGAAGTTGTACAAGGCCATGCCTTGCACGCCGAACGCCGCCCAGGTTTGCGGGTCGCCGGGTTTGAAGTCCTGGCGAATGCCGGTTACCACGTCCCACCACGGGGAGATGGCGTGGCCCCAGAGGGCCTGGACTTGCGCCTCTTCGGTCTTGCCGTTGGTGCGTTCGCCTTCGGAACGCAGCCACAGGCGGTCGATGTCTCCTCCGATCCAGCCCGAGATATCCCAGGCCAGGGCGCTGCCGTTATTAGCGTCCTGCCATTCGAGTTTGTCGGCAAGCCAGTAATGGTTGAGCGTGGAGTCATGGACCTCATGGCCATCGGGGCTGACGAATACGGCGGCGCGGTCGGCATCGGTCAACGCCGGGATCGGCGTGCGGCTTTCGGTGGGCGCAGCAGGCAGCATCTGGCTGTGATCCATGCCCTGCATCTGACTGTGATCCATGTTGTGCATGCCTTCGGTGGCGGCTAATGCCGACGAGGGCGCCAGGTTCGCGGTCACGAGTGCCAACGCGCCAAGTGTGAGTCTGGTCATGGGTAGCGCCTCATTCTTCCACGCGAACTTCACGGAACATGCCCATTTCCATGTGATACAGGAGATGGCAGTGATAAGCCCAGCGACCGAGGGCATCGGCCGTGACCCGATAGCTGCGCCGGGTGCCAGGTGGCATGTCGATGGTGTGTTTGCGTACCATGAACTCACCGTTCTCGTCTTCGAGGTCGCTCCACAGGCCATGCAGGTGAATGGGATGAGTCATCATCGTGTCGTTGACCAGCACCACCCGAACCCGCTCGCCATACTTGAAGCGCAAGGGTTCGGCATCGGAGAATTTCACGCCGTTGAATGACCAGGCGAACTTCTCCATGTGGCCAGTGAGGTGCAGTTCCAGGGTGCGGCTGGGGTCGCGGCCGTCCGGGTCTTCGAAGCTGCTGCGCAGGTCGGCATAGCTCAGGACGCGACGACCGTTGTCGCGCAGGCCGAGGCCAGGGTCATCGAGCCGGGGCGAGGGGGTCATGGCCTGCATGTCCACCAGTGGATTGTTGCGCTCCGTTGCGGGATGGGACTGCATATCGCCCATGCCTTGCATCGAGCTGTGATCCATTCCCTTCATGTCGCCGCCCATGCTGCCGTGATCCATGCCGCCCATACCCATGTCATCCATGGTCAGCAACGGTCTCGGGTCCAGAGGTGGTACCGGCGCCGATAGACCTGGCTTCACCGCCAGCGTGCCGCGGGCATAGCCAGTGCGATCCATCGACTGGGCGAACAGGGTATGGACATCCCGGGTCGGCTCGATGATCACATCGAACGTCTCCGCCACCGCGATGCGAAACTCGTCGACGCTTACCGGTTTGACATGTAGACCGTCTGCCGCGACCACGGTCATTTTCACACCGGGGATACGCACGTCGAAGTAGGTCATGGCGGAGCCGTTGATAAAACGCAGCCGCAGTTTCTCCCCGGGACGGAAAACACCGGTCCAGTTCATGTCCGGTGCCTGGCCGTTCAACAAGTAGGTGTAAGTCGCACCGCTGACGTCGGCCAAATCCGTGGGGTTCATCTTCATTTCGGCCCACATCGTTCGATCGGCGACCGTGGCCCCCCAACCGTTCTCGCTGACGTCGTGGATGAAATCGCCCACGGTGCGCTTGTGGTAGTTGTAGTAATCCGATTGTTTTTTCAGCGTCTTCATCAAGCCGACTGCGTCTTCGTCGCTCCAGTCGCTGAGCATCACCACGTAGTCACGGTCGTACTGGAACGGCTCCGGCTCCTGCGCATCGATCACCAGCGGGCCGTAGACGCCCGATTGTTCCTGGAACCCCGAATGGCTGTGATACCAGTAAGTACCGTTCTGCCGAACCTTGAACTGGTAGACGTACAGGCCACCCGGTTCGATGCCTTGAAAACTCAGGCCGGGCACACCGTCCATGTTGGCCGGCAGCAGGATGCCGTGCCAGTGGATGGAGGTTTGGGTATCGAGTTTGTTCCTCACCCGCAGCGTGACCGTGTCGCCTTCACGCCAGCGCAGCAACGGGCCGGGAATGCCGCCGTTGACGGTCATGGCCGCGCGCGGGTTGCCGGTGATGTTGACCGGCGTTTCGCCAATGAACAGCTCGAAGTCGGTACCGGCCAACACATTCGCCTCACCGGGGCTGGTCACCGCCCACACGGGCGAGCGCCACAGCCCGAGGCCTCCGAGCATTGCGCCAGCGGCGAGTCCCTTTACAAAAGTCCGTCTTGAAGTTTGAGATTGCATGCTGCTTGGTTCCCGGTCAGTCGGATGACAGTGAAAACAGGAGACGCTGAGGCGAAGTCAGACGGGCAAAGCCAGTCAGCTCGAGGAGGAGATTAATGGGCTCAAGCTTTCATGAGGCTGAGTTGAAGATTACGGTTTTGACAGCTTCGTTATGTGTGACGGCAGTCAGTGCAGGGGGATCAGGTTGCCCAGCAGCCAGGGCCGTTCAAGGCCGCTCGCGGATTTCAGCCCGACCGCAAAGAAAATCTCCAGGAATCCGGCAGCGATCAGCAGTAACCAGGATGTGTTGCAAGTCATTCGCAGAACCTGCATGGGCAAAAAAAAGCGAGCCGATGAAGGCTCGCCAAAGAAGCAGAGAATCGGCGCTACTTGACCTCCTCAACCTCATAATTCACATAGCCGAACTCGTTGCTGCGAGCCGCCATGTATGTGCCGTTTTGCTCGAATACCGTGGCCTCGAAGGGTGTGCCGCCGATTGTTGTCACCAGGTGCCCGTCCTTGATTTCATATTTGGCCGGCACGCCAAACTGGCCGTCATGCAGCATGTTCAAATACTCCCCTTGCGTCGGTGGCTTGCCATCGACGCTGGTGACCAGGCGTTGGCCATCGCTGCCATAGACGACCTCGAACGTCTGGCCGGTGACGGTATTACGCACCTTGATGGTTTTGCCCACCACGTAGGCTTGCAGTTGCTCATTAGTGAGTGCGTTGGCGCCTTCGGATTTCAGCTGATCGATGGTTTTGCCAGCCGCTACAAGCTTGCTGTCCTCAACTGTCGGCGTGTACCAGATGGGCGAGGTCCACGCACGCTCCTGGACAGTGGCCGAGACGTCGGCCGGCGGCGGTACTTGCAGCTTGGCCGCGTCATAGGTGCTCCAGCGCGGGGTCGGAATCTGCAGCACGCGGGCGTAGTAGAACGCGTGTTGGGCCGGATCGAAATCCGGATCGACCCAGACTTTTTTCAGCTCGGTGGCACCAATGGTATTGGTGTAAGTCGCCTTGGAAACATCGACCGTGGAGCCCACCGGCGGGATTTTGCCGGTGGCCTGGTCCGGTTGGCGATCACCGGACCAGGCAACGTCGTAGATCTTCTCGAAGGCCTGGCCGTTTTTGGTCCAGCCCTTGATGATCTGGATTCGGTCGAGGTTGCCATCGTCGACATCCTTGACCGCCCACACCACGAAAGACGGTGTCTGTTTACCCTGTTTTGCCGGCAAGTCACCCCCCATGGGAACGCCCTTGGCGTAGGCGGCATGCACCCAGTCTTTTTCATTCCACAAACTGCTGTCGAAACCCCAGCCACCAAACAGGCGCACGGGGATACGCACGCCGCTGGTGCCATAGACTTCTTTACGCTTCATGGCATCGAAGATCGATTCACGGGTGTTTTCTTCGGCCCAGACGCCGGCCAGACCGGAGGTGCTGGTTTGCAGGGCAATCATGCCCGAGTTCTGTTTGTCGGAAAGACGCGCCGCCGGGGTGCTGTCGGTAAAGCCGTGGGAGCCAAAGTTGTAGCTCTGCGAATAAGGAATCACACCATTGTGCGAGTCGCTGGCGCCGACCACGCCCATTTTGTAGGGGTTGTATCCACGAGCTTGCTGCAACGCCATGCCGTTTTGCCAGGCTTGCCTGATGTAACTGCCATTGAGTTTCGACGTGCTGTTGTCGAGGCCGAGCAGGAAACTCATGATTTCATAATTGGCAAATTCGTCTGTAGGCGACAGTTCGGGGTGGGTTTCCGAGGTGCCCTTTACCTGGTGAATCTCGGTGAGGGATTCATTGCGCATCCGCGTCTCGGCCCAGGCGGCATCGATGGGGCGGCCACGGTCATCGACGTCCACCGGAAACATCAGGCCGTTGCTGAGGTTGGCATTGTGGGAGATCGCCAGCACCTCGTTGCCTTTTTTGCGTTGATCGTCCATCCAGCCCCACAAATCTTCCGGTTTGTCCGAATCGAGGGCGGTGAAAGGCAGGTCCGGCACCTTCTTCGAGTCGCGGAAAAACACATTGCGGTGCATGTTTTGATTGTTGGGGGCGGAGGTCCATTCATAGGCGACAAACGTGGTGAACTTGCCGGGCTTATAGTACTTGTCGGCGATGGCGATGCTCTGCTGCCAGATATTGCCGGCAACCTTCGGATCAATCAGCTCCTTGATCGGGTGGCTCAAGCTGCCGGCGATCCATTTGAACACGCGGTTGAAATCTTCCGGGGTTTTGACAATCAGCTTTTGCGCGATGGGCAGCTTGCTGAAGTCTGACGTCGGATCGTTGGCCAGCGCGATCACGCCCACGTATTCCGAGTGGTCGGTCACGCCATGGAAATCCAGCGGGCGACCCTTGAGTTGCACTTCAAACCCCATTGGATGCTTGATCGGCATCCCAAGTGAGTATTGGTACGTCTGCTCGGGATCGACCTGGTGGTTGCCGATCAGGTAGGCATCGATCGACCAGGAGCTGTGCGAGTGCGTCTGGCCAAAGTAAACCTCACGATCCGGGTTGCCCTCTGCCAATGCCAGCGCGCTGACCGTCAGCACGGCGCAACCGAGCAGTGTGGGCGCGCTGAAGTGTGTAGGGTTTTTCATATTCCACGTCTCCGGAATACGGCAATGACTGGGTGCAACTCAGGACAAGAAACTCGAGACTCTTTCGAAAAACCAGAAGGCAGCCAGCGTGCCCAACCCGTAAGAAGCAATCGGTCGGGCATACATGACTGCAGGTCGTGGCAGTCGACAACGCAGTAATAGCGCGCGCAGGCTCAACACGACGGCGACGAACAGCAGTTGGCCGATCTCGACGCCGATATTGAAGGTGAGCAGCGCCAGCGGCAGATCGCGCTGCGGCAAACCGATTTGCGCCAGCGCACCGGCAAAACCGAAGCCATGCAACAAGCCAAAACAGAACGCCACCACCCATGGCCACTGGAGGGTGAAACTGGTTTTGTCACGGTTCTTGCGGGCGATTTCCACTGCCAGCAACAGAATGCTCAGCGCAATCGTCGCTTCCACAGGAGGGCCGGGCAGCCGGACCGCACCCAGTGTAGCGAGTGCCAGGGTGATGGAATGGGCGAGGGTGAATGCGGTGATCGTCTTCACCAGCATCCAGCCATTGCCCACCAGCAGCAGGAGGCCGAAGACGAACAGCAGGTGATCGAAGCCTCCGAGGATGTGTTGGATGCCATGGACCAGAAATGCACCGGCCACCGAAAACGTTCCTGGCGTGGCCATGATCTCTATCCAGGGTTGCGCGGGGTGGACGAGGGTGGTCGCCAGGCTGCCATCCAGGCGCGAGACACGCACCAGCACATCGGTGATGCTCGCTTGCAGGCCGATGAATTCAATACGTTGCCCGACCAGGCCAGCGGGACCGGCTTCAATGACCCGACGCTCGATCAGTGAGTCGTTCAGTTCGCTTTCCACAGGCTCTACGACAGTGCGCACACCTTCGGCAAACCGCAGCGCAATCGGCAATCGCATGCCAGAAAGCACAGGCGTGCGCCACAGTACGTCATAGCGCCCGGCGGCCGTTTCGTTGAGTTCCAGGTAAGCGGGGCGCGACTCATGGGCGATGGCCGTTAGCCCTGCGAACCAGAGCATCAATAGCAGCCATACCGTGCACCGCATCACGGCCGCTCCGTGGGTGTGGCGGCAATCGCACCGGAGGACGCCGGTATCATGACCTCGACCTTATAGCGTGCTTTAAGTGCATCGAAATTCGCGCGTTTCGATGCGCTGCGTTGTTCGGACAACCAATCGGACTTGACCTGCTGGGCCACGGCTTCGAAGGGCGGAGGAGGTGATTTGGCCAGCGCGTCAATCCAGACCAGATGCCAGCCAAAGCCCGACTCCACAGGCCCCACCCAACTACCCGGTGTTTGCTTGAACAATGAAGTGGCGAACGTTGAGCCAAAGACCCGCGCCACCTGATCCCGGGATTGTTCTGAGTAGGCGTTTTTAAACATGAATGCATCGCCCTCACCACTGTTTTTGTCTGACAGCCCACTGAGTGCGGACTGAGCCTGCGCTTGCGCATCGGCACCGCGTTTGTCCAAGGCGAAAAACAAATGATGGAAGGTCAAAAGTGGCGGCGGGGCATATTGGTCCTGATGCTGGTTGTACCAGGCCTCCAGTACACCGGGTGCCGGCTCGCGAAGTGACGCTACATCCTCGGCGAGGAAGTCCATTTTTTGCGCCAGTCGGCGGCGAACAATCGTGTCGTCTCTATCCAGGCCAAGTTTCAGTGCTTCGCGATAGAGGATTTCCTCTTTCACATACTCATCAATCAGGCCCTGCAACTGTTGCTCCGATGGGGGGCGTTGCCATCGCGCCATCCAGGAAGTCGCGATCCGCTGAACAACTTCAGGCGTGATTTCGATGCGTTGGGGATCTTGATCAAGGGTTGAGCGGTGTAAACCTCCGTACACTACAAAGAGCGCAAAACCGGCGATTAGAAAGTGCAATAACGGCTGGCGAAGGCATCGCCTGATTAGCGGAAGTCGAGATTCTTTCGCTTCACATGCACCCAAGTTCATGACTTATTGCCCCACGATATACTGTGAGTAGTTTTCGCAGCACAGTGGAGTATTACTGCTGTACCGGAACTTTCCACCAAGGCTAATCACGATAGGCACTAAGGCTTAGTAGCAATCGGATTAACCATTTCTCCAGGGCCGTCCAGTCTTGCACCTCTGGCCGGTTGCTGCCTTCGTCTTACCCCAATGATCAGTACCCGAGAGGCCAAACCCTCTGGCCACTTTCTCGCGGACGCAGCTTACCGTGCATTTTTTGCTGAGGCCCAAACGACGCGTCCAGTCGAATCACCCGTACGAGCCAGCGCCAGGCGATAGCTTGGGATAAAAACGATCTGGGGGCAGGGAGCTTCTTCAAGTGCATGGAAAAGCCTTTCTCGAACCCCTTCTGAATCGTAAGGGAGGATCAGCTCTTCTCGCCTTGGCCGAGGCGCAGTGGCGTGCTTGCGTAACGCCTCAGCCAGTGCTGGCGCTGCGCTTCGTCGCGGCAATAAGCCTGTTTGAATCTATTCAGCAGGGTGATGCAGCGGCATTTCGGCTACTGGCGGATCCGTGCGATGAATGACCAGCGGCCACCGCTGACACGGCGCGAGATAGAAATTCTTCATTTGATGGCAAGGGGCTTATCTTGCCGGGAAATCGCATCCGAGCTTGCCATCAGTAAGTTTACAGTCAAGACGCACCGTCGCAACATGCTCCGCAAAGCGGGATTCCGGAATGCCAGGCAATTGATTGAACACGCCAGGCAGCAGAACTACTTGCCGAAGTTGGTCGAGCGCCCATTGTACGATGTCCTTTCGGCCAGGGAGCTCCAGGTGATGAAACTGGTAATCCAGGGACACACAAGCAAGCACATCTCCAGACTGCTTGAAATCGCCGATCTCACTGTCCGCAAGCACCGCGAGAATCTGTTGCGCAAGCTAAATCTTCGCAGCATCGGGCAGCTTGTTGCACTTTACGAGTAGGCGACCTACGACATCGGAGGTATTTGAAGTCTCGCTATCGTCTTATAGATTGAAAGTGCGTTGCGGGACCCGTTGGGTTCCGCGACGCAAAGAGGGGATTCACCATTTACTTATCAACGATCTGCAGAGAGGTTTGATTCAAATGGGACATTCAACAGACATCAAAGCAATAGGCCAGGAAAACACCGCATTTCAAAAATACATCGATGAAAGAAATACAGAACTGGACAAAACTGCGGCAGAAGCCCAAAAAGTTTTGGATGCGCAGATCAAGAAATTCTACGCAGACGGAAAATGGGACGATGCCCAACCTTTGGCAAGCGGGTCGTACCAACACCTGGCTACCGCTTCGACGTGGTCGCTCAGCAACGTGGTCGATATGATCGAAAACGTTCGCACGGCTGTCTTTGGAGGGAAAGCCATAGACATGCCGCCGACGAAAGGCGAAAAGGACGACAAGGTTCCTACAGCTCCCGCTGCCAAGGGAAGCACCATCTCGCCGACGACGCAAAATCTTCTGACAATGATGGCCGGAACCGAAGCAATCATCGCCAATGCAGCCTTTCAGGCCATCACAGGGATTCTTTCCGCCATCAAGACCGGGACGGAAACCGACTTGTCCAAGCAGATTGTGCAAAAGGACATCATTCCAGGGATGAGCATGTTCGTTTGCGTGATGGAGAACAAGTTCAGTAGCAAAGATTTCTTCAATAGTGAAATCATTGTTCAAAACTTCTACATCTACGATGTTCGGATGTCGGCCGATCGAGCACGTGCACTTGCCAACTTCGACAGAATCAATGGCCTTATTTCCCAGCAAAATGACCTTGAAGGGGCGGTCGGAGATCTGAGCCAGCAAGTTCATGGCATGGCGATTGCCGACTACAAGACAAAGAACAAGGGGGATCTGAAGGCTGCTATCGCAGACTACAAATCCGACTTCATTGCCCTCGAAGACATGATTAAGGAAATCAACACGAAAATTTCCGAGACCGCCGAGCTGATCAACCAGAAGAAGTTGTTGAAGGCGGAAAATAATGCCGCACTCGTGCTGGCAAAACGTAAGGAATTGGTCATGTTGTAGAGGTGCTTGAGTGAATGAGCCACCCTGCAAGTTGACTCAGGACGAAAGAGTCCACTGGTCAATTAATTTTATAGAAGCGTCAAGTCAAGGAGTTTGTCATGACAGATGAAATTGTTCGATACGAGAAAAACGTTTTCACCAACGATGGCCAAACTGACGTTGATGGATTCACGCCAAAGCTGGAGAAAGTCAAGGAACTCATCAAAAATGCCGGGGCGATAACGGTATATTACGGTTTTCACGGGAACACTGATGGCGAGTTTGACCGGAAATTCGACGCTGAAGAGTTGCAAAAATCATTGGGAATTGCACGAGCATTTCCAGGTGCCACCATGGTGCAGGTCGACGGCCCGGATGACTCAAAAATCGCCTACGATAAACATAATGAAAATGGACAAGTGCTTTTCACTTGGTGCGATAGTGACACGTACATCAAGACCAGAAAGCTACTGCCGGCTATTGTCCGATAGGCAGTCGCTGCACCTGACCACCGGTTGACTTCAATCGGCGGCCCCGACCTGTCTTGCAAACGAACGCGGTCACTTGATGTAGAGCGCGACCGCTGCACATTTCGCAACGATGCTATGACCAGCGACAATCGGGTGAGTACCGTCTTAGAAGAGATACTCGCCCGGTCTCGCACAGTAGGGGGGCACGGTCAGTCAAACCTGCTCTCAGGCCCCATTGTGTGTCCGGGGCCGAGCGGCCAATTGCGAACGAGGCGTCAAGATGGCCAAGGCAACCGCCACGATGAAGAGCGCCGGCACGTCACCTGCCAAGTGCCCCATTTGCCCCGGCTGGGTGACCGCCTGGACGGTCATGATTGCTCCGTGTACGGCGCTAGACCATACGGTGAACCAGATCAGGCTCAGATTGGCTAATGGATCACGTGCGGCCAGGATCAAGAACACGCCAAGTGTGGCGTAGATGCCAACGATCATCATCGGGTAGTCCGAGTGACCGACGTGCCAGGCCCAGCCGGACGGCCAGAACAACATCAGTGGGTGGAGCGCAAGGCACGCGAGGCCAGCCAAAACCAGAACGACGCGCAAATACCTGAGGCGATCGACTACGGTCATGGCGGACCTCTCTTTGGGCCTGACTCTAAATAGACCTTAAGTGGGGTGATAACACCTTTACGGTAGCTTACAAAGTCACTTTCCAAGCTCTGGTAGCAGCGCTTTCAAGATTTACTGGCGGTAGTTCAGTTGCGCCGCCGTATCGACGATTGGCGGCAGGCTCAGGGCGCGTTTTCTGTGCGCGCCTGTTGTCGCAACGATTCCAGCATGCGTCAAAAACATCGCGGCCTTCATGCAGGCATCTAAACTTGTCCGTAGGCCCGGGGTTACCGGCTGATTATGGATGCGCGAGGCGAAGAAGCGAGCGATAGGCGTCGAGGTTCAACCTGGCGAGGAGGGAAGGCGATGAAAGCAGTGCGATGGGGTATGTTGATAGGGGTGGCCTGGGTGACCCTGGTGACGTCGGGTATTGCCCGCGCCGAACAGGTTGCCATGATCACCGGCGAGCAATGGGTGCAGTCGTCGGAGCAGCTCAAGAAGGTTTATCTCATCGGCATCGCCAATGCCTACGAGGTGGAGGCAGCCTACTACGGGGCGAAGCCGCCGTCCGATGAGCAGAGCCTGATTCCACGTTTCGGCAGGGGCTTGAAGGGCCAAACGCTCGATACCGTACGCGAAAGGCTCAACCAATGGTATGCCGCCAATCCCGACCGAGTGAAACGCCCCGTCCTCGAGACCATCTGGTTCGAGATGGTCGTGCCCGGCCTGAAGCAGAATAAGTAGTGGAGGTGCACATGAAGAGGTTTCTATTGTTTGCCGCAGCCCTCAGCGCAGCGAGCGTGATCGGTTGCACCTCGATGACTGCCCAGCAGCAGGGGACGGTGAGCGGTGCGGCCATCGGTGCTGCGGCCGGCGCTGGCATTGCCGCGATCTCCGGTGGCAGTGGATGGACTGGCGCTGCGATCGGTGCCGTCGCCGGTGGGGTTGCTGGCAACATCAAAGGCAGTCGGCAGCAGAAGTAGGCGGGCCAATCCCAGTTATGGCAAGGGCTTCGCTGTGACATGGATCATGTCTCGCGAACTTCAAAGCCCTCCGCCGAAGCGATACTGCCAGACTATGCCAATGGCATCGTATTCGCTGCCCGTACGGGTATGCGCACCCTCACTCGCAAACAGCTTCAGCGAGTTATTTCGGTTCAACGGCAGCGAGAGGGTGCCCCCGTAGCGTGTATTTTCCTGAAAGTCGTGGTTACCGATCCCGTCGACCGAGGTACTCCCGCCAGCGAAGTAGGTCCCATCCAGCGAGGCCCAGACACCGTTGCTAAAGGCATAGATAAGATGCACCTGTGCCTGGTAAGTGGGGTTCTGGGAAAAAGTACGGTCACCCAGGTACTGGTTATTGTCGGTGTAAAAGGTTGCCGCAGAGGATAATTCCAGGGTCACCGGTCCCACGCGCTTGGAAATCCCAAGTTCGGGCTTGAATGACCAGCGGTTGTTGCCGAGATTCACCAGCTTGCTCGAGTCGTATTGGCCAAGTGGCGCCGTAATTGCCAGGCTGGCGCCGATAATCACATCTTTTGATAGCTGGGGAACTCAGCCAGGGACATCGCCGGGGCGCCATACAAGTTGACCGAGAAGCGCAATCTTGGATCGATCAACCCGGTAACATTGCGCTCCCTGGGTTCACCGGCAAACAGCGCCGAGCCGGTCAACCTGGCCTCAGGCACGACGATATCGAACTTTCCGGAGCGGCCCCAGACGTCCAGGGATCTGGCAAAGGCAAACACGACAGTCTTGATATTGAGTTTGGCATTCTGGAGTGGCACGGAGGGGTTGGCGGTCACGTTACCCTGGAGATCGCTGTAGCCCATGAGCAGGAAATTGATACCGACCGGCGTATTGGCGTAGGACCTGGGCTCGAGATCCTCCGCGACTGCACTGGGGGCAACGATGATGAGCGAAGCGGATGCGAACCGGGCCAGCCTGACGACGCAAAGTTTGGGTTTCATCCACATTCGCGTGCTTCCTGTCAGGACCTCAGGGTTCTATCTATTGTTGTAGTGCATCTGCATTGGCTTTGAAAGGTTCGGGGCTTGGTGCGAGCAACACATCCAGCTCGTCTTTGGTAGTGACGAGCACTTAGGGGTCGAAATCTGACACATCTTGATGGTTCCTGATGCCGACAATCGGGTGAATTCCTGACACCTCTGAAGCGGCACGGAGATCGACGATGGCTACCAGTGTTTTTGACGGGTTCAAGATTGGAGTCGGCCCCGCAAGCTCCCGCCAAGGCGAGCAACTGACTGAATCCGAGCGTCCACAACCACCGATGCTGCGTATCGGCTTCTGGTTGATGGAAGCCTTCGATATGTACACCCTGGCCAATGCACTGGAGCCACTGCGCCTGGCCAACCAGTTGGCAGGGCAGGTTGTTTGCCAGTGGCAAATGCTGAGCCTGGACAGGCAGCAACTGAACGCCAGCAACGGCATCGCAACCGCCACCACGCGACTGGATCAGGCACAAACGCTCGATGTGTTGATCCTCTGTGGTGGCGATAACCTGCAGCTTGATCCAGACCTGCGCCAGCAGCTGAGCCACTGGGCGGCGCAACCGATCTGCCTCGGGGCCTTCGGCGAGGCAGGCTGGTTGCTGGCGCAGATTGGCGTCCTGGAGGGTGTCCGTTGCAGCTTGCCAGAGCCCGCCGCAGCACTGGAGTTTGCCGCTTTCAGCAAGTTGACACCGGTGGCTGCTCCGTTCTGCGTCGACCGCCAACGCCTGACTTGTGTCGGCCCGCAGGCTGTTCAAGGGTTGATGCACGAGCTTCTCGCAAGGTTCCACGGTCGTGGCTTGATACTACGGATGGAAAAACATGCAGGACGCCAGGCCCGGCCGCTACTGCCCGTGCAGGACGTCCCGAAAAAACTTCAGGCAACACTGGCGTTGATGAGCGAGCATTTGAGTCCAATGCTGGGCATCGACGAACTCGCCGAGACCATGGGTATTTCCCGGCGGCATCTGGAGCGGCTATTCAAGCGCAGCCTGGGTTGCACGCCGTCCAGGCACTACCTGGACTTGCGGCTGCAACAGGCGCGTCAGATGTTGCGGGCCGCTGAGCTGTCGCTGTCGGATGTCGCTACGGAATGCGGGTTCGTCTCGCTGCAGCATTTCTTTCGCTGCTATCGCCAGTACTTCGGCGCGCACCCTCGTGAGCATATGGGGGCGAAAGCGCACAGTCAGCGGGCTTCAACGTTGAATGCACCGGCTTCATCGAGAGCGGGTCGAATCGTCGCACCGTCGCTCCCGCACTGACCTTACCCATTGGCCAATGCCCCCGCCAAGCGGCCTTCACCGCGCTTGCCGGGGGCATTCTTGTTTCTGGCGCAGGGGCCTGGGCTGGCCGTTTCGCAAACAGCGGATATGGCCAACTACAGGTCGGATTCGCGCAAAAAACCTTGGTTTGCATCTGTTCGAATGATCTTCAGCGGCCCGCCAGATTGGCGCCATCTGTAGATCAACCAATGACAAGGATAAATGACATGCAAATGCCGAAAACCATCCAGATCAAGAACGGCGAAAAGGTAAGCCCGACGTTCTCGGCTCAGGAATATGCCAACCGCCAGGCCAAACTGCGGGCTTATCTGGCGCAGAACAATATCGACGCGGCCGTCTTCACCTCCTATCACAACATCAACTACTACAGCGATTTCCTGTACTGCTCCTTCGGGCGCCAGTACGCGCTGGTGGTGACCCAGGACAGCGCCGTGACCATCAGCGCCAACATCGATGGCGGCCAGCCATGGCGCCGTACCGTCGGCACTGAAAACATCGTCTACACCGACTGGCAGCGCGACAACTACTTCGTCGCGATCCAGCAGGCCTTGCCCAAGGCCGGGCGCATCGGTATCGAGTTCGACCACCTGAACCTGCTCAATCGCGACAAGCTCGCCAGCCGCTATCCGCAGGCTGAACTGGTGGACATCGCCGCACCGTGCATGCGCATGCGCATGATCAAGTCTGCCGAAGAGCATGCGATCATCCGTCATGGCGCACGGATCGCGGACATCGGCGGTGCCGCCATCGTCGAAGCCTTGCGTGACCAGGTTCCGGAATACGAAGTGGCCCTGCACGCCACCCAGGCCATGGTGCGGGAAATTGCCCGCACCTTCCCGGATTCCGAGCTGATGGACACCTGGACCTGGTTCCAGTCCGGCATCAACACCGACGGCGCGCATAACCCTGTGACGTCGCGCAAGGTCAACAAGGGCGACATTCTCAGCCTCAATTGCTTCCCGATGATCGCCGGTTACTACACCGCGCTGGAACGTACGTTGTTCCTGGACCATTGCTCCGACGAGCATCTGCGCTTGTGGGAAGTCAACGTCAAAGTGCACGAGGCCGGCCTCAAGCTGATCAAGCCGGGCATGCGCTGCTGCGATATCGCGCTGCAATTGAACGAGATCTTCATGGAGCACGATCTGCTGCAATACCGCACCTTCGGCTACGGTCACTCCTTCGGTACGCTGAGCCATTACTACGGCCGCGAAGCCGGACTGGAACTGCGCGAAGACATCGACACAGTGCTGGAACCGGGGATGGTGGTCTCCATCGAGCCGATGATCATGTTGCCCGAAGGCCTTCCTGGTGCCGGCGGGTATCGTGAACACGACATCCTGATCGTCAACGAGCAGGGTGGGGAAAACATCACCAAGTTCCCGTATGGCCCGGAACACAACATCATCAGGAAGTAAGACCCTGCGCCGCACAGTGAACCTGTGCGGCGTCTTGCTTTGACGATTGGTGAAAAATCTTCCCGGTGGCTGAGATAAACCGGAAAAAAACGACGCATGCGCGCCCAAGAACGCGCAGCATCTACCGAGCCTTAACCCTGCCAAGTAAAACAATAGAGGGTTTTGTCATGTCCTACGTCCCGAGCTTTCATTTCGATAACCGCACCTCTACCACCGGAGGTGCACAATGAGCACCCAAACCGCAAACCTGACGCCAACCATGGCAGACAAACTTGAACAGACGGCCGAACGCAAGGCCCTGCGCCGCGCAGCCAGTGCCAGCTTCATGGGCAACTTCGTCGAGTGGTTCGACTATGCCGCCTACGGCTACCTGGCAACCGTCATCGCCCTGACTTTTTTTCCGCAAACCGACAAGGCGACCGCGCTACTGGCGACGTTTGCAGTGTTCGCGCTGTCGTTCATCGTCCGCCCGCTGGGGGGGCTGGTCTGGGGGCATTTCGGTGACAAATACGGGCGGCGCAGTGCGCTGTCCTGGTCGATCCTGATCATGTCTATCTCGACCTTTTGCATCGGCATCCTGCCAACCTACAACCATATCGGGCTGTGGGCGCCGGCCCTGTTGTTGCTGATTCGCTTGTTCCAGGGCTTTTCCGCTTCAGGTGAGTACGCCGGGGCTTCGGCCTTTCTCGCCGAGTATGCGCCCGAGGGCAAGCGCGGTTTGTACACCAGCATTGTTCCGGCGAGCACGGCAGCGGGCCTGCTGTTTGGTGCGGTGTTCGTCGCCGGCCTGCATGCGTGGATGAGTGTCGAGGACCTGCACAGCTGGGGCTGGCGCCTACCCTTTCTGCTGGCAGCGCCATTTGGGCTGGTGGGGCGTTATATCCGCATGAGTCTGCAAGACACGCCGAAGTTCCTGGAGATGGAAAAACGCCTTGAAGCGAAGGAGTGCGCGACCCACGCTCCGGTTCGCGAATTGCTGACCGTGCACCGACGCAGCGTGATGATCGGGATCGGCGCGACCTGCCTGAATGCCGTGGCGTTCTACCTGTTGCTCAGCTACATGCCGACCTACCTGTCCACCGAAATGGGCATGAGCGAAAGTGATTCGTTCCTGGCGTCGACGGTGTCGCTGGCGACCTATATCGGGCTGATTTTCCTGATGGGCAAGCTGTCGGACCGATTCGGACGCAAGACCATGCTGGTGACCGCTTCGGTATTGTTCCTGGCGCTGACATTTCCGCTGTTCGGGATGTTGGAGAATCAGCCCCTGATCGTCATTCTGATGATCCAGATAGCGTTTGGCGCGATCCTGGCGATGAACGACGGTACCTTGCCGTGCTTCCTCGCCGAGATATTCCCCACCCGCGTACGCTTCAGTGGTTTTGCCTTCAGCTTCAACATCGCCAACGCGGTGTTCGGCGGCACCGCGCCGTTTATCGCGACCTGGCTGATCCAGCTGACCGGCAACAAAATGGCCCCGGCCTGGTATCTGTTGGCGGCTGCGGCGGTGGCGTTGATTGCCATGCTGGCGAGTCGGGAGACGGCGCATAAGGCTTTGCAGGACTGACCTTCATACGGTGATCTCAGGGACGCCATCGCGAGCAGGCTCACTCCTACAGTTGACCGAGTTGTAATGACGGACGCGGTTCAATGTAGGAGTGAGCCTGCTCGCGATGAGGCCAGTGCGGCCAGTATCAATGTACGGCTGCCACTTGCTTGCGCTCACCAATAGGCGATACACCGAAGAACCGGCTGTAGCATTTGGAGAAATGCGCCGGCGAAACGAAACCGCAGGCGAGGGCGATGTCACGTACCTGCGATTCGCTGCGCAGCAATAGCTGTCGCGCCCGTGCAAGGCGCAACTCCAGGTAGTACTGGCTCGGCGTGCGTTGCAGGTGCTTGTGAAACAGACGCTCCAGCTGGCGCACCGACACCTCGTTCAACCGCGCGAGTTCCTCAAGGCCCACCGGCTCCTCGAGATTGGCTTCCATGATCGCCACCATCTGGCTGAGCTTGGGTTGCGAGGTACCCAGCTTCTGCCGCAATGGCACACGCTGTTGTTCCTGCGCCCCCCGGATCCGGTCACACAACAGCAACTCGGCGGTGTGGGCAGCGATGTCCCGACCACCGGGTTCGCGGGCGATCAACTGCAGGGTCATGTCCATGGAGGCCACGCCACCGGAGCAGGTGTAGCGATCACGGTCCAGCTCGAACAGCTGATTGGAAATGATGATCCCCGGGAAACGCTCCTTCAGTGCTTCGATGTCTTCCCAGTGAATCGTGCAACGATAGCCCTTGAGCAGATCGGCGCGCGCCAACAAGTGGCTGCCGGTGCAAATCCCGCCCAGTGGCACCTGATCATGCGCCAGCTTGCGTAGCCAATTGAGCAGTGGTCGGCTGCTGTGACTGGAGACGATCGGGTTTGATCCGACAACGAACAGCATGTCCAGCTTTGGTGCATCGGTGATGCTGTGGTCGGGCAGGATGCGCATGCCGTTGCTGGCCGTCACCGGGTCGAGGCTGGCGGCGATGATGACGGTGCGGAACATCGGTTTGCGCGCGGCCAGGTTGGCCATGCGCAGGGTTTCCACGGCGGAGGCGAAGCCGATGGTGGTGAAGTTGGGGATGACCAGGAAACCCACGGTTTTCACGGGCTGTTGTTCATTCGCCGAGCGTCCTGCGGCGGGTTTCGCCACCTGGAGTTTCGCCATTATTACCGCTCCTCGACTGCATCAGTGACGTGCTCCGCGGCAAGCTGCCAACACGGGTAACGTCATCTCGTTTTTGTGATTGTAAGCCCTGTTTACAGGCTTCAGGATTTTACATCGAGTGTCCGGTCAATAGACCGTGACGAAAGGAATATGCACGCAAGATGCCATGAGTCTGGATTCGCTGGAGGGGGGCGTGGATAACGTGGGAGTAAGGCATGCGAGATCAAGAAAAAAAGGTGCAACTCTGCGGCTGCCTTGTGGAAGCTGCCCAGCCGGGGGCAGCTTCACAGCCTCAAAGGGTGCCGAGAGGCGTGCAGTGATTGAGCATATTGATAAGTACCACTAATCATTTCTCTGCAAAATACATCGTTTGTTTACCTGTTTTTGCAGCCGTAGCATGCCTGCCAAGACTGCATGGGTCATTCTTCCTGGTGATGTCACCTGTGAACGATTGATCCCGGGTGAATTGAGAGATACATACATGTCGACACGTCGCGAGTTCATTAAACAGGTATCGGTAGTTGCCAGTCTGGGCGCAGCCGCGTCCATGGGACTGGGCCTGAGTGCCTCCCGAGTGCAAGCGGCCGTCAAGGGCAGCTGGCATATGCCGGATGAGGGCGACAAACACCAGCGGGCCTTCGTCGCCTTTGGTGCGCAGGAGGCCATCTGGGAAGACTTCACGCCCAACGTGCAAGACGCCCTGGGCCTGATCGCCCGCACCATTGCCGAATATGAGCCGGTAACCGTGTTCTGTCGCGAGAGCGAGCGGGATTTGGCCGAAGAAAAATGCGGGACGGCCAACATCACGTTTGTCATCACGGAACTGGACGATATCTGGATGCGCGATATCGGGGCCAACTTTGTCATTGATGACGAAGGCGGGCTCGGTGCCGTGGATTTCAACTTCAACGGCTGGGGCAACAAACAGCGGCATGGCGATGATGCGCAACTGGCCGCTCTGGTTGCCAGGAAGGCTGATGCCAGCTACATCCGCAGCGAGCTGGTGGGCGAGGGTGGCGGTATCGAAGTGGATGGCCACGGCACGGGGATCATGACCGAAAGCAGCTGGATCAATACCAACCGCAACCCCGACTGGAGCAAGGCAGAGGTAGAGGAAGAACTGAAAGCCAGGCTGGGTTTGCGCAAAATCATCTGGCTGCCTGGAATCAAAGGCAAGGACATCACCGATGCCCATGTCGACTTCTACGCCCGTTTCGTCAAGCCAGGAGTAGTGATCGCCAACCTCGACAACGACCCTGAGTCATACGACCACAAGGTGACGCTTGCCCATTTGGATATTCTCAAAAATGCCACTGATGCGGACGGCCGCAGGCTGCAAGTGCATACAGTCTCTCCACCGATGAATCCACGTCAGAACAAATTCAGCAAAAGGAGTCCAGACTTCGCCGCCGGCTACATCAATTACTTCGTGATCAATGGTGCGGTCATTGCGCCCCAGTTCGGTGATAAGGCAGCCGATACCAAAGCCTTTGACCTGTTGTCTGAACTCTACCCGGACCGTGAGGTGGTGCAGCTCAACATCGACGCAATCGCCGCAGGTGGTGGCGGCATCCACTGTGTGACCAGTCACCAACCTTTGGCTTAGTCAGGAGCGAGCAGGGGACATCCACAAAATCCGGGTCAGCTAGCAAACATCAAAACCCCACATCCAACACCACACTGTCCAGATAAGTCCCCGCTGGCGGAGTCGCCTGGTCGGTATAGATCTTCGCGTTGTAATTGAAGATCTGGCTCCCCGTGCCCAGTCCATTTCCCGGATTGACCTCGGCATCGGAACTCGCCCTTCGCGCACTGCCCACGCTCCCCCAGCGGGTCGTGCCGGCACTTTTGAAGATGTCATAGGCCAGATAATTGCCGCTCGAGATCATCCGACGCCGCCCGCCGACACTGACCGCATTCTGCCCATCGCTCAGCCCCACGGTGTAGGCACTGCCCTTGGTGCACGCCAGGTTGATGGTCTGCCCGGTCACCGCGGTAAAGGCGCTGACCACCGGCGCGCTGCCGAAGGCGATGTTCGGCGCAGTGATGGTGCAGTCGTTGGCCACGGTCAGGTTCACCGTCAGCGTCGTAGTGCCGCTACTGATATCACGCCCCAGACAAACGCTGCCGATGCCGATACCCGAGCAGTAGTTCCAGTTCCAGAAAATGCTCAGGGTTTCTGTGTAGACCCCGGCCGCCACGTTGCTGCCAATCGTCGTGCCGAGGTAGAGCGGCACGGTTTTTGGTACCGTGCCACCGAGCAGGCCAAGCGCATCGATGATGCCGTTGCGTGCGAAGTCGTAGGCGGTGCCGCGGGTCAGCGGGAAGCTGGTGCTGTTGTTGGCGTAGATCGTGTAGCCGATGATGTCGCCGGTAGGACCGCGCAAACCGCTCTGGGTCGACGTCACCGTGGCCCAGAAGTGATCGTCGCTGGTCAGCAACGTCAACAGCGAGCCGGTGCAACTCAAGCCGCCGTTGAGCGTGGAACCGGATTGCGATGTGGTGCGCACGGCAATCGAACTCAATGTACCGAATGCCACTGGCGTAGTGCTGACCACCGAACACAAGGCCCAGGCGGGGACGGGCAGCCAGAGCGCCAGCAGCATCAGCCACTTCATCGGCACACCAACGGCCCGATCAGCGGGATCTGATCCTGCGTCGGGTCGGCGGCGAACTGCACGTGGCAGGTCTTGCCATCGGCCAACGTCACCCGCAGATCGTTCTGCGCCTGCAGGTTTTCCAGGTACACCAGGCCGTCCCAGCCGACCACGGTTTGCGTGCCGCTCTGCTCATGCACCACACCGCTGCCCAAGGGCAACTCCTGCTGCTGCGCGTCCACCAGCACGATGCTCGCCGCGATCACCCGGCTTAGCGGAAACTCCAGCAGATAGCCGCTGCCACGCCGCACCGCGATGCGTTGCTCGACGTTCGGGCTGCGCACGTTAGCCGGCAGGTTGAGCGGATCGATCTCGTATTTGCCGCGGTAGTAGGCGCTGCTCCACGGAACCAGAAGGTGGCCGTTGCGATCGGTCTGGCCCACCTGCTGGTTTTCGTAGCGCACCGGAATATCGGCGTAGCCATCGGTGCTGACCACTACAAACGCGTCGTCGATGCGGTTCGCGGCGAACACCTGGCGGTCCATCCACACCAGCGAACCGCTGGCATCGGCCCAACGGGTTTCGGCATCGTTGGTGCCGTAGACCCCGGCCTGCAATTGCACCGACTGCAAACGCCAGGTCAGGTCGGCCTGCCGGTAATCGGGGCCGTCACCCTTGGCGTAGCCGAGATTGAAGCCGACCCCGCCCTCGGTCGGCACGGCGCGGCTGTAGTTGACCCGCTGCTGCGATTGGCCGGTCTTGCTGCGTTCACTGCCGATGGCCAGGCTGCCACGCAGGTCGAAGGGAATCACCAGTT
Source organism: Pseudomonas sp. WJP1 (assembly GCF_028471945.1). NCBI lineage: Bacteria > Pseudomonadati > Pseudomonadota > Gammaproteobacteria > Pseudomonadales > Pseudomonadaceae > Pseudomonas > Pseudomonas sp. WJP1. The sequence continues at coordinate 3,125,552 of NZ_CP110128.1, forward strand.
GCGCCTGCACCGCCCAGTTGCTGTCGCCGATCTCGCGGTTGGCCGACAGGTAAAAGCTGGTGTTGCGCCACAACGGTTTGCTCCAGGTCAGGTTGAGCAGGCGGGTGCGCGAGTCGTCCGCTGCGCGCACGTCGAAATACCCGGCGCCAAGGCTGCCCCAGGTGTCGAGATTAACGCTCAGGGTCGCCTGTTCACTGCGTTTGCTGAGAGTGGTGTAGGGGCTGTCGACCGCGGTCAGGTCGGCATATTGATCACGCCGTTGCAGGCGCTGCCAGGAAAAGCTGTAGCGCTGGCTGCTGTATTGGTAACCGAGGCTCAGTTGCTGTCCGGTTTCCCCGTCGAAACGGCTTTGGCTGACGGCGCTGTTGAGCACGCCGAAATTGCCCAGCTGCACATTGCCGCCAACGCCGCCGAGCGCCAGCGCGTCCGAGGCTTCAGCGTGGCTTTCCAGGGTGAGGTTGTCACTCAGGCCGTAACGCAAACTGCCGGAGGTGACGCCGGGGCCATAACTGAAATCCCGCAGGCCGTAGTCCTGGCGCAGGGTGCCGGCCGCCACGGAAAAGTCCGACAGGCCTTTTTGCAACAGGCTGCTGGTGACGTAGAACGGCACCGTGGTCGAGACCTGGCGTCCCAGGGCGTCGGTGGTGACTACCACGGCTTCGCCGGCACCGTTGATGAACGGAATGTTGGTCAGTGTGTAAGGGCCTGGTTGCAGATCGGCGCTGCTGGACTTGTAGCCGTTGATGAACAGGTCTACCGACGACGGCACCGCGGCCTCGCCGGCGAACTGCGGCAAGGGGTAGGTCACCAGGTCCGGGCGCACGCCGAAGTCCCGCGACAGTTGCACGCCACCCAGGCGCACCGAACTGCTCCAGGGCAGGGCACCGCTGACCAGGTCGCCCGCCTCGTAGGTCAGCAACCGATCGTCATCGGAATAGCGCCAGGTGGTGTCATAGCGCAGGTAACCATTGCTGCGCGTGTCAACCGCGTCCCCGGACAAGGTGCGCCGATATTGCCCGGTGTTGGACAGCGTGCCCCAACTGTCGAACAGTCGCACTTCGTTCCACGCGGCCAGGTAAGTGCTGGCATCATCGGTGTCGTTGAGGTACAGGTCGTAGTTGAGCAGGGCGCCGAAGCTGCTCATTGCCTCGGTACGCGGATAGTTTTGGCGACGGCCGATAAACTGCTCCGGCAGCCAGTCGGGCGGTACCTCCAGCAACAGGCGCTGGGCGTTGCTGTCGTACTCGCTGTGCAGGCCCGGCAAGCTGTCGAGGCCGACTTCGGCGCCGATGTCTTGCGGCAGTTTCATGCCGGTTTCATGCAGCGCACTGGCGGGCAGGAAAAATTGCCCGTTGCGCTGCTCGACCGCCACCACTCGTCCGGTGTTCATCTGGTTGACCACCAGTTCCAGGAACAACTGCGCATCGGCAACTGCCTCCATGCCGCTGGGCGGAGGCGGCAGGTCACCGGCCTCTGCGTGATGAAAAACCACCAGGCAACACGCACAGCCCATGGCCCACAACGGACGCCGCAAACTGCGAGCCCAACCCTGGCTCATTACCGCTTTCCGTCCGTCAATGGACTTTATCTCCTTTACTCCACCTGCAATTCAACAGCAGGCAAAAGGCTCCCACAACAGCATCAAAAGCCGGTCACCGTGCCGGCGCAATACTCTGCACCTGCGGCGCGCCATTGACTCGCACCTGCAACGCCGGGTCGCCAGCTACCGGGCCGGGCGCGGGCCAGCGCATGATCGCGCCGGGCAACACATACCCCAGCAATCCGTCCACCAGCGGCCGGGTCTGGCTGCCGTGCTTGAGCGCCACATCGGTCAGGCGCGCATGCACCGCACCCTGGTTGCGCACCTCGACATACGGACGACCGTCCACGGCCACCGTGCGCCAGCTCAAATCCGGCAGGCCGATGCCTTTCGGGTCGCGCTGGCGGGTGGTGTCTTCCTTGCTCCACAGGCCCGCGCCATAGGCGAACAACGGCACCGAATAACGCATCTGGAAACGAATCGCCGCCGCGGTCTTGCCGTCGTCCGCCTCCGGTGGTTTCGCCGAGGGAATTTCATCGATGATGATGCGGTAGGCCAGCTCCTGGCCCGGCGGGACTTCCCGGGTGCGGGTCAGGCGCACCAGTTGTTTCTGGCCCGGTTCGATCTTCGCCACCGGAGGGCTGCCGATCACATCACGCTGGTTCTGGTATTGATCGCTGAAGCCGCTCTGGCTCCAGGCGAACACGCGGATCTGCAGGTTGGCGGTCTCGCTGCCGCGATTTTCCAGCCACAAGGCACTGGCCTGTTGATCTGCCTCCAGCACCGGATCGATCGGCCAGATCAGCACCGAACTGGCCGCCTGCACCCTGGATGCCCCCAACCACAGCAGTGCCAACAGCGTATGACCGACGACCAACCATCGCCCTGAAGGTGAATACATGTGCCTGCTCCTTTTAGTCCGTCCGGCCTTATCGGTTCGCCCCGTCACCACGACAGCTGCACTTGCAGCACATCGCTGTACGTCCCCCCGGGTTGATTGCCCGGTAACTGCACCTGGCCGTAAATCGGCAGGCTGATGTTGTTCGCATCGCCATACGCCACCGCCACGCTTTGCCCGATCCCCAGGGACTGGCTGTAGGCCGCGTCGCGAAACAGTTGATACGCCACCCGGTTGCTGCCGGTGGACAGCTGCATGTGTCGCCCACCGCTGTTGTACTGTCCGCCATCGATGCTCATATTCAGGGTCACGCCCGGCGTGCATTGCAGCTGCACGCCCCCGGTCAGTGCGACTTGCACCGTGCCGCTGGCCAGCGCCGAGCGGCTGCCGAAATTCAGGCTGCCGTAATTGGAAACCCCACCGACCACCAGGCAGCCGGCCGTCACCGTGGCGCTGACCTGGAAGCTCTGGCTGGTCGCCGCCGTGAGCGGCAACGGCAGGACACCCGCACCCAGCAGGAGCAGCGCCGCACAGCCATGCCGACTCATGGCGCTAGAACGTCAGTTCGACGGAAATCGTGTCGGTGTAAGTGCCCGCCGGCAAACCGGCCTTGCCCACCGCCTGACCGTAGATATTCACGGTCTGCGCCACGCCGGTGCTGGCGGCGAGGTTGATCACCCCGTCAATCGCCAGGAGCTGCGAGTGCCCGGCATCGGTGTACAGGTCGTACGGCACATAGTTGGCGACACCGTCGTACAACGCCCGGGTCCCGCCCGGCGATAGTCCATCGTGGGCCCCGGCGCGCACCTTGACCGTTGGCGTGGTGCCAGCCGAGCAAAGAATCGACAGCGCGCCGCCGCCTCCGCCCAGCACTTGCCCGGTGGCCGTGGTGAACAGGCTGTTGGCGGTGCCGAAGTTCAGGGCACCGAAGTTCAGATTGGTGTCACCACCGCCCCCATTGACCTGGCAACTGCTGATCAGGATCAGGCTGGAGGTGATCTGGCCGGTGACCGTGGTGGCAGCCTGGGCGCCGGACGCCAGCGTCAGGCCAAGCAATGACAAACCTATCCTTGATGCAAACGTACGCATGGTGTCCGTCCTCTACGGGTTACCAGTCGAGCGTTACCGTCAGGGTGTCGGAATAGACACCGGCGGGTAACGCGCGGGTATTGGCCACCACTGAGCCGAATACCGGAATCGGTATCTGCGCCCCGCTGGTGACAGCGAAATTGTGTTGTTGGCCGATGCTGTAGCTGCGGTTGCCGGAAGCATCGAGGAACAATTGATAAGCGATGGTCTGGCGGCCGTTGCTCAGGCGCCGGGTGGTGCCGTCGCCATGGGTGCCGCCATCGATGGTGACGGTGAAGCCGGTGACCGAGGGGTTGCAGGCCACGTTCAATTTGCCGCTGGCTTCGTCACTGATGCTGGCCTTGATCGGGGTGCTCCACGTTGGACCTTGCTGGCCGAAATCCAGGGTGCCGAAGTCGCCGGCCGGGCCGTCGGAATTGCCGCCGTTAGTCACTTCGCAACCGGCGATAAGGGTTAGCCGCGCCTGAATCTGCCCGCTGACGGCCGCTTGTGCGACACCGGCCAGCAGCATCAGCGCGCCCACGGTGTAAATCTTCCAGAACCTGGTCATGACACCAATCCCGATTCCCTCAGGATTAAAAAAACGGTCGTTCATTCGTGAACGCCTCCTTCCCTGTACAACCCGGACTGCGCCTGGGTTGTCGACTGCTCATGGGATTACCAGGTGAGCGTCACCTTCACCAGATCCGAGTAGCGGCTGACCCTGGGTATCTGTGCCAGGGGTTCGATGCGGGCGTACAACGGCAGATCCACCGAGCCGGTATCCGGCACGCGACCGCTCACAGGCACATCCACCGCCAGCGGAATACGCCGCGCCGGGTCCTGATAGAGTCGATAGGGGATGGGTATGCTGTGTTCGGCGCTACCGGCCATGTAGCGAACGTCGCCGACGCCACCGTGCAGGCCGCCATCGACACGTAATTGATAAGGGGTATCGGGATTGCATTCGAGCCTTGGCAGGCGCTCGTTCATCAGGGCCGCCCCGAGGGGCCCGGCGGGATCGTCCAGGCGCGCGCTGCTGCCGAAGTCCAGCACGCCCAATTGCTCGACACCCGCGCTGCGTTGTTGCCCGACCAGTTGGCAGCCACGTTGCACATCGACCCGCACCTGCACCTGGAGTTCGGCGCCCGACACGGTTGCACTGAGCCCTACGCCCAAGACTGCCAATACCACACGTCCATCCACGGCCCCACTCCTTGTGAGGGATGTCTTGTAGGACTGAGGGTAGCAATGCTCGGGAAAATCGCCAGTGATCGAACGGAAATTGGATCCATTAACCGCTGTTTTTTAAACGCCCCAATATTTCAGTGCCCACAATGCGCCCATGCCAACCGCCAGCGTCAGCAAGGTGCTTTTTGTTCGCCAGGCCACCAGGCCTGCGAGTATTGCTGCGGGAATTTGCGGATTGCTCCAGTCGAACGCCGCGTGTCGATCCGGCAACACCACCGCCGGCACCACCAGCGCCGCCAACACGCTCGCGGGCACGTACAGCAAGGCACGGCGCAGTAGCGGTGGAATGCGCAGGCTTCCATAAAACTCGATGAACGACAGACGAATAGCGAAAGTGCCGGCGCCGATCAGCAGGAACAGGCCCCACTGGGATAGTTCACTCATGATGCCTCCTGTTCGGCGTCATTGCCTTGCGCGGTGTCCTGGTCTTTTCGCAGGTGCTCCACGGTCAGACCGACGATGACGCCGCCAAGGGAGGCCGTCAGCATGCTCAGGTTGTAGGGTAAGTCGACTGCCAGCACCGCCAGCGCACCTCCCGCCACGGCGGCACACAGCGTTGCAGCATTGCGGATACTGGGGATCAGCAGCACCAGGAATGACAGCGGAATCGCAAAGCCCAACGACCACGCTTCGGGGATGCGTGCGCCCAGGATGACCCCCGTCAGCACCGCAAGCGTCCAGCCGAGCCACATCGTGATCGCCGCCCCGGTGTAGTAGTGAAAAGCGTATCGCCCCAGGTCGCCACAGGCCGATCTCAGGCTGAACAAAGCAAACACCTGGTCGGCGAGCAGGTAGGACATCGGCCAGGTCTTGCGCCGGGGCAAGTGGTGCAGGTGCGGCGCCAACGATGCGCTGTACATCAGGAAGCGAAGATTGATCACCAGTGCGGTGACCACCATGGTCACTGGCAGGGCGCCATTTTGCAGCAGCTGAAGTACGGCAATCTGCGCCGACCCGGAATAGAAAAGCAGCGTCATGCCCATGGTGGTAGTGAGTGACATCCCCATCCCGGCGGCGCTGACGCCAGCGATCAAGCCAAAGGGAATGACCCCGGTGGTGAGCGGGGAGGCGGTCTGAGCACCGTGCAGGAAGGCCTGCGTCCCACTTCGATAGTTCATTTGAGTTCCTTGAAAGTGATCAGCCTGATCGTTGCGCGCAGAGAGCCGTATCAGAGCGGTTGCCTGACCAAAATAATGCGCGCGCCCACTGGGAACAACGGCAGATTTCTGAAATATTAGGCCTAGAAAAAATGAGGCTCGCCATATGTTTCTCGACTCACCCATCAGGCACACCCTGCAACTCAATGCACTGCGCGCCTTCGAGGCCTCCGCTCGCCTTGGCGGTTTCGCCCGGGCGGCAAGCGAGTTGAAGGTAACCCCGGGCGCAATCGCGGCCCAGGTCAAGGCGCTGGAAAATGAATATGGCGCCGCCTTGTTCGAGCGACACGCGAAGGGCGTCAGGCTGACGGCACTGGGCGAGAGCATAAAGGCACAATTCATCGAGGCATTCGATGCGGTCGAAGACGCCGCCCGAACCCTTCGGCAATTGTCCGCGCCGCAGCGGGTACATATCGTCACGTCCCCTGCGCTGGCGCAATTGTGGATCGGACCACGGCTGCCACGCCTTACCGAAATGCTGGCACCCATCGAAATTTCGGTCACCGCCGTCGACGAGCCGCCCAACCTCAAACGCAGCCCGTTCGACCTGTGCCTGTTCTACACCGAGCAGCTCGAGCGCGGGCAGCGCATGCTTGCCGTCGAAGAGCTATTGCCGGTTTGTGTGCCTGCCCTGGCTGCCGGGATCAAGGATCCTGGCGATCTGGCCAACGTGCGCTGTATCGCGGATGTGGTATGGAGCGACTGGGAGGTATGGACCCGCTCGATTATGCCGACTCAGAAATTCGTTGCCCGCGGTCCCGGTTTTTCCCTGTACTCCATCGCCGTGCAGCAAGCCTTGTTGGCAGCGGGCGTGCTCATTGGTCGGCGCAGCCTCGTCCAGCGCTATCTGGACAGTGGTGAACTGGTTGCACCGTTAGATCAACCGGTTCCACTGGGCATGGTCATCGCTTCCTGGAAGCTTCCAGGGGCCAGGAGCAACCGTTTGGTGGCAGCGGTGGAGGATGCGTTGATGCAGTTGGCATGAAGGCACCGCGAAACCCGGCTGCCAGGGGCTTAGAAATAGATCAGCGCCTCGACCAGGCCGCTCAGCTGCAACCGACCCATACCGGTCTTAGTACCGGGGTTGCCTTGGCAGCAGGTCAGGCGTTCACACAGGGCCAGTGTTGGTCTCCATCAAAACAACAACGTCAGCACATCAAACAATGCCCGATCCGCCACCGCCGCCGACCGGGCGCGCCGCTTGATCTCCATTAGCAAGCAGTCCTTGAAGCATTGCGCCGCCTTACTAAGCACGGCGTTTCGACGGGTGATGACGCCCAGTTGGCTGCTATCGAAACGCTCTTGCAACGGTAACGCAGTTACCCAGCCCTGCATCGATTCGGTGGCCATCATCACGCTTGGGCAATGGGCGAGCATGCCCCCATGGCGCATCATTTCGAATAGCAGTGAGGTAGAGTGGGCGCAGTGCAAACGCGCTCGGTCAATCTGCGCGCCATGTTGCCAGAACAGCTCCTGCATGAAAGCGCCATAGTCGGCCTGTGTGTAATTGACCACCCAATCTTGATCCAGCAATTGATGCAGGGACGTCGCGTTGGCGCAGGGGTGGTCGCGATGAGCGATGACGCTCATTTCATAGGTTATCAACGGCGTGCTGTCGAACTCTTGTAGCGACATGGTCGGCGTTAACGTTCCAACGGCAAAATCGAGTGTGCCTTCGCGCAGGCGCGGCAGTGCCACAGCGCTCAAGCCCTCGAATATTTCCAACTGCACGCCGGGCATGCGTTCACGAAAGTGCTGCACCGCCTTGGTCAGAAAGGTCAGCATGATCCACGGCGTGACCGCAATGGACAGCCGACCCGTTATTTCGCCGCGCAACTCCGCAAGTTGCGTATTGGCCCGTTCGATCTGGCCGACGACCAACCGCGCATGCTCCAGAAGTATCCGGCCGGTCTCGGTGAAGTCGATCCCTCGAGCGGTTCGCATTACCAGCGGTAGTTGGGCCATTGCTTCCAGCTCACGCAACGACTTGGTCACGGCCGCATGGGATAGATCCAACAGGCGTGCCGCCGCACGGATGCTGCCGGTATCGGCTACGGCAACCAAGGCCTGCAGGTAATGAACTTTCATGGATACTGCTCAAAATAATGGTAAGGGGGGCAACCAATGGTTGCCAGTGTAACCAATTTGGGTCTCCCTGGGTCGCAGATGCCTGCTTATGCTTGGAACCAATCCCCCCTCCACCGACCAGGAACCCCATTATGCAGCACGACGCCGTATTAGCCGGTATCCGCGATATTCAGGATGAGATGATTGAGTTGCGTCACCGCATTCACACGCATCCGGAACTCAGTTTCGAGGAGTTCGTGACCAGTGACCTGATCGCTGATTGCCTGCAGCGCTGGGGCTATGCCGTGCATCGCGGACTGGGTGGCACCGGCGTGGTCGGCACCCTTCACAATGGCGAGGGGCGTGCCCTGGGCCTGCGGGCCGATATGGACGCGCTGCCCATTCAAGAGGCAACCGGCCTCGCCTATGCGAGCAAGCTCGAAGGCAAAATGCATGCTTGTGGCCACGACGGTCATACCGCCTCGTTGCTTGCTGCGGCGAAATACCTGGCTGAGTACAAACCGTTCAAGGGCACGCTGCACATGATTTTCCAGCCTGCCGAGGAAAATGGTGGCGGCGCGAATGAAATGCTCAAAGACGGTCTGTTTGAACTGTTTCCATGCGACGCGGTGTTCGCGTTACACAATATGCCTGGCCATCCAGTGGGCAAATTCGGCTTTCTGGCCGGTCCTTACATGGCTTCGGCCGACGACGTCATCATTCGCGTTCGCGCCTTGGGTGGCCATGGTGCGATGCCGCACAAGGCAGTCGATCCCGTGGTGGTGAGTGCTTCGATAGTGATGGCGCTGCAAAGCGTGGTGTCGCGTAACGTCCATCCGCTCGACACAGCCATTATCACGGTGGGTGCTATCCATGCGGGTAAGGCGAGCAATGTCATTCCCGATAGCGCCGAAATGCACCTGTCGGTACGAGCGCACAACGCGCAGGTGCGGGATCTGCTGCAAAGCCGTATTACCGAGTTGGCGCAGTATCAGGCCAAGAGCTTCGGAGCGACCGCCGATGTTGAGTACACCCGCTGCTATCCGGTGCTGATCAACCATGTCGAGGAGACCGCACTGGCACGGGAGGTGGCGCTCGAATGGCTGGGGGAGGAGGGTCTGATCGAGAATATGGTGCCGCTGACCGGCAGTGAGGATTTTGCCTTCCTGTTGGAGAAGTGCCCGGGCAGTTACCTGATTATTGGTAATGGCGAGGGCGAGGGCGGCTGCATGGTGCATAACCCCGGTTATGACTTCAATGATGAGTGCCTGCCGTTGGCAGCAACGTACTGGGTCAAACTGACCGAGAGATTTTTACCGTTGAATCCTTGAGCCGCGAAGCTCACTTATTGCCGATAATCCAAATCTAATAACGAGGTGATTATGTTCCGACTCAACACTCTTTTTGCATCAGCATTACTGGGTCTCAGCATTGCGGCCAGTGCTCAGGCCGATACTGAAATCAGGTTTGGTGTGGACCCGAGTTATCCGCCATTTGAAGTCAAACAACCTGATGGCTCCCTGAGTGGTTTTGACATCGACCTGGGTAATGCAATTTGTGCCGAGCTCAAGGTCCGTTGCGTTTGGGTCGAGCAGCCTTTCGACGGCATGATTCCTGCGTTGAAGGCCAAGAAGTTTGACGCAATCTTATCGGCGTTCAGTGCCACTGAGGTGCGACGTAAACAAGTGGACTTCAGTCATCGACTGTACAACGGCCCATCGGCCCTTATCGCCAAAGAACATTCAAATCTGCTACCGACCGCCGAGTCCTTGAAAGGCAAAACCGTGGGGGTTATGCAAGGTTCGGCTCAAGAGACATTTGCGAAGTCAGTATGGAGTCCTCACGATGTCAACATTCTTTCCTATCAAAGCCAGGATCAAATATACATCGATCTGATCAACGGCCGCTTGGACGCAGCTTTTCAACCGGCGGTACAAGGTGATCTTGGCTTTTTGCAAAAGCCTCAGGGCAAAGGCTTTTCTTTTGCCGGTGAGCCCCTTACCGATAAGCGCTTGACCGATGACGGTGTCGCGATCGGAATCAGAAAAGGGGACGATCCGCTTCGAGAGAAGCTCAATACAGCCATTGCAAGCATTCGCGCGTCGGGTGAGTACGACAAACTGGCGAGTAAATATTTCAATTTTGATATCTACGGCAAGTGATCCTGGTTCGATGAATCAAAACGTCCAGGAAGTGGAGTATATATTGCAGTGGTATCACTGATGTGTAGTTTGAAACCGATTATGTATTGCTTGTTTTAGACTATGGATTTCACCCGCTGAAGTCAGCGGCATGTTTCAGTGCGTGGCGCATCCACGCAAATGGTTCTTGATCGTTGGCTTTGGTGGTTTCTAGCCGCTGTAATGTTGAGCGCTGGATGGTGTGTTATTAGTTGTATGCCAAGGAGGGCAAGTGGATAAAGTCGCATTTAACAATTAAATAGCCGCCCCAAGTAAAACTGATGGGGTGGCGGTGCCTTAATAATAAAAAAAGAGCAAGACACGATGTGTATGATCAAGTGGAACATTATTGCCCTGTTTGTTGCCGCAAGCACCTTATCAATGGCGATGGCCGCATCCCAGGACGGCGGCAAGGGTTTCGTTGACGACAGCACGCTCTCAATCCTGAGTCGCCTGCAGTACATCAATCGCGACTTCAAGGATGGTTTCAGCAACCCTGCCAACGGTGATGGGGGCTGAGTCACTCTGACCGAAGCCCCTTTTCAGGGGGCCACGAAATCCTGGGAAACACAGAGATTGCGCCCATCCCGATTGGGCGTCTTCTTGATCGATGAGGGGCTGCATAATGCTAGAAAACTTATTGCAGATTCTGGGGCTGTCAGGCTTCAGTCTTAAGGGCTTTGGCCCGCTGTTGCTGCAAGGCTCGTGGATGACGATTCAATTATCCTTCCTGTGCTTGCTGGTGAGTGTTGGCCTGGGTCTGATCGGCGCCAGCGCCAAACTTTCAAAATTTGCCCTGCTGCGCATTCCGGCACAGGCCTACACCACGCTGATCCGCGGGGTGCCGGATCTGGTGCTGATGCTGCTGATTTTCTACACCCTGCAAACCTGGCTGACCAGCCTGACGGAAGCCCTGGGTTGGGACTATATCGAGATCAACCCCTTCAGTGCCGGGGTCATCACCCTGGGCTTCATCTACGGGGCGTATTTCACCGAAACCTTCCGCGGCGCCATCCTCGCCGTACCGCGCGGGCAGATGGAAGCAGCCACTGCTTACGGCCTGACTCGTGCCCAGCGTTTTCGCTTTGTGGTGTTCCCGCAGATGATGCGCTTCGCCCTGCCGGGCATCGGCAATAACTGGATGGTAATCCTCAAGGCCACGGCGCTGGTGTCGATCATCGGCCTGGCCGATCTGATCAAGGTGGCTCAGGACGCGGGTAAAAGCTCCTATCAGTTGTTCTTTTTCCTGATGCTGGCCGCCTTGTTCTATCTGGTGATTACCACCGTTTCGAACTACGTCTTGCATCGACTGCAAATCTTCTACGCCGCAGGCACCCGGGAGGCCGTGAGATGATCGAACTTCTACAGCAATACTGGCAGCCTTTGCTTTTTCGCGACGGCAATCACATCACCGGCCTGGCCATGACCCTCTGGCTGCTCAGTGCCTCGCTCTTCTTCGGCTTCGTGATGTCGATCCCGCTGTCGATTGCCCGGGTCTCGAGCAAAGTCTGGGTGCGCTGGCCGGTGCAGTTCTACACCTATCTGTTCCGTGGCACGCCGCTGTATATCCAGCTGCTCATTTGTTACACCGGCATCTACAGCCTGGCCGCAGTCCGTGCTCAGCCCATGCTCGACGCGTTCTTTCGCGATGCGATGAATTGCACCATCCTGGCGTTCGCCCTGAGCACCTGCGCCTACACCACGGAAATCTTCGCCGGGGCGATCCGCAGCATGGCCCACGGTGAGGTCGAAGCGGCCAAGGCCTATGGCCTGACTGGCTGGAAGCTTTACGCCTACGTGATCATGCCTTCAGCCCTGCGCCGCTCGCTGCCGAACTACAGCAACGAAGTGATCCTGATGTTGCACGCGACCACCGTGGCCTTCACCGCGACCATCCCGGATATTCTGAAAGTCGCGCGAGACGCCAACTCTGCGACCTTCCTGACCTTCCAGTCGTTCGGCATCGCCGCATTGATCTACCTGGCAGTCACCTTCTCCCTGGTCGGCCTGTTCCGCCTGGCTGAACGCCGTTGGTTGTCCTTCCTCGGCCCGGCTCACTAATTCAGGATGCTTGTTCATGTACAAACTGACCGTTGAAAACCTGCACAAAAGTTACGGCAACCATGAAGTCCTCAAGGGCGTTTCGCTAAACGCCAAGACCGGTGATGTGATCAGCCTGATTGGCGCCAGTGGTTCGGGCAAGAGCACCTTTCTGCGTTGCATCAACTTCCTGGAAACGCCAAACGACGGCGCCATGAGCCTGGACAACCAGCCGATTAAAATGGTCCATGACCACCACGGCATGCGCGTGGCCGACGCCAGTGAACTGCAACGCATCCGCACGCGGCTGGCGATGGTGTTCCAGCACTTCAACCTGTGGAGCCACATGACCGTGCTCGACAACATCACCATGGCCCCACGCCGGGTGCTGGGCGTGAGCAAGAAGGACGCAGAGGATCGCGCCCGGCGCTACCTGGACAAGGTCGGTTTGTCGGCACGGGTTGCCGATCAATACCCGGCGTTTCTCTCGGGTGGGCAGCAGCAACGGGTCGCCATTGCCCGTGCCCTGAGCATGGAGCCGGAGATCATGCTGTTTGACGAGCCGACTTCGGCCCTGGACCCGGAACTGGTGGGCGAAGTACTCAAGGTGATCCAGGGCCTGGCCGAAGAAGGCCGCACCATGATCATGGTGACCCACGAAATGAGCTTTGCGCGCAAAGTGTCGAACCAGGTGCTGTTCCTGCACCAGGGACGGGTCGAAGAACAGGGTGCGCCCCAAGACGTATTAGGCAACCCCAAAAGCGAACGCCTGCAGCAATTTCTCAGTGGCAACTTGAAGTAAGTCCCAACCATCGAGCGATGAGTAAGTTACTCAATACGGCAAAAAGTCTGGGTACCTGGCAAAACAGTGCGGGGCATTTCGCCAGCGTTGGCGTCCCGCTATCACTTTCAAGCGTGATTGCGCGGTCACCTTTACGGACATGTCGATGGGTTGGATCAAGAAACGGAAAGCAGCATGTCTGCCCCCACAGAGCCAACCTTAGCCGATGCCCCGCGTATGAGTGTTAGTTGATATAGCCAAAGACATAAGTTGGGGGCGTGGCACTCAGCCGGATTGCCTTAGGGGAGTTTGATGTGCTTTAGCGAATGACTGCTTTTAGTTGTGCATTCAACCGGTCGATGCAACACATTGGCCAAACCTTTCAGCAGGGAGTTACCGAACCTATGCAAGCAAAGCTCAATGTCATCCCCTTCGTCAGCGTCGACCACATGATGAAGCTAGTGCTCGAGATCGGGGTGGAGCGTTTCGTCAAAGAACTCGCCACTTACATCGAAGAAGATTTCCGGCGCTGGGAGTCTTTTGACAAAACACCGCGCGTCGCCTCCCACAGCACTGACGGTGTTATTGAGTTGATGCCAACCAGTGATGGTGAGACCTACGGCTTTAAATATGTCAACGGCCATCCCCAAAACACGCGCTTCGGCAGACAGACCGTAACCGCCTTTGGCGTGCTCGCTGATGTCGGCAGTGGCTATCCGGTGCTACTGACTGAGATGACTATTCTCACTGCGCTGCGCACCGCGGTCATGTCTGCCGTCGCTGCCAAATATCTGGCCCCCAAGGGCGCGCGTACCATGGCCATGATCGGCAATGGTGCACAGTCGGAGTTCCAGGCAATCGCCTTCAAGGAGATCCTCGGCATCGATCGTCTGCGCATCTATGACATTGATCCATCCGCCACGGCCCGCTGTAAGAAAAACCTCGAAGGCTTGGGCTTCAACATCACGGCCTGCGCTTCCACGGAACAAGCGGTCGAGGGGGCCAACATCGTGACAACCGTGACCGCGGACAAGCAGTACGCGACGATTCTCACCGATAACATGGTCGGTCCCGGCATCCACATTAATGCAATTGGCGGCGACTGCCCCGGCAAGACAGAGCTGCATCGCGACATCCTGCTTCGGTCCGATATCTTCGTGGAATACACACCCCAGACACGTATCGAGGGCGAGATCCAGCAACTCGACTCGGACCATCCGGTTGTCGAACTGTGGCAGGTGATCGCCGGCAAGGCATACGGCCGTACCGCCGAGCACCAGATCACGCTATTCGATTCTGTCGGTTTCGCAATCGAGGATTTCTCGGCCATGCGATACGTCCGCGACCGACTCGAGGAGACCGGACTTTTTGAAGAACTCGATCTTCTAGCTGATCCCGATGAGCCCCGCGATCTTTTCGGCATGATCCTGCGCGCCGCCAAGCCGGCAAGCGCCAACGTTGAAGGGTTCAAAGTCAGCCCCTTCGGCCACAACGTGTCCTCGCAAGTCAGTATCGACCAGTAACCCATTAGCCAGACCACAGGGGGCGCAATGTGCCCTCACGCTAGCGTATTGCCGTAATTCGCCAATCAGGCGCACAGCAAACGATTGCGATGCTTTGTATGAGTTCTAAACCCAATAGCCGATTTGGCATACAACAAGAAAGTAAGGAGCTTTACCCATGAAACTCAGCAGCGGTGCGTTAATGGCCATGGCTATCAGCAGTATCACCGCCACGGCTTACGCCGAGACCCAAAGCCAGGCGCTCACACCGGTTATGGTCAATACCAAAAGTGCACAAGCCGACGCCACCGGCTTCGTCGAAGGCCAATCGATCTCCGGCACCACACGTAACTGGTACGCCAACGAACAACTGCATCGCGGCAACAAATTCATTTACCGCAAAGACGGTGTACCCACCTCCACTGATCGTCGTATCAACTGGGTTCAAGGCACCATCATCAAATACAACTCCGGCTTCACTGAAGGCGCCGTAGGCTTGAGCACCGAAGTAGCGGCCTACAACGCAGTCGCGCTGGAACGGGATCGCAAGGACCTGGCGTCCAACAACGGTGGCGCACCGGGCACTCGTCCAGGCGCGGGCAACAACCGTACCCTGACCAAAGAGGGTGGTGATGCGCAGGGTCAGTGGAGCAAGCTGGGGCTGGCTAACGTCAAGGCGCGCTTCTCCAACACCACCCTGACTGCCGGCCGCATGAACTTCAGCAGCCCGCAAGTGGATGTGATCGGTACCCGTGCACTGCCTTCGAGCTTCCAAGGGGTCGCGGTTCACAGCGAAGAGTTGAACAACCTGGCATTCGACCTGGGCACTTTCGACCGCAACTCACCGCGAACCGAAGAAAGCGTGCGTAGGTTCCGCACCGAATACGCCAACGGCATCGTCGAAACCGACCACGTCTACACCGGCGGTATCACCTACAACCCGCTCGCCAGCCTGACCACCAGCCTCTGGGCGACCCAGGCTGAAGACATCTGGAACCAGTACTACTTCGGCGCCTCCCACGTACTGGGCGATAGCCAGGTACTGAGCCTGACCACGGGCCTGAACTACTACAAAACCACGGAAACCGGTAAGGCCCTGATCGGCGACATCGACAACCAGGCCTACTCCCTGTCGTTCGGCCTGACCCACCAGGCGCACACCCTGACCTTCTCGTACCAGGAAATTAACGGTAACGAGTACTTCGACTACCTGCACGAAACCAACGGCATCTACCTGGCCAACTCCCTGCTGTCGGACTTCAACGGCCCGAACGAAAAATCGTTCCAGGTTGCCTACGGCCTGAACATGGCCGAATACGGCGTACCGGGCCTGAAGTTCATCATCTACCAGGCTCGCGGTTGGGGCATTGACGGCACCCACTACACCGGCAACGGCGGCGTGGCAGGCAAGGGTTACGACGGCATCCAGGCCCAGGACGGCGAAACCCACGACGAATACGGCATCGGCGCGACCTATGCCGTGCAGAGCGGCCCACTCAAGGCTACCACTGTCCGCGCGAACTACACCGCTCACCGCGCCAGTGAAAACCAGGGAGATGGCAGCGTCAACGAGTTCCGTCTCGTGACCACCATTCCGTTCAATATTCTGTAATGCACCTGCCCAAAGGTTGATTCAGTGACGAATCGGCCGTTGGGCGTTTGTCCTTTAACTCAACGCAGAGGGTTCTTGATGAAAATGCTTCCCCTATTGGATAAGCAACAGAGCGGCGCATGAAGATGAGCAGACTATCCGTACAGGCACCGAGCGCCGTAGTGATGATCCGCCCTCATCACTTCACTCCGAACCAAATGACCGCAGCGGACAATGCGTTCCAGTCGCGCGACGAAAAGCACACGCCTGATGTTCTGGCCGCCAAGGCGTATCAGGAAGTCACGCAGATGGCGCAGGGTCTTGGCGATGCCGGGATCACAGTCCATCTCTACGAGGACGAGTCGACCTCGACACCCGACTCCGTGTTTCCGAACAACTGGTTTTCGACCCATTCAGGCGGGCATGTCGCGATCTACCCGATGTACTCGGAGAACCGGCAACGCGAACGCCGCGGTGATGTCATCGAGATGCTCAAGAGTGAGTATCGGGTTCAGGACGTTATCGACTATTCAGGTCTCGAGAAAGACAAGGTATTTCTCGAAGGGACCGGTGCGATGGTGCTCGATCACGTTGCCCGCGTCGCCTACGCAGTACGGTCCAACCGAGCGAACGACGTTGCGCTCGAACGGTTCTGCACGCATTTCAATTTCGAACCGATGATTTTTGATGCTTTCGATCATAACGGCAAGCCGATTTACCACACCAATGTACTTATGTGCATCGGAACCGACTTCGTCTTGTTGGGGGCGCAGTCGATCCCTGACGCCGGACGGCGACAGGAAATCGTTGCGAGACTGGAGGAGACTGGTCGTCAGGTCGTAGAGCTTTCGACCGAGCAAATCGCAAACTTCGCCGGCAACGCCATCGAGCTGAAGGGCAGGAACGGTCGAATCCTTGCGCTATCGGCACGGGCGCATGCGGCACTGCAGTTGGAGCAGATATCGGCAATTGAGCAGTCTGTGCAATTGCTGCCATTCGATGTTTCGACCATCGAGCTCGCGGGTGGATCCGTGCGGTGCATGCTTGCGGGAATTCACTTGTCACGGCGTATGCCGCTGACTGCATGAACGTCTATCACGGCCGAGTAGGTCGGCATAAACAAACTTCACAGGGACATAGGTGCATTCAGATGACGCAAACTAGATCAGTCTATCGGTTCAACTCCGCAATCGTTCGTAAACCCTCCACCTCTGTCGTCAACGGCCTGCGGGCCGACGATAGGGGTGGTCCGACGTATGAGGGCGTCATGGCCGAGCACGACGCCTATATTGCTGCCATGCGCAATGCAGGTGTCGATGTGACCATCCTTGCGCCTCTTGAGGCGTTCCCGGACTCCATCTTTGTCGAAGACACGGCGCTCGTTTTCACCGAGGGTGCCATTCTGCTCCGTCCTGGCACTGCAAGCCGGGTCGATGAGACCGTGGAGATTGCGGGAGCCTTGCGCGACATGTTCAATAACGTGCTCGAACTACCTGTCCCAGGGCATGCCGACGGCGGGGATGTGATGTACACGCCGAAATGCGTCTTGATTGGCCTGTCCGCACGGACCGATAAGGTTGGGGCCGAAGCGCTCGTTTCTTGCATCGACAAACTCGGCGCAAAGGCCAAAATCGTTGCGACTCCGGAAGGTGTGCTGCATTTCAAGACGGCTTCCTCACTCGTTGACGAAGAAACTGTGATTTCCACGGCCCGTTTAGCCGAGACCGGCGTGTTTGAAGGCTTTAGGCAGATCATCGTTCCGGAAGGCGAAGAGGGTGCGGCGAATGTGTTGCGTGTGAACGACGTCGTCATGGTAGGTGCCAACTACCCGCGCACGATCGAAATTCTCGACAAAGAGGGCTATAGGGTCGTGCCACTCAGGACCGCCGAAATCGAGAAAATCGACGCTGGACTGTCCTGCATGTCACTGCGCTGGTATCGGGACGGCAAGTAGACTGTTCCAATGCAACTCATCGTCCTGTGTGGGCGTTAGTGTTTGCCGTCGACGGATCAGAAGGAGCGGCGGTCAGTAGTTGGAACCGCCTGAGCTTTTGACCAAGCCTGCCGTCGACGGCTTCCTGGAGTTGGAACAGGGCAAGGCACATCCTCGATATCTAACCCTCACCTTGCTGCTGCGCTAAGAGGCAAGCAGTAAGCTCGTTTCAGTAACATTCCTGCACCAGGGGCAGGTTGAAGATGAATCGCCCATGGTTTCGTGGACATTTCCGAGTGGCTTGCCGATCAGGCTCACAAGGCAACCCTTGCACATATCCCGAGCATCTGCGAAAACCTCACGCAAATCGAAAGAGCAACGCCTGGACCGTGCCAGGCGACGAGTTGAGGGCAGGGCATGATGCAACACCTGGATCACTTTTCCTTGCGCCTGTTCATCCTGGTCTGCGATGAGGGCACCATCGCACGCGCCAGCGAGCGGGCGTTTATCGCGCCGTCGGCGGTCAGCAAGCGGATTTCCGATATCGAGGCGCGCTTCGGTACGCCGTTGCTCAAGCGCAGCAAACGCGGGGTTGAACCGACACCGGCGGGTGTGGCGCTGCTGCGGCACGCGCGGTCGTTGACGCGGGCGATGGAGCGGCTGGACAGCGAACTCAGCGAGTACGCCGAAGGCGCCCGTGGGCATGTCCGGGTATTGGCCAACGTCTCGTCGATCATGGAGTTCCTGCCGGAGGAACTGTCGGATTTCATGCTGGAGCATCCCAGGATCCAGGTCGACATCGAGGAGCGTTTCAGTCCTGATGTGGTGCGAGGGGTGGTTGAGGGCAATGCCGACCTGGGCATTTGTCGACGTTCGATGGCCGTGGGGGACCTGGAGTTTCTGCCGTATCGGCAAGACCATCTGGCGGTCGTGGTGGGTGCCAACCATCCTTTGGCGGGTCGCTCCAGCATCGCGTTCGCCGAGACGCTGGCCTTCGATCACCTGGGATTGTCCGCGTTCGCCACGCTCAAC
This sequence comes from Pseudomonas sp. WJP1, assembly GCF_028471945.1. Lineage (NCBI taxonomy): Bacteria > Pseudomonadati > Pseudomonadota > Gammaproteobacteria > Pseudomonadales > Pseudomonadaceae > Pseudomonas > Pseudomonas sp. WJP1. The sequence continues at coordinate 3,144,592 of NZ_CP110128.1, forward strand.
AACTTCATGCGCGAAGAAGCCGCGCAACACGGCCAGGAGCTGCGTTTTCGCTCCTATGTGTCGTCGTTCGATGCCGCGTTCCGCCTGGCGCAGTTCGGTCTGGGGCTGGCGGTGTTTCCGCTGGAAGCGGTTGCGCGATACGCCCGCTTGTTTGACCTGAGCATCATTGCGCTGACCGATGAGTGGGCGTTGGGTGAGTTCGTGATCTGCGTACGTGATCGGGATGCGCTATCGCTGTCGGCGCGAAGGCTGCTGGACCATCTGATGTTGCGCGCTCCAGCGCTTCAAGCACGACCTTGAACGTATCCATCGTGGTTGACGATGGAACAGCCCGTAAATCACGTCTTTTCGCTGTACCGATGGCTCTCTAATCTGAAACCACGCTTCAGACCGTGAGAGCCTTTTGATGACAACAATAACAATCAACGAAGTCGGTATGCGCGATGGTTTGCAAAGCCTTCAAGCCATCATGCCCACCACCGCCAAGCGCCAATGGATCGATGCCGCTTATGCGGCGGGCGTGCGTCATATGGAGGTCGCCTCCTTCGTCCCCGCCAAACTGCTGCCACAGATGGCCGATGCCAAGGAGGTCGTGGCGCATGCCCTGAGCTACCCGGACCTGGTCGTCACCGTACTGGCACCCAACCTGCGCGGCTGCCGCGATGCGCTTGAGTCCGGTGCCCACCGCATCATTGCGCCTGTTTCTGTCAGCCCGGCCCATAGCCTGGCCAACGTGCGTCGCACGCCGCTGGAGATGGTCGAGGAGCTGGGGCGGATGTGCCAGCTGCGCACCGAGTTGGGCTTGCACAACGTGCAGGTGATTGCCGGAATGTCGGTGGCCTTCGGCTGCACCCGCCAGGGTGATGTGCCATTGAGCGACCTCTGCGAGTTGACCGGTCACGTGCTTGAGGCCGGTTGTGATCTGGTTTCGCTCGGCGACACCACGGGCTACGCCAATCCCGGCCAGGTGGCGACGACCTTGCAGGCCGTGCGGGCCATCGCGGGCGACAAACTCAGGGCCGCGCATTTTCATGACACCCGAGGCCTGGCACTGGCCAACAGCCTGGTGGCCGTGCAGCAAGGGATTACCGAGCTCGATTCGTCACTGGCCGGGTTGGGCGGTTGCCCGTTCGCGCCGGGGGCGTCCGGCAACACCGTCACCGAAGACCTGGTGTTCATGCTGCAGAGCATGGGCTACGACACCGGCATCGACCTGGCCTCGCTGATCGCCTCACGGGATGTGCTGCGTGAGGCGTTGCCAGGCGAGACCCTCTACGGCTGCATCGCCCGCGCCGGCCTGCCACTTAATTACGCGCTCGCTGCCAGTCGCACCTAAGCCTGTCCGATCGAGGAGAACAACAATGTCCAGACTTCCCTTGGACGGCATTCGTGTCGTCGAAATTTCTCACATGGTCATGGGGCCAACCTGCGGGATGATCCTCGGTGACCTCGGTGCCGAGGTGATCAAGATCGAACCGACCCGTGGCGATGGCACACGCCGTTTGCTGGGCGCCGGTGCCGGCTTTTTCCGCACCTTCAACCGCAACAAGCAATGCATCGCCATCGACGTCAATACCGCGCAAGGCCGTGAAGCCGTGCTGGAGCTCATCGACACGGCTGACGTGTTCATCGAGAACTTCAAACCCGGTCGCATGCAGGAACTGGGCTTTGGTTACGCAGCGATTCGCGAGCGTAACCCGCGCATCATCTATGCCTCGCACAAAGGCTTCCTCAACGGCCCGTACGACAACCGCCTGGCCCTCGATGAAGTGGTGCAGATGATGGCCGGCCTGGCCTACATGACCGGCCCGGTCGGCCGGCCTTTGCGTGCCGGCAGCTCGGTGAACGACATCATGGGCGGCATGTTCGGGGCCATCGGCGTGCTTGCCGCGCTTAATGATCGCAACGTCAGCGGCGTTGGCCGCGAGGTGCAAAGCGCGCTTTACGAAAACTGTGTATTGCTCGCGGCGCAACATATGCAGCAGTACGCCGTGACCGGCCAGGCGGCTGCGCCGATGCCGAACCGCATCAGTGCCTGGGCCATCTACGACGTGTTCGAATTCGCCAACGGTGAGCAGATGTTCGTGGCGGCCACCGGCGAAGGGCAGTGGAACGCCTTGTGCCAGGTGCTGGGCCAGACCGCATTGCTCGACGACCAAAGCCTTTCCACCAACAACGATCGTGTCCTGCAGCGGCCACGATTGCTGGCTCACCTGGCTGAAGTCTTTGCCACCATGGATGCCCAGGCACTGGCTGTGGAACTCGAGGCCAACAGCATTCCGTTTGCGCCGATCCGTCGTCCGGAGGAGTTGTTCGAAGATCCGCATCTGCTGCAAAGCGGCGGCCTGGCCAATCTTGAGCTGGAAGACGGAACGTTTACCGCCATGCCCTTGCTGCCATTGTCCCTGGATGGCGAACGCCTGCAGGCGCGCCGATCGATTCCGCGCATCGGCGAACACACCCACAAGGTCATGCGCGAGCTGGGTTACAGCGATGAACACATTGCCGAACTGTGTGCGGCGGGCGTCCTGAAAACCGACGTTGCGGCCTGAGGGGAATCTGCCATGGCTATCTATCAATTCGACACGCTCATTCCTGCCATTCACGCTGAAACCTTCGTCGCCGAGGATGCCACCGTCATCGGCAATGTCACCCTCGAACAGGGCGTCAGCGTCTGGCCCCAAGCCGTGCTGCGCGGGGACAACGAACCGATTCGCATCGGCCAACACAGCAATGTGCAGGAAGGTGCAGTGCTGCACGCCGACCCCGGATTTGCGCTGACGGTAGGCGAGGGGGTCACCATCGGTCACCAGGCCATGTTGCATGGTTGCACCATCGGCGATGGTGCGCTGATCGGGATTCAAGCGGTCGTGCTCAACGGGGCGGTCATCGGCAGGAACTGCCTGGTGGGCGCCGGAGCGATTGTCACCGAGGGCAAGGTGTTCCCGGACAACTCGTTGATTCTGGGCGCGCCGGCCAAGGTCGTGCGCGAGCTCACGCCTGAAGCCATCGCCGGCATGCACCGTAACGCCCGGGACTACGTGACCAAGGGTCAGGTTTACAAAGACAAACTGGTACGAATCCGCTAAACCCCTTTGAGCAACGTCCTTGAGGACGTGCCTCTCTCCAATAATTACAACAATGGAGAAACATCATGGTTGCCATGACTGGTGCAATCTCGGTTGCGCGCAGCGAAGAAACGATCAACGAGCTTCTGCTCTATCGGCGAGTGGCCTGGCGCATCATGCCGCTGGCCATCATCTGCTTTCTGTTTTCCTATTTTGACCGGATCAACATCAGTTTCGCCAAAACCCAGATGCAGCAGGAACTGGGCTTGACCGACGCGGCCTATGGCCTGGCGGCGAGTATGTTTTTCATTGGCTACGTACTGTTTGAAGTGCCGAGCAGCCTGGGCCTGAAACGCTACGGCGCGCCGGCCTGGATCTGCCGGATCATGGTCTCCTGGGGCCTGGCCACAGCGGCGATGATGTTCGCCTACACCCAATACACGCTCTACTTCTTGCGTTTTTTGATCGGTGTGATGGAAGCCGGTTTTGGCCCGGCGATCCTGTTCTACCTCGCGTGCTGGTTCCCGAAAAAGCACCTGGCGAAGATGAACGGCCTGTGGTTCCTGTCGGTACCGCTCGCGGGTGCACTGGGCGGCCCGGCGGCCGGGATTCTGTTGGGTACGATGGACGGTGTACTTGGCCTTGCCGGTTGGCACTGGCTGTTCCTGATGTCCGGTTTGCCCTGTGTGGTGCTGGGTCTGTTGGTGCTGTGGAAGCTCGATCGGGACATCGAATCGGCCAAGTGGCTGAGCCGGGGCGAGAAGGACCTGCTGGCGGCGAACCTGGAGCATGACAAGAAGAACCAGAAACCGGTGCTGGGCTCATTGTGGCGGGTGTTGCTGACGCGGGAAGTGGCGATCATGGCGTTGATCTACTTCGTGATCAAGACCGCTTCCTACGGCCTGAATTTCTGGATGCCGCACCTGATCAAATCGTCCGGCGTACACAGCGTGTTCTGGGTCGGCATGTTGTCATCGCTGCCCTACATCGTGGCGTGCATCGGCATGATCTGGCTGACCCGGCTCTCGGACCGCACCGGCGAGCGCAAGAAATACCTGGTGATGTGCCTGATGCTGGCCGCCCTGGGGTACCTGCTGGCCTGCCTGTTCTCCGATTCATCCTGGGCCATGATGGCGGCGCTGGTACTGGCCACGGCAGGCACCTTCATCGCGATCCCGATTTTCTGGACGATACCGCAATCGACCTTCTCGGGGCTGGCGATCGCCAGCGGGACGGCGGCCATCAACTCCATCGGCCAGCTCAGTGGGATGGTCGCGCCGGTGATGGTGGGCAAGATCAACGACGTCAGCGGGACCAGCTACATGGGCATGTTGTCCATCGCACCGATGATCCTGATTGCCTGTTTTGTGGTGATGCGCTACGTCAGGAATCCCAAGGTCTGACCGGATTGCCCGGCATCCTTCACTGCTGATAACAACAATAAGACAGGCGCCAACATGACCTCATTCAACACCCAGCGGGCATCGCTGATGCTCGCGACGCTTTGCTGCGCTTCGCATTCGGCGGTTTACGCAGGTTTCGTCGACGATGCAAAGGGCAGCCTGGAACTGCGTAACTTCTATTTTGATCGTGATTTCCACGGTGATTCCGCCACCCAGTCCCGACGCGCCGAATGGGCCCAGGGTTTCATGTTGAAGCTACAGTCCGGTTTCACACCCGGCCCCGTGGGTTTTGGCCTGGACGCCGTGGGCATGCTGGGGATCAAGCTCGATTCCAGCCCGGATCGCTCCGGTACCGGTTTGTTGCCTCGGGGTTCGGACAAGCGTGCCGTGGATGACTATTCAAAGGCCGTCGGCGCCTTCAAGGCCCGGTTGTCCGAGACAGAAGTGCGCGTGGGCGGTCTCAGCCCACAACTGCCGTTGTTGGCGTCGAACTACAGTCGGCTGTTTCCACAGTGGTTCAACGGCGCCCAGTTGGTCAGCAAGGACCTGGACAGGTTTACCTTCACGCTGCTTGAGGTCGACGCCACCAAGCTGCGTGACTCCACGGATTTCGAAGACCTGACGGCGATGGCGCAGCAGGGGGCTTATTCGGCAACGGTGACCAGTGACCGGTTGTACTACGCGGGGGTCGATTACCAGCCGCTGAAAAACCTGACGCTGAGTGTTCACACAAGTCAGCTTGAAGACCTGTTTCAGCGCAACTTCGTCGGGTTCAAATACAAGACCGGGATGGGGCCGGGCGAAGCGTTCACCGAATGGCGCTATTTCTCTACGCGAGAAGCAGGGCGTGAGTTACTTGGCAAAGTCGATAACAGGACCTTGAGCACCAACGTCGGCTATTCGATCCAAGGGCACACGTTCAGCGGCGGTTACCAGAAGGTCAGTGGCGATACGGCTTACGCTTACGTCGGCGGAACGGACACCTACCTGTTCAGCGAGCAACAAATCAGCACCTTTGCGCTGGCCAATGAGCGCGCCTGGATGATGCGCTATGACTACGACTTTGCGGCCGTGGGTTTGCCAGGGCTGACATTCAATTTACGTTACGTGAAGGGTGACCAGGTCGATCCGCAGCGTATCAGCAGCGTCAAAGGCCGCGCCTTGAATGCCGCAGGCGGCGAGGGTGAAGAATGGGAGCGCACGACCGACCTCAGCTATATCGTCCAGTCAGGACCTTTGAGGAATGTTTCGCTGCGCTGGCGCAACGCAACGATGCGCTCCAATTTCGCGGATGCGGCGGACGAAAACCGCATCATCGTGGGCTACACGTTGGCGTTTTAGTCGAGGTCTGAGGGGCTTGAAAAAGGCGGCTGGATAGCCGCCAAATTCATGTGGATGACGCAATCAGCGCACACCCGCCTGACGCAATGCGGCCGGAGTGTAGTTGTTCGCCGAAGCGACGGCGCCGAACTCAATGCTGCGCTTTTCCTCGTTTTTCAAGCCCAGTACCGAGTAGCGACCGGACTGCAGGTCATACAGGGTTTCGGCGGTATAGCCCGGCGCCTGCTTATGGTAGTACTGCTGGGCATGCCCTTCGCCGACGCGCCACAGTTGGCCACGGCCGTCGTAATGGTCTACCTCGGCCAGTTGCCAGGTGTCCTCATCGAAGTACATGTGGCGTGTCGCATAGATGTGACGTTGGCCGGGCTTGACCTTGGCCACCACTTCCCACACCCGGTGCAGTTCGTAGCGGGTCAGGTCCTGATTGATATGACCGGCCTTGAGGATGTCGGCGTACTTGAGGTTGGGTGAATCGAGCTTGTAGCTGTTGTAGGGGATGTACAGCTCCTTTTTCCCGACCAGTTCCCAGGTGTAGCGATCCGGCGCACCGTTGAACATGTCGAAGTTGTCCGCGGTGGCCAGGCCATCGGCGGCCGTGGCCGGGCCATCATAGGCAACCTGTGGCGCACGGCGCACGCGGCGTTGTCCGGCGCTGTACAGCCAGGCATCGCGCGGCTCCTTCACCTGGTCGATGGTTTCGTGCAGCAGCAACACGTTGCCGGCCAGGCGAGCGGGTCCCGTCACGCGCTGGATGAAGTAGAACAGGATGTTATCGGCCTTGCTCTTGTCCAGGTCAGGCAGCTCGCTGGGGTAAGAGATCTCGTCCTCCAGTTGGACCATGCTGAACGCCCCGTCCGCTTGCGGCTGGACGCGGGTTGCCAGGCGGTGGAGGTTGCCGCCCCGATAACGAGTCATGTGGTTCCACAGCACCTGGATGCCATTTTTGGGCACAGGGAAAGCGTAGTAACGGGTATCGGCAAAACCGCTCAGGCCATTGCCGCCATCCACTTCTTCAGTCTTGACCGCGCTGGCCTTGATGACCGAATAGATGCCTGTTGGCAGCGCTGCGGTGCGGTGAGTGGGGTAGACAGGGATCTTGTAGCTGTCCGGGTAGCGCTTGAGCATTGCCAATTGGCCGGAAGACAGCTTGTCCTTGTACTTCTCGGCGGTGGCTGCCGTGATGACGAACAGGGGTTTTTCGTTGGCGAACGGGTCGCTCAAAAAGCCTTTGCTGTCCACCGTGCCAGCCGTTGTCGGCAAGCCTGCGGTCCAGGCCGGAATGCTGCCGTCGGCGTTCGCGGCTTTGACGGCACCCATGGGCGTCAGTGTCGTGCCCAGCTGTGCGGCCTCTTCGGGAGAGACCTTGGCCATGACGGCCGTGGCCAGCAGCGAAAGCGCCAGGGCGCCGGTTTTCATCACTATTTTTGTTGTTTTCATGAAGTCGCTCTCAAGTGTTGGAACGGTGGTGTTTCACTCGGTGGGTGCCTGTTCGAAGCACGGCAGCGCGCGATCGATGACCACCCACGGCCGTGCCGAGGCGCACCACAGGTGCATATCCGGTATGGGGTTGGCCGGCTGCACCAGGGTGCCGGCCTTGACCGCCAACAGGCCGGGCATCGCGCTGATTTCGGAGTACAGCGCCGAGCCGCATCGGGTGCAGAAGTAGCGCTTGACCGGCAACCCGCTGCCACCGGCCTTGGAGTAGCAGCCAAGGCTTGAACCTTCGACCCGAAAGCCTTGGGCGTGCACCAGCAGGTTGACCGAGAAGGCGCTGCCGGTCTGTTTCTGGCAGTCGCTGCAATGGCAGACCGCGGTGGACAGCGCACCGAGGTGGCTGGAGTAGTGGATGCCGCCGCACAGGCAGCTGCCTTTGATCATGTTCATGAGCGTTCTCATCGGTTTGGGGTCAGTTCAGCGGGTTGCCATTCGCGGGCTCGCTTGGCGGTATGCCTGAAGCTGTGGCGGGCGCAGAGCAGCAGCGGGCAGGCGAGGACGCAGGCGATCAGCGTGACGATCAGGATCGAGTAGCGAATGGCGGCGGGGTCGACCAGCACGTAGTCGGTGATCACGCCGATCGCCAGCGGGCCGATGCCCACCCCGAGCAGATTGAGTACGCCGGTAAACAGCGCGATGAACTGTCCACGCATCGGCGCGGGCGCTATTTCGACGATCAAGGCCGGGCCGATGCCGAACAGGCTGACCCAGCATGCCGCGCTGAGCGCCAGGAACGGCAGTGCCAGCGTGGCGCTGGGCGCCAGCAGCAGCGGTGTGGCGCACAGCGGCAAAACGATGCTGGCGCAGATCGCTACGCGCAGGTTGCCATTGGCGACGCCGCGGCGGCGCCAGTATTCACCGAGCCAACTGGCACCGAGCACACCCAGGGGCGAGCTGACGCACATGATCAGGCCCATCACGGTGCCGGCCTTGGCGTAAGTCCAGCCGAACTCGCGGACCAGGTAGCTGGGGACCCAGGCGCCGCCGCCGTAGACCGCCGCGTTATAGCAGCCCATGCCAAACACGACGGCGACGAAGGTGCGCCGGTTTGCGCGCAGGAACGCCAGCACTTCTCCCAGTGGCACGCCCGACGCCACCGAGGCCGGCGATGCCCGTGGAGTGCGATTGAGTCGTGGCTCCGGCACACCGGCCATCAGCAGCAGAACGATCAGCCCCGGCAGGCCGATCGACATCAGTGTGGTTTGCCAAGGCGCCAGGGTGCCCAGCAAGGGCAGGGTCAATGGATGGGCGCTGAAGTAGCCGAGCACCAGCCCGGTGGCGAGCAGACCTCCGCCAACGCCGATCGGGCCACCGGCGCCAAATACGCCAAGGGCACGGCCGCGTTTGTGTGGCACGAACAGGTCGCTGATCAGCGACACAGCGCCCGGTAACAACACGGCTTCGCCGACCGCCACCCCGACGCGAGCCAGCAACAGGTGCCAGAACTCGCTGGCCAGGCCGCTGGCAGCGGTGGCCAGGCACCACAAGCCAATACCGACCGTGATGATCAGGCGCCGGTTGCCACGATCGAGTGCGCGCGCGATCGGCAGGCCGGCCAGGGAATAGAAGGCGGCAAAGGTGAAGCCATGCAGCAGGCCCATCCAGGCATCATTGACGTGCAGCGCGTGCTGGATCGGCCCGACCAGCAGGCTGAGGACCTGCCGGTCCATGATCGAAAAGACATAGGCGAGCATCAGCACGCCCAGGGCATAGCTGGCTCGGCCCTGATGGGGCAGTAACGGCGTGGCGCAAGGCGTGGCCGGCGCCGGGATGGTCGTCGTGCTGGTCATCGACGGGTTACCTCGTGGGCTTGTGCTTGTAGTCGAGGCCACGCGGCGCACTCGTCGCCGCGCGGTACTGCCTTAACGGGCCGACGCGACGGCATCGGGCTGCTGCCAGAGGTTGTTGTCCGCGGCGACAGGCAACAGGCGTCGGTAGCCACCGCCGTGGAACACCAGTGGGGCCTTGTCGAAGCGGTCGAAGGCCAGCACTTCACCGACCAGGATGATGTGGTCGCCACCCTCGTACTGATACGTGGTCTTGCACTGGAAGCGCGCCGAGCAGCCGTCCAGCAGCGGTATGTCGCGGGTGCCGCGTTGCAGATCGAGACCGCTGAACTTGTCCGCGCCGCTTTTGGCGAAGCGGTTTGACAGCGGCTCCTGGTCCGTCGCCAGGATGTGCACGGCGAAGTGCGAACCTTCGGTGAAAGCGTGCGCCGACGAGGAGTCCTTGTTGATGCTCCACAGCACCATCGGCGGGTCGATCGACACCGAGTTGAAGCTGTTGGCGGTCAAGCCATAGTCCTGGCCATCCGCGCCGCGGGTGGTGACGATGGTCACGCCGGTGGTGAAGGCGCCGAGTGCCTGGCGGAACTGCTTGGGATCGAAATGCTGGGTGTTCATGAGGGGTACTCCATTACCTCCGGGTGTGCCGGCGGCTGATTGTTATTGGATCGGAGTGCAATGGCTCAGCGGTTGAGCAGCGGCATCACTAGACGGCCGAAGCGCTCGGCTTCTTCATGGTGCGGGTAGCCGGACAGGCAGAAACCGCTGCAACCGGCATCGACGAATGCCAGCAACTGGTCGGCGACCTGTTGCGGGTTACCCACCACGGCAATACCGGCACCGGGGCGCACTTCGGTGATGCCGGTCCACAGGTGCGGGGTCATCTTGCGGCCGACGGTGTTGGAGAGCTCTTTCATCCGTTGGTTGGCAACGGACTCGGCCATCATGGTTTTCACCTGCTCGGTCCAGCTCGGATCGGCGCCGTTGACCAGGGCATCTGCCGCGGCCCAGGCCTCTTCTTCGGTTTCCCGGCAGATGATCTGCAGGCGCATGGCGAACTCGATGGCTTCACCGCGGCCGTATTTGGCAGCCCGCTCACGCATGTCCTTGACCTGTTCGGCGATGCGCTCCGGGTAGTCGCCCCAGAACAGGTGGACGGCGGAGTGCCTGGCGGAAATTTCGGCCGCCTGCTCCGAACCGCCGCCGAGGAAGAACGGCGGGTGGGGTTGCTGGAAGGGGGCCGGTATGACTTTCGGACCGTGTGCCTGGTGGTACTTGCCTGCGTATTCCACACCTTCCTCGGTCCACAGGCGTTTCATCAGCTCGACTTCTTCTTCCAACTGCTCGTAGCGTTCTTCCTTGGAGACGATCTGGCCCTCGGCGTGGGCGTCTTTCTCACTGAGGCCGGCGATCAGGTTGATGTAGATGCGTCCTTTGGACAGCTGGTCGAAGGTGGCGAACATCTTGGCCTGGGCGACCGGATGGATGAAGCCCGGCTTCACCGCCACCAGAGCCTTGAGCTTTTGGGTGCGGGCGATGACGAAGGAGGCGGTGACCCAGGCATCCCAGCAGAAGGGCGTGACGGGGACCAGCACGTAGTCGAATCCGGCCTGTTCGGCGGTGACGGCTACCCGCTCGAAATGCTCGAGGGACTGCGGGATGCTTTTACTCGGGTCGCTGAAGGCAGAGGTGTCGCCAATCGTTGGAATGAACCAACCCATCTGCAGGGATTTTTTATTGTTCATGCTTGGGCTCTTGTACCGGGGAAACGTTGGAGCCACTACATCAAAGCCTGTACAGTGAGGGAAATGAATAGTTGGAATTTCAGGTATGCATAACGTAAATACACGTACCCTCGACCTGAACCTGCTGGTGGTCTTCGCGACCCTGTGGGACACGCAAAACGTCACCCGCGCTGGCGAACGCCTGGCGCTCAGCCAGCCGGCGGTCAGTCATGCGCTACGGCGACTGCGCGAGCGTCTGGGCGACGAACTGTTCGTCAATGGACGCCATGGCCTGGTACCGACCGCGCGCGCGAGCGAACTGATCGGCCCCGTGCGCGAAGCGCTGGGCCGCCTGGACGAAGTGCTGCAGGGTTCTACGCCATTTTTGCCGGCCGTGGCGCAGCGCAAGTTCCGCATTGCCTCCGGCGATTTCGTCGAGTTCCTGATCTTGCCGCGGCTGATCCAGCACATTGCCGACCAGGCACCCGGTGTGATGATCGAGGTTGTGCCGCTGCCGCCGAACAATGCCTTGCCAGCGCTGCTGGAAAACGGCGAGATCGACCTGGTCATCAGTACGTCCATGACGCTGGGTTCGGGTCTGCGGGAGGAGGCGATCACCACGGTTTCGTTGCGTACGCTGATCTGGCAGCGTGAAGGTTTGCCGCCCGGACGCTTTCCGCTGGACCTCTACCTGGAACGGCCGCAAGTGATGATCGAAGTGCACCAACGGGAGGGCAACATTATCGACGACGCACTGCAGGCCCAAGGGCTGGCCCGACGGGTTGGCGTACTGGTGCAGAACTTCATGGCGATGCCCGTGATTGCCGCGCAAACGGGTTATATCTGCAATCTGCCGGGGCCGATTGCCGAGGCTTTTGCAGAGACTTTCGGCCTTAGCTGCCACGAGCCTCCGGTCGATTTCCCCGCACCGCAATTGATCGCCTATTGGCATGCCAGGTTCGACGCCGATCCTGGCTTGAAATGGCTGCGGGAGCGGATAAAGGATTGCGCGGTTACCTGATCTGCCTGAAGACCGATACTTACTTCGCGAATCCAGATGCAAATATCGGATATTCCTGATGGTAGGTTTTTTTTGGCTGTTTCTATACTGGCGCCCAATCAAGGTTCAGTACCGAGGTTATCTGGAGCGCGATAAAAATAAGAAAGTTACAAGTCAATTCTGAATAGGCTTTCGGGATGTGGCTTGTTGAATTTGTAAGTATCTGCATTCTGCTTAGTTGAATAATAAAAGCGGCGTTCAAATCCATTCAGACGATTTGACGCTACAACATCTTCTATAGCTATCAATCAGAGCCTGAAAATGAACTTCTATGACATCATCGGTTATGACCGTGACGGAACTGTTCGTGAACTTGATACGGCACTAAACAAGGGGACGCTCACCACAAGGGATGTAACGTTTTCCGCACTTGGCTTTAATGCACCTGGCTGGATTGCAGCCTCTTCGATGTCGATTCTTTATTCCATATCCGGCCACCATGCGCCACTGGCCATCTTGATTGCGTACTTCTTCCCCATGCTGGTCATGGCGTTCTGCATGATCTCCCTCACTCGTCAGGCACCCTCGGCGGGCGGCGTCTTTACCTTCACCTCACGATTTCTCCATACCAGCGTCGGGACCATTCTCGGCTGGGCGTACGCTGTTGCCTGCACGGCCGTGATGGCCATGTGCGCAATCATCGGCACCGAATACATCCAGGCGCTGTTTCCGGCCCTGGCGGGTGCGCTTAACGCCAAGTTGATTTGCACGGGCATGGTGCTGACCTTCCTGGCCATTTCCTGCAAAGGCGTCAATGCCACGGCGAAAATCGCCAGCATCTTCCTGATTTTCGAGATCACCGTCGTCGCGGGGCTTGGCTTGATGGGCATCATCGACCCGCAGGTCCCGGACCTGTCGGTTCTGTCCATGTATACCCCGCAAGGGGTGGATGGCTGGTCGGCGATCGGGCCGGGGGTGCTGTTCGGCGTCTGGATGCTCGCCAACTTCGATTCGGCGATCAACTACATCGAGGAGTCGCGTATTCCGGTTCGAACCGTGCAACGTTCCATGTTGCTCGTCCTGACCAGCGCCTTTGTCATTTACACCCTCGCAGCCATCGGCTGGCAGTACGCCGTGCCCGTGGAGAAACTGGCGGCCATCATCGAAGACGGCAACGGCGGGCCAATCGCCGCTGTCGCCAACGTCTACTTGCCACCGGCCATGGCCTGGATTGCCTTGTTCGTGGTGATCACTTCGGCCTGTGCCGGTATGCAAATATCTTCCAGTGCGGCGGCGCGTACGCTCTATCGCATGAGCGAAGAAGGGCATTTGCCGCTGGCGCTCAGCGCCGTCAACAAAACCAAGTCGCCGTGGCTCGCCAGCATGATTGTCTCGGCCGTCGCCATTTCCCTGCTCTGGTGGAAACCGCTGGACAAGATCGTCTGGTACTACGACGTCGTGACCATCACCCTGGTGATGTCCTACATGGCCGCCATTGCTGCCTTTATCGTCATGACTTTCCGCCGCCAGCGCTTCGGCATCGCATTGGCTTTGTCGGCCCCTGCGTCCCTGGCCATCCTGGTGTTGGGATACATCGGTTATACCGCTGGAGCAAATCCGGTTTCCCCAGAAGATCAATACACCGCCTGGTACCTCGGCGCGCTGACGATATTGTCTGGCGCACTGATTCTGGTCTGGCAATCGCGCGTCTCCAGAAAACCCGTACTTTCCAAAGTTCAACAGTCCTGATGCCCACGCGCGGCGTTCATTTAAAAAATCAACGGAGAACTTATGAAACGAGTAGTCGTTATCACTGGCGCTGCAAGGGGCATCGGGCTGGCAATCGCCAAGCGTTTTGCTGCAAGTGGCGATCACCTGGTCCTCAATTACTTTGACAGCAAGGAGCAACTGGACGCCGTGCTACAGATTGCCGAAGACAACGGTGGCGACGGGTTCACCGTTCAAGCGGATATCAGCAATCCCGACGCCGCGGCCGGCATCATCCGCGAGGCGCAGAGTCGCTATGGAAGGGTCGATGTGCTCGTCAACAATGCTGGGAGACTGGTGTCGGCGACCGTCGAGCAGACGACCTGGGCGCAGTGGGAGCAGATGATCAGCACCAATCTCGGGGGCACCTGGGCCTGCATGCAGGCCGTGTTGCCGGGCATGCTGGCACGGGGGCAGGGGCGGATCATCAACATCAGCTCGGAGCTGGGGCTGATTGGCTTTCCCACCTACGCCGCCTACTGCGCCTCCAAGGGCGGGGTGATCGCGCTGACCAAAGCGGTGGCCAAGGAAGTGGCCCCCAAAGGTGTGCTGGTCAATTCGGTGGCGCCGGGGCCGATCGAAACCGACATGCTGATCAACGACACCATCGAATACAACGATGAGACCCGCGCGAGCCTCCCGTTGAAGCGCTTCGGCAAACCGGATGAGATCGCGGCGATGGTCGAAGCCCTGGCCGGGCCCGCGGGTGATTACATGGTTGGACAGATCATCAGCCCCAATGGCGGTGCTGCGATCTAGTTGTAGCTCTTATTCTACTAATAACAAGAAGGATACAAAATGAGCGCTGTAATGATTACCGGTGGTTTGGGTTATGTGGGCAGATACCTGACGAAAAAGCTCAGCGAACAAGGCGTCAAGGTGATTAGTTACAATCGTGACTACTCCGAAGCCAAGTCTGAGTTCATGACCCCTGTGCAGGGGGAACTATACGATATACCGAGAATTGTCCGGACTATCCAGGAACATGGCGTTGATCGTGTCATTCATACAGCGGCCATGTCCCATCCCGACTTGTCCATAGACCTGCCCATTACCACGGTGGCGGCAAACATCGATGGCACCATTCATTTGCTTGAAGCCATGCGCCTGGCGGGTATCAAGAAGTTGGTGAATTTTTCTTCCGAAACTGTGTATGGGCATTTCGAAGGTGTGATAAACGAGCAGACGCCGACTTACCCAACGACACCCTATGGTGTCACCAAGATTGCCACCGAACACTTTGGCCGGGTCTACAACGATCTTTATGACATGGAGGTGATCTCACTGCGGATTGCGGAAGTGTACGGCCCGGAAAACAAGATGCCGCAAGTGCTCAGGGACATACTTAAAACCGTTCACCGTGGTGAAGCATTCAGCTTGCCGTCCGGCGGGGATCATCGGTTCCACTATATCCATGTGGAAGACGTGGTGCGTGCGGTACTGTTGGCGGCTGAAACTCGAGACCTTAAAGGCGGTGTATTCAACATTGCCGGTGACCGTTCCTGGACACTGCATCAAGCCGTTGAAATCATCCGTAAAATCATTCCTGGTGCGCGCATCGAAGTGGGCGACGGTTATTGGCATCTCGATCGCCATGGGGAATGGGACCTGAGTGCAGCCGAGCGCGAGCTGGGCTATCGAGCACAATGGTCACTTGTACAAGGGCTCACGCATTATTCCAACTGGTTGATGGATCACGAGTACTGATAGGGGACTGGATCGCTGTTGTGGGTGATTCGCAAACTTTCAACATCAACCGGTGAATAAGCATGATTGAAAATCCGATTGTCTGGCCAAACGGTGCTCGCTGCGCCGTCGCCTTTACCTTTGATATGGATGCGGACAGCATTCTGCATGTGGCGCACCCCAAGGATTCCGCGACACGGGTTGCCAGTATTTCGATGCTGCACTATGGGCCCAAGGTGGCGATTCCAAGGATTCTGGAAACCTATCGACGCTTCGAGATCAAACAGACGTTTTTCATTCCGGCCTGGTGCATCGAACAATATCCCCAGGCCATCGAGGCGATCGTCGAAGGCGGGCACGAAATTGCCCATCACGGCTACATCCATGAGCATCCAAACGAGCTGACCCGTGAAGAAGAGGCTTACTGGCTCGACCGCGGTTGCGACACCATCAAGCGCTTCACCGGCCAGGCCCCACGGGGCTGGCGGGCGCCGCTCTACAATATGTCGGAGCACTCGGCTGACTTGTTGATCGAACGCGGCTTCAGTTATGACGCTTCGTTGATGGGCGATGATGTGCCTTATCTGCTGCGCACCGGGGCGGGAGAGCTGGTGGAACTTCCCTCCAGCTGGGCGCTGGATGACTGGCCGCAGTACATGCACAGCATCGACCTCGATTTCCAGATGCCGATTCAGTCACCGCAACGCGCCGTCGAGGTTTTCAAGGCCGAGTTCGATGCAGCCTGGGAGTATGGCGCGCTCTTCGTGCCTGTCTGGCACCCGTTCCTTTCCGGTCGTTTGTCGCGCTGGCATGAAGTGTCGAAGTTGATCGAATACATGATGGCCAAAGGTGATGTCTGGTTTGCACGGATGGATGAGATCGCCGCGCATATCCAGCGCAGCGTAGCCACGGGTGCCTATCAACCACGGATTGACACGCTGCCTTATTACCAGGGGCCCGTTAAGGCTCATAAGGGTATTTGATGTAAGGGGAAGCGGCCATCGAGGGATGGTCGTTACTCCATGAGTGGAATCCAGGCGTATATTGGTAGTTGAGGCGATCGTGAATCGTCGGTGTTGTGAAACGCCCCGAAACTTTTGGAGGTGTTGCATGAGCCAGTATCAACGACTCTTTCTGGTAGCCGGTCCCGCCATGCGTCACACCCCGGCGCTGGAGCGAGCAGTCGCCATTGCCCAAGCTACACGCGCGGCGCTGCACATCACGGTGTTTATCGAAGACTCCCACCTCCTGGGCTTGAAGAGCGCTGGGGCGCGTTTTCGTGAAGCCTGCCAGCAAGAGAACCAACAGTGGTTGGAGGATGAGGCCGACCTGATCCGCGAGCGCGGGATCAAGGTGAGTACCGAAGTGCTTGTTACGCGCACCGCGTTGCAAGAAATACTGCTGCATGTGGCAGAAATGCAGGCCGATCTGTTGATCAAGGACGTGCAACACGAGTCAGCGCTCAAGCGCGTTTTCATCACTCCTCTGGACTGGCACCTGTTGCGCGAATGTCCCGTGCCTGTGCATCTGGTCAGCGAGGTCAGGTGTCCATTGCCGCGGGTGGTCGTGGCGGCAGTCGATCCGTCACACCCTGAGACGCAGATCACCGGTATCAACGACAGCATCATCCAGGCGGCAAACGGATTGGCGATGCAATGCAGCGCCGAACTGCATCTGCTGCATGCCTACGATCCATCGCGCACACATATGTCCGACGCAGGCGCGGGTGCCGTGACGATGCCAGGTTTCAGCAGCGATGTGCGCAAGTCGCTGCAAAAGACCTTTATCGCCCTGGCCGACCACTATGGCGTGCCGGGTGAGCGACAACACTTTGTTGAAGCGTCACCTGGCAAAGCGCTGGCCGACTTTGCCGCGCATCACCGGGCCGATGTGATCGTCATGGGCAATGCCCATCGCAAGGGGCTGGGCAAATGGGTGGGCAGTACCACGGAGCATGTGCTGTATCAGGTGCCCTGCAACATTTTCGCCGTGACGGGGGCTGCGGATCAGTGATTGGATTGGCTATCAACGGCATTCATTGCTTGTAGCCAATCTGCCGCAACAGGTTCTTGCGCCACAGGATGTCGTCGTCGCCCTCAATGTCACGGGCGCAGAAACCATCCACGACGCCAAGGATGGCTCGCCCTTGTTCGGTCTCGGCGACAATCACTTCAGTCGGGTTGGCGGTTGCACAAAAAATTCGGCACACCTCTGGCACCATCTTGAGGGTGTTCAACACGTTCAGCGGATAGAAGCCGTCGCCCAGGAAAATGATGAAGCTATGGCCTGCGGCGATGGCCTTGGCATTTTTCTGTGCAAGTTCCACCATTGCTCTATCGGTGCCAGACCATCGCACCAGGCATTTGCCGGAAGCTTCGCAAAAGGCCACGCCAAACTGGATACCCGGCACGGCATTGACCAAGGCTTCGTGGATGTCCTCGACGGACTTGATGAAGTGCGTGTGGCCCAGGATGAAGTTCGTATCTTCCGGCTTTTCGATTTTCAACGTGATGAGTTGCATTTTAAACGCCTCCTTTCACGATGTTGCGGGCAGGGTTTTTCAGCGATGGGTACGTAGCCTGGGGTTTTGCGAGGGCGGCGATTTGTGCCACGGATAGCCCTTCGCGCTGAGTTGCCAGGCGTAATCGAATAAACGCTTCATGTACTCGCCATCGAATTTCTGGGTGCGCGCAACGTTGAAGTCGGAGCCGATGTACGCCAGGTTGAATTGCGCGCCATCCTGCTGCGCCATGCGGTAGATTCGCTCCAGGTCGCTGATCCCCTGGGTTTGAATCAATGCACTGATGGCTCGACCGCCGATGCTCAATGTGCGGCGCTTGGTCCCGGACCACTGCGGCTCCAGTGTCCCGTTGCGAATGACATAGAAATGACGTTCGAGTCGCAAAGGGACTCCGGCGGCCCTGTTGAGCCTCACCAGCGTGCCAGGCGGGTAAAGAAACACTTGAGTGATGACCCCGCCGTCCACGTGCATTTCCTGAAACTGTTTGCCGTCAACCTCCACATCGATCATGACGGGTGAGACGGCCCCGGGAATGCTCATCGACGCGATCATGATGCTGCGAAACAGCTCGAGCGCGCCCGGCGCCTGGCTTGCGGCAATGGCGCCCATGTTCCAGGTGACGGGGCGCCCTGCATCAAGGTCCGTGGTGCCGATCAGCAGGATCCTGCCCTTGGCGTATTCGGCCGCGATCGCCGCCAGAATCTGCGCAGTGATGTGTTTTGTGATGAGCCGCGACAGTGGCTTGCTGTCCGCTATGCCGTCGCTGGCGAAACGGGTCAGCACGTTTCGCGAATGAAAAATGTCTTTTGGACCGACTCCATTGCAGACGTGCCGGATCACGCCGTCGTACTCCGGCCCCAGGTAAGCGAACGGGGCGACCAGGGCTCCCGCGCTGATGCCCGTGACGACCTTGAACATGGGCCGGGTGCCATGGGTGGTCCACCCGGCAATCAGTCCCGCTGCGAATGCGCCTGCATCGCCGCCGCCGGAAACGGCCAGCATACTGGCCGGCGGCAGGATATCGTTCGGCTTCCCGGCCTGGGCGAGAAGCTCGCTCTCACGTTTGTTGGATTGAACCGCATCCTGAATGAACGGCGTCAGGTCGTGGTCCAGCCTGTAGCGGGCATGGGGAATGCCCGGGATGACCGCTTTTTCCGTCAAGGTGGGCGGAACAGCGTCACGGCGGGGCAGGCACGCTTGAAGAAATACGTCCAGGGTCGAGGTGCCGGGTTTGAGCGGGAATGGTTTCAAAACGCCTCCTCCGGCCCTTGCAGTCGACAGCAAGCGAGCTCGTTGCCCATGGCGCTCGAGATGACCACTCGCCAATTGACCGCGACACGTCACTCGAACGCCGGGTAGCTCATTCTGCGCTCGTTTAGATGATAAAAAAACTCATTGGGCGCGCGCCATTTTGCGTTATCTCTGCTGATGATTGCCTTTCAGGTGTACATATCCATTCCTGCGGTATGCCGATTTCGTCACACCAGGGGCAAAAACGCATCAAGCCAGGTGGCTTCGACCGGATCACCCTGACCGGTCTGTCCTGGGAGATGAATATGATCCGACTGACCCTGATCGAAGCCCGTGAATTGGCCGAATCGATCCTGTTGCACAACGGTTTTAATCTGGCCCATGCGCAAGCGGTGGCGGCGACGGTCATCGCGGGTGAGCGTGATGGCTGCGCCTCCCACGGTTTGTACCGGATTCTTGGGTGTGTCAATTCCCTGCGGGCGAGCAAGGTGTCGGCCAATGCCGAGCCGAGGGTCATCGACCAGGCGCCGTCGATTGTGCGGGTGGATGCCGGGGGTGGTTTTTCGCAGCTGGCGTTTCAGGCGGGGCTCGCGTTGTTGACGCAGAAAACCCGTGCCAACGGGATTGCCGCGCTGGCGATCAATCACTGCGTGCATTTTTCCGCGTTATGGGTGGAGATCGAGCAACTGACCCAGGCCGGCCTGGTCGCGTTGGCGTGTAATCCGAGCCATGCCTGGGTTGCGCCGGCCGGGGGGCACTTGCCACTGTTCGGCACTAATCCCATTGCCTTTGGCTGGCCGCGTGCAGGGCGAGAGCCTTTTGTATTCGATTTTGCCACCAGCGCCATCGCACGCGGCGATATCGAGCTGCATCGACGTGCCGGCAAGGCGATCCCCGAAGGTTGGGGCGTGGATGCGCAAGGCCATTCGAGCAGCGATGCCAGTGTGGTGCTCGACAGCGGCGCGATGCTGACGTTCGGCGGGCATAAGGGATCGGCACTGGCGGCGATGGTGGAGTTGATTGCCGGGCCGCTGATTGGCGACCTGACCAGCGCTGAATCACTGGCTTACGACGCGGGCAGCAAGTCATCGCCTTATCATGGCGAACTGATCATCGCCCTGGATCCCCGGCGCTTTTTGGGCGATGCAACCCAGGAGCACCTGGCCAGGGCCGAAGTGTTGTTCCAGGGAATCGAAGGACAGGGCGCGCGCTTGCCGTCGCAGCGACGCTATGAGGCGCGAGCGCGCAGCCTGGTGGAAGGGGTGCAGATTCCCGAGGCGTTGTATGAGGACTTGAAGGCGCTGCTGGATTGAAAGGAAGCGGGCGCCCATGGCGCCCGTCTGGTTTACAGCGATTGGCGCTGGAGGGCGCCGTTGACCAGGCGATTGATGCCTAATGGGTTGGCATTTTGCAGCGCTTCGGGCAGCAAGGTGTCGGGGCAGTTCTGGTAGCACACCGGTCGCAGGAAACGTTCGAGGGCCAGGGTGCCGACCGAGGTGCCACGGGCATCGGAAGTGGCCGGGTAGGGGCCGCCATGCACCATCGCATCGCAAACTTCGACGCCGGTGGGGTAGCCGTTGAACAGTACACGACCCACCTTCTGTTCCAGCAGAGGCAGGACGCCCGCGCAGATTTGCAGGTCGATGGCTTCAGCAATCAAGGTGGCGGTGAGCTGGCCGTGCAAGCTCTGCAGTACCCGCAACAGTTCGCCTGCATCGGCGACTTCCACCAGCACGGTTGTCGGGCCGAACACTTCTTCCTGTAGCAGCGCGTCACTATTGAGCAGCAGGCTGGCGTCGGCCTTGAACAGTTGTGGTCGGGCCTGATTGCCCAGCTGTTCCTGACCGGCCAGGTGGGTCACCCCAGGATGGCTGAGCAGCGCTTGCACGCCTTTTTTATAGCTGGCAAGGGTTGCGGCGTTGAGCATGGTCTGCGGCGGTTGCTCGCTCATCAAACCACTGAGCAGCGCAGTGAATGCGTCGAATCGCGGTGACGAGATGCCGATGACCAGGCCAGGATTGGTACAGAACTGACCGCAGCCCTGGACCACCGATGCCACCAGCTCACCGGCGATTTTCTCGCCACGAACTTGCAAGGCTTCGGGCAACACCACGACCGGGTTGATGCTGCTCATTTCAGCGAACACCGGGATCGGTTGTGCTCGTGCAGCGGCCATATCGCACAGGGCACGGCCTCCCTTGAGTGAGCCGGTGAAACCGACAGCCTGGATCGCCGGATGCTTGACCAGGGTTTCGCCCACGCCAGACCCGTAGATCATGTTGAACACACCCTTGGGCATGTCAGTCTGCTCGGCAGCACGGATGATCGCGTCGGCCACGAGCTCGGCCGTCGCCATATGTCCGCTGTGGGCCTTGAACACCACCGGGCAACCGGCCGCCAGGGCGGCAGCGGTATCGCCACCGGCGGTGGAAAACGCCAACGGGAAATTGCTCGCACCGAACACAGCGACCGGACCGACGCCGATCCGGTATTGGCGCAAATCAACCCGTGGCAGTGGTTGGCGTTCGGGCAAGGCGCAGTCGATGCGCGCACCGTAGAAATCACCACGGCGCAGGACTTGCGCAAACAGGCGCATCTGGCCGCTGGTGCGAGCGCGCTCACCCTGAAGGCGAGCGGTCGGCAGTGCCGTCTCTCGGTTCACCAGGGCGACAAATTCATCGTTCAGCGCCTCCAACTGCGTGGCGATGGCCTCAAGAAATTCCGCACGGCGGCTGGCCGGCAGGTTGCGAAAGGTCGGATAGGCGGCTGCGGCGGCCTGGGCGGCGGCGTGCACTTCATCTGCGGTGGCTTGCATGAACGAGAAGGGCAGGGCTTGGCCAGTACTTGCGTCATGGCTTTGCAGCGCGATGCTGCCGGCGGCGCTACGTGTGCCGCCGATGTAGTTGTGACCGAGGATCTCAGGCATCTAAAAGCTCCTGTCAAAAAAAAGGGGGGGTAATACAACCCCCCTGTAGGAGCGAGCCTGCTCGCGAAGCACTCAAGGGCACCGCGTGAATCCAGAATGCACGCGTTATCGTTGGAGACCATCGCGAGCGGGCTCGCTCCTACAGGGTTTACGCCAGTGAATCGGCGCGACGTGGGGTCGCCGCAGTCGGGTCCAGCGCTGCAATCCGCGCAGCAGACTCGGCATCTACCGTGTGCAACGATTTGCCACGGGTTTCCCGGGTCAGCCCGACGGCCACGATGGAGATCAGCGAAGCACCGACCAGATAGAGCGCGATCGGTGTCGAGCTGTGGTACTTGTTGAGCAGGGTGATGGCGATCAGTGGGGCCAGGGAGCCGGCGAAGATCGGCGCCACCTGGTAGCACAGCGAGAGTGCGGTGTAGCGCACATGGGTCGGAAACATCTCGGCCATCAACGCCGAGTACGGGGCGTAGGTCATCGACTCGATGGCCAGGCCCAGGGTGATGGCCGCCATGATCAGCCAATTGTTGCCGGTGTCCATCATCGGGAAACCGACGAATCCCCAGAAAGCGGTGAGTACCGCTCCGACCAGGTAAACCGGTTTGCGCCCGACCAGATCCGACAGGTAACCCATCAACGGAATCAGGAAGAAGTGCAGCAGGTGAGCGCCAAACATCAGCAGCAAAATCTCTGACGTGTCCTTGTGCACCACCAGTTTCAGATAAGTGATCGAGAAGGTCACGACGGTGTAGTAGAGAATGTTCTCGGCAAACCGCGCGCCGATACCGACCAGCACCGAGCGCCAGTGGTGGCGCAGCACTTCGACCACGCCCAGTTGCTGGTGCCGGGTCTGCGCCTGGCGGGCCTGGGCCTCCTTGAAAATCGGCGCGTCATCGACACTGGTGCGAATCCAGTAGCCGATCAACACCACGACGGCCGAGAACCAGAATGCGACGCGCCAGCCCCAGGCGAGGAATTGCTCCTCCGACAGGTTCGACGACAACAGTAGCAGGGCGACCGTCGCCACCAGGTTGCCGGCCGGTACACCGGCTTGCGGCCAACTGGCCCAGAAGCCGCGTCGATTGTCCGGGCAGTGCTCGGACACCAACAAAATCGCACCGCCCCATTCGCCGCCAAAGGCGAAGCCCTGGATCAACCGCAGCAGTACCAGCAACACCGGCGCGGCATAGCCGATCTGGTTGAAGCCGGGCAGGCAGCCCATCAGGAAGGTGGTGATGCCAACCACCACCAGGCTTAATTGCAGCAGGCGTTTGCGGCCGTACTTGTCGCCGTAGTGACCGAACACCAGCCCGCCCAGCGGACGGGCGAGGAAGCCCACGGCATACAGCGCGAAGGCCGCGATGATGCCGTCGATGGGGCTGTCGGTCTGGCGGAAGAACAACTGGCCGAAGACCAGTGCCGAAGCGGTGCCATAGAGAAAGAATTCATACCATTCGGCAACGGTGCCGGCCATGGCGGCGGCCACGACACGCTTGAGTCCCGAGGGTGTGGTTGCGCTTTGAGTGTGTTGAGCGTTGGGCATGCTGGCGTTTCCTGTAGGGGCGCAAAAACAGGCAGCCGGGTCGGGCCCGTATGGACCCTCCCGACAATCACTCAGAGACCGACGTCCGGCAGGTGCGGACGGTTGGCGAGGGCCTTGGCCATGATCTGCTCGACGAAGACGCGATCGGCTTCCGGCAGGGCCAGGCGTGGCGGACGGGTCAGGGCGCTGCCGCGACCGGCGATGGCTTCGCACAACTTGATGCACTGCACCAGGTCGGCACGGGCGTCGAGATGCAGGATCGGCATCAGCCATTCGTAGATCGGCATGGCTTCGGCGTAGCGTCCGGCCTTGGCCAGGCGGAAGATGGTTTCGCCTTCTTTGGGGAACACGTTGGACATGCCCGACACCCAGCCCTCAGCGCCCACGGCGAGACTTTCCAGCACCACGTCGTCGAGGCCGGCGAACAACACGAAACGGTCACCCACTTCATTGCGAATGTCGATGAAGCGGCGGGTGTCGCCAGAGGAATCCTTGAAGCACACCACGTTGTCGCAGTCGGCCAGGGCAATCAGGATGTCCGGGGTCACGTCGTTTTTGTAGATCGGCGGGTTGTTGTAGACCATCAGTGGCACGTCGGCGTTTTTCGCCACGTAACGGTAATGCTCGGCGGTTTCGAACGGCTTGGAACCGTAGACCAGCGCCGGCATCAGCATCACGCCATCGACGCCGACCCGGCGTACCGCGTTGGCGACCTTGGCCGCTTCCACACTGGTGAACTCGGCGACGCCGCAAATCACCGGCACACGGCCGCCTGAGGCCGCGACCGCGACTTCGGTCACGGCAATTTTTTCCGCAGCGCTCAGCGAAGTGTTTTCGCCTACCGAGCCGCACACCACCAGTCCCGATACACCGTCGCGTATCACGTTGGAAATGACCTCATGGGTTTTTTCCAGGTTGATGGAGAAGTCATCGTTGAATTGCGTGGTGACTGCTGGGAACACGCCGCTCCAGTTAATGCGCTTGCTCATTGTTGCCTCCGGGGTTGTTTATTGTATTTCGTATACGATATTAAAAGTGAAAGAAATCAGCCAGTGGTTTTTCTACGTTTTCGGGATTTATCCTGGCCGTTGGTCGGGGGTTAGCGATGGAGTATTCAGGCGCCCGGCCAGGTGTCCGACAGTCGATAGCCTTGTGGCCACGGATCGCTTGGGTCGAGCAGTAATTGATGGGTGCCGGTTATCCAGGCCCGCCCGGAAATGCATGGGTAGATGGCAGGGCGCCCAGCCACTTCGGTCAGTGAGTCAATGCGGCAGTGGAACTGCGAGCCGATGATCGAACGACCGATAAACCGCTCTCCGACGCCCAGCAAACCTTTGGCATGCATCACCGCCATTCGCGCGGAGCAGCCAGTGCCGGTAGGCGAGCGGTCGATCTTGCCCGGTTGAATCACCACCGCATTGGCGCCCGTGGCAATGCCCTGTTCATGAACGACCGGCGCGGCGATCTGGCAAAAGGAAATGTGCGACCACTCGGGGTTCAGCGGATGCACAAAGCCCAGTTGCTCGTTGGCTGCCCGGGTGATCTTCAGCCCGACCGCCACCAGGTCGGCGGCTTCATCGGGGCTCACTGAAAAGCCCAGGCCCTGGGCATCGGCAATCACAAAACTGTCGCCGCCATAGGCGGTATCGACCTTGAGTGTGCCGACACCTTCCACTTCAATGCACGCTTCAAGGCGATCTGCGAAGGACGGCACGTTTTTGATTTCCACCCGTTCGACCTTGCCGTCACGGCAGTCGGCTACGGCTTCGATCAGGCCGCCGGGGGCTTCGAGCACCAGCCGGGTTTGCGGTTCGGTCATTGGCAAAATGCCGGTGTCGAGCAACACGGTGGCCACGCACAATGAATTGGAGCCGGACATCGGCGGCGTGTCCGCCGGTTCCATGATGATCCAGGCCATCTGCGCCCGCGGGTCCTTGGCGGGCACCAGCAGGTTGACGTGCCGGAACACACCGCCACGCGGTTCGTTGAGTACGAAGTTGCGCAGGACCTGGTCCCTGGCGATCCAGCGCGATTGTTCCCACACAGTAGCGCCGGGCGGTGGTGCGACGCCGCCGACGATCACGTCGCCGACTTCACCTTCCGCGTGGCAACTGACCACATGAATCACTTTCGATGAACGCATTCTCTGCTCCTTGTGTTGTTTGTGAGGGCCTCATCGCGAGCAGGCTCGCTCCTACAGGAGGTTTTTTGTGCGGCACAGACCCAGTGTAGGAGTGAGCCTGCTCGCGATAGGTCCATCAGCTATTTCACCGATTTCAGGAACGCCGCGGTCTCGGCATGCACCGGATTGCCAATCACCTGATCCGGAGAGCCGATCTCGTGCACCAGGCCGTTGCGAAAGAACGCCACGCGGTCGGATACGTCCCGCGCGAAGCGGATCTCATGAGTCACCAACACCATGGTCATACCGTCCTCGGCGAGCATGCGCATGGTATCCAGCACTTCGCCCACCAACTGCGGATCGAGCGCCGAAGTGGCCTCGTCGAACAGCATGTAGTCCGGCGACATAGCCAGGGCGCGGGCGATGGCCATGCGTTGTTGCTGACCGCCGGACAGCTTGCCGGGGAAGGCCTTGAGTTTGTCGCCCAGGCCCACGTGGGTCAGTTGCCGTACCGCCAGTTCCTCGGCGCAGGCTTTGCTTTTACCCAGCACTTTGCGCGGTGCCAGCATGACGTTTTCCAGCACCGTCAAATGCGGAAAGGCGTTCCATTGTTGGAACACGATGCCGATCTTCTGCCGCAGGCGGTTAAGGTCGGTGGCGTTGTGATGGACCTCGACGCCGTCGACACGAATGTTGCCTTTCTGGATCGGTTCCAGGCCGTTGATGCACATCAACAAGGTCGACTTGCCAGAGCCGGAGCCACCGATGATCGACACCACCTCGCCCTTGCTCACCGTGAGGTTCACGCCCTTGACCACTTCGAGATTGCCGAAGGATTTATGTACGTTGTCGATCTCAATCATTTTCTTGCCACCTTCTTTCCAGACGAGCGCCGAGGCGTGCGACCACCAGGCTCATGACGTAGTAGATAAGGCCCGCGATGCACAACACCACCAGCGGTTCCTGGATGCGGGTCACAATGGTTTGCGAAGCGCGCAACAGTTCGACGATGCCGATCCACATCACCAGCGCGGTGTCTTTCATCACGCCCAGCACCAGATTCAGCCAGCCGGGAAAGGCCACGCGCGTGGCCATCGGCAGGACGATCCAGCGCAGATCCTGCAGGAAGCTCAGGCCCAGCGAGCGGCTGGCGCGGCGCACCGTGAACGGTACCGACAGCACGCCGCCGCGCACGATTTCGGTGAAGTACGCAGCGGTGTAGACCCCCAGCACAATGCAACCGACGCTGAAGGCGCTGATGTTCAGGCCGACGATGCTTTTGAGTGAGTTGAACAGGACGAACTGGATCAGCAACGGCACGCTGCGAAACACGTCCAGCACCCAGGCCAGCGGCAGGCTGACCCGTGGGAACAGGGCCCGCAGCAACCCGAACAACAGCCCGGCAACGGAGCCGAGGATGATCGCCCAGAACGTCAACTGCAGCGTGACCCAGGCGCCGTCGAGCAGGAACAACAGGTCATTGGCGGAAAACTCGGTGGAAAACATGCACAGCTCCTCAGTAACGGAACAACCGCCAGGCCATCAGCCGGGCTGCCGCGACGATCGCCTTGGCAATCAGGTAATACAGCACGGCTGCGATGGCGAAGTATTCGAAGGTGCGGAAGGTTTTGACGTTGTATTCCTGAGTCACTCCGGTCAGGTCGTTGTTAAGGCCGACGATGACCCCCAGCGAGGTCATCAGCACCGCCCACACCATTTGATTGGTGAGCGGATAGAAGACGATTCGCAGCAGTTGCGGGACGATGATCATGCGGTAGGTCTGGAAGGCACTCATGCCCAGGGAGCGCGCGGCACGCACCTGGGTGTGGGGCACCGCCTTGAGCCCGCCGCGGAAATTTTCCGCCAGGTAACCTGCGTTGTTGAAGGTGATGCCGGCCAGCAGCGCGAGCCAGGAGCTGACGTGCAGCCCCAGTGAGCCGAGGCCGAAGTACAGGATGTACACCTGGAACAGCGACGGGGTGTTGCGGGCAATCGATACCCAGCCGTTGCCGATACCGCGCAGCAGCGGGTTCCTGGCTTCGCGCATGACCGTCAGGGCCAGGGCAATCAGCACACCGAAAATCATCGACAGCGCAGCCGTCTCGAACGTGACCCAGGCGCCGGAGAGCATGTCCGGCAGGGCGCGCAGGGCCGCGCGCCATTGGAAGGTGTAATCAAACATGCGAGTGGTTCTCCCTCGGCAAGGCGGGTTGCAACCAGCGCGGCAAACGCCCGCTGGCGGTGGCAGTGCAGGCGGCATCGACGCATTCGGCCAGGCTGGCGAAGTGCACGGTGCGCCCCACCAGACCGGGTGCGTAATGGGCGTACTTGCCCGAATTGGTCATCAAGGTGGTGGCGGTGGGCGGGATCACCGGTTCGCCGAGCATGCACCAGCAGGTATCGGTCACCAGGATGGCGCCGAAGGTCTCAATCACAGCGATATGCCCGGCGTCACGGGCTTGCTCCAGCACCGCACGACCGCAGGTGATGGCGAGCACCACACCGGGGTGTTTGACCCGGCCGCGACACAGCTCTGCCAAGCGGGCGAACTCGCTGAGCGAGAAGTGCGGGTTACCCAGCGAGACCACATCCACGCGGTTGTCCCTGGCGCTGTTGAGCTCACGCCAACTGACGAGCAGGTCCTCCAGGCGGATGGTTGCCGCGGGCAGCGGGGTATCCGGTTCCAGCACCTGTGCCGGGTCGAGTGCTTCGGGTGTGACCCCGGCGATGTGGAACAGCGGCGCGGCGGACGTGGTGGCGAACGCCGCGCCAAAGGCTTTCAGATCGTCCAGGTGCGGTTGGTGTTGTTCCAGTCCGAATACCAGCGGGATCCTACTGCCTGCGAGGGCGCCGATGTGGTATCCGAGCAAGGGGTAGAACGCATCGTCGAGTTCACCCAATTCTGGTAATTCAACGCGCAGGCGGGCCTTGCGTGGCGCGTCCAGATGGCAGCCGATCAGGGGCGCGCGGCCGGTCAGGGCGATGCAGATATCCAGGTAGTCCGGGTATTTCAAGGTTCGCGCGCCGAGCACGCTGTTGGCGTAGACCACCGCGTTGGATTCGGCCCAGACGATCTGCTCGCCGGCTTTCGGTGCGCTGTCGAGCAAGTAGGGCGCACAGGTGAAACTGAGCTGTGCGCCCATCGCCATGTAGGCGTCGCCCAAGGCACTGGCCGGCTCGCCGAGCAGTGGGTCGATGCCCAACTCGCGCCAGCGGCGCTGGTCTACGGAGATTGAATTGAGGGTAGTGGGTACCCGAACCTTCGCGCCCCACTGCACCAGTTGTTGGGCAAAACGCAGGCTCGCAGGTCCCGTGTAGATGCAACCGTCGATGTGTGCCTGGGTGACATCTATCAGACGCAGAGCGCCTTGCAGTTCGGCCATGCGCAGGACAACTTGCATGGCCATCTGCGCCGCTTTGCCATGCGCGCCGTCGAGCAGCGCATGGTCGAGTTCGCTCAGTACCATTGACGCGCTGGCTGCATGGGCCTGCATTGGCGTTTCGCAGGGTTGCCAATTGTCGACGGGTATGTGATCGAACACGGCCAGCCCGGCACCGTCGATTCGGGCAAACGCCTTGCCGCGCAAGGCGGCAAAGGCCTCCCGGCCGATGCACAGCACCGGCAGGGAACGCTCGAAAATCATCTGTGCCACCAGCACGCCCAAGGTCAGGATCTCATCGGCCTCGGCCAGTACCAGGGCGGCCGGCGCATGACCGTTGCTGATCAGTTCCATCAGCACACTGCTGCCGGTACACGAACCGCGGCCACTGGGAATGGCGAGCACACGACCGGTCAGGTATTCGCCGCTGAGCGGATGGTGACGGTCGATGACCTCACCCCGAAAGGGGTCGACTCCGCCCCAGAAGCTCAGCCCGACATCGGCAAACAACAGGGCGCCCTGGGCAGAGCCCGGGACCAGGCGGCGACCCGTCAGAGAAGTGGCCCCGGGCATGCCGGACATCTCAGTAGTAGACCTTTGGCACGGTCAGGTCGGTCGGCGCAATCTCGGTGCCGACCCATTTGGCGTACAACTCCTTGTAACGACCGTTGCGCACCTGCTGGTTGACGAACAGGTTGAGGTAATTGAGCAGGCCGTACTCGTTGCGTTTGGCACCCAGGGAGACATAGTCGATGGTGTAGGGCGCGTTGCCGGCGATCTTCAGGTTTTTGTATTTGCCCGACTTGATCGTCGCGGCGGCCACGGTATTGGTGACCACCGTGGCGTCGATGTGCCCCTGGGCCACTGCCAACAGGGTGTCGTTTTGTGACTGGTAGGCACGGAAGCTGCCGCTGCCCCATTTCTTCACATCGTTCTCCAGGGCAATGGCTTCAAAGGTGCCGCTGGTATTGCCCAGTGCCTTGCCCTTGATGTCGTCGAAGCTGTTGATGCCGGTGTTGTCGCGGGTCAGCACGACCATCTGGAAGGCGAAGTACGGCACGGTGAGGCCGACGGTCTTGGCCCGTTCGAGGGTGTCGGAGGTCGAGGCGACAATCACGTCGGCCCGCCCGGATATCAACGCCGGAATACGGTCCGGGAACGGTGTTTCGACCACTTCGGCCTCGACCCCGAGGATTTTCGCCAGGTCGTGGCAATAGTCCACGTCGAAACCGGCCGGCGCGTTGCTGGCATCTCGAAAACCCATGGGCGGGAAGTCCAGGGTGACGGCACAGCGCAGCTTACCGGAACCGATAATGTCGTCGAGCTTGTCGGCGTGCGCGGTGGCGATGAAGGTGGAAGTGAGAACAGCGCTGAGGGCTACGGCAAATGCGGGGTTTTTCATAGAGGCCTCGTTATCTGAAAGTGCTGTTAGATATCGTATTGGGGATTTCGTATACGATATTAACAATAGCAACGGTTGTGCCGATTTGCCTTTTTCCAGGCAAATATTTTCCAGCCCTTGAGTCAGGGCGGTTCAGACGTCGGGAGCAGGGCAACGGCACCATGGCGCGAGGCAGGTGGGTGTTACAGAAGGGAGCAACCTGTGTGCGAGGCGCCCCTTAAAGGAACATTCTAACGACCACGATCGCGGAACTGGCTGGGCGAAAGGCTGGTGAGGGCACGGAATTGGCGGCTGAATGCACTGTGGTCGGTGTAGCCACAGCGCAGTGCGATTTCGGTGATGGGCAGCTCGGTATTCAGCAACAACCGCGTACCTTCTTCGAGCCGGCACTTGTGGATCATCTGCCGTGGGGTGAGCTGGAACACCCGTTTGCAATGGCGTTCGAGTTGCGCAACCGAAAAGCCCGCGATTGCCGTCAGTTCGGCAAGGCTGACAGGTCGGGCAAAATGGCGACGGATGTGCGCGTCCACCGCGGCCAGTTTCTGGAATGCCGGGTGGTTGGACTGGGGCAGTTGCAGGTCGCGGGAGATGCCGGCCAGGCCAACGATCCGCCCTTGTTCATCGCGCAGCGCGAGTTTATGGGTCAGGCACCAGACCGGCTGGTTACCGAAATACAGGTGCAGTTCCAGTTGATCGGCCAATTCGCGGCCGGTGGCCAGCACCCGCCGATCCTGCTCGGTGTAAATCGGGCCAAAGCGCTCCGGGAAGACACGGTCCGCTGTCAGCCCCAGCAGTTGGTCACTGTGCTTCAAGCTACAACGTCTAACCAGGGTCTGGTTGACGAAAACGTAGCGGGCCTCGCTGTCCTTGATGAAAAACACCACGTCGGTCAGGGTATCGAGCAGCGTCGCGATGGCCTGCAAACTGTTCAGCAGCGTCGGCAGGTCGCAGGGTTTGAAGTGATTGAGTGAGGGGAACATATCAACGGGGGCCTGGTGGCGACTACCGGGACTATAAAGACTCGGCAGCGCCCCCGAAACCCCGGCGCGAGCGTTTACGCCGGCGGGGTGTCATCCAGGCACATCAGGGTTTCGATGCGTGCCGGGTTGAACGGCGGCCGGGGCGCCGAGGGTTGCCAGTCGAACAGATACTGCAAGGCAGCGCCACACACCCGGCCCTGGCAGGCGCCCATGCCGCAGCGACTGGCCAGTTTGGCCTCGCGCCAGTCAGTGTGTCCGGCCAATGCCGCATAGGGCACGTCTTCGCAACGACAGACCAGCGTGTCGGGCTGCGCCAGCGACTTGAGCTGCGGGTCGAGGCTGAAGGCGCTGTTCAACGCCTTGGCGAAACCCTGCCAGCGCGCCCGGCGTGGCCACAAATCCCGTGCCGCCGCGGTGTTGCCCACGGCCACATGACCGGCGATTGCCCCTTCGACCAGCGCCAGTTCACTGCCGCCGAAACCGCTGCATTCGCCGGCGGCGTAGTGGTCGGCGCGGCTTGTGGTTTGCCAAACATCCACCGCAAGCGCCGAGCCATCGAGCGCGCAGCCCAAGGCCTGGCCGAGTTGGGTGTTGGGAATCAGGCCGAAGCCGCAGGCCAGGCGATCACACGCCAATTCGACGATTTTGCCCTGATGCCGCAATCGCACAGCTTCCAGCCGTTCGTTGCCCAAGGCCGCCACGACGTGGGTGCCGGTGCGGTATTGGCGGTCGAACAGACTGAAGGATTGCACCAGCTTGCCCGGCCAGCGCGGCAGTTGCAGGGCGAACCCGGCGACCGCGCCCGCAGCGGCCTGCTCGGCGATGCGCAGCACCCGGGCACCGTTATGTTTCGCGGTGGCCGCGCTGGCCAGCAACAACGGCCCGCTGCCGGCGATCACCACACGCTCGTCCTGCACCGGCAGGCCGCCCTTGATCAACGCCTGGAGTCCGCCCGCGCCGGTCACCCCAGGCAGTGTCCAGCCGGGGAAGGGCAGCAGCAATTCACGGGCACCGGTGCACAGAATCAGTTGGTCATAGCCGATCAACCAGCCGTGGTCGGCGTCTTCCACCAGCAATTGTCTGGCCCCGGCGAGGGCGATCACCCGGGTACCGGCATGGTGGCGGATATTGCTGTGGGCGTGCAGCCGCTCGCGCATCTGCCGGGCCTGATTCGGCAGGCTGGCCTTTGGCCCGTCGCGCCAGATCTGGCCTCCCGGCAACGGGTTGTCGTCGAGCACCACAATGCGTGCGCCACTGGGTGCCGCGGCGAGGGCGGCACTCATGCCGGCGGGGCCGGCGCCAATGATCAGCAGGTCGGCGTATTCGTTCATGCTCGGGTCTGCACTTGCATGCCCTGCTGGCATAGCGTCTGGCAGGCCAGGCGGCGGCGACCGTCGATGGTCACCCGGCATTCCTGGCAGATGCCCATGCCGCACAACGGTGCGCGGCGCTCTCCGCTGACCGAAGTGCGACTGCAACCGTCGCCGGCCAGTGCCAGGGCCGCGGCCACCGTCGTGCCCTCGGCCACCTTCAGGGTGCGGCCGTCCATGATCAAGTCAGGCATATAGGGGCTCTCCCAGAAAGCGTTGCGGCAGATAGGGTTGTGCCGCCAGTGGCGACGTCTCGTTGAACAATTGCGCGACCAGCAAATCGGCAGTGCCGGGGGCCGTGGTGACCCCGAGTCCCTCGTGCCCGACCGCCAGCCACAGGCCTTTGCGTTTGGGATGCTGGCCAACCAGCGGCAGGCCATCGGGGCTGGCGGCGCGAAAACCGGTCCAGGCGCGGATGCCATTGAGCTGGGCCAGGCCCGGCATGTATTCGCTGGCGCGCTTGAGCATTTTCGCCAGCATCCAGCTTTCGACCTGCGGGTCGGTGGTGCCGAATTGTCGCGAGGCGCCGATGAACAGCTGCCCGGTGGGACGGGGCTGAATGTTGCAGGCGGTCGACGGTCCCGCGGCATTGTGGGCGCTGGTGACGTAGCCCAGTTCCACCAGCGTGTGGGTGACCTTGCCGGGGTAGCGGTCTGTGATCAGCAAGTGGCCCTTTTTCGGTTCGATCGGCAACTCGGGGCACAGGTCATTGGCCTGGATGCCGTTGGCCAATATGACGGCTTCGGCGTTCAACCACTGGCCATCCTCGAGTCGCACGCGGTTGCCATCGACCTCGCTGACCCGTGCCCGTCGTTGTTCGATGCCAGGGGTGTCGAGCATCCAGTTGGCGGTCGCCGGGGCGTAGAGAATGCCGTCGCCGGTGATCAATAAACCGCCTTCGAGGCCGTCGTGTAGCTCGGGCTCACGGGAACGCAGGGCGTTGCGGGCGATCAACTCGCAGGCAATGCCCTGGGCCTGCAGGTTCAGGTATTTGCTGCGGGCCACTTCCATTTCTTCGGCATTGGCCGCCAGCCACAATGTGCCGTTGCAGCGGTAGGCGCAGCTGTCGGGCAGTTGCGGTGCCTGTTCGCGCCAGCGTTGCAGCGAGTATTGGCTGAGGGCCAGTTCGGCCAGATTGTCGTCCAGCACCAGCAAGTGGCCCATGCCGGCGGCCGTCGCGCCGTGCAGGCCCGCGTCCAGCACCAGCACGCGCAAGCCGCGCCGGGTGAGCGCCTGGGCGCAGGCGGCGCCGATGATACCGGCACCGATCACGATCACATCGGCCACCAGGCCCTGGTTCATGGGCGAATGCCCCAGGCAAAGGGGTCGTCCTGTTCAATGATCAGGCTGGCCTCGGCACTGATGAAGGCGCGACCGCGAATGGTCGGTACGATGCGTTCGCCCTGTCGTTCGTAGGAGCCTTCGAACTCGCTACCGATCACGCTGGCCTGGCGCCAGATCTGTCCCGGTTGCAATTTGTCGTCGGCCGCCAGGCACGCCAGCTTGGCACTGGTGCCGGTGCCGCAGGGCGAACGGTCATAGGCCTTGCCGGGGCAGAGTACAAAGTTGCGGCTGTCGGCCCGGGCGTCATCGGCGAACAGTTCGACGTGGTCGATCAACCCGCCGTCTTCGCCGCGTATCCCCTGAACGTCCAGTGCCTGCTGCACGGCGTAGGTGTAGGCGGTCAACGCCTCGAGGTTGTCATTGGCGATGCGCAAGCCATGTTCGGCGATCAGGAAAAACCAGTTGCCACCCCAGGCGATATCACCGACCACCTGGCCGATCCCCGGCACCTGCAATACCACGGCTTTGCGATAACGGTAGGCCGGCACGTTGCGCACGCTGACGGAGTGGTCGTCGTGCAAGGTGGCCTGCACCGTACCGACCGGCGTTTCGATGCTGTGCACGCCCGGACCGATCTTGCCCAGGTGCGTCAGCGAGGCCACCAACCCAATGGTGCCGTGGCCGCACATGCCGAGGTAGCCGCTGTTGTTGAAGAAAATCACCCCGGCGCAGGCGGCGGGGTCGACTGGTTCGCATAGCAGCGCGCCAACCAGCACGTCGCTGCCCCGTGGTTCCAGCACGCAGGCGGCGCGCCATTGATCATGGTCTGCAGCCAGCCGCCGAAGCCGTTCGGCCATGCTGCCGGTGCCCAGGTCGGGAAAGCCGGCGGTCACCAGGCGGGTGGGTTCGCCGCCAGTGTGGGAGTCGATCACGGTGATGCGTTTCATGACAGGGCCACGTCCGTTCAGATGAGTGAACGCAAGAGTGGCCCGTGCGAGGGGATGCCGGCTTGATGGTTTTATCTTGCGCCGATGACGAAATCGGCACAGTAGATCGGACTGTCAATGGTGGTGCGGCAGATGCTCGAACAAGGTCTTGCAGACCCCGGCGATGTGTTCGTCGAGCAGCTTCACCGCCCGGTCGACGTCACCGGCGCGGCAGGCTTCGACGATCTCCCGGTGCTCGTGGTCGGCACGCTCCTTACCGGCGGAAAGGCTCATCTGCATCCGCAGGTAACGTTCCAGCTTGTCGTTGACCGAACGGATCAGGCTCACCAGGAATGGACGTTGCGCCGGCTCGTAGAGACAGGCGTGCAGTTCCCAGTTGAGCTCGGCCCAGCGGCCC
The DNA here is from genome assembly GCF_028471945.1 of Pseudomonas sp. WJP1. Taxonomy (NCBI): domain Bacteria; kingdom Pseudomonadati; phylum Pseudomonadota; class Gammaproteobacteria; order Pseudomonadales; family Pseudomonadaceae; genus Pseudomonas; species Pseudomonas sp. WJP1. Next base: position 3,179,982 of record NZ_CP110128.1, read on the forward strand.
ACGTCATCTTCACCGACGAATTCCTGGCAGATGCTTTCGGCGCGGGCGAAGGTGGCTTCGGTCATGTTGGGGATGGCCAGGCGCAGCACCTTGTCTTCGAGCAACATGCGCACTTCGAACATCTGTGCCAGTTCGGCATCGGACACCCGCGTGACCATTGCCCCGCGATTGCGCTGGAACATCACCAGGCCTTCGGCTTCCAGGCGCTTGAGGGCCTCGCGGACCGGAATCTTGCTGACGTTGAACTGCCGGGCGATGTCGTCCTGGCGAATAGGCTCGTCTTCGGCGAAGTGCCCGGCGACGATGGCGTCACGCAGGTGGCGGGTGATGATTTCCGATGTCGAAGGCGCATTGCCCAGGTCGGGAGCGTTGAATTTGGGTGGGTTCACGGCGGCGGTCGTTCGGATTGAGTTAGAGATATGGTATACGAATTTCATCGACCAGGACGTCGACTATGCGCACCGGATGGGTATCGCTGATTGAGCTCATTGCTCCCACTGTTCCAGCAGTATCGAGACGAATTTTTCCGCTGCCGGAGACAGTGAGGCGCCTCGGCGGTAAACCAGTCCCAACGATCGGTTCACAATGGGCTCGATCAAGGGGACGCTGACCAACGTTGGATGATCCACAGCCGGCATTGCAAGGCTCGGCATTGCCGAAACGCCTAATCCGGCTTCCACCAGCCCTAGCGACGTAGACAGGTGTTGCACCTCATAGAACCACTGTGGACGCCAACTCAAGCCTGACAAGGCATGGTCAAGCAACATGCGGTTGCCGCTCAGGCGACCGACCCCGATCAGCCGGTAATTGCTGAGTTCAGACCAGGTGACCGAGCTGCGTTCGGCCAACTCGTGATCGCGTCGACACGCCAAAACAAAAGGCTCGTTGACCAACGGCACGAACTCGATGTCCGGGTGCTGTCCGCTCATCATGTTGATGCCAAAGTCGGCTTCGCCACGCAGGACAGCCTCCAGCCCTTCGTTCGCACTCAGGTCGAGCAAGCGAATGCGGATTTGTGGATAGCGCTCGTTGTAGAGGCGGATGACCGAAGGGAGGAAGTAGAAGGCGGCGGTCGGGATGCAGGCAAGGGTGACACGGCCGCTCTGGCGCTCCGCCAGCTCCCGGATGTTAAGTATCGAGTCGTCGAAGTCATCCAGTAAACGTCGTGCCTTGGGCAGGAAGTCTCGCCCGACGCTGGTGAGGCTTACCCTTCTTGTCGTGCGATCAAGGAGGGCTGTTCCCAACCCCTCTTCAAGCTTTTTCATTCTGCGACTCAACGCGGGTTGAGAGAGATGCAATGCATCGGCAGCCTCGTGGAAGCTCCCAAGTTCTGCGATCTTCACGAAAGACCGGATGTCATTGAGCTCATAATTCAATTGTTTTATCTCAGCAGACGAGGGTGATCCAGCGAAATCATCCTAAATTTATCATTCGTCAAACGCAATAATCAGGCTGATATTTGCATTGGAAACAATTTTCAAAGCCTGAGACTCTTGCTCACAAGACATCAATTGCTCCGATTGATCAACAAGAGTCAGTATTCATGCAACGAATTCCCTGTGTGCTAATGCGTGGCGGTACTTCCAAGGGCCCGGTATTTCTCGCCTGGGATCTACCGGTTGCGATCGCAGAACGTGACGAACTGCTGCTCAACCTGATGGGTTCTGGCCATGAGCTGGAAATTGACGGCATCGGTGGCGGCAGCCCGCAAACCAGCAAGGTGGCGATCGTCAGCCCGTCGCTGCATCCTGATGCGGATGTCGACTATCTGTTCGTTCAAGTCATGGTCTCCCAACGTCGCGTCGACACCGCGCCCAATTGCGGCAACATGCTCTGCGCGGTTGGCCCGTTCGCCATCGAGCAGGGCCTGGTCAAGGCGGGCAACGGATTGACCCGGGTGCGCATTCGCAACCTCAACACCGGCACCTTCGTCACTTCGGACGTGCACACGCCCAACGGCAAAGTCAGCTACGAGGGCGACACGGTCATCGATGGCGTGCCTGGCAGTGCGGCACCCGTGCAATTGACCTTCCTCGACGCTGCCGGCAGCAAGACCGGCAAACTTTTCCCGACCGGCAATACCCTGGATGTGTTCGATGGGGTGCCTGTTACCTGCATCGACATGGCCATGCCGATGCTGATCATCGAGGCCCGTCATCTGGCCAAGCGCGGCGATGAAACCCCAGCCGAGCTGGACGCCGACAAGGATTTTCTGCGCCAGCTCGAAGCCTTGCGGTTGCAGGCCGGCAGGGCGATGGGGCTGGGCGATGTCAGCGACAAGGTCATCCCCAAACCGGTGCTGGTTTCACCGGCCAAGGCGGGTGGCACGTTGCAGGTTCGCTACTTCATGCCCCACAACTGCCATCGCGCGCTGGCCATTACCGGCTCCATCGGCGTGGCGACTGCCTGTGTCAGCGAGGGCAGCGTAGTGGCCCGGATGCTCGGCAACACCGCAGGTCCGCGCCTGCAACAGGTGCGTATCGAGCACCCGAGTGGCGGCATCGATGTCGTGTTGTCCTACGTCGGCGATAACGGTCAGACCATCCGCGCCTCGGTGGTGCGTACGGCACGACGATTGTTCTCCGGTTTCGTCTATGCCCCGATTTCCCAGCGACTCGCCGGCTAGTGATCTGACGGTGCCTGGGTATTTGTATCAGCACAATTGTAAAAATGGGTGATGCCATGAAACGCGCTCGTCATTACCCACCACCGGACATAGCGCACTGCAACGTCTGGTAGTCTCGGGGTCGTTCGCCTGTGCGTCGGCCTCGCCATTAATAACAACAAGAGAGATGCCCTATGCTCGCCTTACTCGGCCTGGCCATGGTGGTAGTGTTCACCTACCTGATCATGTCCAAGCGTTTGTCGCCAATCGTTGCGTTGACCGTTGTGCCGATCGTCTTTGCCCTGATCGGCGGTTTTGGCGGGACCACCGGCAAAATGATGCTCGACGGCCTGAAAATGGTCGCGCCGTCGGCCGCGTTGCTGCTGTTCGCGATCCTGTTTTTCGGCTTGATGATCGACTCGGGACTGTTCGACCCGCTGATCCGCAAAATCCTCAAGCGGGTGAATGGCGACCCGATGAAAATCGCCATCGGCACCGCACTGCTGTCGTTGACTGTCGCGCTGGATGGCGATGGCACGACCACCTACATGATCACCTGTGCGGCGATGTTGCCGTTGTACAAGCGTATCGGCATGAACCCGATGATCCTGGCAACGATTTCCATGCTGTCGCTGAGCATCATGAGCGGTTTGAGCCCGTGGGGCGGTCCGGCCACCCGGGCGATTGCCGCGCTGGGGGTGGATGCCGGGGAATACTTCATCCCGTTATTGCCGACCATGATCGGCGGTGCCGCCTGGGTGGTGTTCACGGCATTTTTGCTGGGGCGCGCCGAGCGCAAGCGAATCGGCAATACGCAGCTGCAGAGCGGCGGTGGTGATTGCTACATCAAGGCCATTCTTGAAGACACACCGTACAAGCGTCCGAAGCTGGCCTATGTGAACCTGCTGTTGGTGACCGGAGTGATGATTGCGCTGGTGATGGGGCTGGCCCATTCGGCGATTTTGTTCCTGATCGGTTTTGTCCTGGCGCTGATGATCAACTACCCGCAGCTGGACATTCAAAAGGAACGCATCCTCGCCCATTCCGGCAACGCCATGACCGTGGTGCTGCTGGTGTTCGCGGCCGGTGTCTTCGCCGGGATTTTCTCCGGCACGAAAATGGTCGATGCACTGGCACAGACATTGGTGGAGTGGATTCCACCGTCCTGGGGGCATCTGTTTCCGCTGGTGGTGGCGATTACCAGCATGCCGCTGACGTTCGTGCTGTCCAACGATGCTTACTACTTCGGCGTGGTGCCGATCCTCGCAAACGCCGCTGCTGCCTACGGTATTGACCCGGTGGAAATTGCCAGGGCATCGGTCCTGGGGCAGCCGGTGCACTTGATGAGCCCGTTGGTGGCTTCGACCCTGTTGCTGGTCGGGATGGTCGATCGCGACATTGGCGACTTCCAGCGTGCCACCGTGAAATGGGCAGTGCTCACCTCCCTGGTGATCACAGCTTTAGCCCTGCTGACCGGTGCCTTGACGCTGTTCGCCTGATTCACCCCTGACTCACCTCTAGACGCGTTTCACGCGCCGACTGCCGGCGCGCGGATACCTGCATCCTGAAAAACAACAACAAGAGTAGTTCGACATGCCCCATTCTTTGATCAGCAGGGCGCTTTTACCTCTCATGGGGGTATTACCGATTGCCGCTGTCGATGCGAGCGATTTCATCGCCGACAGCAAACTGAAGTTGCAGCTGCGCAATGTGTACTTCAATGAAAACTTTCGTGATGAACATGGATTGAGTGCCCGTGCGGCGAGCACTGCTAAAAGTGAGCGTACCGAGTGGGCGCAGGGCTTCCTGCTGGACTATCAGTCGGGGTTTACCCCGGGGACATTGGGCGTGGGCGTTGATGCTTTGGGCTTGTTGGGGGTGAGGCTGGACTCGGGACGTGGCCGCAGCGGTACCGGGCTGCTACCGGTGCACGACGATGGACGCGCCGCCGATGAGTTCTCCAGTGCCGGCGCCACGGCGAAGATCAAGCTGGCCAAGACCACCCTCAGGTACGGAACCCTGCTACCCAAGACGCCAGTACTGATCTACAACGATGCACGCTTGTTACCGCAGACCTACGAGGGCGGCCAGGTCACCAGCCTGGATATCGACAATCTGACCCTGACCGGCGGCCGTCTGAATCGGTTCAAACAGCGTGATTCCACCGACAGCGTCCCGATCATTCCTGATGGCTATTCGGGCGACAAGGGCGGTGATTTCACCTATGCCGGCGGCGACTACAAGCTCGGCAAGAACACGCGCCTGAGCTACTTCCACGGCGAGCTGGAAAATTTCTATCGCCAGGACTTCGCCGGCATCCAGCACGATATAGCGTTAGGGCGCGGGACCCTGACGGGCGACCTGCGCTATTTCAACAGCCATGACGCGGGCCGCGCCTATGCCTCGAAGATCGATAACGACATGCTCAGTGCCCTGGTGTCCTACACGGTGGCGGGGCACACAGTGGGCGGTGGTTATCAAACCCTCAGCGGCGATGCCGGGCTGCCCTACATCAGCGGTGCCACGGTCTACTCGTTCAGCAACGCCGGTATCGGCAAGTTCATCGAGGAGGACGAGAAAACCTGGATGCTCAGCTACGGTTATGACTTTGCACCGATGGGCGTGCCAGGCCTGACGTTCATGACGCGATACCTGAAGGGCAACGATGGCAAGTCCGACACCCAGATCAAAGAGTCCGAGCGTGACACCGAACTGGCTTACGTGGTCCAGAGCGGTGCGTTCAAAGGCGTGGGTGTAAAGCTACGCAACTATGTCTACCGCGCGGACTTCGCACGTGGGCGCGACAGCAATCGCATTTATTTCACCTACGATATGGCGCTTTGGTAAGCAGGCCTTGATGTTATGGCGTGGCAGCCTTGCCTGACACGTAGGCACAGGCTGCCATTGCTTGCCCAACGATCAACTGAACGGCCGGCTCTAGCGTTTGATCAATGAAATCTTCGTGCCTTCGATGCTGATCCCGGCCATCAATCCTTGCTGGTCGAAGATGAACGCGTAGGCGTCGTCCTTGAGCGTCGAGCTGGACAGGTTCTTGGCAACCCCTTCATCCACCACAACCACCGTTGGCCCTACACCGATTTCCCAGCCTTTGGTTTCAGTGATGTATTTCACCGCTTTGTCGGTCATCAGGAAAACCACATAGCCATAGGACTGCGCGCCTGCCTGCAATCCCCAGGAGCCGCTGACGGAGTTGTAATAGTCCTGGACTTTCGTGCCCTTCATCAAAACGCCTTCGCCGTAGCTGCCGCCGAATACCAGGCCGGCCTTGATGATTTTCGGGAAGACCAGTACGGCCTTGGCTTTTTGCGAGATGGTTTCGGAAAAGGGATTGGTTTTGTAGAGCGTCTGCAACGCTTGCCGCGAGTCGGTATTGAGATCCTCGGCGGTGGCGGCGCCTGCCGTGTTCAGGAGACTGGCCGATGCCAATGCAGCTACTGCGAGCAAGGCCGTCAGGAAGAACCGTATGGATTGAGTCATTTGCGTACTCCGATGAGGGAGCATTGGATGGCAGCAGCAGTCGGCGCCTGCGTCAGGCAGGATCCGAACTCACTGAAGGGTATCCGGCGCGCCCTGGAATGTGTGAATCGCAAGCGTCGCGGCTGAAGGAAGCAGGCCTGAGGCCAGTGATCAGTTGCGATGCCATCACTTGTTGTGACCACTGAGTGGTGAGCGCGTTCAGCGTTAGTGTTCGATGGTACCCCTGTAGGAGCCAGCGGTGCGGCGATCCGACTTGCCGGCGAAGAACGATGACGTGGTGTTACAGATACACCGCGGCGCCTGGTTCGCCGGCAAGCCTGGCTCCTACGGGCGAAGAACGATAACGCGGTGCAACAGACACACCGCAGCGTCTGGTTCGCCGGCAAGTCGGATCGCCGCCCGCTGGCTCCTACAGCCACACGGCATCCCACAACGGATAGTCCCCTATTTTCTCGACCAATCCCGCTCGCAACGGGTTGGCCACGACATAGCGCGCCACCGCCGGCAGGTCTTCGTCCCTGCGGATCGCTCGGTCATGAAAGCCATGTTGCCAGAGTGCCCCGTCGCGCCCGATCGAGCGATTCAACGCTAGCGCGATGCGTGATTTTGTCCTCGCCATTATGCAAGTGAGCGTGTTGTTTTTGAGCTCGAACAGCCAATGGAGATGGTCCGGCATGACGACCCAGGCCAACGAAAGCACCAGATCTTCTTCCTGAGCTTTCCTCAGTGCATCGACCACGAGGCGGCCTTGCATGAAGTCTTTAAATACGGGGTTCCGGTTCTGAACGATGGTCGTGACCAGATAGATCTGCCCCGGCGCTGAATAGCGCCCGATACGCAGTCGATGTGCATGGCGAATGGTTGGCATGGGGCATCTTCCTTGATCATGGCGTTGTCAGCTCAGGCTAGAACGCCGGGGGAAGATCGATGGTGAACAGTTGTTCCTGATGTGTCTGTGGGAGCGAGCGGGCGGCGATCCGGCTTGCCGGCGAAGAACGGTAACGCGGTGCAACAGATACACCCCAGCGTCTGGTTCGCCGGCAAGTCGGATCGCCGCACCGCTGGCTCCTACAAGGCCGGCGACCCCACCCGGAGAATCAAAGCTTCGGCAACTGCCCGATACGGCCCATCATTTCGGTCACGATCTGCAGGTCGAGCAGGAACTGCTCGGTGGTCTTGAACTCGTTGTCGTTGTGACCGGTGTATTTGACGTCCGGCATGGCCAGGCCGAATTGTACGCCGTTGGGCAGTTCGTGCACCGAGGTGGCGCCGGCGGAGGTGCCGAACTTGTGCTCCATGCCGAGGTTTTCGCTGGCCACGGCGAGCAGGGCCTTGACCCATTCACCCTCGGGGTTGCGGTACATCGGTTCGGCGATGGAGTAGTCGAAGGCCGGTGCGATTTTGCTGTTCTTGCTCCAGGCATCCAGTTTCTTAGCGATTTCGGCCTTGAGCACTTCCGGGGACTTGCCCTTGGGCACCCGCAGGTTGACCGCGAGCTTGAAGGCTTTGTCATCCATCCCGACATAGGTCAGCGACGTGGTCAGCGGGCCCATGAATTCATCGGCGAAACCCACCCCCAATTTGCCACCCAGGTAGTCCAGGCCCCAATTGTCGGCGGCATAGCGGGCGGCGTCGGTGATGTGGTTGTGCTTTAGCGCGACCTGGCCGTCGAGGCTGTTGATGAAGTCCAGCATCCTGGCCACCGGGTTGACGCCGGACTCGGGTTCGGAGGAGTGGGCGGACACACCGGTGACGGTCAGTATGACGTCCTTGCCGACTACCTTGGTGGCGATGTCGAAGTTGCCGCCATTGCGCATGGCGTACTCGATACCGGCCTTTTGCAGACTGGCGGCCAGTTCCGCGGGTTTGTCTGTCACCAGGGTGGCGACCGAGGTCGAGGGAATCTGGTTGGTGGCCAGGCCGCCGGTCATCGAGGTGATTTCGGCGCCCTTGCCTTGAGCCTTGCGCTTGGCGAAGCTGGCCATGACGGTGCCGTAGCCTTTCTCGGCGATCACCACCGGGTAGCCGCCATCCAGCGCCAGATTATAGTTGGGCGTCGGGTTGCGCTCGAAATAGTAGGGGATGGCGTCGCCCGTGGTTTCCTCGGTGGTGTCTACCAGCAGCTTGAAGTTCCTGGCCAGCGGCAGTTTCTCTTCCTTGATGACCTTCATGGCGTAGAGCGCGACCACGATGCCGTTCTTGTCATCCTCGGTGCCCCGGCCATACATGCGATCGCCCACCAGGGTGACCTTGAACGGATCGAGTCGAGTGCCGTCCTGCAGCACCCAGTTCTCTGGCGTCACCGGCACCACGTCGGCGTGGGCGTGAATCCCCACGACTTCGTCGCCAGCGCCTTGCAGGGAGATTTCATAGACGCGGTTGTCGATGTTGCGAAAGCTCAGGTTGAACGATTCGGCCAGGCTCTTGATCTTCTCGGCGATCTTGATGAACTCGGGATTGTCGTGCTGGGCAACGCCGTCCACGCGCACGGTCGGGATGGCTACCAGTTCCCGCAGGGTTTCGGTCGCCGCGCTGCCGTACTTGATCCGTGTGTAGAGGCCAAGCAGGCGATGGATTTCGTTTTGCTGTTCAGGGGGCAGTGCCTTGTTATCGAGGAAGGCACTGATGGCCGGGCCGAGCTCGTCGGCCTTGGCTACGTTGCTCTTGGCCAGGTTTTTCAGGAACTGCCTGAAATCCGTGACCGAGTCATCACTGAACGTCTTGAGGATGATCGCGCTCTGTTGCGCGGTGATGTTGGCGTGTGCAACGCTGGTGAACGACGACAGGCTGGCGAGCATCAGGGTGGCTGCGGCCAAGTGCTTGAGTGAAAAGTCCATTGCTGGGGGCATTCCTTTGCAGGCAGTTTGTAGGAAATATCTGATCGTTTAATCAGAAACATCCGCAAGCTAACACCGCAAGGATGGGGTGGGGAGCCCCTGAAGTGGGATCTGTCGCACAGAAATGCAAAAGCGGCGCAGAAATGAAAACCCCGAACTGGCAATGCTTAACGTGGCTCAACAACGCGCAGGCGCACGGCTTATCACGTTGACTTGGCTGCTTTTGCTCCACGTTTGCCGGCGGTCGCAGGCTTGCGCTTGGCCGGCTTGCGCTTGTTTTTCCACGGTGCCGCGCCTCGCCCGGCGGGGCTGGCCGGCCCGCTGATGGACAGGCTCAGGCCGGCGCAGCGGCTGACTTGCTTGCTCATCCAGGCTGCCTGCTTGGTGACGAATTCGTCCAGGCTCATTTCCCCGCTCTGCACCATGTCCAGGGCCTGCTCCCAGATGGCCGTAGTGCCCGGGTCGGCAATGGCGCGCGGTACCGCATCGATCAGGCTGAAAGCGGCCGGGGTTGCGGCGAGCGCCTTGCCGTTCTTGATCAGGTAACCACGGTCGAGCAGGCCCTGGATGATCGAGGCGCGGGTCGCTTCGGTGCCGATGCCGGTGGTGTCCTTGAGCTTTTGCTTGAGCAATGGATCTTCCACCAGCTTGGCGACGTTCTTCATGGCCTTGATCAGGTCGCCCTCGGTGAAGGGTTTGGGCGGTTGCGTCCAGAGGTCCTTGAGTTGCACATCGGCCACCGCGCAATCAATGCCCTCCCTGAGGTTGGGCAGGGTTTGCGGGGCGGGTGCTTCGCGGCCCTTGGCGGGCGCAAGGGCTTCGGGCAGGGCGCGTTTCCAGCCGGGCTCGACGATTTGCTTGCCGACGGCACGCAAGGCCTCGCCAGCGCAATCGAAGTCGGCCTGGGTGCGATCGAACTCGTGATTGGGCAGGAACTGCGCCAGGTAACGGGCGCGGATCAAGGTGTAGACCGCGCGCTGCTTGCCTACCAGGCGATCGAGGTTTTTCGCCGCGGCGGTGGGGATGATGCCGTGGTGCGCGCTGACCTTGGCATCGTTCCAGGCCCGTGAGCGACGCTGGGGCTCCAGGTAATCGTGCAAGGCGTTCAGTGCCGGGTCGGCCTGGCGTAGCGCCGCGAGAATTCCCGGTGCTTCGCTGTGCTGGCTGAGGGGCAGGTAGCCGCAGTCGCTGCGCGGGTAGGTGATGACCTTGTGGGTTTCGTAGAGCGCCTGGGCGATGTCGAGGGTTTCCTGGGCACCGAGCCCGAGCTTTTTCGAGCAGACTTCCTGCAAGGTGCCGAGGTCGAATGGCAGCGGCGCCACTTCGCGCATCCGTTCGGTGCGCAGCTTGAGGACCCTGGCGCTGGCGGCGGCGAGCATGGCCGCTGCCGCTTGTTGGGCCAGCGCCTGGTTCAGGCAGCGATCCTGGTCGTCGCACACGTCCGAAGCGGCTCGCCATTGTGCCGTGAAGGTGGTGCCGTTATGCAGTAGCTGCACCTCGACAGCCCAGTAGGGCACGGGCACGAAGGCGGCGATGCTACGGTCGCGATCTACCACCAGGCGCAAGGTCGGCGTCTGCACCCGGCCGACCGGCAGGACACCCTGATAACCGGATTGGCGTCCGAGCAAGGTGAACAGCCGGCTCATGTTCATGCCAATCAGCCAGTCGGCCCGGGAGCGCCCCAGTGCCGAATGATAGAGGCTGAAGGTCTGCGCACCGGGCCTGAGTGCGGCGAGGGCCTTGCGGATCGAGGCATCGTCCAGCGCCGACAGCCACAGCCGCTGGATCGGACCGCGATAGCGGCAATGCTCCACCAGTTCCCTGGCGATCATTTCGCCTTCACGGTCGGCGTCGGTGGCAATGACCAGGTCGCGCGCTTCGCCGAGCAGGCGCTTGACCACCTTGTACTGGCTGGCCGTGCGCGGCTTGACGGTCATTTTCCATTTATCGGGAATGATCGGCAGGTCTGCCAGTACCCAGCGCTTGTAGCGTGCGTCATAGGCATCCGGGGGCGCGGTTTCCAGCAGGTGGCCGATGCACCAGGTCACCGTGACGTCCGTTCCCAGCCAGCAGCCGTCACCGCGCCGCCGCGCGCCGAGCACAGCCGCAATGTCTTTGGCCTGGGAAGGTTTTTCACAGAGGTACAGCCGCATAACCACCATCGTCGATCAATGTGCGCAAGTGCACAGGATGGCGTGAGTCGGGCGCGAGAGCAATCTTTATCTGTATGGATGTACAGTTTTTTAGTTGCGTTTGGTTGCGCAGGCCGTTTGGCTGTGAGGCCATCGTTGTTGGGGAATCTGGGTTATACCTGATACATCGTGGTCTCAGGTTTTGGGGCCGCTGCGCAGCCCTTCGCGGGCAAGCCACGCTCCTACAGATCAATTTCTGTCATGAGGATTGTTTTCCATGAAAAGCTCCGGTCCCAGCCCTGTCATCACCATCGCCGAGCAGCCTGGCTGCCTGCTGGTGAAGTTCCACGGATTTCAGGTGGCAGCGTCCGCTCGTGCGCTGGTGTTGCTGGAGGCCAATTACCCTCCGGTGTACTACGTGCCGCGCGAGGACATCGATGAAAAGTATTACGCCCGTACCGACCACACCAGCTATTGCCCCTACAAGGGCGATGCCAGTTATTTCAGTCTGCAGGTTCCGGGACATGAAGGCGCCAATGCGGTCTGGAGCTACGAAAACCCCAAGGTGTCTGTCAGGCAGATTCAAGAGTATGTGGCGTTCTATCCGGATCAGGTGACGTTTGAGTTGATCGATATTGATGAGTGATGGACAGGCTTTTGCGGTGACACTATTCGCTCTCGGATGTACCCGATCTACTGTGGGAGCGAGTCGGCTCCAGGTGGCGTTCCGACGATGGCGGCCTCACAGCCGACGCTATTCCTTCAGGTGTACATATCCATTCCTGCGGTAACGGCCACCTATGGTTTCGCTTTTACAGCGAGTCACTTGGAAGAGCCCCAAGTAACCAAGGGCTCTTGCCCCTGGCGTTCGGTGCCTCGCTAATGCTCGGCATACCCTCGCTCCGGTCCTGCTCCGTGGGTCGCCGCGATGGGCCATCCTTGGCCCAGCGCGGCTAAACCGGCATCCATGCCGGTTTACCCACTGCGCAGAACCGGAACGAAGCCTCTCGATGGGGCAAGAAAATCAAAAGCCAAAGCAACAGCAAAAGCGAGGCGGCCTTAAAGCCGACCTGATCGGGAGCCGTACGCATTCCCCTTGTAGGAGCCAGCGGTGCGGCGATCCGACTTGCCGGCGAAGAACGATGACGCGGTATTGCAGATACACCGCAGCGCCTGGTTCGCCGGCAAGCCTGGCTCCTACAGGGGATCAGGAACACCCGTAAAAGTCAGGTCGGCTGTCAGGCCGCCTCGCTTTTGTTTTTGATCTGGGCGACCCACGGAGCAATGCCGGAGTGAGGGCATGCCGAGCCTAGGCGAGGCACCGAGTGGTGGGGCAAGAGCCTTTTGCTTACTTTTGGCTGGGCCGGCACTCCGGCTCTTCCAAAAGTGAGTCGCCGTAAGGGCGAAACCCTAGGTGGCCGTTACCGCAGCAATGGATATGTACCCGGCAAACCACGACCATGCGCCGCATTGCAGGGCATGGTCATTAGGTTCGCGTCAGTTTTTATCCAGGTCGACGTTACGCGTCTCACGCAGGCACAGCATGCCCACCACCAGGCTCACCCCGGTGATCAGCACCGGGTACCACAGCCCGTAGAAGATGTCGCCGGTGTAGACCACCAGGGCGAAGGACACCGTCGGCAGGAAGCCGCCGAACCAGCCGTTGCCGATGTGGTAGGGCAGGGACATCGAGGTGTAGCGGATGCGGGTCGGGAACAGCTCGACCATCAGCGCCGCCAACGGGCCGTAGCACATGGCGGAGATGATGATCAGCGCGACGATCAGGGCCACGATCATCGGTTTGTTGATCTGCTGCATGTCGGCCTGTTGCGGGTAACCCGCCAGGGTCACTGCGCCACGCAGGGCCGCTTCGTCGAAACCGTCGATCTTCACGTCACCGACGCTGACCTGCACAGCGCTGCCGGCCGGGGCCGCTGCGCTCTGGTATGGCAGGCCCTGCTTGACCAGGAAGGTCTTGACCTTGTCGCACGGGCTGTCGAATTTCGCCTTGCCCACCGGGTCGAACTGGAAGGTGCAGGTGGCCGGATCCGCGAGCACGGTAATCGGCGCCTGGCGGCTGGCCAGGTCGATGGCCGGGTTGGCGTAGTGGGCCAGGGTCTTGAAGATCGGGAAGTACAACACGGTGGCGAGCAACAGGCCAAGCATCAGCACGGGTTTGCGCCCGACCTTGTCCGACAGCCAGCCGAAGAAAATGAAGAAGGGCGCACCGATGGTCACACTGACGATCAGCAAGCCGTTGGCCACCGCAGGGTCCATTTTCAGGAACTGGGTGAGGAAGAACAGCACGTAGAACTGCGCCGCGTAGAAGGTCACCGCTTGCCCGGCGTTGATGCTGAACAGGGCGATCAGCACCACCTTGAGGTTTTCCCACTTGCCGAAGGAGTCGCGGATCGGCGACTTGCAGAGTTTGCCTTCCTCTTTCATCTTCACGAACGCAGGCGACTCGTGCAGGCTCAGGCGAATCCAGGTCGAGATGCCCAGCAGGATGATCGAGAACAGGAACGGAATGCGCCAGCCCCAGACTTCGAACTGATCGCCCGTGAAGTACCGGCAGCCGAGTACCACCAGCAGCGACAGCAGCAGGCCGAGGGTGGCGGTTGATTGAATCCAGCTGGTGTGGAAGCCACGCTTGCCCATCGGCGCGTGCTCTGCCACGTAGGTCGCGGCACCGCCGTATTCCCCGCCCAGCGCCAGGCCCTGGAGCATGCGCAGCACCACGAGGATGATCGGCGCAGCAATGCCGATGCTCGCGTAATTGGGCAGCAGGCCGACACAGAAGGTGGCCAGGCCCATGAGTACGATGGTGGCGAGGAAGGTGTATTTGCGCCCGATCATGTCCCCCAACCGCCCGAACACCAGGGCGCCGAACGGCCTGACAATGAAGCCGGCGGCAAAGGCCATCAAGGCGAAGATGAACGCCGTGGTGTCGTTGACCCCGGCGAAGAACTGCTTGCTGATGACCGCAGCGAGGGCGCCGTAGAGGAAAAAGTCATACCACTCGAAGACCGTCCCGAGCGACGAGGCGAAGATGACTTTCTGGGTTTCCTGGCTGGTGCCCGCGCTACGCACGGCTTCCAGGGGCTGAACGTGTTCTGACATTTCGGTATCCCTCACAGTGATTGTTTTTGTTGTTCCACTGTCGGCGCCGGCCTTGTGGGCGGGTGCCGCGTTTATCCATAAATCAGGTGTACCCGTTACCTGTAGGAGCGAGCCTGCTCGCGATGGAGGTCAACGATAATGCGGGGAGCCTGACACCCCGCGTTGCTCTCAGGTTCATCGCGAGCAGGCTCGCTCCTACAATGTCCGTGCAGGTTCACGGATGTGTGACCAGTTCCTTTGGCTGGGTGAGGCTCCTTGTGTCGGGATCAAGAATGAGTTGTGCGGCCTTCTCGGCGATCATCAGCGTAGGCGAACAGGTGTTGCCCGAGGTGATGCGCGGCATGATCGAGGCGTCGGCGATGCGCAGGCCGGGGATGCCATGCACGCGCAGTTCGGCATCGACCACCGCGTCTGCGTCGTTACCCATGCGGCAGGTACCGACCGGATGAAAGATGGTGGTGCCGATCCGTGCGGCGGCTTCGTGCAGCTGTTCTTCGCTTTGCAGGCTGTCGCCCGGCAGGTACTCGACCGGTTTGAACGCCTTCAGGGCCGGCGCGGCCACGATGCGCCGGGTCAGGCGAATGGCATCGGCGGCCACCCGCAAATCTTCCGGGTGGCTCAGGTAATTGGGTTGGATCAGCGGCGCTTGCTGTGGGTCGACCGAGCGGATCTCCACCTTGCCGCGGCTTTGCGGACGCAGATCGCAAACCGATGCGGTGAACGCCGGGAAGGCGTGCAACGGCTCACCAAAGCGCTCCAGCGACAGCGGCTGAACGTGGTACTCAAGGTTGGCCGAGGTTTGCTCCGGCCCTGAACGCGCAAAGGCCCCGAGCTGACTCGGCGCCATCGACAACGGACCGCTGCGGTCATACAGATAACGCAGGCCCATGCCCATCTTGCCCCACAGGCTGCCGGCGATCTGATTGAGGGTGCGGGCGTTTTCCAGCTTGTAGATCAGGCGCAGTTGCAGGTGATCCTGCAGGTTGCCGCCGACGCCGGCCAGTTCATGGACAACGCCGATGCCCAGGCGTTTGAGCAGAGGGCGAGGGCCGATCCCCGAACGCTGCAGAATGCTCGGTGAGCCAACGGAGCCGGCGCACAGGATGATTTCCTTGCGTGCCTTGAAGGTTTTGGCCTGACCCTGCCAACGGGCGCTGACCGCTGAGGCCCGGGCGTTTTCCAATAGCACGCGGTCGACCTCGACACCGGTCAGCACCGTCAGATTGTGACGATTGCGTACGGGCTTGAGAAACGCCTTGGCCGCATTCCAGCGGATGCCAGCCTTCTGGTTGACCTGGAAGTAGCCACAGCCTTCGTTGTCGCCCTGGTTGAAGTCATCGATGCTGGCAATGCCGCTCTGCTCGGCGGCGCTGCGGAAGGCATCGAGAATCGGCCACGACAGGCGCTGGCGTTCGACTCGCCATTGGCCGGTGGCACCATGAAACTCGGAGTCACCGGCAAAGTGGTTTTCGCTTTTCTTGAACAGCGGCAGCACGTCCTGCCAGCGCCAGCCCGGGTTGCCGTCGGCCGCCCAGCCATCGTAGTCGCCGGCCTGGCCGCGCATGTAGATCATGCCGTTGATCGAGGAGCAACCGCCCAGCACCTTGCCGCGCGGGTAACTCAGGGTGCGCCCCTGCAGGCCGGCTTGCGCTTCGGTCTTGAAGCACCAGTCGGTGCGGGGGTTGCCGATGCAGAACAGGTAACCCACGGGGATGTGAATCCACGCATAGTTGTCGCGGCCGCCGGCTTCGAGCAGCAGCACGCGGTGCTGTGGGTTGGCCGACAGGCGATTGGCCAGCAAACAACCGGCCGGACCGGCACCGACCACGATGTAGTCGTATTCATCAAGGGAAGCGTGCATCCCTGACCTCGCTTGTTGTTCTTGTTGGGCTTCATCCTAGTTGTTAGCTTTCGTTAAAAGAATGTTAGTTTTTACCCAGCTGCTGTTCGTTTTTAAACAACGCTGACCTAAGGATGGACGATGTTCGACTGGAATGACCTGCGGTTCTTTCTCGAGCTACAGCGTAGCGGGCGTTTGCTCACCGCCGCGCGCCGTTTGAACACCACCCATGCCACCGTGGCGCGGCACATCGAGGCCATTGAAAAGAGCCTGGGCACGGCACTGTTCGTGCAGCATGCCCAGGGATACGAGCTGACCCCGGCCGGCGAAGCCTTGCTCAAGCACGCCGAGGCGATGGAGAACGTTGCGCTGCTGGCACAGGAAGAAATCACCCAATCCACGGCGCCGCTGGGCAAGATTCGGGTGGGGGTGACGGAAGGGTTGGGCATCATGTTCCTCGCCAGCCGCATGAACGGTCTGTTCGAGCGTTACCCGGGGCTGGAAGTGGAGCTGGTGGCGGTGCCGCGCTTCGTCAGCATTCTCAACCGCGAGGCGGAAATCAGCATCCACCTGGAACGCCCGGCCGCCGACATGCTGGTCACGCGCAAACTGACGGACTATCGCCTGGCGCTCTACGCCAGCCAGGACTACCTCGACCGTGCGCCGGCGCTGCGCAATCGTGACGATCTGGGGCGACATGCCTGGATCGGCTACGTCGACGACCTGCTGTTCAGCCAGGAACTGATGTTCCTCAACAGCTTTTGCCGCAACCCGCGGGTGGTGTTTCACAGCACCAGCGTCATCGCCCAGCAACAGGCTGCGCGCGCAGGCCTGGGCATTGCCGTGCTGCCGTGTTACATGGCCAGCGCCGATCCTGGGCTGGTGCCGTTATTCCCTCAGGAGAGCATCCAGCGCAGCTACTGGATCAGCACCCGCCGCGAGCTGCACAAATCGGTGCGGCTGCGGGTGATGTGGGATTACGTGGTGGAGTTGTGTGAGCGTGAGCAGGATTTGTTGCTGGGCGTGGAGGACCTGTAGGAGCCCGGCTTGCCGGCGAAGGCGTCATCGCTGCCGATGATTGTCTTTCAGGTGTACATATCCATTCCTGCGGTAACGGCCACTTATGGTTTCGCCCTTACGGCGAGTCACTTGGAAGAGCCCCAAGTAACCAAGGGCTCTTGCCCCTGGCGTTCGGCCCCTCGCTGAGGCTCGGGATACCCTCGCTCCGGTCCTGCTCCGTGGGTCGCCGCGATGGGCCATCCATGGCCCAGCGCGGCTAAACCGGCATCCTTGCCGGTTTACCCACTGCGCAGAACCTCCACTCGGCCTCTCGATGGGGCAAGAAAATCAAAAGCCAGATCAAGATCAAACGCAAAAGCGAGGCGGCCTGACAGCCGACCTGATCGGGAGCCGTACGCGTTCCCCTTGTAGGAGCCAGGCTTGCCGGCGAAGAACGATAACGCGGTACAACAGACACACCGCAGCGCCTGGTTCGCCGGCAAGCCTGGCTCCTACAGGGGATCGGGTGCACCCGCAAAGATCAGGTCGGCTTTAAGGCCGCCTCGCTTTTGCTTTGGATCTGGGTGCCCCGTTAACCACGATGGCCGAACGCAGGCATTGCGCAGTGGGTAAACCGGCAGGACGCCGGTTTAGCCGCGCTGGGCCAAGGATGGCCCATCGCGGCGACCCACGGAGCAATGCCGGAGTGAGGGCATGCCGAGCCCTAGCGAGGCACCGAGTGGTGGGGCATGCCTTTTGCTTCCTTTTTGGCGTTTGAAAAAGGGAGTCGCTGTAAGAGCGAAACCATAAGTGGCCGTTACCGCAGCAATGGATATGTACTCAGACAACCATCTCCCACAGGCTTTGACGCGGCTTGGATCAACGCTGGTAGAGGCATATGTCACCCATGTTTTCGGAGGTGTGTTTCAGGCGAGGATTTCAAACGCCGTACTGGCCAGCCGCTCCCCATTCACCAGCACATGCACCGCATGCCTGCCCGCGTAATGCCGGCGGGTGGTCAGTTCCTTGATGTGCTGGCCACGGGCGATGGACTCCGTGGCGTTGCCCGGCAGCGTCAGGGCCTTGAGCTTGAAGACCTTGGCCGAGGTGCTGCCATTGGCCTTGACGTAGTCGATGGCGTAATCGATCACCAGGCGCTGGCTGTCCTGTACCGTGGATTTGACCGCAAAGGACAGGGTGATTTTTTCCCCGAGCCCGATCACCGGCGGGTTGACCTGCACATCGATGATCTGCACCTCAGGCTTGCCACCCGCGCCAATGATCGCCAGGGCACGCAGGTTGCCCTGTTTGATCAGGCTGCGCAGGGCATGCCTGGCGATCCACGCGGTGTGTTTGTTGTCCAGCGACCAGCCCTCGATCAGGTCCAGCACCCAGTCGGGATGGTCCTTGGTGATGTCGTTGAGGTGGTTGGCCACCGACTTGCGCACGTACAGGCTGGTGTCGGCCTTGAGGTTGTCGAGGATGCCGGCGGCCAGTCGCGGGTCGGCCTGGACCTGCTCCAGGCGAAACGACCACGGCAGGCGCGGCCGGCAACCTTCGCTGGCGAGGCGTCGGACATGCTCGTTGGCGTCCAGCGACCAGTCATGCATCAGTTGCAGCGAGCGTTGCAGATCGCCACGCAGGAAATGGCGGATGGCGAATTCCGAAGAGCCGAACGCGGTGAAGTACTTGAGTGCCTCCATCGACAGTTCGAACCGGTCCGCGCCATAGGTCGCCACGTAGTGCGGCAGGCACATGCTGACAAAGCCGCTGTTGAGACGAGGGGCGAGGGCGCGCAATACCGTAAGCGACGCTTCATAACCCGGCGGCAGCACCGCGTGCAGGCTTTCGCTGACGCGGGCCAGGCGCTGCATCACCGACAAGTCGGCCAGGCCATGGTTGGCCCGTTCCAGGAAGCCCTTGGCATCGAAGCCGGGATACACCGCCGTCATCTCGGCGGCGATGTGCTGCAGGCGTTCGGCGTTGAAAATTTCCTTGAGAGCGGTTTCGCCAGCCATGGTGGAGTCCGTGTGTGATAGGGGGCGGGTTGCCGGCCAAGAGGCCGGCAAATTCATCTCAACTGTTTTTCGCTTGTTCTTCCAGCTGGTCCGACTCGAACAACCGTGCCAGTTCCGCCCGCGCTTCCTGCGCCGTCTGCTTGACCTTCACCGCGTCGTCGTAAATCGCGTGCTGCGCTTCGAGCACCTGTTCGTCGTGATGCTTGAAACGCTTGATCCGTGCATCGGCCTGCTCGTGGGTCAGTCCCAGGCCGATCAAGGTCTGCCGGCTCATTTCCAGGCTGGAATAAAAGGTTTCGCGCACCGCGTGGGCACCCAGGTCCACCAGGCGATGCACATGCTGGCGGTTGCGTGCGCGGGCAATGATCTTGATGTGCGGATAGAGCTTGTGCACCAATTCTGCGGTCTTGATGTTGGTGTCCGGGTCGTCGGTGGCGATGATGAAGAATTCCGCGTCTGCGACCTTGGCCGCGCTGAGGATTTCCGGACGCATCGGGTCGCCGTAGTACACAGGTACGCCGCCGAAGCTGCGCGACAGTTCGATGGTTTCCACCGAGGTATCGAGGGCCACGAACTTGATGTTCTGTGCCCGCAGGATACGCGCGACGATCTGCCCCATGCGGCCCATGCCGGCGATCACCACGCGGGGTTCATCGGCGTCGATGGCGCGAAATTGCTCCGGCACCTCCACCGGCTGCACCTTCGGGCTGACCAGGCGGGCGCACAACAGCATCAACAGCGGCGTCAACGCCATCGACAGGGTGATCGCCAGCACCAGCAAGTCGTACAGGCGCGGATCGAACAGGCCATGATCACGGCCGATCTTGAACACCACGAAGGCAAACTCACCGCCGGCCGCCAGCACGATGCCCAGGCGAATGGCGCTGATCTTGTTCAAGCCACCGGCCAGTCGGCCGACGACAAACAGCAGCGGCAACTTGACGGCGATCAGCAGCACGGTCAGCCCCAGCACCACGATGGGCTCGCGCAGCAGCAGGCCCAGGTTGGCGCCCATGCCGACACTCATGAAAAACAGCCCCAGCAGCAGGCCCTTGAAGGGTTCGATCTGTGCTTCCAGTTCGTGCCGGTATTCGGAGTCCGCCAGCAGCAGGCCGGCAAGGAATGCACCGAGGGCCATGGAAATACCGGCCAGGTCCATCAGCCAGGCGGTGCCCATCACCACCAGCAGCGCGGTCGCGGTGGACACTTCCGGCAAGCCGGTCTTGGCGACCACGCGGAACACCGGGCGCAGCAGATAGCGCCCGCCGACCACCACGATGGCGATGCTGATCAGCACGCGCAGGCCCTGGTTGACGTCGTCGGCGGCGCTGAGGTTTTCACTGCTGCCAGCCAGCAGCGGCACCATGGCGATCAGCGGAATCGCGGCGATGTCCTGGAACAGTAGGATCGCGAACGCCAAACGACCGTGGGGGCTGGTCAGTTCCTTGCGTTCGGCCAGGCTCTGCAGGCCGAACGCGGTGGACGACAGGGCCAGTCCCAGGCCTAGCACGATCGAGGTGTTCAGGGGTTGGCCGAAGACATACAGCGCGAGCACGCCCAGCAGCGCACCGGTCAGCAGTACTTGCGCCAGGCCGACGCCGAACACCGCCTTGCGCATCACCCACAACCGTCGTGGCGACAATTCCAGGCCGATGATGAACAGCAGCAACACCACGCCGAGTTCCGAGATGTGCGCGACACTTTCCGTATTGCCGATCAGGCCCAGGCCCGAGGGGCCGATGATCACCCCGGCAAACAGATAACCCAGCACCGCGCCCAATTGCAGGCGCTTGGCCAGGGGAACGGTGAGCACGGCCGCGAGCAGAAATACGACTGCGGCTTGTAACAGACTGCCTTCATGGGGCATGAGAAAAACTCCATCAACTCGGTAAAGCGGGTCGACAAGGATAAAGGCAGGTTTGGGTTCAAGGCTATCGCGCGACACTGCTATCGAACGGGCAATGCCGCGCCACTACAACAATTGGCCCACGTCCCAGAGTCGCACAAGCTCAGCGGGGGCCTGGTTTTCCGGCACTTTCAAGACCATCTGGTCGTCCTGCTCGCCTTCGCGGTAGCGCAACTCGATCTGGTAAAAGCGCTGATCGCCGCTACCTGTGGTCGGGCTGGCCAGCGGCAGGCAACCTTCGAGCAGTACACAGATGCGCGAGCGCTGCTCGATATCGCATTGGGCAAATGCAATCTCCCGGGGGCGCGTCAGGGCCTGGATTGCGGCGAAGCCGCCCTGGCGAGAAAGGCGCACAACCGCCCGGTCGTCCAGGTTTGGCAGGGTTTTCATGGTGCCTCCCGCGTCGCATCGACGCCCACTTGCGACCAGCCACGCTGCACCGCCTGGGCTTCATGGGCGGTGAAGCGCCGGCGTGCATGCTCAACGGTCAGTTTGGCAAAGGTACTGAAGGAGGTCTCGTGGCCCAGGCGCTTGTCACACAGTGCGTCGTACCAGATGCGCCCGGCGTGTTCCCAGGCGAATCCGCCCAGGGCCTTGGCTGCCAGGAAAAACGCTCGATTGGGAATGCCTGAATTGATGTGCACGCCGCCATTGTCCTCCTGGGTGATCACGAATTTGCGCATGTGATCCGGTTGCGGGTCCTTGCCCAGCAGCGGGTCGTCATAGGCGGTGCCCGGGTGGGCCATCGAACGCAAGCCGATGCCCTTGATGCGCGGCGTCAGCAAATCCGCGCCGATCAGCCAGTCCGCCTGGTCGGCGGTGTGCCCCAGCAGATATTGCTTGGTCAGGACGCCAAACACATCCGACAGCGATTCATTCAGCGCCCCGGACTGGTCGGCATACACCAGGCCCGCTTCGCTCTCGACCACGCCGTGGGTCAGTTCGTGGGCGACCACGTCCAGCGAGCGGGTGAAGCGCTCGAAGATTTCCCCGTCGCCGTCACCGAAGACCATCTGCGAGCCGTTCCAGAAGGCGTTTTCGTAGTCCTGGCCATAATGCACGCTGCCGATCAGGGAGAAACCCTTATCGTCGATGGAATCGCGACCCAGCACCTTCCAGAAGAAATCGTAGCTGGCCCCCAGCGCGTCGTAGGCTTCATCGACCGCCGGATCGCCGCTCGCAGCCTGTCCTTCAAGGCGCACCGGCATGCCGGGCAGGAGCATCTTGCCCTGGGCATCGTGCACGCTGCGCTGCACCTGGCCGGGTTTGCCGGGCACCGGCAGGATCGCGGCAGCCGCAGGGCGCACCGGTGGGCCGGGTGGGTGCCACAGGGTGCGCACGTGGGCCAGCGTGGTCATGGCGCTGGAGCGCTGGCGTTCAGATCCGTGCGCGACGATGCGGTGCAGAATGTAGGGTGGAATGAAACTGCGCAGGCCGGTCATCAGAGGATCCCTTTCTGAACGCGAAGTCGATACTTATGTGAACGACGCAGGGGCGTTCGGTTCCGCGGGTTGCCATTGGCAGCGGTTTCTGCGAAAACCTGCATCCGCGCCCGCAAGTCCCGGGCACCGTAGATGTGAGTTAAGAACATGAACGACGAACTGCAAATCATTGATCTTGAACCGGGTGACGGCAAAGCCGCCGTCAAGGGCGCGCTGATCACCACCCAATACCGCGGCTGGCTGGAGGACGGTAGCGAATTCGACTCTTCCTACAGTCGCGGCAAACCGTTCCAGTGCGTGATCGGCACCGGGCGGGTGATCAAGGGCTGGGACCAGGGCCTGATGGGCATGCGGGTCGGTGGCAAGCGCAAATTGCTGGTCCCGGCGCACCTGGCCTATGGCGAGCGCACGATGGGCAAGATCCCGCCGAATTCGAACCTGATGTTCGAGATCGAGTTGCTGGAAGTGCTGACGCGGGACGATTGATGGGGCAAAAAAAATCGCCGCCCTCGAACACGAGGGCGGCGATTTTCATTGCAGGGGAGCGTCAGGTCAGACCTTGACGATCCAGCCTGCTGGCGCTTCGACGTCGCCGGTTTGCACGCCGGTCAGCTCTTTGTAGAGCTTCTGGGTGATCGGGCCGACTTCGGTTTCGCTGTGGAACACGTGCAGGTGGTCGTTGTAGCTGATGCCACCGATTGGGGTGATCACGGCGGCGGTACCGCAAGCACCGGCTTCCTTGAAGTCCGACAGCTTGTCGATGAACACGTCACCTTCGATCACTTCCAGGCCCAGGCGCGATTTGGCCAGCTCGATCAGCGACAGGCGGGTGATGCCCGGCAACACCGACGGCGAGTTCGGGGTGACGAACTTGTTGTCGTGGGTGATCCCGAAGAAGTTGGCCGAACCGACTTCCTCGATCTTGGTGTGGGTCATCGGATCCAGGTAGATGGCGTCGGCGAAGTGCGCCTTCTTGGCCTGGGAGCCCGGCATCAGGCTGGCGGCGTAGTTGCCACCGACCTTGGCCGCGCCGGTGCCTTGTGGGGCGGCACGGTCGTAGCTGGAGATCAGGAAGTTGTGCGGGGTCAGGCCGCCCTTGAAGTAGGCGCCGACCGGAATGCAGAAAATCGAGAAGATGAACTCGGGTGCGGTACGCACGCCGATGTTGTCACCCACGCCGATCACGAACGGACGCAGGTACAGCGCGCCGCCGGTGCCGTAAGGCGGGATGAAACGTTCGTTGGCGCGAACCACTTCCTTGCACGCCTCGATGAACTGCTCGGTGGACACCTGTGGCATCAGCAGGCGCGCGCAGCTGCGTTGCATGCGTGCGGCGTTCTGGTCCGGGCGGAACAGGTTGATCGAACCGTCCTTGCAACGGTAGGCCTTCAGGCCCTCGAAGCATTGCTGGCCATAGTGAAGGGCCGTGGAGCCTTCGCTGATGTGCAGCACATTGTCTTCGGTCAGGGTGCCTGCGTCCCACTCGCCATTACGCCAGTTCGACAGATAGCGCTTGTCGGTCTTGATGTAGTCAAAACCCAGCTTGTCCCAATTGATGCTTTCGTTACCCATGACACCCTCTATCACTTAACAACCGCCGAAACGGTTCAATGTTTCTGACGTTTTCTGGATGGGGACAACAATACTTCATTCCGGACCCATTTCGCAGCCCGGACTATCGGATGACAGGCAGATAAATCGAGTTGGCCTCAAGAAATCGCCAGCAGGCTGGCTCCCACAGGAGAATGCATTCCAAATGTGGGAGCCAGCCTGCTGGCGATGGGGCCATCCCTGCCGCCATCAATTGTTCTGAATCACAGGTGCAGCGCGTGACCCAAGGCACGCAACGCCGCTTCCTGAACCGCCTCACCCAAGGTTGGATGCGCATGGATGGTGCCGCCGATGTCTTCCAGCCGCGCGCCCATCTCCAGGCTTTGCGCGAACGCCGTGGACAATTCGGACACCCCGACACCCACTGCCTGCCAGCCGACAATCACATGATTATCCCGACGAGCGACCACGCGCACGAAGCCGCTTTTCGATTCCAGCGTCATCGCCCGGCCATTGGCCGCGAACGGGAAGCTCGACACGATGCAGTCCCAGCCTGCCGCCTTGGCTTCGTCCGGGGTCTTGCCGACCACCACCAGTTCCGGGTCGGTAAAGCACACGGCAGCGATGGCGGTGGGGTTGAACTCGCGGCTCTTGCCGCTGATCAGCTCGGCCACCATCTCTCCCTGGGCCATGGCCCGGTGGGCGAGCATCGGTTCGCCACTGAGGTCGCCGATGGCATAGACGTTGCGCATGCTGGTCTGGCAGCGGTCGTCGATGTTGATCGAGGCGCCGTTCATCGCAAGGTTCAGCGCTTCGAGGTTCCAGCCCTGAGTGTTCGGTTTACGGCCCACAGCGACCAGCACCTGATCTGTTTCCAGATTCAACGTACGATCATCGGGCGTCCTGACTTGAAGTGTATTTGTATTTGAATCAAAGCCTTGAACGCTGTGATTCAAGTAAAGTCTCACGCCAAGTTTCTTCAGTTCTTCATGCACCGGCTGGGTCAGTTCCGCGTCGTAGGCCGGCAGGATGCGTTCCTGAGCCTCCACCACGCTGACGTCGGTACCGAGTTTGCGATAGGCAATCCCCAGTTCCAGGCCGATGTAGCCGCCACCGACCACGATCAGGCGCTTGGGCACGGACGTCGGCGCCAGGGCTTCGGTGGAGGAAATGATCGGCCCGCCAATCGGCAGTATCGGCAGGTTCACGCTTTTGGACCCAGTGGCCAGCACCAGGTGTTCGCAAATAATGCGCGTGTCGCCGACGTCGACGGTTTTACCGTCAACCACTTTCGCCCAGCCTTGAATGACCTGGACCTTGTTCTTTTTAAGTAGCGCCGCGACGCCGGTGGTCAGGCGATCGACAATGCCGTCCTTCCACTCGACGCTTTTGCCGATGTCCAGCGTGGGGGCCGACACGGTGATGCCCAACGCCGACTGCTGGCTGTGATGCCGGGTCTGATGGAACTGCTCGGCGACGTGAATCAGCGCCTTGGACGGGATGCAGCCGATGTTCAGGCAGGTGCCGCCCAACGATTCGCCTTCCACCAGAATGGTCGAAATGCCCAACTGGCCGGCACGGATCGCCGTCACATAACCGCCAGGGCCGCCGCCGATGATCAGCAGCGTGGTGTGCAAAGTTTGCATGACTTACTCCACAAACAGGGTAGCGGGTTGTTCGAGCAGGCCGCGCACGGCCTGGATGAAGAGCGCCGCGTCCATGCCATCGACCACCCGGTGATCGAAGGAACTGGAGAGGTTCATCATCTTGCGGATCACGATCTGGCCTTTGATCACCATCGGCCGTTCGACGATCTTGTTCACGCCGACGATCGCCACTTCCGGCAAGTTCAGCACCGGGGTGCTGACGATGCCGCCCAACGCGCCGAGGCTGGTCAGGGTGATGGACGAGCCGGACAGTTCGTCGCGGCTGGCCTTGCCGTTTCGGGCGGCAGTGGCCAAGCGGGAGATCTCCGCCGCGTTGTCCCACAGGCTGCGAGCTTCGGCGTGACGTACCACCGGCACCATCAAGCCAATATCGGCCTGGGTGGCGATGCCCACGTGCACCGCGCCGAGGCGGGTGATGACCTGGGCTTCGTCGTCGTAACGGGCGTTGATCTGCGGGAAGTCGCGCAGGGCCACGACCAGGGCGCGGACCAGGAACGGCAGCAAGGTCAGCTTGCCGCGGGTGGCACCGTGTTTTTCGTTGAGGTGCGCGCGCAGTTCTTCCACGGCAGTCACGTCGATTTCCTCGACATAGCTGAAGTGCGCGGCACGTTGGGTGGCGTCCTGCATGCGCTGGGCGATCTTGCGGCGCATGCCGATCACCGGGATCTGCTCTTCATCGTTGCGCTGGATGTAACCGCTGCTGACCGACGAAGCATTGGACTGACCTTGAGCCAGATAGGCATCCAGGTCTTCGTGCAGCACACGACCGGCCGGGCCGGAGCCACGTACCAGACGTAATTGAATGCCCAGGTCCAGCGCATGTTTGCGTACGGCAGGGGAGGCCAGTGGACGCTCATTGGCTTGGCGAGCGACCATCGGGCCCTGGCAAACGGCTGCCGGACGCGGTGCCGCCACCGGTTTGTTTTCCACCACCGCTTCGACTTTCGGCGCAGCGGCTACCGGCGCTTCCTTGACGGCCGCCGGTGCTGGCGCAGCCGACGCCTTAACGTTCCCCGCGCCTTCGACTTCAATGCTGATCAGGATGCTGCCAACCGCCATGACTTCGCCCGGCTGGCCGCCAAGAGCGATCACCTTGCCATGCACGGGGGACGGGATATCCACCATTGCCTTGTCGGTCATGACATCGGCCAGCACCTGATCCTCGACGACCATGTCGCCGACTTTCACGTGCCACTGAGACAATTCAACTTCTGCGATGCCTTCGCCAATGTCCGGCATCTTGATAACGTGCGTGCCCATTCAGACCTCCATGACCCGTTTCAACGCCGCGCCCACACGGGACGGCCCTGGGAAATACGCCCACTCCTGCGCGTGCGGGTATGGGGTGTCCCAACCGGTGACGCGTTCGATCGGCGCTTCCAGGTGGTGGAAGCAGTGTTCTTGCACCAGCGCGGCCAGTTCGGCGCCGAAACCACAGGTGCGAGTCGCTTCGTGAACGATCACGCAGCGCCCGGTTTTCTTCACCGACTTGGTGATGGTTTCCAGGTCCAGTGGCCACAGGCTGCGCAGGTCGATGACTTCGGCGTCCACGCCGCTTTCTTCAGCGGCAACTTGCGACACGTACACGGTGGTGCCGTAGGTCAGCACGGTGACGTCCTTGCCGGGACGGGCAATGGCGGCAACGTCCAGCGGCACGGTGTAGTAGCCGTCGGGCACCTGTGCGGCCGGGTGTTTCGACCACGGGGTCACCGGGCGCTCGTGGTGGCCGTCGAACGGGCCGTTGTACAGGCGCTTGGGCTCGAGGAAGATCACCGGGTCATCGTTTTCGATGGAGGCAATCAGCAGGCCCTTGGCGTCGTAGGGGTTGGACGGCATGACGGTGCGCAGGCCGCATACCTGGGTGAACAGCGCCTCAATGCTCTGGCTGTGGGTCTGGCCACCGTAGATGCCGCCGCCGCAAGGCATGCGCAGGGTCAACGGCGCGGTGAATTCGCCGGCCGAGCGATAACGCAGGCGGGCGGCTTCGGAAATGATCTGGTCGTAGGCCGGGTACACGTAGTCGGCGAACTGGATTTCCACCACCGGGCGCAGGCCGTAGGCGCCCATGCCCACGGCGGTGCCGACGATGCCGCTTTCCGAGATCGGCGCGTCGAACACGCGGGAGGTGCCGTACTTGGTCTGCAGGCCTTCGGTGCAACGGAACACGCCACCGAAATAACCGACGTCCTGGCCAAACACCACGACGTCCTGGTCGCGCTCAAGCATCACATCCATGGCCGAGCGCAGGGCCTGGATCATGGTCATGGTGGTCGTGGTCATGGCGGTTTCCAGCTCGATATTGTTGTTGTGATCGTTCATGTCAGATCCCCAACTCCTGACGCTGGCGCTTCAAATGCTCCGGCATCTCTTTGTAGACGTCTTCGAACATGGTCGCGGCGCTTGGAATCTGGCCACCGGCGAGGGTGCCGTACTGTTCGGCTTCTTTCTGTGCGGCGATCACTTCTGCTTCCAGCTCGGCGCTGACGGCGCTGTGTTCCTCTTCGGACCAGTGGCCGACCTTGATCAGGTGCTGCTTGAGACGCGCGATCGGATCGCCCAACGGGAAGTGGCTCCAGTCGTCGGCAGGACGGTATTTGGATGGATCGTCAGAGGTCGAGTGCGGGCCGGCGCGGTAGGTGACCCATTCGATCATGGTCGGGCCGAGGTTGCGGCGCGCGCGTTCGGCGGCCCAGGCGGAAGCGGCGTAGACCGCGTAGAAATCGTTGCCGTCGACCCGCAGGGAGGCGATGCCGCAACCGACGCCACGCCCGGCGAAGGTGGTGGCTTCACCACCGGCAATCGCCTGGAAGGTGGAGATGGCCCACTGGTTGTTGACCACGTTGAGGATCACCGGCGCGCGGTATACGTGGGCGAACGTCAGGGCGGTGTGGAAGTCCGATTCGGCGGTGGCGCCGTCGCCGATCCAGGCCGAGGCGATTTTGGTGTCGCCTTTGATCGCCGAGGCCATGGCCCAGCCTACAGCTTGTACGAATTGGGTGGCGAGGTTGCCGGAAATGGTGAAGAAACCGGCTTCTTTGACCGAGTACATGATCGGCAGCTGGCGTCCCTTGAGCGGATCGCGCTCGTTGGACAGCAGTTGGCAGATCAGGTCCACCAGTGGAACCTCACGGGCCATCAGGATGCTCTGCTGACGGTAGGTCGGGAAGCACATGTCGTCGATGTTCAGGGCCAGGGCCTGGGCGCTGCCGATGGCTTCTTCGCCGAGGCTCTGCATGTAGAACGACATTTTTTTCTGACGCTGGGCGACCACCATGCGGTTGTCGTAGATCCGCGTCTTGAGCATGGCGCGCATGCCCTTGCGCAGGATCTCCGCGGGCACGCCTTCGGCCCACGGCCCCAGGGCGTTGCCCTGGTCGTCGAGCACGCGAATCAGGCCTCGGGCCAGGTCGGCGGTGTCTGCCGGTTCAACGTCGATAGGGGGTTTGCGCACCGTACCGGCATCGGTCAGGTGCAGGTAGGAGAAGTCGGTCTTGCAGCCGGGGCGGCCCGAGGGTTCGGGAACGTGCAGGCGAAGCGGTTCATACGCTTGGGTCATGGCTTCTACGCTCGATCTTGTGAATTTCTTGTAGTGAGCTGACAGATTTCGTTCTGTGGAAGAAATCTTGTCCTACAACAATCATAGGCCCGGCCAAGAAGAATATTTCTCTCTGTTTCGTTGCGCCCAAGATCATTTCCAGATAAAAAATCTGCATAAACATAAAAAACAGGTGTTTTTGTCTCATGCGCAAACTGGACCGTACCGATATCGGCATTCTCAACAGTCTTCAGGAGAACGCACGCATCACCAACGCCGACCTGGCCCGCTCGGTCAACCTGTCACCGACGCCGTGCTTCAACCGGGTCAAGGCGATGGAGGAACTGGGCTTGATCCGTGAGCAGGTGACCCTGCTGGATGCCGATCTGCTGGGGCTGCACGTCAATGTGTTCATCCACGTCAGCCTGGAAAAGCAGGTGGAAGAGGCGTTGCAGCATTTCGAAGAGGCGATCTCCGATCGCCCCGAGGTGATGGAGTGCTACCTGATGGCTGGGGATCCGGATTACCTGATCCGGGTGCTGGTGCCGACCATCCAGTCGCTGGAGCGCTTCATGATGGACTTTCTGACCAAGGTGCCGGGCGTCGCCAATATCCGTTCGAGCTTTGCGCTCAAGCAGGTGCGTTATAAGACAGCGCTGCCGTTGCCGGCGAATGGGTTGACCCTGGGCACCTGAAAATCAAAAGATCTTAAAATTTGTTGATCGGGATCTTCAGGTAGACCACGCCATTGTCCTCCGCCGGTGGCAAATTCCCCGCACGCACATTGACCTGTATCGCCGGCAACAGCAGCGTCGGCATGCCCAACCCGGCATCGCGTCGGGTGCGCATGTCGACGAACGCGGCTTCGTCGATGCCGTCGCGCACGTGGATGTTGCTCTTTCGTTGCTCGCCGACGGTGCTCATGCACTGCGGTTCGCGGCCCTCCGGCGGGTAGTCGTGGCAGACGTAGAGGCGCACGCTGGCGGGGAAGGCCAGCAGCTTGTGGATCGAGGTGAACATCTGGTGCGCGTCGCCGCCGGGAAAGTCGCAGCGGGCGGTGCCGACGTCCGGCATGAACAGGGTATCGCCGACCAGGATGATGTCGCCGTCGATCAGGTAAGCCATGTCCGCCGGGGTATGGCCAGGCACATGCAGGGCGGTGGCCTTGAGGTTGCCGATACGGAATGACTCGTGCGGGGCGAACAGGTGATCGAACTGGGAGCCGTCGACGCAAAATTCCGGTTCAAGGTTGAACAGGCGCTTGAACACGCCCTGCACCTTGCAGATCGACTGGCCGATGGCGATCTTGCCGCCCAGTTCCCGGCGCAGGTAAGGCGCGGCGGACAGGTGATCGGCGTGGGCGTGGGTTTCCAGCAGCCATTGCACCTGCAAGCGGTGCTCGCGCACGAAAGCGATGATCCGGTCGGCCTTCAGGGTGTCGGTCCGTCCGGCAGCCGGGGTGTAGTCGAGCACCGGGTCGACGATTGCGCATTGTCCGCCATCGGTTTCGTAGATGACGTAACTGTAGGTCGACGAGGCATCGTCAAAAAAAGCTTCAATCAGGGCAGGCATGTGGGTTTTTCTTCATGGGCACGTCATGAGGGTAGTTTCATTTTCCCTGCGCTGACCAGCCCGCGATGCATTCAGTTGATGAAAAAAATTCGGCGGGCTCTATCCTGTCACACTATCGATACCGGGCGTTCCCGGCCTTTGTCATGGATTACGAGCGTTCTATGTTGCTGGCGAGTCTTTTTGGGGTGGTCATGGGGCTGGTGCTCGGACTGACCGGGGCCGGGGGCGGCATTCTGGCGGTACCGGCGCTGGTGTTGGGGCTGGGCTGGAGCATGACCACGGCGGCGCCCGTTGCGCTGTTCGCGGTGGGCAGCGCGGCGGCGGTCGGTGCCATCGACGGCTTGCGCCATGGCCTGGTGCGCTATCGCGCGGCGCTGTTGATTGCCTTGCTGGGCGCGATTTTTTCCCCGCTGGGCATCTACTTCGCTCATCGGCTGCCGGAAAAAGTCCTGATGATCCTGTTCAGCCTGCTGATGGTCATGGTGGCTGCGCGGATGTTGCGTCGCGAGCGCAAGGACGAGGGGCCCAGCGATCATGGTCACGCCAACTGGGGCCAGAAGAACTGCATGCTCGACCAGCAGACCGGGCGCTTTTCCTGGACCGCCAAATGCACCGCGACCCTGGCGGCCCTCGGTGCGGTGACCGGTGTGGTCTCGGGTTTGCTGGGCGTGGGTGGCGGTTTTTTGATCGTGCCGGCCTTCAAGCAGCTGACCGACGTGCAGATGCGCGGCATCATCGCCACGTCCCTGATGGTCATCAGCCTGATCTCGGCCATCGGCGTGATCGGCGCCTTGCATGCCGGGGTGCGCATCGACGGCTTGGGGGTTGCCTTCATCGTCGCCAGCATCGTCGGCATGGTCATCGGCCGAAAGCTTTGCGTACGAGTACCGGCGCGGGCATTGCAGGTTGGATTCGCCAGCGTCTGCCTGGTGGTTGCCGGCTACATGCTGTTGCGGGCAGGTCTCTGAACCCGCAATACCGCGTCATCGTCGTTCGCCTGTAGGAGCAAGCGGGCGGCGATCCGACTTGCCGGCGAACCAGGCGCCGCGGTGTACCTGCAATACCGCGTCATCGTTCTTCGCCGGCAAGCCTGGCTCCTACAGTTAGTGTGGGGCGGTATTGCAGGGTGAACGTCAATTCTGCCGATTGACCTTGCTCCAGCAAGCGCAACCCTGGCCGGCCGGGCAGGTGGTGCGCGTTGACCGGGTGGCTGACCGGTTCGATGCAGAAAAAACCCAGGCCTACCGGGCAGTAGAGCAGGTAGTAGTCGCTGCCGGTGGCCTGGCACTCCAGTTCGTAACCGAGATCGGGTTGCTGGATCAGGCAGTGACCATCCCATTGGCAGAAACCGTTGTCGACCAAGGTATCGGGCAGTGCCTTGAGCTGCCGAAAATCCCATTCGGCGGGCAATGAACCCAACTCGGTCGGCAGCTTGGCGCTGTCGCACAACCACACTTGCCCAGCCGTTGCCTGCAGCCGCGTGCCTGCGCTGCGCGGCAGGTACGGGTGCAACCCCAGACCATGCCAGGCCGCGCGTTCGGCCAAATGGGTGACGCTCAATTCGATGCTCAGCTTGCCTTCGCTCAGACGGAAACGTTGGCGGGCGCAATAGGCAAAGGGCTCGCTGCTATCGAGTTGCAGCACGACTTCATCTGCGGTTGTGGAAACCACCTGCCACGGCTGCTGCCAGGCGCTGCCGTGAATCGGCAGGGGATCGGTGAGGCTGTTGGGTTTCAGCGGTTGCCAGCCATCCGGGCAGTCGAACCCCCCTTGGGCAATGCGGTTGGACCACGGCACTAAAGGGAAGCAGCCCAGCTTGCCGGGAAGGCCGGTGTTCAAGGCGTGCTCATCGGCGTGGCGCAGCAACGGCTGGCCCGTGTTGCGTACGGACCAGTTGACGATGCTGCCGCCGAGTTCGGGGGCGAGGGTGAGGTGGGTGAATGGGTCTTCGAGTTCGAGCAATGTTGGTTTCATGTTCACCAGCGATCAAGAGGGAATACGTGGATTGCCCTTGTAGGAGCCCGGCTTGCCGGCGAAGACGTATTTGAGAACGCCTTCGCCGGCAAGCCTGGCTCCTACAGTTAAAGCGTTGCGAGATCAAACGGGTTACAACACCAAATGCGGCAACCACAACGACAGCGCAGGAATGTAGGTCACGGCCATCAACACCAGGAACAGCACGCCGTAAAACGGCAGCAGCGCCTTGACGGTTGACTCGATGCTGACCTTACCCACGGCCGACCCCACGAAGAGTACCGCGCCCACCGGCGGTGTAATCAAGCCGATCCCCAGGTTCACCAGCATGATCATGCCGAACTGCACCGGGTCCACGCCGATGCCGAGAATTACCGGCATCAGGATCGGCGTGAGGATCAGGATCAGCGGCGCCATGTCCATCACGGTGCCCAGCAACAGCAGCATGACGTTGATGCACATCAGGATCACGTAACGGTTGTCCGACAGGGTCAGGAACATCGTGGTGATCTTTGCCGGGATCTGCATCAGGGTCATGATGTAGCCGAAGCTGGCGGCGAAGCCGATCAGGATCATCACGATCGAAATCGTGCGCACCGTGCGGTGCATCAGTTTCGGCAGCTCGCTCCACTTGTAGTCGCGGTAGATGAACATGGTCACGAAGAACGCCCACAGCACTGCAATCGCCGCCGACTCGGTCGCCGTGAAGATCCCGCTCAGTATCCCGCCAAGAATGATGACCATCGCCATCAGGCCCCACAACGCTTCCCCGCAAATCTTCAGCGCTTCGCGCATCGGAATGACTTCGCCCTTGGGGTAGTCACGCTTTTTCGCGAAGATCAGGCACAACACCATCAGGCACGCGCTCATCAACAGGCCCGGGACCACGCCGGCCATGAACAGCGAGGCAATCGACACCGTACCGCCTGCTGCCAGCGAGTAAAGCACCGAGTTGTGGCTCGGCGGGGTCAGCAGCGCTTGCACCGAACCGCTGACGGTCACGGCGGTGGCGAACTCACGGGGATAGCCGCGACGTTCCATTTCCGGAATCAGCACCGAACCGACCGAGGCGGTGTCGGCCACCGAGGAGCCGGAGATCGCGCCGAAGAAGGTCGACGCCATGATGTTGACCAGCGACAAGCCACCGCGCACGAACCCGACCAGCACCCCGGCAAACGCCACCAGGCGCCGGGACATCCCGCCCTCGGCCATGATCGCACCGGCGAGGACGAAGAATGGAATCGCCAGCAGGGAAAACTTGTTGACGCCACCGGCGACCTGGATCATCAGCGCCTGGAACGGAATATCGATCCAGAACGCGCCGATCAGCGCGGAAAGCCCCAGCGCGTAGGCGACCGGCATACCGATCAGGATCAACGCGATAAAACTGCCCAGCAGAATAAAAGCGTCCATTCAGGCAGCCCCTTCGTTT
Organism: Pseudomonas sp. WJP1; assembly: GCF_028471945.1. Lineage (NCBI taxonomy): Bacteria > Pseudomonadati > Pseudomonadota > Gammaproteobacteria > Pseudomonadales > Pseudomonadaceae > Pseudomonas > Pseudomonas sp. WJP1. The sequence continues at coordinate 3,214,110 of NZ_CP110128.1, forward strand.
TCTTCAACGTGGTCGAAACGTACGACCCGACGGTTGCTCTGGTCACCGAACAAGAGTTTTTCCAGGACAAAGATCAGCGTCAGCAGACCGCCCACGGGAATCGGCATGTAGGTGATGCCCACGCGCAGGGTCGGCAGGGCGCTCATGAACTGGTTCCAGGTCGACAGGCACAGCTTGCTGCCCCAGACGGTCATGAACAGGCAGATGGTTGCCATCAGCAATTGGGAAAACACGCTCATGGCCTGGCGCAGTTGCGGCGACATGCGGTCAGTGAGCATGGCCACCGCCATGTGCGAACCGGAACGGTAACTGGCGGCGGCGCCGATGAAGGTGAAGACCATCATCAGCAGGATCGCCGTGGGCTCGGGCCAGCTCGAGCCGGTGCCGAGCACATAGCGGGCAAACACGCCCCAGGGAATGATCAGCGCGATGGCCAGGACGGACAGCCCCGCGACCCAGATACAGGTCATGTAGAGCTTGTCATTGAAACGCAGCAGTAGATTCTTCATCGGGTTCCACCGTAACCGGGCACGCACAGACCGTCACCCAGGTCAGTACGTGCCGGGCCTTTCTTGAATGCAGGGAGGGTTACTGGACGGCTTCGATGCGCTTGATCAGGTCCGCGTAGGGCGCGCCGTATTTCTCGCGGATCGAGGCGGTCGCTTCATAGAAAGGTTTTTTGTCGACGGTGATGAACTCGACGCCGGCAGCCTTGAGTTTTTCTTCGCTGCTGGCCGATTTGGCATCCCACAGGGTGCGCTCCTGCGCCTGCGCGGCTTTGGCGGTCTTCTTCACCAGAGCCTGCTGCTCGGGGGTGAGTTTGTTCCAGGTGATCTTCGACATCACGATCGGCTCGGGCAGGATCAGGTGCCCGGTCAGGCTGTAGAACTTGGCGTTCTGGTAGTGATTATGTTCGAGCAGGGTCGGCGGGTTGTTCTCCGCGCCGTCGATCACACCGGTCTGCAGGGCGCTGAAGATTTCGCCGGTGTCCATGGCGATGCCGTTGCCGCCCATGGCGTTGATGGTTTCGATGAACATCGGATTGCCTTGCACGCGGATCTTCATGCCCTTGAGATCTTCCAGGCTGCGCACCGGTTTCTTGGTGTAGATGTTGCGCGTGCCGCCATCCATCCAGGCCAGGGCGACGAGGTTGAATTCGGACTGGGTGATCTTGTCGAGGATCTCGTCGCCGACTTCGCCATCGATGACCTTGCGCATGTGCGCCTGGTCACGGAACACGAACGGCATGTTGAACACGTTCACGTCCGGCACCACCGGGCCGACGATGCCCAGGCTGACCCGGGCCATCTGGATGGCGCCGACCTGGGCCTGCTCGACCACTTCTTTTTCCGAGCCGAGCACACCGCCGGCGAACATCTTGAAGGTCAGCTTGCCATCGCTGTCGGCGACCAGGGTCTTGCCCAGCTGTTCTTCGGCAACCACCGTCGGGTAGCCCGCGGGGTGGATGTCGGCAAATTTGATTTCCAGCGCATGGGCGGCGCTGCTGAGGGTGAAGGCCAGGGGGAGTGCTGCGGCGAGCAAGGTGCGTTTGAAGTCCATTGGGGGTGTCTCCAGATTTGTTGTTTTTGTTATTCAAGGCACAGCGGTGTAGCGCCAACAGTTGCATTCATTGCTTGAAGAGCGGCTCCGGCAAACCCTTGACGCCGGGGTCCAGGGCGAACACGCCACCGGCCAGCGACTGTTCATCCTGGTCGTCTCCCGGGCGAATCGAGGTCACGAACAAGGTGTCCAGGCGACTGCCACCGAAGGCGCACATGCTCGGTTTTTTCACCGGTACGGCGAGGGAACGGTCCAGTCGACCGTCGGGGGTGAAGCGGTGAACCAGCCCGGCATCGTTGCCGCAGATCCAGTAACAACCCTCGGCATCGACCGCCGCGCCATCAGGGCGACCGTCGTGCTGATTCATGTCGATGAACACGCGGCGGTTGGAAGGGGTGCCGCTGTCGATGTCGTAATCGAAGGCCCAGACCTGCTGCACCAATGGATGGGAGTCGGACAGGTACATCGTCTTGCCGTCCGGGCTGAAGGCCAGGCCGTTGGGCACGATCAGGCCGTTCATCTGTGCCTGCAGCGGCCCCTGTTGCCCGGCGTCGTAGCGATAGAGCGTGCCCACCGCGGCATTGGCGTTCATGTCCAGCACCATGCTGCCGGCCCAGAAACGGCCCTGACGGTCGCAGCGACCATCGTTGAGGCGCATGCCGGGGCGAGCGTGATCGACGTGGGCCAGGGGGGCGCTGTCGAGGCTGCCGTCTTCATGCGCCTGCAGATGGAAGAACCCGCTCTCCATGCCCGCGACCCAGCCGCCGTCGGGGTGACGGGCGATGCAGGCGAGCATCTGCGGGGTTTTCCAGGCGTGCACATGCCCGGTTTGTGCGCTCCAGCGTTGCAGGCCCCCGGCGGGAATATCGACCCAGTACAGGGCGTTTTCCTCGGGGACCCAGACCGGGCTTTCACCCACCGCGTTGCGGGCATCGACAATCAGTTCGGCTGACATGGCAACTCATTCCTTGGGTTGGTTGTGCTGGGGATCCGGGTCAGGGGTGATCAGTCGCCGAACGGGCCTGCCGCGCAAAAGGCACCACCCTGGTAAACCCGCGCCGGGTCATCGGCGGCTGGCAACGGCAGGGCTTCGACTTTTTCGCGGAATACTTCGGAGCTGTCCTGCGGGGCGTAGCCCAGGGCACTGGCGTAGCGGTTGTCCCACCAGATGTCCTTGTTATCGGAGGCGCCGTAGACCACGGTGTGGCCGACGTTCGGGGTATAGAGCGCACGTTCGAGGAGTTGGGTGAGGTCGCCGAAGCTCAGCCAGGTGCTCATCATCCGGCGGTTTTGCGGTTCGGGGAACGAAGAGCCGATGCGCACGCTGACGGTCTCGATGCCGTAGCGATCGAAGTAGAAGGTGGCCATGTCTTCGCCGTAGGACTTGGACAAACCGTAGTAGCTGTCGGGGCGGCGAGGGGAGTGGGCGTCGATGACTTCGTCCTGCTTGTAGAAGCCGATCACGTGGTTGGAACTGGCGAAGATCACGCGCTTGACGCCGTGCCGGCGCGCCGCCTCGTAGATGTGGAAGACGCCGCAGATGTTGGCGCCGAGGATCTCTTCGAACGAGCGCTCAACCGACACGCCGCCAAAATGCAGGATCGCGTCCACGCCTTCGACCAGTTGGTGCACGGCGTGCTTGTCGGCGAGGTCGCAGGGTACGACTTCCTCGCGATCATCGATGGCGGGGGCGATGTCGGCGATGTCCGACAGGCGAATGACATTGGCGTACGGGCGCAGGCTCTCGCGCAGGACTTTGCCCAAGCCACCGGCAGCACCGGTCAGCAGCAGGCGATTGAAGGGCGTTTGGGCGGTTGCGGTGGTTGTCATGGGAATCCCTGGCAAGCAATTGTTGTTATTCGGTCGTTGTAGGTTGTCGTACGACTTTGCTGAAGTATCGGTAGACTTTCCGGTTTTTGTCAACGCGACATTAGTGGAAATTGACGGAGGGTCGTCTCCCTCCTGCCGGGATTAAATCTCTGGACTGGCCCGGAACCTGTGGGAGCGAGCCTGCTCGCGATGGTCGTCAACGATAACGCTGGAAGCCTGACACCCAGCAGCGTTCTCAGGTTCATCGCTGGCAAGCCAGCTCCCACAAGGGGTGCGTTACAACAACGAAATCGGATAACTGATGAAGAGCCGGTTCTCATCGAACTCGTTGGTGCTGAAATCCTTGCGGATGCTCGCATTGCGCCATTTGACGTTGAGGTTTTTCAGCGCGCCGCTCTGCACGGTGTAGGCCAGTTCCGATTCGCGACCCCATTCCTTGCCGTCGGTGATGGTGCCGGTGTGCACGTTGTCGCCGCTGATGTAGCGGTTCATCAACGTCAGGCCGGGAATGCCGAGGGCCACGAAGTTGTAGTCATGACGCACCTGCCAGGACTTCTCCCGGGCGTTGTCGTAGCTGGAGTTGTAGCTGTCGTTGGCCAGGGTCCCGCCGCTGGTGCCGTTGACCCGCATCCACACGTCATCGCCGCTGAGTTTTTGCAGGCCGATGTAGAAGGTGTTGCCGCCGTACTTGGCCGAGAGCAGGGCAAACGCGGTCTTGTTGTCGAGGTCGCCGGCGAGGGCGCTGCCATCTTCCTTGCCGATGAAGTAGCCGAGGTTGGCGCCAAGGGTCCAGTCGCCGATGGGCTGGCTGTGGCTGAGGTTGAAGTATTGCTGTTGGTAGATGTCGCTGAGCTGCGCATACCACACGCCGACCTGGGTGCGTTTCTCGTTGAAGGCGTATTCGCCGCCGCCGAAATTGAAGCGATCCGAGGAAAAGGCCGCCGATTTGCCGTTCATGAACATGTCTTCCATGCTCGCATCGTTGCGCGGGCTGTTCTGCCGGAACTGCCCGCCGTAGAGTGTCAGGCCGCTGATCTCGGTGGAGGTCACCTGGCCGCCGCGAAAGGTCTGCGGCAGCGAGCGGCCGTCGTCGGAACGCAGGATCGGCAGCACCGGCATCCATTCGCCGACCTTCAGTTCGGTTTTCGAAATCTTGCCCTTGAGCGCCACGCCCAGGCGCCCGAAGTTGTCGGCCGGGCGGCCGTCACCGTGGATCGGCAGCAACTGCGTACCCCCGGTGCCTTTGCCGCCATCGAGCTTCTGCGAATACAGGCCCAGCAGATCCACACCGAAGCCGACCGGCCCCTGGGTGTAGCCGGACTTCGCGTCGAGGATGAAGTTCTGTGTCCACTCCTCAGCCTTGCCCTGGGGGTAGGCCGGGTTGATGTAGTTGCGATTGAAGTAGGCGTTGCGCAGGTTCAGCGTGGCTTTGGCGTCATCGGTGAAGCCTTCGGCCTGGCTGCTGACGGGCAGGGCGAGGGCCAGGCTGGTGCAACCGAACAGGCTCAGCGTCTGCAAGCGGGTGAAGGATGGGCGTGGGGTACGGGCGGACGAATCGCGGACGAGCTGGCTCACTGTGACGCTCCCTTGCTGCTTTTTGTTTTTATTTTTGTTATACGTCGTCGTACAACGTTGGCGGCGATATTTGCGGGATTTTCAGGGGTTGTCAATTGGAAGTTATACGATGACTTTGTGGGGGCGCAGGATGAGTGCTTTAGCGGCAGGTTCGAAGTGAGGCGCAGTCCAGCTGTGCAAGCCTGGTCGTACGAAGATTGCCTGTGCCCTGTCGCCGCGAGCTAGAGCGGATGCTAGTCTTGTTTAATGTTGTTGTCAGGGAGCCCTCATGGGCAATCACAAGATCGAGATCCGTCGCAGTAACGTCGAGAAAATTCTGCTGGGGGCCGAGAAGGTCTTCGCCGAAAAAGGCTTTGGCAGCACCGCCATGGCCGACATCGCCGCCGAAGTGCAACTGCCGCGCTCCAACCTGCATTACTACTTCAGCACCAAGACCGAACTGTACAGCGCCGTGCTGTTCGACCTGCTGGAAGTGTGGAAGCAGGACGCCCTGTGCTTCGAGATGTTCGACGACCCCCGTGTAGTGCTCAGCAGCTACATCCGCGCCAAGATGAACCACTCACGCAGCCGGCCCTACGGCTCGAAAGTCTGGGCCAACGAAATCATCCACGGCGCGCCGACCCTGGGTGAGACCCTGGACGCGAGCCTGTACGACTGGGCCAAGATGAAGGAAGCGAAGATTCGCCAGTGGGTGGACGACGGGCGCATCCTGCCGGTGGAGCCTTCAAGCCTGCTGTACATGATCTGGGCCTCGACCCAGCACTATGCCGACTTTGATCACCAGGTAAATATTTTGAATGATCATCAGCCGTTGTCGGACATGCAGTTCGAGCGGGCGGTGCAGACGGTGACCAGTGTGATTTTGCGGGGGATTGGGTTGGAGCCCTGAGGCCTTCGGTGTTGCTGATGGCCTCATCGCGGGCAAGCCCGCTCCCACAGGTTTCTCTGGCGTTCACAAAACCTGTGGGAGCGGGCTTGCCCGCGAAGGCGTCAGTTCAGACGCCGCAGAACTCAAACCGCGACATGGTACGGATTGCGCGGATCATGATTCCAGTCCAGAAACGGCTTGCCGTTTTCCATGGGCACCATCTCGATGCAATCCTGCACCGGACAGGTGATCTGGCACAGGTTGCAGCCCACACACTCATCCTCGATCACCTGGTACTTATGCGTACCGTCCGCCTGCTTGAGGCTGGCCACCGCCTGGTGCGAGGTGTCCTCACAAGCGATATGGCAGCGCCCACAACCAATGCACGCCTCCTGATCGATCTTCGCGATCACCTGATAGTTGATGTCCAGGTACTTCCAGTCGGTGGTATTGCCCACCGCGCGCCCGGAAAACTCGGCGATGCTGGTGTAGCCCTGGGTGTCCATCCAGCGTGACAAGCCGTCTTTCATCTCCTCGACGATGCGGAAGCCATGCAGCATCGCCGCCGTGCACACTTGCACCGAGCCGCTGCCCAGGGCGATGAATTCAGCGGCATCGCGCCAGTTGCCGATGCCGCCAATGCCGCTGATGGGCAGGCCATGGGTCTGCGGGTCGCGGGCGATTTCGGCGACCATGTTCAAGGCGATCGGCTTGACCGCCGAGCCGCAATAGCCGCCATGGGTGCTTTGGCTGCCGACAATCGGATTGGCAACCATGCGCTCCAGGTTGACGCTGGTGATCGAGTTGATCGTGTTGATCAGCGACACTGCATCCGCGCCGCCACGGTGCGCCGCGCGGGCAGCCACGCGGATGTCGGTGATGTTCGGCGTCAGCTTGACGATCACCGGCAATGAGCAATAGGTCTTGCACCAGCGGGTGACCTGCTCGACGTATTCCGGCACCTGGCCGACCGCCGCGCCCATACCGCGCTCGGGCATGCCGTGGGGGCAACCGAAGTTCAGCTCGATGCCGTCGGCCCCCGTGGCCTCCACCAGCGGCAGGATGTGTTTCCAGGATTCTTCGACGCAGGGCACCATCAGCGAGACGATCAACGCGCGGTCCGGCCAGTCCTTCTTGACCTGGGTGATTTCCCGCAGGTTGATCTCCAGGGAGCGGTCGGTGATCAGTTCGATGTTGTTGAAACCCAGTACCTCCCGGTTCGCCCCGAAGTGCGCCGAATAGCGCGACGACACGTTCACCGCCGCCGGGTCTTCCCCCAGGGTTTTCCAGACCACGCCGCCCCAGCCGGCCTCGAAGGCGCGGACCACGTTGTAGGCCTTGTCGGTCGGCGGCGCGGAGGCCAGCCAGAACGGGTTGGGGGACTTGATGCCAGCGAAGACAATCGACAGATCGGCCATTTATGCAGCCTCCACGTTGAGCATCAGTTGAGCGTTGATCGCCTCGGCGGCGCGTTTGCCGTGCTGCACCGCCTGCACGGTGAGATCCTGGTCGAGGCTGGTGCAGTCGCCGCCGGCATACACGCCGGGGATGCTGGTGCGCAGGTTTTCGTCCACCTGGATGCGCTCACCCTGACGCTTGAGTTCCCGGGCCAGCGGATCGGCGAGGGCGCTGCTGTCGAAGGCCTGGCCGATGGCCTTGAAAATCGCGTCGGCGGCCAGCTCGAAGGTTTCACCGGTGGTTTGCAAGCGGCCTTCAACCAGATGGGTGCGGGCGAATCGCATGCCGCGCACCTGGCCTTGGTCATCGAGCAAGACTTCTTCCGGTTGGGCCCAGGTCATCAGGCGTACCTGATTGGCCTTGGCGATGTCCTGTTCGTGATGGGTCGCGCCCATGTCCTCGACGCCACGGCGATAGACCAGGTTGACGTCGTGGGCGCCGAGGCGGGCCATTTGCACCGCCATGTCGATGGCGGTGTTGCCGGCGCCGAGCACGATGCAGTGGTCGGCCAGTGGTAACTGGCTCAGGTCATCGGCCTGGCGCAGTTCGCGGATGTAGTCGGTGGCGGCCAGCAGGCCGGGCGCGTCTTCATGGGCCAGGCCCAGCTGCTTGCTGGCTGCGAGACCAAGGCCGAGGAACACCGCGTCGAATTGTTGATGCAGGTCGCTGAGGGTCAGGTTCTCTCCCAGTTTCTGGCCGTGGCGGATTTCAATTCCGCCGATCTCCATTAGAAATTCCAGCTCTTTCTGTGCGTAGTCGTCCACCAGTTTGTACTTGGCGATCCCGTATTCATTCAGGCCGCCGGCCTTTTCACGGGCCTCGAAAATCACCACGTCATGGCCGTGCATCGCACTGCGGTGGGCGCAGGACAACCCGGCGGGCCCGGCACCCACCACGGCAATGCGCTTGCCGGTGGCGGCGGCACGGGGGAACGGGTGCTGGCTGAAGTGTGCGTTGTCCACGGCATAACGCTGTAACAGGCCGATCAGCACCGGCGCGCATTCATGGGCGTTGTTGCGCACACAGGCTTGCTGGCAAAGAATCTCGGTCGGACAGACCCGGGCGCAACTGCCTCCGAGGATGTTGGCCGAGAGGATTTTCTGCGCCGCGCCCTGCACGTTGTCCTGATGGATGTTGCGGATGAACGAGGGAATATCGATTTCGCTCGGGCAGGCATTCACGCAGGGCGCGTCGTAGCAATACAGGCAGCGCGAAGCTTCCAGGTGAGCCTGGCGATCGTTGAGTGGCGGCGCCAGGTCGGTGAAATGGCCGGCGAGGGCGGCCGCGCTCTCAATGGGATGCGGGAGGTGGGTCAGGGTCTTGATCACGGTTTGGGCCTCACGGTTATTTGAGGTGCTGCCTCTGATGGGCATTTTTTGTGGCTGTACTGGCCTCTTCGCTGGCAAGCCAGCTCCCACAGGGATCTCGGGCGTTCACATAACCTGTGGGAGCTGGCTTGCCAGCGATAGGCCGGAGGCCGCTTTCAGCGTTTAACAGCAGTGGGCTGATTCAACTCAGCCCGTTTGCTCAGCAAATCAAACACCGCCGGATATGCCGGCCGTTCGATGTAGCGCCCGGCACCACGTTCAGCGCGCAAGTCGCCATCGGCCCAGACCACGCGCCCCTGGCTGATGGTATGGCTCGGTACACCGCGCACGGTCTTGCCTTCGAAGATGTTGAAGTCGACCTGCTGGTGATGGGTCTTGGCGGAAATCGTCCGCGTACCTTGTGGGTCCCACAGCACCAGGTCGGCATCGGCGCCGACGCGGATCGCGCCTTTGCGTGGGTAGAGGTTGAAGATTTTCGCGGTGTTGGTGGAGGTCAGCGCGACGAATTGCTGCATCGAAAAACGCCCGGTGTTCACGCCTTCATCCCACAACACGGCCATGCGGTCTTCGATGCCGGCGGTGCCGTTGGGGATCTTGCTGAAGTCGTCTTTGCCGGCGGCTTTTTGCTCGGCGCAGAAGCAGCAGTGGTCGGTGGCGGTAGTGTGCAGGTTGCCCGCCTGCAAGCCATGCCAGAGCGCCTCCTGGTGACCGCGAGGACGGAACGGTGGGCTCATCACGTAACCGGCGGCGGTCTGCCAGTCCGGGTGCCGGTAGACGCTGTCGTCCAGCAGCAGATGCCCGGCCAGCACTTCGCCGTAGACCGGTTGGCCCTTGGCGCGGGCGTAGGTGATTTCGTCGAGGGCCTCCTTGGTCGAGACGTGGACCAGATACAGCGGCGTGCCGAGGGTTTCGGCAATGCGGATGGCGCGACTCGCGGCTTCGCCTTCCACCTGCGAGGGGCGCGATAGGGGATGCGCTTCGGGCCCGGTCATGCCCTGGGCCATGAGTTTGCGTTGCAGGTGATACACCAGCTCACCGTTTTCCGCATGCACGGTCGGCACTGCGCCCAGTTCCAGGCAGCGCTCGAAACTCGCCACCAGGGTGTCATCCGCCGCCATGATCGCGTTCTTGTAGGCCATGAAATGTTTGAAGCTGTTGACCCCGTGATGAATCACCAGCTCGGCCATTTCTTCGCGAACCTGCTCACTCCACCAAGTGATGGCGACGTGGAAGCCGTAGTCGGACGCCGACTTTTCGGCCCAGCCACGCCACTGATGGAAGGCTTCCATCAGGGACTGTTGCGGATTGGGAATCACGAAATCGATGATCGACGTGGTGCCACCGGCCAGGCCCGCTGCCGTGCCACTGAAAAAGTCTTCGCTGGCCACGGTGCCCATGAAGGGCAGTTGCATGTGGGTGTGGGGATCGATGCCGCCGGGCATCAGGTACTGACCGCTGCCGTCAAGTATCTCGGCACCTGCGGGAGCCTCGAGGTCTTCGCCAATGGCTTTGATTACGCCGTCTGCGCAATACACATCGGCGCGATAACTTTCATCATGGGTAATAACGGTGGCGCCACGGATCAACAGAGACATTCCGAGTTCCTCGCAGGCATGACCGGCTGATGCCGGTTCTAGATGTTTTATATGAGGCCAGCGTCAACCGTTGTATTCCTGTCATCGCTGTCAGGATTAAAAGCTAGTCCGAGTTATGGGAATCAGCAAGAATATTTTTTATAAGCTTATGAATGTTTTAACTATCTGATAAATAAAGATAAATAGCCAAAATCAGCAAAATGGTGCGGCCGCTCCCCATTTTGACGCACTTGACAGGATCTAAATATGGTCAAGATTTCTTATGTGAAATCAGCCGTTTGAGGATGGTCTATGGTTGATGCGCGACCGTGAGAAAAACATCGATGCACCAGATTGAGTCCTGACTGTTCGGACAACTTGGCGGACCAGTGGCATGACCTTTAACCAAGTGCTGCCCCGTTGATCCAATAAAACTGATAAACATCAGTTGTTTACAAAGTGTTTATGGAACTGCCCGATGCGCAAGCGGGGCAACCGGCACGTTTATTGAAGCCGCCAGCCCCTGATGAGCAAAAATAATTCAAAGATCAGTGGAGCGGCCATGCAACAGATCAGATCGCAAGTGAACGAGCGCGACGGCTTGTTCGAGCTGGAAGCCGGCAGCGATGTCCTCGACAGTCCCCGTTACAACCACGACATAGCACCGACCAAGGTGCGCGAGCGAACCTGGAACAAATGGCACATCACGGCATTGTGGGTGGGCATGGCGATTTGCGTGCCGACTTACACCCTGGGCGGGGTACTGACGGCGTACTTCGGCCTGAGTGTCGGTGAAGCGCTGCTGGCGATTCTGTTCGCCAACATCATCGTATTGATCCCGCTGACGCTCAACGCGTTTCCCGGCACCAAGTACGGCATCCCGTTTCCGGTGTTGCTGCGTTCGTCCTTCGGCATCTTCGGTTCCAACATCCCGTGCCTGATTCGCGCCCTGGTGGCCTGTGGCTGGTTCGGTATCCAGACCATGTTCGGTGGCCTGGCGATCCACCTGTTCCTGGGCTCGGTGTTCGAGGGCTGGAAATCCCTGGGCGGCACCGGCGAGGTCATCGGCTTCATGGTGTTCTGGGCGCTGAACCTGTGGGTGGTGATTCGCGGCGCCGAGTCGATCAAATGGCTGGAGACCCTGTCGGCACCGTTGTTGGTGCTGGTGGGGGTCGGGTTGCTGGTGTGGGCCATGCCCAACGTGTCGATGACCGAGCTGCTGGCGATTCCGGCCAAGCGTCCAGAAGGCGCGGGCGTGGCCAGTTACTTCGCGGCAGGGCTCACCGCGATGGTCGGGTTCTGGGCCACGCTCTCGCTGAACATCCCCGACTTCAGCCGCTACGCGAAAAGTCAGAAAGACCAGATCGTCGGGCAGATCATCGGCCTGCCACTGACCATGTTCCTGTTCGCCTCCCTGGGCGTGGTGATGACCGCCGCCTCGGTGAAGCTGGTGGGGGTGACGGTGTCCGACCCAGTGACCCTGATCGGCCATATCCAGAGCCCGGTCTGGGTGGCGCTGGCCATGGCGCTGATCATCATCGCCACGCTGTCGACCAACACCGCGGCCAACATCGTATCGCCCACCAACGACTTCCAGAACATCGCCCCCAAGGCGATCAACCGGACCAAGGCGGTGATGCTTACCGGGCTGGTCGGGCTGGCTCTGATGGCCCATGAACTGCTGAAGAAACTCGGCCTGATCGTTTCCGACCTCAGCCTGGAAACGGTCTACTCCAACTGGCTGCTCGGCTATTCCAGTCTTCTGGGGCCGATTGCCGGGATCATGGTGGTGGACTATTTCCTGATCAAGAAGCAGCAGCTGGACCTGGCCGGGCTTTACCGTGACGACGTGTATCCGGCGTGGAACTGGAACGGTTTTATCGCCTTCGGAGTGCCGGTGGTGTTGACGTTGCTGTCCCTGGGCAGCGATGTGTTCAGTTGGTTCTACAGCTATGGCTGGTTTACCGGCTCGGCCCTGGGTGGGTTGATTTATTACGGGTTGTGCGCGATGCGGCCCAGCCCATCTGTCGCAAAATCTGCGGTGTGAGGGCGGGCCCCATCGCTGGCAAGCCAGCTCCCACAGGGTTCTCGGGCGTTCACAATACCTGTGGGAGCTGGCTTGCCAGCGATGAGGCCTCAAAGACACCACGCAATTGCCTAAACCATAAGAACAGCCTGAGGAGATCCCCATGAACGCAGCCGTAGACGTTCTGCAATCGACCCATCAGCACATCAACCGCGACCGCCTGTGGCAGTCGCTCATGGAGCTGGCCAGACTCGGCGCCACGGTCAAGGGCGGCGTCTGTCGCCTGGCCCTGACCGACCTCGATCGCCAGGCCCGCGATACGTTCGTGAAGTGGTGTGAGGAAGCCGGCTGCACTGTCAGCATCGACGCCGTCGGCAATATTTTCGCCCGCCGCCCTGGGCGCAACCCGGACCTGCCACCGGTGATGACCGGCAGCCACATCGACACCCAGCCCACGGGCGGCAAGTTCGATGGTTGCTTCGGTGTACTGGCCGGCGTCGAAGTGCTGCGCACCCTCAATGACCTGAACATCGAGACCGAAGCGCCGCTGGAAGTGGTGGTCTGGACCAACGAAGAAGGCTCGCGTTTCGCCCCGTGCATGATGGGCTCCGGCGTGTTCGCCGAGAAATTCACCCTGGAGGAAACCTTGGCCAAGGTCGATGCCGAGGGTGTGACGGTGGGCGAAGCGCTCAACGCCATTGGCTACGCGGGAACCCGCAAAGTCAGCGGCCACTCAGTGGGTGCCTATTTCGAGGCGCACATCGAGCAAGGCCCGATCCTCGAAGATGAACGCAAAACCATTGGCGTCGTCATGGGCGCCCTCGGACAGAAATGGTTCGACCTTAAACTGCGCGGCGTTGAAGCCCATGCCGGCCCCACGCCGATGCACCTGCGCAAGGACGCACTGGTCGGCGCAGCGGTGATCGTCGGTGCCGTCAACCGTGCAGCCCTGAGTCATCAGCCCCATGCCTGTGGCACCGTTGGTTGTCTGCAAGCCTATCCTGGCTCGCGTAACGTCATCCCGGGCGAAGTGCGCATGACACTGGACTTCCGTCACCTGGAACCGGCGCGTCTGGACTCGATGATCGCCGAAGTCCGCGAAGTCATCGAAACCATCTGCGAAGAACACGGTCTGACCTTCGAACTGACCCCGACGGCAGATTTCCCGCCGCTGTATTTCGACAAGGGTTGCGTCGAAGCGGTACGTAGCGCAGCGCAAGGGCTGGGCCTGTCACACATGGACATCGTGAGCGGCGCAGGGCACGACGCAATCTTCCTTGCCGAGCTGGGACCGGCCGGGATGATCTTCGTACCCTGTGAAGGCGGCATCAGCCACAACGAAATCGAAAACGCCGCTCCGGATGATCTGGCGGCCGGGTGTGCGGTGCTCTTGCGGGCGATGCTGGCGGCTTCGGCGGCGATCGCTGGCGTCAGTTAAGCAGGTAGCGGATAACCCCATTGGGTGTGTAACTACTTCAATTAAAGAAACGGCCTTGCGGCCGTTTTTTTATAGCTGGGTGAAAAACCACGATATTCAAAAAAAGCGGTTTCAAAAATCCTGTGTGTCGGGGAGTATGCCCGCCATTTGTGCATGTATTAACAGTCGTGCTGTCAAGTTCACCATGGAGTAATGGTTAATGACCATCAAGATCGAGGGGGTAATCGCCAACAAGATTGGCTTCGCTTCCCACCAAAATGCTGTGCCGGTTCTGCGAGAGCTGACAGTGCACAACCACGGTGAGGCAGACTTCAACGATCTTGAACTGGAGCTTGTGGCAGATCCTCCCTTTCTCGAAGGTAAAACGTGGCGCCTGGACCGTCTGGGTAAAGGTTCGACGCTTCATATCTCTGAGCGCAATCTGGCGCTTAATGCCGGCTATCTTGCTGACCTTGCAGAAAGTCTTGCGGCAACCATCGTTCTGCGTCTTCGCTGCAAAGAGGAAACGCTCTGCAGCCAATCATTTGCGGTTGAGCTTCTGGCAAAAAATGAATGGGGCGGTATTAACTCCATGCCGGAGCTGTTGCCCGCGTTTGCCATGCCGAATGACCCTGCGGTCGATCGAATCTTGAAGTCTGCATCGGACGTTTTGCGTCGTGCAGGAAAGGCAGATGGCATTGACGGATACGAAAGCAAATCCAGGACCAGGACATGGGAACTGGCCTCCGCGATATGGTCGGCTGTGTGCGGGTTAAGACTGAGTTATGCGTTACCCCCCGCAAGTTTTGAAACCCAGGGGCAAAAGGTTCGAACGCCAGGCCTTGTTCTGGAGGGCGGTGTAGCGACGTGCCTGGATACGGCATTGCTTTTCGCGGCAGCTCTGGAGCAGGCCGGGTTGAATGCGCTGTTGATCATGACCAAAGGGCATGCGTTTGTTGGTGCCTGGCTTCAACCACAAGAGTTCTCTCAGCTCATTACGGACGAAGCCAGCGCGGTACGTAAGCGTATCGACTTGAAAGAATTGCTCGTATTTGAAACGACGCTCGCAACCCGTTTTCCTTTGCCGGGTTTCAGCCAGGCAATAAGCAATGCAGAGCGGCAAATCAATGATGAAGACTTCATCATGGCCATTGATATACATCGGGCGCGTATGCAGCGCATCCGACCTTTGGCGTCGTCGGTGTCTGTGCCTAAGTCTGGTCCCGCTGAAGAGCCGCAAGAAGTATCAGAGTCTTTGGAAGAAGCTCCCCCTTTGCCTGGCTTCGACATTGAGATATCTACGGATGCAGATTCCCCCGCCGGCAAGTTAACACTTTGGCAGCGCAAACTTCTTGACCTCACCACACGCAACCGACTTCTGCACTTGCCCGATAGCGCAAAGGGTGTCCGCCTGATTTGTCCTGAACCGGCGCAATTGGAGGATCAGCTTGCCAGCGGAAAGCGTATTCGAATTGTCTCGGTGCCAGATCTCGAAGCGGGCGGGCGAGATGCGGCTCTGTATGAGCAACAGAACAGTGAAAGTTTGCGCGATGAGTATGCCAGGACGGCGCTGTCTCGAGGCGAAGTACTTGCCACCCTGGAAAAGAGCAAGCTTGAAGTTGCATTGATCGATCTCTATCGCAAAGCCCGGAGCGATCTTGATGAGGGGGGCGCAAATACGCTGTTTCTTGCCCTCGGTTTTCTAAAATGGAAAAAGTCGGCAGACGATCCGAAAACCTATTCGGCTCCCTTGATTTTGCTACCGGTGAAGCTTGACCGTAAAAGTGCTTTGTCGGGCGTGACCATGACGCTGCTTGAAGATGAGCCGCGCTTCAACCTGACATTGCTCGAGTTGCTGCGACACGATTTCGAGTTGGTCATCCCGGGGTTGGAGGGGGAGCTTCCAAGCGATGAAAACGGTATCGATGTAACCGGCATCTGGAATACGGTCAGACGCGCGATCAGGGATGTGCCGGGATTCGAAGTCACCACGGAGCTCGTGCTGGGGACTTTTTCCTTTGCGAAATACCTGATGTGGCAGGATCTGGCTGCGCGTTCGGAACAGCTTCTGAAAAGCCCCATGGTCAAGCACCTGTTGGAAAGAAGCATTGGCGGTGAAGGTTATTCGACGGTGGGTGACTTTCCTCAACCCAACGAACTGGACAGGAAGGTCAACCCGGCCGAGCTTTTTACACCGTTACCGGCGGATTCTTCTCAGTTGGCGGCCGTGGTCGCTTCGGCCAGTGGTTGTGACTTTGTACTCGACGGGCCTCCCGGTACCGGTAAATCCCAAACCATTGCAAACATGATTGCGCACAACCTTGCCCTGGGTCGTAGGGTCTTGTTCGTCGCTGAGAAAATGGCGGCGCTGGACGTGGTCTATCGTCGACTTGAAGAACAGGGGTTAGGCGAATTCTGTCTTGAACTCCATTCGAGCAAGACGTCGAAAGTTGAAGTGCTCAAGCAACTCGAGCGAGCGTGGGACGTTCGTGATGCGCTGACCGCTGAAGAGTGGACAGCTGAAACGGCGAAGCTGCATACGCTGAGAA
The DNA here is from genome assembly GCF_028471945.1 of Pseudomonas sp. WJP1. Taxonomy (NCBI): domain Bacteria; kingdom Pseudomonadati; phylum Pseudomonadota; class Gammaproteobacteria; order Pseudomonadales; family Pseudomonadaceae; genus Pseudomonas; species Pseudomonas sp. WJP1. The sequence continues at coordinate 3,230,295 of NZ_CP110128.1, forward strand.
ATCGACTCAATGAAGTGGTTGAGCTGATGCATCGCCGCGCACCAAACGGTTTGTCCGTGCACCAGGCCATTGGCCGGGTTGTTCGCGATGGCGATGCCTCGATACCGCGTATTGGATGGCCAGAGGGCACAACTCACGACGCCCAGGCTTACGCTCGGTTGCACGATGTCGCCAGACGCCTCGATCTCAATAGCCAGGCTGCACGAGAGCTGTCTGCAAGCTTTTCACTGTTGGCCCCTACGGATTGGTCGAACGGATGGCAGGAAGCAATTGTTGCTGCAGCGAGTGATCTTCCGGGCGCCATCGAGCGACTCAAGGTCGCCAGCACCAGTTTGCTGAAAGCAACCGACCTTCCACTGGCGGTTGCAAGTAGCGAGGATATCGAACGACTGATCCAGTTTGTCGCGGTCCTGATGGATACCCACGGCATTGATCTTTCATTTGTCTTTACGCTGAACGCGAGCGCGAAGATCGGTGCTGCCAAAAAAGCTGCTCAATTACTCGCAGAATATCGAGAGATCGAGCAGTCGCTGTCCCTGCGGTATGCGCCAGACGCTTGTCGCACTATCAAACTTGAACAGGTCAAAAACGATTGGGATACGGCGAAGGCCAGATTCTGGTTCCTGGCGACGCTTGGTAAAAAGAAGGTCGCTAAAAATCTGGCAATGGCAGGGGGCGCCGTCGGAGTTCCGCAAGTCGAGTCGGACCTGTTCAAGCTAAACGAGCTGCGTAACCTGCTTACCGCCCTGGACGGCCTGGCTGCGGATGTGAGTTCCGTGCCCGGATGGAACGGCGTGTCCAGTGATGCACCAACCATGGCTCAAGCGTGCGAGCTGGGCGAACGTCTAAGGACGATGATCAGCGCCAGAGCCGAGTCTGCCGAAGACTTGATTTCCTTGCGCGCAGCGACTGAAAAGCTTGTCGTAAAAGCCAATGAGTTACTGGGCGGTGGCGGATTTATTGCTTCGGCATTGCAGCAGTTGAAAAATGCATTCGCTGACTTCAACGAAACTGCCAAGCGATTCAACGACTTGGGCAACCGGCCAATTGCGCAAACGCTCACAATCGAATCTCTGCTGGAGGCTGCCAATGCAATCATCCGTCAGGAATCCAAGCTGAAGGCCTGGTGTGATTGGTGTCGAGTCAGGGAGGAGGCGGTCGCGTCGGGGCTTCAACCTTTAAGTGATGCGTTGGCGTCGAACGCATTGCCCGAAGGTGGCACTGTCAATGCTTTCGAAACTGCCTACGCTCGCTGGTTTGCGACCGTGATGATTGATGCGCAGCCGTTGCTGCGAAACTTCGTACCTGCCGAGCACACAAGCGACATTGAGGCGTTTGTTCGTCTTGATGAGGATTTGTCCAAACTCACAGTGCGGTACATACGAGCGAAGCTGTGTGGTGTGATTCCGTCGAAAAACGAGATTGGCAAGCAGGGTGGCTTTGGCATTCTCAAGCACGAGTTGCAGAAGTCCCGACGCCACAAGCCCGTGCGACAACTGGCTGTCGAGATGGGGGACGCCATGACGAAGCTTGCCCCTTGCATGCTCATGAGTCCGCTTTCGATTGCACAGTATCTACCGACGGACCTGGCGCTTTTCGACCTGGTTATTTTCGATGAGGCTTCGCAAATCGCGCCGTGGGACGCCATTGGTTCGATTGCAAGAGGTAAGCAGGTTGTGATTGCGGGAGATCCCCGACAAATGCCGCCGACGAACTTCTTCAATCGTGCTGCGTCCGCGACAGAGGATGATACGTCGGAAGATATGGAAAGTATCCTGGATGAGTGTCTCGGCGCGGGTATTCCAAGCCACAGCCTTAGCTGGCACTACCGTAGTCGTCATGAAAGTCTGATTGCTTTTTCAAACCACCGTTACTACGACAGTAACCTGATTACTTTCCCGGCATCAGAGACCCGCGCAAGCGCTGTGGAATGGCGACGTGTCGATGGCGTTTATGCGAAGGGTAAAGGGCGACACAATCAGGCAGAAGCCGAGGCTATCGTTACTGAAACCGTGAAGCGTTTGTTGGACCCAGCCTTTGTCGCTGCCGGTCATAGCATCGGGATCATTACGCTCAACACTGATCAACAGAGACTGATTACCGATTTGTTGGACCGGGCGCGCCAGCAGTTTCCGCAGATCGAGCCGTTCTTCCAGGATGATATCGCTGAGCCTGTCGTGGTCAAGAACCTGGAGACGGTGCAAGGCGATGAGCGAGATCTGATCATGTTGGGTATTGGCTACGGTCCTACCGAACCCGGTGCCCAGGTCATGTCGATGAACTTCGGTCCCTTGAACAAAGAGGGTGGGTGGCGCCGCTTGAATGTCGCGATTACACGTGCGCGCAGGGAAATGTTGGTTTTTTCATCTTTCGACTCGTCAATGGTCGATTTGAATCGCACCAACGCCCGGGCTGTACGGGATTTGAAGCACTTTGTCGAGTTTGCCCAACGTGGCCCGAAGGCGCTTGCCGAGGCGGTGCAGGGATCTGTAGGTGGCTATGATTCGCCATTTGAAGAAGCCGTTGCTCAAGGGCTGAGACGCAAGGGTTGGCAGGTTGTGCCTCAAGTTGGTGTATCACGTTTCCGAATTGACCTGGGGATCGTCCATCCGGATAGACCGGGCGACTATCTCGCCGGTGTCGAATGCGATGGCGCGACTTATCACAGTGCAGCAACAGCCAGAGATCGCGACAAGGTTCGTGGCGCAATCCTTAAAGGACTGGGATGGAAACTGGTTCGACTGTGGTCTACCGAATGGTGGATTGACAAGTCTGGAGCACTTGATCGTTTGCATGCATCACTCGAGAGTCTGTTGAGTGAGTCGCGCGCAGTCCCGGCGCTAGCACAGCCTCAAGAGCTACCTGTTCCTCATCTGCTCCTGGTACAGACGCCGTCGGCAGAAGCTACCGTTGAACAGACAGAGAAGATTGCCAGTACTTCCACGCAGGATCGGCTCGTTGACGAGAAGGCGGAAATCAGGATTGCCGGCGCGTTTGCTGCTCCCGCCAAGCCTGCAATGAAGGGCGAGTATCGCGCCACAGACTTCACGAATGTGAGTGACCGGATTCAGGCCGACGCGTTTTACTCTCAAGAGTACGACGCTGTTCTTTCAGATTTGATTGCCCATGTGTTAGTTCAAGAAGCTCCAATACTCGATTCGTTGTTGGTTCAGCGGATTGCCAGGGCTCATGGTTTTCAGCGCTCTGGACGTCTGATTCGTGAACGGGTACTGGATTTGACGGAGAAAAATCATCACCTGAGGAGCGACCCCGTCGAAGGTCTGTTCGTCTGGCATTCTGAAAGCGACGTTGCTGGCTGGAATAGTTATCGGATTGCCGGCGCGTCAAATGATGCTCGGTCAGTAGAAGAGATTGCAGCTGAAGAATTACTGGTCGTCGCGTCCTTGATTTCGGCAGGTGACAGACCGCACGAGATCGCCAAGGCATTCGGTTTGAAGCGTTTGACGAGTGCGGCACGTGAGCGGATAGAGTTGGTGATGAAGTCAGGAACAGGTCTCTAGGTGGCACCTGCCAGCGGGCATATACCTGACGGATCAAGCTTTTCACTGACCACAAGATCCACCTGGTGAATCGGTTTGCCCCGATGCCTGAGCATGCCGCCCTGGCGTTGATGCATCACCGCCGTCATCTCGGCGAGTATCGCCAGGGCCACGCTCTGCGGCGCATCGCCACCCAGGTCGAGGCCCATCGGGTAGTGCAGTGCCGAGTGGCCCGGGCCGATTTCCGCCAGCAGGCGTTCGGTGCGCTCCCTGGGGCCGAGCTGGCCGATGTAGGCGGGCGCGGCTTGCAGCGCCAGTCCGAGCCAATGGCGGTCCTGGCGGTAGCTGTGGGTCATCACCGCCACAAAGGCGCCGTCGATCAGCGGGGCCAGGTCGAACGGGTTGTCGAGGCTGGCGAGGATAACGGCGTCGGCTTGCGGGAAACGTTCGGCGCGGGCGAAGTGGCTGCGGCTGTCGACGACGCTGACGTGCCAGTCCAGCAACTTGGCCATGCGCACCAGCGGCTGTGCGTCGTGGCCCGCGCCGATAATCACCAGGCGGGGCGGTGGGGCGATGTACTCTAAAAACACTTCGACCTCACCACGGGCGTTGCAGTAGAGCCGTGTCGAGGACTTTTTCTGCGCCAGGGTCTTGTGCAGGTCACGGCGGATCGCCTCGTTCAGTTGCAGGTTGCGCAGGCTGCCCTCGGTGTCTGACAGCAGACGGTCACCGACCCGGGCCGATGCATCCCGGGAACTGGCAATCACCGTGGCCATGGCGGCCGGTTGTTGACGGTCGCGCACCCGTCGCAGCAGTTCGATGGCCGGGGAAGGTGATTTCGCCCGAAGGCGTTCGAGCATGACGAACACCGTGCCGTTGCAACCCAGGCCAAAGGTCAGGGCGCTTTGCTCGTCGTCTTCATCCTCTGTGGCGCCGGTGCTGTAGCGGCGCACCACCGGTTCGCCGGAATCGGTGAGCCACCAGGCTTTTTTCGCCAGGTCCTGTTCCAGGCAACCGCCGCTGACGGTGCCAACGGTGCGGCCGTGAATGGGGATGAGCATCCGCGCACCGGGACGGCGGTAGGCCGAGCCTTCCACCTTGACCACGGTGGCGAGGATGCTTTCTTCGCCGTGGTGGGCGGCGGTGTCGATGGCTTGTAGAAGATCATTGAGGCCGGACATGGCAATAAATCCTATGCATCGTGGAGATCCCTGTGGGAGCGAGCCTGCTCGCGATTGCGGTACATCAGTCAACATCGATGTAGGTGACCCACCGCTATCGCGAGCAGGCTCACTCCTACAGGGGAGCGGGGTGGCTTGAGGATCAGTTGTCGATGTTCATTAACTGCCGCACCCCATCCCACGCCTCGGCCCGCATCCGCTGCATGTCCAGCCCCGGGATCTCGCCGTTATCGACCACCACCCGGCCACCGACCAGGCTGTACTTCACCGCAATCGGCTCACCCGCCACCACCGGCGCGACGGCAATGTCGTGGAAGCCGAAGAAGCGCGGATGCTCCAGACCGTAGATCACCAGGTCCGCCGCCTGGCCGATTTCCAGGGTGCCGACCGCACCCAGCCCGAGCACCCGGGCACCGCCGGCCGTACCCCAGTGGATGACATCTTCGGCGGTGGTGGCAGAGGCGCCTTGCTGCGCCCGGTGAATCAGCCACGCGGTGTTCGCTTCGCCGACCATGCTGCCGGACTCGTTTGACGCCACGCCATCCACGCCAAGGGAAATCGGTACCCCGGCCTCGAACATCTGCGGCACCGGCGCGACGCCGCTACCGAGGCGCGCATTGCTCACCGGGCAGTGGGAAATGCCGGTGCCGGTTTGCGCGAGCATGCGGATTTCACCGGGTTGCATGTGCACCGCGTGGGCGAACCACACGTCCGGGCCGAGCCATTCGTGTTCGGCGACGAACTCTACCGGCAGGCAGTTGTATTTCTCGCGGCAGAAATTCACGTAGTTCTGCGTTTCCGACAGGTGCGTGTGCAGGCGCAAACCGAGGCCGCGTGCGCTGTGGGCGAGTTCGCGCAGCAGCGTCGGCGGCAGAGAAAACGTCGGTGTGGTCGGCGCGACCACTACCCGGCGCATGGCGTGCGGAGTGTCCTGGTGATAACGCGACTTCAGCCGTTCGATGTCACCGACCATCTGGTCGAGGGTTTCCGGTTGCAGCGCGGTTTTCGAGAACCCCGGATGGGCGCTGGCGGACTCCAGCGCGCCGCCCCGGCACAGCACGAAACGCAGGCCGAACTGATCGGCCATGTCGAACAGCAGGTCACCGGTCTCCGTGGTGCCGTTGGCATGGTAGAGGTAATGATGATCGGCGCAGGTGGTCACGCCCGACAGCAGCAGTTCGGCCATGCCCAGTTGTGCGGCGATCCGCGCCAGTTGCGGCGTGAAGCGGTTGAGGCGCGGGTAGGGCACGCTGGCCAGCCAGCCTTGCAGGTCCTGGTTCAATCCTTCGGGCACGGCCTTGAGCAAGTTCTGGAACAGGTGATGGTGGGTGTTGATCCAGCCCGGATACACCACCGCGTGGCGCGCATCGATCAGGCGCTCGCCGGGTTGCGCTTGGAGACCCGGGGCCATTTCGGCGATGCGCCCGTCGACGATGCGGATGTCCACGGCGCCGGCCCTGGCCCGCGGGCCACGCAGGCCGGTCATCACCGCCACAGGATTCTTGATCAGGATGTTTTGCAGTTGAGTCATGGTCGGCTCCAGTCAGAGGCTGTGGGTGGCGGATTTGCTGGTGGCGGCATCAGGCACGCTGACGCCGTTGAGGGTGGCGTTGAGCAGCACCGACACCAGGCAGGCGATCACCACGCTGCTGTGCAGGAACGGCTGCGACCATTCGGGCAATTGCTTGAACAGGGCCGGGGCCAGCACCGGCACCAGGGCGGCGGCGAGGGTGAAACCGACGATAAGCACGTTGTAGCGGTTGCGCTCGTAGTCGACCTTGGCCAGGGTCTGGATCCCGGCTGCCGCGACCACGCCGAACATGGCGATCCCGGCCCCGCCGAGGGCCGCGGTCGGCATCGAGGCGATGATCGCCCCGGCCTTGGGCACCAGTGCCACCGAGCACATCAGCAAGCCGCTGATGGCGACCACCCAGCGACTGCGCACACCGGTGAGGATCACCAGCCCGACGTTTTCCATGAAGGCAATGAACGGGAACGCCGCGAACATCCCGGCGATGGTGCTCGCCAAGCCATTGGCGCGCAGGCCGTTGATCACCTGCTTCTCTTCCACCGGTTTATCGACGATGTCCCCAATGGCGACGAACAGCCCCATGGATTCGACCATCTGCACGATCATCACCACCACCATGGTCGCAATGGGAATCAGGCTGAAGGTCGGCAGGCCGAAGTAGAACGGGTAGGGCACGGTGAGCCACGGCGACTCCTGCACGCTGTGAAAACTGCCCATGCCCAGCCCGTAGGCCAGCGCCGCGCCTACCAGCATGCCCACCAGCACCGCCATGTTGCGCAGCATCGGGCTGCCGTAACGGTTGACCAGCAGGATGCTGAGCAACACCACCGCCGCGACCGCCAGGTACGCTGGCGCGCCGAAATCACTGGCATGGCGCCCGCCGCCGACCCATTCATAGGCGATCGGAAACAGCTGCAGGCCGATCACAGTGACGATGCAACCGGTGACCACCGGTGGAAAAAAGCGCCGTAATCGACCCACGAACGGTGCGATCAGCATGGTGAAAATGCCCGCGCCGATTACCGCGCCGCAGACTCCGGCGAAACCGACGTCCGGGTTGGTGCCGATGGCGATCACCGGGCCCACGCTGCTGAACGCCACGCCCTGGAGGATCGGTAGGCGCACGCCGAATTTCCAGAAACCGACGGTTTGCAGCAGGGTGGCGATGCCCGAGCAGAACAGCGTGGTGCTGATCAGCACCACCGTGTCGGCCTGGGACATTTTCAGGGCGCTGGCCACAATCATCGGCACGGCGATGGCGCCGATGTACGAGACGGCCATGTGTTGCAGGCCGAGGGTGAGCATTTGCCGTACCGGCAGAACCCGGTCGACGGGGTGGATGGATGACGTTGCGGGGGTATTGGCTGACGACATGGAGAATCACCTCTAGCTGTTGTTATTCGGTAAAGAGGGGTATTCGTTCTGTGCCCGGAACCGCCATCCACCGGCTCCGATGCCTTTTTCAGCCTGCCAGGCAGGCGGCAAAGCCCTGGTTCAGGGCCGCGCGGTCCAGGTCGCGGCCGATGAACACAATCTTGCTGGAGCGCGGTTCGGCGCCCCATGGGGTGGAGGCACGGAACTCGACGAGGCTGTGCACCCCTTGCAGTACGTAGCGCTGGTCCTGATCGGCCACCGCCAGCACGCCCTTCATGCGATACAGGTTGTCGGCTTGCTCGGTACGCAGGCGGGTGATCCAGCGGTGGAAGTCGCCCAGGTTCACCGCGCCATCCACGGCGATGCCCACCGACGACACGCTCGGATCGTGGTCATGATCGAGATCGTCATGTTCGTGATGATGGTCATCGGCGTGGTGATCGTGCTCGGCACCTATTTCCATGAGTTTTTGCGTGGATTCGAAGGCGCCGATGCCGAGGATTTTCGACAGGTCGATTTCGGCATAACTGGAGGTCACCAGGTCCGCCGTGGCATTGAGCCCGCGGATGGTCTCGCTCAGGGCCGCTACTTCAGCGTCACTGACCAGATCGACCTTGTTGATGACAATGCGGTCGGCGCAGACGATCTGGTCCACCGCCTGGTTGTCCACGCCATCGAGTTGCAGGTCGTGCAGGTGCTGGGCGATGTGCCTGGCATCGACCATGGTGACAATGGCGTCGAGTTCCACTTCATCGGCGATCGGGTCGTTGATGAAAAAGCTCTGGGCCACCGGGTACGGGTCGGCCAGGCCACTGGTCTCGATCAGGATGTGATCGAGTCGCACCGGCCGCGCCACCAGTTCACGGACGATGCGCACCAGGTCTTCGCGAACCTCGGCGGTGCAGCACACGCAGCCGTTGACCATCTCGTAGATCTCTTCGGTTTCGGAACTGAGCACCAGGTCGCCGTCGATGCCGACCTCACCGAACTCGTTCTCGATCACGGCGATCTTGCGCCCGTGGTTTTGCTTGAGGATGTAGTTGAGCAGGGTGGTTTTACCGGCGCCGAGGAAGCCGGTGAGGATGGTCACCGGGATTTTGGTGTTGGGGGTTGGGGCGTTGAAGGGGGTGTTCATGTGATGCTCCTTGATAACAATTGACCAGTGCACAATGAATTTGGAGGGATGCTGCTTTTTTGTAGGAGTGAGCCTGCTCGCGATGGCGGCGTGTCAGCCAACAGGGATATTGGATGTAATTGCCCTATCGCGAGCAGGCTCGCTCCCACAGGGTTTTGTGTGTTCACCCCAGCGCATTGCGGTGCCAGCATCGAGGCCGAACAGGTCGAGGACGCGGCCGAGGCTGTGATCGACCATTTGCGCAAGGTCCCGCGGGCGGGCGTAGAAGGCCGGAAGGGGCGGGGCGATGATGCCGCCCATCTCGGTGACAGCCGTCATGTTGCGCAGGTGGGCGAGGGTCAGCGGGGTTTCCCGGGCCATCAGCACCAAGGTGCGACGTTCCTTGAGAGCGACGTCGGCGGCTCGGCCGATCAGGCCCGAGGAGGTGCCGGTGGCGATTTCCGCCAGGGTGCGCATGGAGCAGGGCGCGACCACCATGCCCAGGCAGCGGAACGAACCGCTGGCGATCCCGGCGGCCACGTCGTCAGCGCGGTGATAATGGCTGGCCAGCGCCGTGACGTCGGCCAGTTTGTAATCGGTTTCGTGGGCCATGGTCAGCAGCGCGGCGCGGCTGATGACCAGGTGGCTTTCAATGTCGAGCTCGGCGAGCAATTGCAGCAGGCGCACGCCGTAGATAAAACCTGACGCACCGCTGATGCCGACCACCATGCGCTGGCGGTTCATGATTGCAGGCCTGCGAGTAGTTGCCGGGCGCGGTCGAGCACGTCCTGGTCCAGCTGCGCCTTGATCCCGTCGAATCCCGAACCGCGGGTAGCGTCCAGGCCCATGCGTGAGGTGGTGCCGTCGACGGACGATGACGGGTCCAGCGGGCTGCCAGGCAAGCCATCGATGACGAAGATGTCCTGGTGCGGCTGGAAGTGCGTAGCCAGCGCCCACAGCACCTGACTGTCGTCGCTGATGTCGATGTCGCTGTCCACCGCGATCACGGTCTTCAGGTACGGGTCCCAGCCGAGCAGGGCGAGCATGATCTGCCGCGCTTCGCCGTCGCGGCTTTGCTCCAGGGCGACGTAGCAATGAAAATGGGTGCCTGAATTGGGGTAGTGCACGGCAGTGACGGCGGGGAAGCGCGCCTTGAGTTTCTCGCTCATCTCGGCTTCCCGGGGCAGGCGCGCCAGGGTCAGGTGTTCGGCGTAGCGGCCACCGACCACATCCACCAGCCAGGCATCCTTGCGCCGCATCAGGGTATCGACCCGCAGCACATTGTTGGTCGAGCGATCCGAGGAGTAGCCGCTGAACTCACCGAACGGACCTTCTTCGGCATAGGCCGCCGGATCGATCGCGCCTTCGAGGACAAACTCTGCATAGGCCGGGACGCCGATGCCGTAGCGCGGGGTTTTCACCAGTTCCAGCGGTGCGCCGAACAAACCGCCCGCCACTGCGCGCTCATCGCTGCCGAATGGCAGCCGTGCCGCCGCCGCGAGCATGAACAACGGGTGCGCGCCGACCACCATGGCCACGCGCAATTCCTCGCCGCGCTCACGGGCGGTCTGCAGCATGCGCCACAGGTGGCCGCGTGAGTGCAGGCTGGTGGCGAGCGTCTGCCGGGCGTGGCGCATCGAGCGGTGGTAGCTCATGTTGGCGATGCCGCTGACCGGGTCCTCGGCAATGATGATCGCGTTGGTGATGTAGGGGCCGCGATCACTGGCGAAATGCTTGAGCATCGGCAGCAGCGCCAGGTCCACGGCTTCGCCTTCGAAGATCTCGTCCAGCACGGGGCCGGTTTCAACGTAGCGCGGGGCGATGGGGTTGTTGGCGCGTTGCTGGAAGGTCTCGTGTAGTTGCGCTGGGGCAACACCGAACATTCGGGCGATGCGCGTTCGGGAGGCGAACAGGTTGGTGGCCACCGGGGCGCCGAAGTGGCCGACTTTTTCGCAGATCAACAAGGGATCGCGGCCCTGGGAGGCGAGTGCATCGACGAGGGCGGTGACATCCTGATCGGCTGAAAGGGAATGCGCGACGCTGAGCACGTCGTCCGGGTATTGCCGGCGATAGGCGTCTAGAAAATCGTGAAAATCCTGGGTATCGCCGAGCGTCGAGAGGGTCATGGTTTCACCTCGTGAAAAACAATGCTGTGCGTACCTGTAGGAGCAAGCCTGCTCGCGAAGAGGCCAGCCCATTCAAAATCAATGTGACTGATCGACCGCTATCGCGAGCAGGCTCACTCCTACAGGGGATATTGCATGTCGTTACAGGTAGGTGGTGGTCAGGCGAATGTCCGCCTCGGCCAGGTCCCTGGGTGGCGGCGTCGGTTCGATACCGCACAACCTTGCGATGTTGTTGCCCAGGTAATCCTCAAGGTGGTCCTCGTCGATGCCCAGGCCTTGTGGTGCGGGCGAGCACAGCACCTCAAGCTCGCGCAGCCACATGCCCGGTTCGTTCGGCGGCGAGTCGGTACCGAACACGATCTTGTTGCGCGGCAGGTCCTTGGCGAACTCGACGATCCGCGACTGGAAGCACCAGCCGGATTCGCAGTACACGTTCGGCGTGTCCATGGCCATCCAGAACGCTTCGAACGAGTAGTTGCCGCCGGTCTGGATGCCGAAGTGACCGATGATGAAATTGACCATCGGGAACTCGCGGATGATCGGGTAGAACATGGTCGGAATGGTGTACGGGCCGTCGCCGGTGTGGATCAGCACCACGATGTTGTACTTGGCACACACCTTCATTGCCGGACGCAGCCAGTCCAGCGCCCGGTCCGGGCGATAACCGTGCATGTTGGCGTGCAGCTTGAGCATCTTGAAACCGTATTCCTTGATGTGGAATTCCAGCTCCGCCGCACCGTTTTCCGGTCCCCAGCGCGGGTTGAAGTTGAAGTTGCCGATGAAACGGTCGGGGTACTTCACGCACAGCTCGGCGACGTAGGACATGTAGTCACGCACGCCTTCACGGCCACGGCGGTTGCCGTCGCGGTAGCCGGTGTTGCCTGGCGGTGGCTGGATGAAACCCATGTCGATACGGCGCGGCTTGCCGTTGATCATGTACGGGCCGTCCATCAGCTTGAGCATGCGCTCGCCGGTGAAGGGTTCGCCGGTGTGTCGCCAGGCCTCGTCGACCAGGTTGGTGGGGTGCAGATGGGTATCGATGATCATCGGTTCAGCTCCTGGCCAGTTGCGTGGTGACGGGACGCTTGAGTTGCGCCTCTGCTTCGGAAACGGAGCGCGGCGGCGGTGTCGGTTCGAGGCCGATCATCCGGGCGGTGTTGTTGCCCAGGTACTCTTCGAGGGTGTCTTCGTCGAGGTTCAGGCCTTGCGGCGGTTCGTGGCACAACACTTCCAGCAGGCGCAGCCACATGCCCGGTTCGTTCGGCGGTGTATCGGTGCCGAAGAGAATCTTGTGGGTGGGCAAGACCTTGGCGAACTCGACGATCCGCGATTGCAGGCACCAGCCCGATTCGCAGTAGACGTTGGGCAACTCCATCGCCCATTGCATCGGCTCGAACACGTAGACACCGCCGGTCTGCACGCCAAAGTGGGCCATGATGAAATCGACGTTGGGGAACTCCTTGATCATCGGCACCCATTCCGAGGGAATGCTGTACGGCCCGTCGCCGGTGTGCAGCTTGACCGGGATGCCCAGCTCGGCGCATTTCTCGAAGGCCGGGCGCACCCAGTCCAGGGCGCGGTCAGGACGGTAGGCGTGCATGTTGGCCTGCATCTGGACCATCTTGAAGCCGTGTTCCGTGACGTAGCGCTCGATCGCCTCGACGCCGTTTTCCACGCCGCAGCGCGGGTTGTAGACGAAGCAACCGATGAAGCGATCGGGGTAGGTCTGGACCATTTTCAGCGTGTAGGCCATGTAGGCGTCGATGGATTCGCGCCCGCTGAGTTCTCCGTCGGTCCAGGTGTAGATGGTGTTGCCCTGAGGGGGCTGGATGAAGGCTTTGTCGATGCGGCGAGGTTTGCCGTTGACCATGTATGGGCCATCCATCATCTGCAGCAAACGCTCGCCGGTGAACGGGTCACCGTCATGCCTCCAGGCGAGGTCCACCAGATCGGTGGGATAGCAACTGATATCGATGATCATTGAAGTCGATCTCCTGATAGCGGGTAAGGGAACCTTGCGGTTCGCTAGCAGCCACGTCCGGGCAATCGGCCATTTCTATGCGCAAAGGCTCGCGCATTCCCTCGCCTGGTCGCATCCGGCTCGGGACGCTGGCTGCTTGGGGAGGAGTATTGGAAGGGGGTGTGGGGTTCGTACAATATTAATTGGGCGAGGGGTTGATATGCGTTCGATATGGTTTTGTGTTGACTGGGCGGGCCTCATCGCTGGCAAGCCAGCTCCCACAGGTTTTGCAGTATGTCTTAGATCCAATTAACACCATCGATTCCTGTGGGAGCTGGCTTGCCAGCGATGGCCTCAGGCCTGAGTAAGCAAGGCCAACTGCTTGACCGCATCAACCACCGGCGCCACTCGCTCGGCCTGACCCGGCGGCCACACCGCATACAGGTTGTAATGCGCCGCGATCTGCGCCTCGTTCAACATCACCAGACGCCCGCTGCGCAACGCATCCGCCGCCAGCAAACCCCGAACCAATCCGGCACCAACCCCGGCCTCGGCAGCGGCGATCAGGTTCGCCGCATTATCGAAAATCACCCGCGCCGAAGGCTCGACGGGAGGCATGCCGGCCGCATCCAGCCAGGGAATCCACGACCGTCGCGTATACCCCAACAACGGCAACTCAAGGATCTGCGTCGGACTTAGCGGTAACTGCAAACCATGCCGCTCAAGCAATTCGGGCGAGGCCACCGCCATCACCCGATCCCCACAAATTTGCGTCATCTCGCAGTCTTCCCAATCGCCATAACCGTAGCGCAAGGACAGGTCGACACGTTCGAACGTGCTGCGGTCCGAGCGCGGCATCGACAGCAACACCACCTCATGGTCGGGCAAAAGGTCCAGCAGTTGCGGCAGGCGCGGATTGAGCCAGCTCTGGGCCAGTTCGCTGTCCACATCGAGCGTGAGGCGTTGCGCCACGCTGCGGTTTTTCACCGAAGACAGCGCCCGGTCGATCTGCGCCAGGCCGTCGGACAGCACACTGGCGAACAACTGCCCGGCATCGGTGAGGTTGCTGCCGCCGCCTTCACGCACGAACAGCGGCTGGCCGATGAAGTCTTCCAGGGAGCGGATCTGCTGGCTGATGGCGCTGTGGGTCAGGTCCAGTTTGCGCGCGGCGCTGGAGAAGCTGCCGCTGCGGGCGGCCTGGAGGAAGGCACTCATGGACTGCACCGACGGGTATCGCTTGTACATGCTGTTAGTCCTACTTACACAGGATGGCAGAAATCGTCGCTGGCCCGATTTTCCCAAGGCTCCCAATAATCGAGCACCAGGCCTGCACAAAGACGGGCCGCTCTCTTGGAGCCTGACAATGATCGAATTCACGGTAAACGGCGAACGACGCGAGCTGGTAGAGACATCGCCCTCCATGCCCTTGTTATGGGTGTTGCGTGACCATTTGAAACTCACCGGCACCCGCTTCGGTTGCGGCATGGGCCTGTGCGGCGCCTGTACCGTGCACCTGGACGGGGTCGCTGTTCGATCCTGCCAGTTGCCGGTGGCCGCCGTGGCGGGGCACAGCATCACCACCATCGAAGGCCTGTCGCCGACCGGGCAGCATCCGTTGCAACTGGCCTGGGTTGCCGAAGATGTGCCGCAATGCGGTTACTGTCAATCCGGTCAGATCATGTCCGCCGCCGCGTTGCTCAACACCGGTGCAGAAGTGACCGACGATTCGATCCGCAATGCCATGTCCGGCAACCTGTGCCGCTGCGGAACCTACGGGCGGATCAACAAGGCGATCAAGCGCGCGGCCAACGCGCCGAAGGAGGCGTGATGACGATCTCCCAAGTGGAACTCTCGCGGCGTGCATTTCTCAAGCAAAGCGCAACCGCTGCCAGCGGCCTGGCCATCGCGTTTTACCTGCCCAGCGGCCTGTCTGCGACAGACCCCAAGGCCCCGGCGCCGGCCTCTGCTTTCGAACCCAACGCCTGGGTGCGCATCCTGCCCGACGGCACGGTGAAACTGGTGGTGCACAAGCACGATTCCGGCACCGGCACGCACACCGCGCTGGCCGCGTGCGTGGCCGAGGAACTGGACGTCAACCCGATGACCGTGCAGGTGATCTCGCCGGAAAATCCGTTCTTCGAAACCTACATTCACCCGGTCTGGAAAGTCTTCTCCACCGGCGGCAGCACCAGCGTGTCGCTGGAGTACGAGCGCCTGCGCATGGCCGGGGCGACGGCCCGCGCGCTCTTGCTCACGGCAGCCGCCCGGCAGTGGAAAGTCAGCCCCGACAGTTGCACCACCGAGGAGGGCCGCGTCGTGCATGCAGCGAGCCAGCGCAGCCTTGGCTACGGTGAGCTGGCCGGTGTCGCCGCGCATCTGCCGGCACCGGACAACGTCACGCTCAAGGACCCGGCGCAGTTCAAGTACATCGGCAAATTGCGGCACAAGCGCGATGCCCAGGCCAAGGTCTGCGGACGCTTCACCTACAGTATCGACGTGGTGCTGCCGGGCATGCTGGTGGCGGTAATTCAACGCGCGCCCGTGGTGGGGGCCAGCGTTGTGTCGGTAAACAGCGCGGCGGCGCTGCAGGTGCCGGGTGTGCGCAAGGTGATCAAGGTGCCGGGCCGTCCCGACGTGCTCGGCGGTAATGTCGAAGGCGTGGCGGTGCTGGCGGACCATTACTGGGCCGCGCATCAGGGCCGCGAGTTGCTTGAAGTGAAATGGAGCGACTCGCCACTGGCCGATTTCGACAGCGATGAACTGCACAAGGCCCAGGCTGCGGCGCTGGCTGACAAAGGTGCGCAACGGGTGTCCGCGATGGCTGCCGGGGATGTGAACGGCCAATGGCCGAACGCCGCGAAACTGCTCGAAGCCGAGTACAGCATGCCCTACAAGGTGCAGAATCCGCTGGAACCGATCTGCGTCACCGCACAGGTCAAGGACAACGCCATCACTTATTGGGGTGGCGTGCAGGTGCCTTCGTCGGCCCTGGAGGCCGCGCAAACGGTGTGCGGGATCGCCAAGGACAAGGTCACCATCAATGAGTTGGTGTCCGGCGGCAGCTTCGGCGCGCGGGAGGCCAAGTACTGGCTGTTCGAAGTGGCGTACCTGGCGCAGCAGACCAGGGTGCCGGTGAAACTGATGAACAGTCGTGAAGACGAAATGCGTTCGTTGTTCATGCACCCGGCCACGCTCCATCGGGCCAAGGGTGCGCTGGATGCCCAGGGACGCTTGACGGCGTTGCAGCTGGAGGCCGTGTCACCGGCCTCGCCGGAACAATGGGAACCGGGCTACTTCGAGCGCCCCGATAAAATGGACTACAGCACCACGGAAGCCATCACAGCGTGGGATTTCGCCTATCGCCCGGCCCACTTAGACCTTTCCTGGGTCAGGCACGAAACCGGTGTGCCCAGCGGCTGGTATCGCTCAGTGAGCTTCATCCCCAACGTGTTCGCCGTGGAAAGCTTCATGGATGAGCTGGCCCACGGCGCCGGGCAAGATCCGTTGGCCATGCGCCTGGCCAACATGCAGGAGCGACCACGGCATGTCGCGGTGCTCAAAAGCGCTGCCGAGCGAGCCGGTTGGGGCCAGCCCCTGCCTGAAGGCACGGCATTGGGCATCGCTACCCACCAGGGCTACAGCAGTTTCATCGCGATCGTTGCACGGGTGTCGAAACAGGAGGGGGCGATCAAGGTCGAGAAACTCACCTGTGTCGTCGATTGCGGTCTGGCGGTTTCCCCCGGCGGCGTCGAAGAACAGATCTACGGCGGCCTGATGTGGGGCCTGGGGCACGCCTTGTTCGATCGCTTGGACATCAAGCAGGGCAGGGTGGTGCAGAGCAACTTCCATGATTACCGGGTAGCGCGCATGTCGGACATGCCGGCGCTGGACATCCTGCTGGTCGAAGGTGATCCGGCCAAGCCCGGGGGTGTCGGTGAACTCGGCAGCCCGGCGGTGGCCCCGGCCATCGCCAATGCCCTGTTCAGCCTGACCGGCGTGCGCCAGCGCTCCACGCCGCTGAACCTGGGTTAGGCGCCATGGACTTGCGTCTGTTGCGCTACTTCATGGCGCTGGCCGAAGAACTGCATTTCGGCCGGGCCGCCACCCGCTTGCACATCTGCCAGCCACCGCTGAGCCAGCAGATTCGTCTGCTGGAGGAGGAACTGGGCACGCCGCTGTTCGAGCGCAGTCATCACCGGGTCGAGCTGACCGCCGCCGGGCAAATGCTCAAGGAGCAGGCGCCGCTGGTGTTCGAACAGCTCAACCGGGCCCTCGACCTGACGCGGCAAACCGGCCGCGGCCAGTTGGGCGAGCTGGAAATCGGCATGATCAGTTCGGTGATGGTCGGTGTGCTGCCACGGGCCTTGCACCTGTTTCGCGAGCGTTATCCGCAGGTGGCCTGGCGCCTGCATGAGATGACACCCGCGGCGCAGGTCAAGGCGCTCAAGGAAAAACGCATCGATGCCTGCGTGTTCCGGGTCGGCTATGACGATCCGCAGTTGCGCAATGAACTGCTGATCTACGAGCCGATCCGGGTAGTGATGCCGGCCGATCACCCGTTGGCCGCAAAACAGCTTCTGGCGCCTGCGGACCTGGCGCCCGAGCCGTTCGTGGCGCTGGAGCTCAAGCAATCGCGCTTTGCCGATTTTCTCTATCAGTGCTGCATCCAGGCCGGATTCACGCCGCAGATCCGCCAGCAGGTGATCGAGGTGCAAACCTTGCTCAGCCTGGTCCGGGCCGGTTTCGGCGTGGCCTTGTTGCCGGCCTCCATCGAACAGCTGGCCCCGGCAGGCCTGGTGTTCCGGCGTTTGAGCCCGGCGTTGCCGGAGGTGCCGTTGTACGCCACCTACCGTGCGGACGATGATTCGCCGGTACTGAAGCTGTTTCTCGATACGTTGCGCGAACTGGTCCTGCAAGATCGGCCGGCTTAACGCACAAAGTGCTTTGCACTATCCGAAAAACGGGCGGTCGGAAACTTCACAGGGTCACCCAACTTGTGGAGTCGCAATGAGCCAGGACGTCTTGACCAGGGAAACCAATCGCCGCCAGTTGCAGCAAATCATCGCCGGTCTGTCCGACGGCGTGATCCTGCTGGATCCCGACCAGAGCATCCTCTGGGCCAATGACGCAGCGCTGGCCATGCACGGCGTCGACCAGATCGGCGAGCTGGGCAGCAACGCCAAGGCCTACGCCAAACAGTTCGCCCTGCGCTATCGCAATAACCACGTGGTACCGGCCGACAGCTACCCGATTAGCCGGTTGGCGCGTGGCGAGACCTTCAGTGATGTGCTGGTAGAGGTGACGAGGGGGGAGCGTACCTGGGTGCATCGCGTGCGCAGCCTGGTGCTGGCCGACAGCCGTGGCGAACCGGAATCGCTGGTGCTGATCATGGACGATGTCACCGACTGGGCCAGCGCCGAGCAACGCTTCGAGAAAACCTTCGCCGCCAACCCGGCACCGGCCGTGATCTGCCGCCTCAGTGATTTGCGCTACATCAAGGTCAACCCCGGGTTTCTTGAAATGACCGGCTATGCCCGCGACCAGGTGATCGGCACGTCGACCTATGAGCTGGACGTGCTGGAACAGGCTGAAAACAAGGAACTGGCCAAGCAGCACCTGCGCGAAGGCGCGACCATAACGCAGATGCAGGCCCAGTTGCGCCTGGCCGACGGTGGCAGCAAGCAAGTGATAGTCGCCGGCCAGCCCCTTGAGCTCAATGACGAGGCCTGCATGCTGTTTTCTTTCGTCGACATGGAGCCCCGGCACAAGGCCGAAGTTGCCCTGCGCCAGAGTGAGGAGCGGTTTGCCAAGGCCTTTCGCCTGACGCCGGTGCCGACCCTGGTGTGCAGCGCAGGCGATCAGGTGGTAATGGATGTGAATGATGCGTTTCTCGTTACCCTCGCGTACTCGCCCGAAGAAGTGGTCGGAAAAACCATCGCCGAGATCGATTTCTTCCATGACAAAGGGGCACGGACGCGGCTCTTCTCTGCACTGGAGAAAACCGGCAGCCTGGACCGCGTTGACGTACGTGTGCGCAGCAAAGATAACGAACTGTTCGATTGCGCCGTCTGCGCCGATACCGTGAATATCCAGGACAGCCCCTGCTACCTGCTGGTGATGATGGACATCACCGAGCGCAAACGCACCGAGCTTGAGTTGGTGTCTGCCATTGAAGAGGTGATGAAGGATGCCTCCTGGTTCAGTCGCACGCTGATCGAAAAACTGGCTAACGTGAAGAACGTCAATGCGCCGCAGTTGCCCAGTGTGTCCTATACCGACCTGACCCCCCGGGAGCGCGACGTGCTGGAGTTGATCTGTGAAGGCCTGGCGGACAAGGAAATCGCCACGCGCCTGAAGCTGTCGACCAACACCGTGCGCAACCACGTCGCCACGGTCTATTCCAAACTCGATGTGCATAGCCGCAGCGAGGCGATTGTCTGGGCGCGCGAGCGTGGGTTGTTTTCCAGTGCATGGCGCCCGAAGGGGCAACGATAAGGTGCAAATGCACCAGGCCATGGGGTGCAAATTCACGTTCTGGCAAGCAGGTGGCAAACCTTAGGCTAAGAGCGGGCGAATGACGTTTTGTGATCACTCGTCCACCTCTGGTCGCTAAAGGAACAGCCATGCACGATGAACGCTCTACCCACCATGTGACTTGCCGTAGTGGGTTATCGCGATGATCCACGTATCCCAGCTGCGCACGCAACTTGAGCGGACCTTTTCGCCCCTGGCCTGCGAGTGCAATGTCAGCGGCGATCATTCGTTGACCATCAAGCTCTACCATCCCGTATCAGGACAAGTCGATCTGGTGGTCAGCGGCTTGAATGTGGCCATGCTGCAGTCCGCTGAAGCTGTGGCCTCGCTCATCGAAGAACTGCGCTATGAGTTGCAGTGCAACAGCCTGCAACGCCCGGACCCGGTGGTGTAGGAATTGCCAGGTTTGGTACGCCAGGACCACTGAATACGCGAGAAAAAAGTACAAAAGTGATTTTTCTGCAACTGCGCCGTGAACTTTACGGCGGTGTTGTGTTGTCACACCCATGTGTACTTCTTTTTGCGCGGGTCATCCTATGAAAAGTCTTGGGAAACGCCTTATTACACCAGTCGCACTCTGTGCCGTGATTCTCGGTGGCTGCTCCAGTCCGCCGCCACCGCCACCTGCCGCGCCACCCCCTCCACCTGAAACCACCTGCCAGACCTCCGATAACACCCAGGTGATGGGCGAAATGCGGGCGGAAGGGCAGGTGACGCGAGAAACCACCGTGACGCGGTGTGTCACGCAATAAACATATCCTGTAGGAGCGAGCCTGCTCGCGAAAAACGTTAACGATGACGCGGGTTGCCTGACAGCCCGCGGCGCCCTGACGTCCATCGCGAGCAGGCTCGCTCCTACAGGGGGCAGAAGTGCGGCAGGTTAGCGTTATTATCGCGATTTTCTCTAGCGTGACTGTCAATTGTGACAGTTATCAACCTGTTATTTTTTCTAGATAGTCCATTGGTCATTTCGATAATCGAGAAACCATCATGACCAATGAAGAAACATTCGTAACAGCTCAGCAAAACGGTTGGGAAGAAGCCAAATTCTTCTTCAACGACAAGCTGGTCGAAGGGCCCATTATGCTGTGGCGTGGGCAGGAGCATGAAATCAGGGTGGAAATGCCCGAGACCTTTACGGGGAAAATATCGCTCAAGAAAGAGGATTCCCGCGACCTGGCCCTCACCGCTTCCCCGGCGTTCGACGTCCCTGTTGATCCAGTCGACAAAGCATTCCGTTGGAAAGTGACGTCGGTAGACGATAACAAGAGTGGCAATATCGTCCTGGTTTTTTCGAGCCATGACGTGGTCGTGGAATGGCGGCATCCCTGTGTGGTGCGCTCGGACAATTTGGGCGATGACTGGGGTTTGCAGCTTAAGGGCAATGTTCCTCTACCTTCTCATCCCATCATGTTAAGGCACTCGTGGGGGGAAGTGTTTTATTCGGTTAACAAAACTGGTGCTAACGCGCAGGGGCTAAGGATGAGTTACCGCATCTTCCCTCCTCTTGAAGCGGGTGATGTGGAAATTCATTATGTTACGGGCGGTTGGAGTGTTCTCGCGTACGGAAAACCAGTAAGTGGTCGGTTCGAATTAATAGTTGAGGAAGAGGGTATCCCTAACTCGCTTATAGTGCCTTGTCTGTTGTTGGCGAGTAATTTAGAAGCGGAAGGGGAGATAAAAGTCGGAGGTAAAGACATTTCGCCTATGGGAAATATTTATTTTCGTGATCGCCCGGTGCGCATAACCTTCGCGCCCAATCCTGACAGTCTGATCAAGGAGGTTCCGCTCTGGTTGAAGGGGCGAGTCAGTCCTCCACTTGTCCCAGGCGATATTCGAAGTTCACCGGCGTTCGATGTGAAACAGACAGGAATATATGAATGGGACATAACCGGGTCAAACAGAAGCGGAACTTTTGTGCTGACTCTTTGGGGCGGCAATGGAGCGTCAAGTAGGAATGACTACGAGCTTGAACTCCCTGGAAAATTGTTGTCGGCTAACCTGGAAGATGAGGCTGATGTCCTCATTAACGGTAATCCGCCATTTGAGGGAATGAAGTTCGTTCATGGCAATACCTATTTCCTCAAGCTCAGGCTAAAAGAAGGCAGCCCATTGGAGGGGCAAGCTGTACAGCTGCATTGCGCAGGCCTGGAGGGGTACAATCCTGGAGACCTGACGTGTGAGCCGGGCTTTGACCTGCCGCAAACTTCCTACTATGGATGGAACTTGACCGCCGTACAGGGAGCAGGAAAGTTTCAACTGAGCCTGACCGGCGAGGGTATGGACAAGGCGCTAGAGCTGCCGATTTTCAGATTGGTGGAGGAGGATGTTTCGAAGTTCTTTGAGGTCCGGTTCGATGGAAAGACTTTGCCGGATGGCCAGCAAGCGCTTGCCACTCGATACGGTCGGCACACCATTACACTGATGCCTAAAAGTGGTGCGCCTGAGGGTGATGTCAGACTCAACTGGGGTACAGAGAATCCTGGGCTGGGGGTGGAAGTTACGCCGCCTATCGGGGTTGCCCAGACGGTCGATCGAATCCTGGGAGCGACCTGGTCACTGGCATGCCTTGGCGAAGAGGGCGAGTTTTCCGTGAAAGCGGAGTTGGAAGGGTCGCCTTTGCCGGCGCTGGAGCTTCCAGTGTCGTTGTCGGCTGGACAATTTATTATGCGCTTTAGGGCGCTTGGCATTTCTCAGCCTTTGCCACCGGCAAGCACAATCGGTGCGGAACTGTTCCCTGGGGGAGGATGGGGCCTTATCCCTTCAGTATTGGTGACGCAGGGAGGCGTACCGGTTTCCGGTGTCAAGGTCGAGTTCATTACGCCTGATCATCCCATTGGTTACGGCACAACTGGAGATGCCGGAACCACCGGAAGCTCCGTGCCAGTCAAGTACTATCCCAAAGAGGAGCGCCTGATTGAGTTTTTGGCAAGAACGACCGAACCAACAGGTCGCATTTCCATGATTCGGTTACTGGTAAAGCTTATTCCCGCAAGCGGAACTCCCAGTAAGTAATGTGCAGGAAATGCCAGGGAGCTCCGTTGATTCGGAGCTCCTTTCATTAACCCCCAAAAAGCAATTTCAGGCGCCAAGCTTGCTGCTTCAGGGCAGAAAATCCGCCCCGCCATCTGGTTTTATTGCAATATGTTCTACGTACCTGTCAGATATGACAGTTATGTAATCATCATTTTTTCGCGATAGTCGCTTGGCCATTTCCATTTTCGAGAAACTGCCATGAACGACGAAATAGATTTTGTATTAGCGAAGCCAGAAGGTTGGGAACAAGCCAGATTGTTCATCAACGGTAATGAGGTTATGGAAGGAGAGTATATTGTCCTCCACCATTTGAAAGAGAATTCTGTAGTCGTCGAACTTCCTACCACAATTGCGCGGGTTCTGCGTATGGAGTTGGAAAATCCTGGCTTTCAGGACGTTAAAGCTTCTCCGAATTTCGGAAGTCCCGTTAATCAAGTCGATGGTAAATTCAACTGGCAGATTACGCTGAGCAGGGGCGAGCGTGGGCGAGTGTGGTTGGATCTTGAGAGTCCGGATATCGATCTCCCCTGGAAACTTACGTGCCTGGTGATGGCGGCAAATCTCCTTGATGAAGTGGAGAGTATTATGGTGGGCAGTGTTGCTTTTCCGCCCGGCGTGGCGGGAGGGATTTTAATGTACAGGGAATCTCCTCATAAGTCCAGCCGACGTATCAGTTTGGTTTACAAGCAGGACAGCCAGTTGATGTACTACCCGATACGCATGAAAGCAACCCCGATCACCGGATTAAACGACGGTGACCTTCAGGTGACGTGTATCCCGCCGAATACGTGGGAGTTCTGGGGCGAAAATAACAATGGTACCTTCGAGCTTGATTTCTCGGGGACAAGCTTTATCACTGGCGCCACGCTGCCCGGAAAAGTGATATCGACTTCAATACCGGAAGAATTTAAAGAGTTACTGATAGACGGTAAGCCATTTTCGCAGGAGATTGTGTTGTTCAGGGATGTACCTCGTGACTTCGAGTTGACCTTCCATGAGCATAATCCGTTAAAGGGCAGTCAGATTTTCCTGAAACTCATACCGGTAAGCGGATTGGATCAAAGCAATCTGGTGGTGACCACAACCAGCACCCATGAATGGGTGGCACAGGCCAACAGCAAGAGTGGCACATTCGGAGTAGAGATAGAACTCCGGTTTGGAGCAAGCCCCCATTATGGCTATCGTTTTGGTATTCTCAAAGTGCTCTCACCCAACCTGGAAGATGAGGTCGACGTCCTTATTGACGGCAAACCCCCAGTTGAGGGTATGAAGTTCATTCATGGCACTAGCTATTTGCTTACGCTCTGGCCTAAAAAAGGCAGCCCATTGGAGGGACATGCGCTACAGCTGCATTGTGCAGACCTGGAGGGGTTCAACCCTGGAGACCTTAAGTGTGAACCGGGCTTTGACCTGCCGCAAACGTCTAATTATGGATGGGTCTTGACCCCATTACAGGGTTTTGGAAAGTTTCAACTGAGCCTGACCGGCGAGGGCATGACCAAAGCGCTCGAGCTGCCGGTTTCCAGATTGGGGCAGGATGATATCTCGAAGTTCTTCGAGGTCCGGTTCGATGGAAAGACTTTGCCGGATGGCCAGCAAGCGCTTGCCACTCGATACGGTCGGCACACCATTACACTGATGCCTAAAAGTGGTGCGCCTGAGGGTGATGTCAGACTCAACTGGGGTACAGAGAATCCTGGGCTGGGGGTGGAAGTTACGCCGCCTATCGGGGTTGCCCAGACGGTCGATCGAATCCTGGGAGCGACCTGGTCACTGGCATGCCTTGGCGAAGAGGGCGAGTTTTCCGTGAAAGCGGAGTTGGAAGGGTCGCCTTTGCCGGCGCTGGAGCTTCCAGTGTCGTTGTCGGCTGGACAATATATTATGCGCTTCAGGGCGCTTGGCATTTCTCAGCCTTTACCACCAAAAAGCACAGTCGGTGCGGAACTGTTCCCTGGGGGAGGATGGGGCCTTACCCCTTCAGTATTGGTGACTACGCAGGGAGGCGTTCCGGTTTCCGGTGTCAAGGTCGAGTTCATTGCGCCTGATCATCCCATTGGTTACGGAACAACTGGAGATGCCGGAACCACCGGAAGCTCCGTGCCAGTCAAGTACTATCCCAAAGAGGAGCGCCTGATTGAGTTTTTGGCAAGAACGACCGAACCAACAGGTCGGGTTTCCATGATTCGGTTACTGGTAAAGCTTGTTCCCTCAAGCTGAATTTCCAGTAGGTAATACGCAAGAAATGCCAGGGAGCTCCGTTGATTCGGAGCTCCTTTCATTAACCTGACAGCGTCGATTTACGGCAGCACGCATTGCGCTGCCGACCCTCAATTCAAGACAAGAACCCGCCATCCACATTCAGTGAAACCCCAGTCGTGTAACTGGAAGCATCGCTGGCCAGATACAACACCGCTCCCGCCATTTCACTCGGATCTGCCACGCGCTTGAGCGGGATCTGCTGCAGCGCGGTGTTCAGGATCGCCTCGTTCTTCACCAGCGCCGAAGCGAACTTGGTGTCGGTCAGGCCCGGCAGCAGGGCGTTGCAGCGGATACCGAACTGCGCGCACTCCTTGGCGAATACCTTGGTCATGTTGATGACTGCTGCCTTGGTCACCGAGTAGATGCCCTGGAAGATCCCGGGAGAGACGCCGTTGATCGACGCGACGTTGATGATGCTGCCGCCGCCGTTTTCGCGCATCAGCTTGCCGGCTTCCACCGACATGAAGAAGTAGCCGCGGATATTGACGTCGACGGTTTTCTGGAAGGCGCTGAGGTCGGTGTCCAGCACGTTGCAGAACTGCGGGTTGGTCGCGGCGTTGTTGACCAGGATGTCCAGGCGCCCGAACTGTTCCTTGATGCCGGCGAAGACCTGGCTGATCTGCTCCATCTCGCCGATGTGGCAGGCGATGGCGTTGGCTTTGCCGCCAGCGGCGATGATCGCGTCGGCCACGTGCTGGCAGCCCTCGAGTTTGCGGCTCGAGACGATCACGTGGGCGCCTTGCTGGGCCAGCAGTTTGGCGATGGCTTCACCGATGCCGCGGCTGGCGCCGGAGACGAAAGCGATCTTTCCGTCGAGGTCGAACAACTGAGTCTTGGACATGATTTTTCCTTGTTATGGAGCCGAAATCGCCTTTTGTAGGAGCTCGCGATGCGGCGATCCGACTTGCCAGCGAAGGCGGCCTCAAGTACGCCTTCGCCGGCAAGCCGGGCTCCTACAGGTTCGTGTTGGTATCAGAGGCTGGATTTGTCGATGACCTGCAAGCTCATCTGCTCCAGCAGTTTGTTCATGTGAATGAACTGCGCGAAGCGTTTGTCCTGGGTCTGGCCATGGTAGAAGCGGTAGTAGATCTGCTGCACGATACCGGCCAGGCGGAACAGGCCGTAAGTGTAGTAGAAGTCGAAATTGTCGATTTCGATGCCTGAACGCTGGGCGTAATAGTCGACGAATTCGCGGCGGGTGAGCATGCCCGGTGCGTGGCTGGGCTGACGGCGCATCAACTGTACCGGTGCCGGATCATTGGCTTCGATCCAGTAGGCGAGGGTGTTGCCCAAGTCCATCAACGGGTCGCCCAGGGTAGTCAGTTCCCAGTCGAGCACGCCGATGATTTGCATCGGGTTGTTCGGGTCGAGGATGACGTTGTCGAAGCGGTAGTCGTTGTGCACGATGCTGGAGGTCGGGTGATCGGCCGGCATCTTGTCGTTGAGCCAGGCTTTCACCGCTTCCCACTGCGGCGCGTCAGGTGTCAGGGCTTTCTCGTAGCGATCGCTCCAGCCCTTGATCTGCCGTGCTACGTAGCCGTCAGGCTTGCCGAGGTCACCCAGGCCGTAGGCGTTGTAGTCGACACGGTGCAGTTCGACGAACTTGTCGATGAAGCTCTTGCACAGGGCTTCGGTTTTCGCTGAGTCCAGCCCTAGCTCGGGCGGCAGTTCGGAACGCAGGATGATGCCGTTGACGCGCTCCATTACATAGAACTCGGCGCCGATCACCGCTTCGTCGGTACAGTGCACGTAGGCCTTCGGGCAATACGGAAAGCCGTCGCGCAATTGATTGAGGATGCGGAATTCGCGTCCCATGTCATGGGCGGACTTGGCCTTGTGGCCGAACGGCGGACGACGCAGGACGAACTCCTGTTCGGGGTACTCCAGCAAATAGGTGAGGTTGGACGCACCGCCCGGGAACTGGCTGATCCGTGGCAGGCCGCTCAAGCCCGGAATGTGGGCCTTGAGGTAGGGATCGATCAGGCTGGCATCGAGTTCTTCGCCGGTGCGGGTGCGGGTGGATTGGTCAGTAAGCGTCATGCTTATCCCTTCTGCTTATTCTGGAGGCCTGAAACTATTGGCTAATCTAATGCGCACACCCGGCACCCACAACCTCGAATCCCCCTTATAGGTGAGCGTGTTGCCGGGCAATCATTGCTTTTGATACACCTGTTTGAATTATCTTACTGGACGGCTTGGGTAATGTCCTTCGGCAGTTCGATGGGGGTCAGCACCGGCTGGCCGGAGAAAAACGCCACCAGGTTGCGTCCTACCAGTTCCACGGTGCCTTGGGTGGCCTCGGGGGAGAGTCCGGCCACATGCGGGCTGAGGATGACGTTCGCCAGGACCTTGAGGGCGTCCGGCACCTTGGGTTCGGCATCAAACACATCCAGTGCGGCACCGGCGATCCGCCGTTGCTCGAGCGCGGTGATCAGGTCGGCGGTGACCACCACGCTGGCACGGGCGATGTTGACGAAAAAACCATTGGGCCCCAGGGCCTCGAGCACCTGTCGGTTGATCAGGTGCTTGGTGCCCAGGCCCCCGGGGGTGGCAGCGATCAGGAAGTCTGAGGCACGGGCCAGTTCGGTGGGCGTCGAGCAGAACTTGTAGGGCACATCGCTGCGGTGCTGGCGGTTGTGGTAACTCACCGTCATGTCGAAACCTGCGGCAGCGCGTTTGGCGATGGCCATGCCGACCGCACCGAGGCCGAGAATGCCCAGGCGCTTGCCGGCCAGGGACGGACGCATGATTTTTGGCCATTCGCCCCGGCGTACGGCGGCGTCGCAGCGGGGGACGTCGCGCACCAGCGACAGCAGCAGCGCCATGGCATGGTCTGCCACCGAGGAGGCGTTGACCCCGGCGCCATTGGTCACGGTGATGCCCCGGTCGGCGGCGGCTTGCAGGTCGACCTGTTCATAGCCTGCGCCAATCACGCAGATGATCTTGAGGTTGGGCAGGGCGGCGATTTCATCGGCATAGAGACCGAGCGGGCCGCGGGTCAGGACAGCGTCGATCTGGCCGCTGTGACGGGTGATGGCCTCGGCGCGCTCGGCGGGCGTGGGCGCCAAAATCAGGTGAAATCCCTGATGTTCGAGAATGGGCAGGTAATCATTGATGGTTTCAACCAGTACCAGAACGGTTGCAGGCATGCTTTGCTCCTGTGGGCAGCGGACAGTCGGGCTCGAACGTCGGTCGAGAGTGCTGGTTGCGAACCAATTTGGCAATCTCACTGTCTTCGCTCCTCAGTGTAGGAGCTAGCGAAGCCTGCGATCTTTTAAAGCCACGGAATATTTTTGATGCCAGCGAATTTTCAGGCCGGGGCAGGGGGCTCAATCAGAAACGTCTGGGCCGCCTCGAGGATTTCCTCCGACAGGGCGTCGCCCCGGGTGGCCCGCGCTAGGGTCAGCGCGCCGACCATCAGTGAATACTGCACCAGCGCCTGCTGCCGCTTTTCGGCGGCATCGTCCGAATCCATCAGTTCGCCCAGGGCATCGAGCAGCCGGTTCAGGCCGGCCATGAACGGCTCGCGCAAGCCGCTTTCGGCGTGCTCGTGGCACATGTCGCCGGCAAAGGCCACCACCGGGCAGCTTTCACCGGGGTTGTCGCGGCTGTAGACCGAAAGGTAAGGCTTGATCAGGGCCTGGCGCGCCGCCACTTTGTCGTCGCCCTGGGTGATTCGTTCGCGCCAGCGCGTACCCACCTCCTTGAAGGCCCGCTCGCTGGCCTCCCTGGCCAGCGCTTCCTTGGACTGGAAGTGACCATAGAAACCGCCATGGGTCAGGCCCGCCGCCGCCATTACATCGACGACGCTGATCCCGTGCAGGCCGCGTTCGCGAAACAACCGTGTGGCGGCCTCGACGATGATTTCGCGGTTGAGGTCGGCTTGTTTGCGGGAAACGCGGGGCATGGGCGGCTCACAGGTCAATTAGTTGGCGATCAGAGGGCGTATTGGGCAATGCCATTGCCGAACGACCAGTTCTCTTTTTTCACTTCCACCAGATTAATGAAAACATCCTCCAGGCGCACGGCCAGCTGCGTGTTGAGGCTTTCGACGATGGTCTTGTAGAGCAGCTTTTTCTGCTCCAGGGTTCGGCCTTCGCTCAGGGTGATCTGGATGACCACCAGGTTGTCGGTGCGCTGGATGCCCAGGTACTGGGGGTCGAAGATGAAATGCTGTTCGTCGTGTTCGGCGAGGATCTGGAAGTTGTCGTTCTCCGGCACGCCAATCGCGCTGCGCAGGGCGGCGTAGATCAGTTGTCCGACGCGTTTGGCGTAGGTGGGGTCCTGCTGTTTCTTGAGGTCGACGCGAACCAGTGGCATGGGATGACTCCGGAGGGTTGACAGGTTCGTTAAAAATACATGATGGACGACCTTTATCAATGCTGGATTGGCGATTACCGATGAGTTGATGCAAATCCATGTGGGAGCGAGCCTGCTCGCGATAGCGATGTATCAGCCAACGCGGGTGTTGAATCCGCCGCCGCCATCGCGAGCAGGCTCGCTCCCACAGGGTTGTGCATTGTTGTAAATTTTCCAAATTGGAACCACCGTTCCTCACCTAAGTCTTTGCTTCTGTTCACTAATCCTCCAGAATCGCGCCCCTGTTTCGGCCAGGGCGCTGCCTGTCGGGTATTCCGACGCGTCCCGGCCGGGTGGCAAGTGACCGGAATGTGGAGATCCCACCGGATGAATGATCAGGCCAATAGCGTTAACGAACGCTTTGTAGCAGCGACACCCGCAACTCTTTCGAGCTGGAATCGCCAGGACACCACCTGGATGCTGGGCTTGTTTGGTACGGCGATTGGCGCGGGAACCCTGTTTTTACCGATCAATGCAGGCCTGGGCGGCTTCTGGCCGCTGCTGATCCTGACATTGCTGGCGTTCCCGATGACGTTCTACGCACACCGCGGCCTGACCCGCTTTGTGCTGTCCGGCCGCGAAGGCGCGGACATCACCGAGGTGGTGGAGGAGCATTTCGGCATCAAGGCCGGCGCGCTGATTACCTTGCTGTACTTCTTCGCCATTTTCCCGATCCTGCTGATTTACAGCGTGGCCCTGACCAACACCGTGGGCAGTTTCCTTGAGCATCAACTGCACATCATGCCGCCACCGCGCGCCGTGCTGTCGCTGGTGCTGATCCTCGGCCTGCTGGCGGTGGTGCGTTGTGGTGAGCAGCTGATCGTCAAGGCCATGAGCCTGATGGTCTACCCGTTCATCGTCGCCCTGCTGTTCCTGGCGGTGTACCTGGTTCCCCACTGGAACGGCGGCATCCTGGCCACCGCCAGCGATGTACCGGCGCCGTCGGCGTTGCTGCACACCCTGTGGCTGGCGATTCCGGTGATGGTGTTCTCGTTCAACCATTCGCCGATCATTTCGGCGTTCGCCGTGGATCAGAAGCGTCGTTACGGCGAGCACGCCGAGGAGCGCAGTTCGCAGATCCTGTCCCGCGCCCACTTGCTGATGGTGGTGATGGTGCTGTTCTTCGTCTTCAGTTGCGTGCTGACCCTGTCGCCGGCACAACTGGCCGAGGCAAAGGCACAGAACCTGTCGATCCTGTCGTACCTGGCCAACCATTTCAGCAACCCGACCATCGCCTTCGCGGCGCCGTTGATTGCCTTCGTGGCCATCTCCAAGTCGTTCCTGGGGCACTACATCGGTGCAAGCGAAGGCCTCAAGGGCCTGATCGTCAAGAGCGGCAAGCGTCCGGCAGCCAAGACCCTGGACCGCATCGTCGCGGCATTCATGCTGGTGGTGTGCTGGATCGTCGCCACGCTGAACCCGAGCATCCTCGGCATGATCGAAACCCTGGGTGGCCCGGTGATCGCGGCGATCCTGTTCCTGATGCCGATGTATGCCATCCGCAAGGTGCCGGCCATGGCGCGCTATCGTGGCCAGGCGTCGAACGTGTTTGTGGTGGCGGTAGGCCTGGTAGCTATCTCGGCGTTGATCTATTCGCTGACCGCCTGACCCCGTCACTCTGATCGTTCCCACGCTCCGCGTGGGAATGCAGCCCTGGACGCTCCGTGTCCCTTTCCAGAGCTGGAACGCGGAGCGTCCCTTGAGGCATTCCCACGCAGAGCGTGGGAACGATTAGCGCGGAGTTCCTGAAGGCATAAAAAAACGCCGCTCATCTCACGATGGGCGGCGTTTTTTATTGCTCTGTAACGTTAGGCTTGAACGACCGGGATGTTGGCGTTCGCAGCAGCTTCACGGAACTCGGCGATCTGGTCGAAGGACAGGTAGCGGTAGACATCGGCCGCCATGCTGTCGATCTTGCCAGCGTATTCCATGTACTCCTCGACGGTCGGCAGGCGACCCAGGATGGAAGCCACGGATGCCAGCTCAGCCGAAGCCAGGTAGACGTTCGCGCCGTCACCCAGACGGTTCGGGAAGTTACGGGTCGAAGTCGACACAACGGTCGAGTTCGGCTCTACACGTGCCTGGTTACCCATGCACAGCGAGCAGCCCGGCATTTCCATGCGCGCGCCAGCCTTGCCGTAGATGCCGTAGTAGCCTTCTTCGGTCAGTTGGTGAGCGTCCATCTTGGTCGGCGGCGACAGCCACAGACGGGTTGGCAGCTGACCCTTGACCTGCTCCAGCAACTTGCCGGCAGCACGGAAGTGGCCGATGTTGGTCATGCAGGAACCGATGAACACTTCGTCGATCTTCTCGCCAGCAACGCTGGAGAGCAGGCGAGCGTCGTCCGGGTCGTTCGGAGCGCACAGTACAGGCTCCTTGATGTCGGCCAGGTCGATCTCGATGACTTCGGCGTACTCGGCGTCCTTGTCCGCTTCCAGCAGCTCAGGGTTGGCCAGCCAGGCTTCCATCGCCTGGGCACGACGCTCCAGGGTGCGTGCATCGCCGTAGCCTTCGCCGATCATCCAGCGCAGCAGGGTGATGTTGGACTGCAGGTATTCAGCGATCGACTCTTTCGACAGCTGGATGGTGCAACCGGCAGCCGAACGTTCAGCCGAGGCGTCGGACAGTTCGAAGGCTTGCTCGACGGTCAGCTTAGGCAGGCCTTCGATCTCCAGGATGCGACCGGAGAAAGCGTTCTTCTTGCCTTTCTTCTCTACGGTCAGCAGCCCGGACTGGATCGCGTAGTAAGGAATGGCGTGAACCAGGTCACGCAGGGTGACGCCTGGTTGCAGTTCGCCCTTGAAGCGAACCAGGATCGACTCAGGCATGTCCAGCGGCATGACGCCAGTGGCTGCGGCGAACGCAACCAGGCCGGAACCGGCCGGGAACGAGATGCCGATCGGGAAACGGGTGTGCGAGTCGCCACCGGTACCGACGGTGTCTGGCAGCAGCATGCGGTTCAGCCACGAGTGGATGATGCCGTCGCCCGGACGCAGGGAAACGCCGCCGCGGGTCATGATGAAGTCAGGCAGGGTGTGGTGGGTGGTCACGTCGATCGGCTTTGGATAAGCCGCGGTGTGGCAGAAGGACTGCATCACCAGGTCGGTCGAGAAGCCCAGGCACGCCAGGTCTTTCAGTTCGTCACGGGTCATTGGACCTGTGGTGTCCTGGGAACCCACGGTGGTCATCTTCGGTTCGCAGTAGGTGCCCGGGCGAACGCCGGTCACGCCGCAAGCCTTGCCGACCATTTTCTGCGCCAGGGTGAAACCCTTGGTGCTTTCAGCCGGTGCTTCAGGCTTCTTGAACAGCGTCGAAGGTGGCAGACCCAGCTCGGCGCGAGCCTTCTCGGTCAGGCCACGGCCGATGATCAGCGGGATACGGCCGCCAGCACGAACTTCGTCCAACAGGACCGGGGTCTTCATTTCGAAGGTGGTCAGGACTTCATCGGTGCCGTGCTTGCAGACTTTACCAGCATGCGGGTACAGGTCGATCACGTCGCCCATGTGCATGTTGGAAACGTCGAATTCGATTGGCAGTGCGCCAGCATCTTCCATGGTGTTGTAGAAGATCGGGGCAATCTTGCTGCCGAAGCAGAAGCCGCCGGCACGCTTGTTCGGCACGTAGGGAACGTCGTCGCCGAAGAACCACAGTACCGAGTTGGTGGCCGATTTACGCGAAGAACCGGTACCGACCACGTCGCCAACGTAGGCGATCGGGAAGCCGGCGTTGCGCATTTCTTCGATCTGCTTCATCGGGCCGGTGACGCCTTGTGCGTCAGGCACGATGCCGTCGCGTGCCATTTTCAGCATGGCCAGGGCGTGCAGCGGGATGTCCGGGCGGGACCAGGCATCAGGCGCAGGGGACAGGTCGTCGGTGTTGGTCTCGCCAGTCACCTTGAACACGCGCAGGCTGATCTTGTCGGCCAGGGTAGGGCGCTTGACGAACCATTCGCCGTCAGCCCAGGATTGCAGTACGCCCTTGGCGTGAACGTTGCCGTTCTTGGCTTTTTCAGCCACGTCGTGGAAGGCGTCGAACATCAGCAGGGTGTGCTTGAGTTCTTCGGCAGCGACTGGCGCCAGCTCGGCGTCGTCCAGCAGGTTGACCAGGGTCACGATGTTGTAGCCACCCTGCATGGTGCCGAGCAGTTCAACAGCGCGCTTCTTGTCGATCAGGGGGGATTGGGCTTCGCCTTTGGCTATGGCGGACAGGAAGCCGGCCTTGACATAGGCTGCTTCGTCCACTCCAGGCGGAACGCGATTGGTGATCAGGTCAACGAGGAATGCTTCTTCGCCAGCCGGGGGATTCTTCAGCAGCTCGACCAGGCCTGCAGTTTGTTCGGCGTTAAGCGGCTGGGGAACGATACCCAGTGCTGCGCGCTCTTCGATATGTTTGCGGTAGGCTTCAAGCACAGTTATTACCCTCATCAGTGGTCCCAAATGGGTGTCCGGGACGCTCATCCCGAAATTGCCGTACTCATGCGCTGCATGGCGTTGTGAGCCACTTAGCCAGAATTACCGACAATTCCTTACAGAAGCTGCTTTCAAAGTTTTACGCCTGCAGAACGGGAGCTGATGAGGGTTGGCGCAAGGCTTTTCCCCGCTGGAAAAACCCTTCGCCAACACCGCTCTGAAGGAACGACTGTGCTCGTGACGCTTTGAAAACAGCTTCTAACGGACATTGGCGCCTAAAAAGGCAGGCTGATTCTACGGCAAAAAAAAATTAAAGGTAAGTTGGCGACTGAAACTTTGAGGGGTGATCAATGTTAGACAAAGGGCTAACATGCCATCCTGTTTTGCTTTTCGCGTTTTGCCTACCTATGCCCAATCAGACCATCAAGACCCCCTGCGTCGGCCTTTGCTCCACTGTTTACGGTGACTTGGTGTGCCGTGGCTGCAAGCGTTTCCACCACGAAGTGATTCACTGGAACGGCTACAACGAGGAAGAAAAACGCGCGGTGTGGCTGCGTCTGGAGCAATTGTTGTCCCAGGTGATGGCGGCCAAGGTGGAAATTTTCGACCCGGCGCTGCTGAGAATGCAGCTGGAGCAGCGCAAGATCCGCTTTGTGCCACACCAGTCCGTGTATTGCTGGGCCTACCAATTGATCGCCCGGGGCGCGCGGGTCATCAACAACCTGGAAGCCTACGGGATGGTGCTGTTGCCAGAGTTTCGCGACTGGAACCTGCCGGAACTGCGCGACGCCATCGATCGGGAGTTTTTCCTGCTCTCCGAGGCGCATTACCAGCGCTACATTGCGCCGGGGTTTTTGAAAGACGCGTTTGGCGGTTAATTTTTAAAAGCTTCGCGGGCAAGCCTCGCTCCTACGAGCGAAGGCGATTTACCCGGCGCTGCAAATCTCAATGCTTGACCGCCAACTCCTCCAGGTGATCCTCAACCTCCTGCGGCTTGAGCACCAGAACATCGCTCTCCACTGCATCAAGCACCACTTCGGCGGTATTGCCGATCAACGTCCCCGATAATCCGCTGCGCGCCACGGTGCCGATCACGGTCACCGCTGCCTGCAGTTTGTGCACCATGAACGGAATCAGCACATCCGCCGGACCCTCGGCGATGTGCAGGTGTTCGTTGTCGATGTCGAACTCGGCCTGGAACGCCTGGCACTGTTCGCGATAGCGTGCCTCGATGGTTTCGCTCAGCTGCAATGTAGGGTCGGCGGCCGACAGCATGGGCGACGGGTGAGCACTGATCACATGCAGGTGCGCCTTGGCCAGGCTGGCGATGTCGTAGCCGTAGTCGATGATGCTGTTGTGCAAATGGCGGTGCTCACTCTCCATGTTGCCAACGTCGACGGCCGCCAGGATCACTTTGTCCTTCCACGAGCCTGCGGTTTTCACCAACAGCACGGGGGTGGGGCAGTTGCGCAGCAGTTTCCAGTCCACCGGGGTCAGCAGGGCCTTTTTCAGCGAGCTGTCGGGGAAATGCTGCTTGATCACCAGCCCGCAGCCTTCGGCCTGCTGCACGTCGATGATGGTTTCGTGCAGGCTTTCATTCCAGGCCTGCTCGGTAGTGACGCTGTATCCGTCCTGCAACAGGGCAGCCTTGAGGACGCCCAGCATGGCGCTGTGGTCGTGCTTGCGGTCACAGACCAGCAGGTGCAGGTGCGCCTGGGTCACGCCGGCAATCAGTTTGGCTCGTTTGAGCGCCAGGCTTTCCGAATGCTCGGGGTCGATGACCACCAGAATGCTGCGAATGGCTTGCATGATCGGGATCTCCTGAAAATGAAAAAGCATGGCGTTGCACAACTATAGTTCCTGCGCGGCATTCGGTGGCTTGATGCATATCAACGGTGTGACTGGTGGTCTTCGGGCAGGCCGGTATAATCGGCGCCCTTTGTTTCATACCTATTTCCGTGAGCCCCATGATCCTTCCCGAAATTCACGAGTTCCTCGGCTGCCGTACCCCGGATGGCTGGGTTCAGGCCGCTTTGGCCGATCAGGACACCTTGTTGATCGACCACAAGAATTGCGAGTTCAAGGCGGCCAGCACGGCGCTTAGCCTGATTGCCAAATATCACTCCCACGTCGACTTGATCAACATGATGTCGCGTCTGGCCCGGGAAGAGCTGGTGCACCACGAACAGGTCATGCGCCTGATGAAAAAACGCAAGATCGGCTTGCGTCAGCTGTCCGCCGGGCGTTACGCCTCGGGGTTGCGCAAGGTGGTGCGCAGTCACGAACCGGTAAAACTGGTGGATACCCTGGTGGTCGGCGCATTCATCGAGGCCCGCAGTTGCGAGCGTTTCGAGGCGTTGGTACCGCATCTGGACGAGGAACTGGGCAAGTTCTACTTCGGCCTGCTCAAAAGCGAGGCCCGGCACTTCCAGGGCTACCTGAAGCTGGCGTACCAGTACGGGGACGCCAAGGACATCGCCCAGGTGATCGACAAAGTGCGGGCCGCCGAGCAGGAACTGATCGAATCGCCGGATGTGGAGTTCCGCTTCCACAGCGGTGTGCCTGCGGCCGCCTGACGATCTTTGCTTTAACGGCTCAAACCCAGCCGCTCATGCCACTCGGCGATCGATTCTTCGGGATACCCCTCGAACTGTTTATCGCCCGGCTTCACTTCGGTCTCGACCCAGGGGGCCTTGGAGTCCAGCAGCAAATGCGTGTGCTGCGGCGGCACCGGTAGCGGCGTGTCGATGGCCGAGGCGAAGGGGTGGATCAGTTCCGGCCATTCGGGGCTGAACAGCCATAGACCCGAGCCGCACAGCGAACAGAAATGCCGCTCGGCGCTGCTGCGATGGGCGCGCTTTTCGCCTTCGCCCTTGAGCAGGGCATGGTAGATCGCGACGTTCTTGCGCCCGCGCACCTTGAGGCTATTGGCGTCGCCGGCAATATTGATCGCATAACCACCTCCACCCTGGGTCTTGCGGCAGATCGAGCAGTAGCAGCGTTGATAGGGGTAGGGGTGGGCGCTGGTCAGGCTGAACGACACCGCGCCGCAATGGCAGGAGCCTTCGAGATGCATGGGGATCTCCCGTGGCAAAGTTGTACGGTTCAGCCTAGAAGATTTGCGGCGCGATTTCCGACGCCTTCGCGGTCCCACTGGACGGCCATCGATGGCCAAGTCAGCATGACCGCCTTCAAACCCGGACCCGACCCTATGCGCCGATTACCCTCCCTGGCAGCCCTTAGAACCTTCGAATGCGCCGCCCGTCACGCTCATTTTGGCCGGGCGGCTGCAGAGTTGTGCGTGACCGACAGCGCCGTCAGCCATCAGATCCGCCAGCTGGAAGAACAGCTTGGCGTGTCGTTGTTCGTGCGCGAAGGCCGGCAGATTCGCCCGACCATGGCCGCCGGACGCCTGATGCAAAGCCTGCAGCAGGCCTTTGAACTGATCGGTGATGCCTGCGACGAACTGCGCGACCCTTCGTCCCTGGCGGTGTTGCGCCTGGCGGTCACCGCCGAGCTGGCGCAAAAGTGGTTGATGAGTCGTCTCTCGGATTTCTATGCGCGCTACCCGCACATCACCTTGCACCTCTACGAGCAGCCCATCGACGCCACGGCACCGGGTGAAGACATCGACCTGGCCATCACCTATGGCACAGGTCCAGTGGACAGCAGTGCGTATTTCGTCCGGCCATTGCCCGCGCTGCAGTTTTTCCCGGTGTGCAGCCCTGGTCTTTTCAACCAGGGCACCCTGAAAACCCCGAAGGACCTGGCCCGCCACTGCTTGCTGCATGACGATCAGGACGGCAAGACCTGGACCGCCTGGCTCACCAGCCATGCCGGTGACCAGCGCCCCGAGCGTCAACTGTATTTCGCCCACGCCGGGTTGGCGCTGGAAGCCGCTGCCCAGGGGCAGGGCGTCGCCATGGGCGATAACCTGACAGCCCAGGAGGATTTGCTCAGCGGTCGCCTGGTGCGGCCATTCACTTCAAGCATGACCGCCTTGGGGCAATATGCGCTGGTGTGCGAGCGGGTTCGCCTGGAGCGGCCCGCCGTGGCGCAGATGCTCGAATGGTTCAACGATCAGCTGGTCGATTGATGAGTTGAGTTCAAGTATTCCGAAATAATCATCGTTGGCGAGGAGGGCGTGCGCGACCTTAGCCTGTGGTCATTCCAATCCCCGCTGATGAGGTTTGCCCATGGCACGTTTGCTCGACTCCACTCCCAAACTCGACGGGTTCCGTTTGCCCGGCGAATTCGAAACCAAGTCCGGCTGCTGGCTCGGCTGGCCTGAGCGCACCGATGTCTGGCGCAATGGCGCCAAGCCTGCGCAGAAAGTCTGGGTGCAGATCGTCACCGCCATCAGCCAAAGCGAACCGGTCACCGTCTGCGCCTCGGCCGCGCAATTCGCCACCGCGCGCCGCCAGTTGCCGCCGCAAGTACGGGTGGTGGAAATGACCTGCAACGACACCTGGTTCCGCGACAGTGGTCCGTGCTTCGTGGTCAACGACCACAGCGGTGAAGTGCGCGGCGTCGACTTCGAGTTCAACGCCTACGGCGGCCTCGACGGCGGCTTGTACTACCCGTGGGACAAGGACGACCAGATCGCCAGTAAAATCCTCGAAATCGAAGGCTTCGATCGCTATCGCGCGCCGTTGATTGCCGAACTCGGCGGCATCCAGAGCGACGGCCAGGGCAGCATTCTCACCACCGAGCAATGCCTGCTCAACCGTAACCGCAACCAGCATCTGGGCAAGGATGAAGTTACTCGCCGCTTGACCGATTACCTGGGTGCCGAGCAGGTCATCTGGCTGCCTCGGGGCTGCAAATTCGACGAAACCGACGGCCACGTCGACGATCTGGCGTGCTTCGTGCGCCCCGGTGAGGTGGTGCTGCAATGGACCGACAATCGCGACGATCCGCAGTGGGAAATCTACCAGGAGGCCTACGACATCCTGCGCAGCACCCGCGACAGCCGTGGTCGCGAGCTGATCGTGCACAAGCTGCCCCAACCGGATGTGCTGGAGTGGACGGCCGAAGAGGCCGAGGGCCTGGATCAACAGGACAGCACGCATACCCGTCAGGCTGGCACGAAAATCTGCGCGTCCTATATCAATTACTACGCCGGCAACACCTCGATCGTGGTGCCGCTGTTCGGCGATCGCAACGATCAGGTGGCGCTGGCGACCCTGGCCGAACTGTTCCCGCAGCACAAGATCGTCGGCATCGAGAACTCCCGGGAAATTCTCCTCGGTGGCGGCAACGTCGCGTGCATCACCATGCCGCAGTACGCCGGCGCTGCCTGCAACAAAAAGGGAGTTTGAACATGGGCCTGCACAAACTGACTCAAGCGTTATTGCTGGTGCTTGCACCCCTGTGTGTGCAGGCCGCCGACACCGCCAAGCCGGTGGTGAACCTGTATATCTGGGGCGAGTACCTGGCCCCGGACACCTTGAGCAACTTCGAGAAAAAAACCGGTATCCATGTGGTCGCCGATCACTTCGATTCCCTGGAAACCGTCGAAACCAAACTGCTGACCGGTCGCAGCGGCTACGACCTCGTGCTGACGGCGGGGCAGCACTTGTCGCGGGCAATCCAGAGCGGCGCGATCCAGACCGTGGACAAGCAGCGGATACCGCACTTTGCCGGAGTCGGCGAAGAGTTCCGCCAGCACATGGCGGTGTTCGATCCGGGCAACCGATATGCCGGGATCTACGCTTGGGGCACCACTGGCGTAGGTTATCAGCAAGAGGCGGTCAAGCAGCGCCTGCCCGATGCGCCAACGGACAGCTGGGCAATGCTGTTCGACCCGGCGGTGGTGTCGAAATTCGCCGATTGCGGGGTCAGCCTGCTCAACGACCCTAACGAAGTGTTCGCGGCGGTCATGAAATACATGGGGCTGGACATCAACCGTCAGAGCCTCGATGACTTGAAACTGGCCGAACAGCAGCTGGCGAAGATTCGCCCGTACATTCGCTACTTCGACAACGACCTGAATATCAGCGACCTGGCCAACGGCAATACCTGTGTGGCGATGTCATGGAACGGTAACGTGGCCATCGCGGCAGGCCAGGCACAAGCGGCTGGAAAGCCGTTTTCGTTGCAGTACCGGATACCGAAAGAGGGCACGCTGATCTGGTTTGACGCCATGGTCATTCCCAAGGACGCTCCACATCCCGAGGCGGGGCTGGCCTTGATGGATTACTTGATGACGCCCGAAGTGATCGCGCCGATCACCGACACCATCCACTATGCCAATGCGATCACGGCGGCGGATACCTTGATCGACCCGGCGATCCGCAATGATCCGGGGACTTATCCGACGCAGGCGGTGCGGGCGTCGTTGTAC
This sequence comes from Pseudomonas sp. WJP1, assembly GCF_028471945.1. Lineage (NCBI taxonomy): Bacteria > Pseudomonadati > Pseudomonadota > Gammaproteobacteria > Pseudomonadales > Pseudomonadaceae > Pseudomonas > Pseudomonas sp. WJP1. The sequence goes on from NZ_CP110128.1 coordinate 3,270,024, forward strand.
AGCAAGAATGACAATGGCAAGGCGTTCAACCGGGCTTTGATTCGGGCGTTCAGCCGGTTGAAGTCGGGGTTGTGATTGGCTTTGGGTGATGTGTTGGCGGGTCCGACGTCATCGCCCTGTAGGAGCGAGGCTTGCCCGCGAAGAACGATGACGCGGTATTACGGATAAACCGCGGCGCCTGGTTCGCCGGCAAGTCGGATCGCCGCACCGCTGGCTCCTACAAGCGATGAACGATAACGCGGTCTATTTGCCAGGCACCCGCCACAAATACCAAGCAGCCACAGTCCGAAACGGACTCCACGCCAACCCGATCTCGATCATCTGCTTGCGCGTCGGTTGCACCTCCAACCCCTTGAGCCGCCGATAACCCTCGCGCACGCCAAAGTCATCGGCCGGCAAAATGTCCGGTCGCTCCAGGCTGTAGATCAATAGCATTTCGACGGTCCAGCGCCCCACGCCGCGCAGGGTGACCAGGCGTTCGATCAGTGCTTCATCGTCCATGGCCAGCGCCGTGGCGTAATCGGGCACCACGCCCTCCAGTGCAGCCTGGGCGATACATTGAATGGTGGCGATCTTGCTGGCGGAAAAGCCGCAACTGCGCAGTCGATCAAAATTCGTCGCGACAATCTGCTCGGGCCGCGGAAACGCCATCGATGGGTACAGCGCCAGCAGCCGGCCGACAATTGCATCCCCGGCCTTGGCATGCAGTTGCTGATAGGCAATCGCCCGCACCAGCGATTCATAGGGATCGCGGGCCGCGTGAGGTTGATGCAGGCACGGGCCGATGGCTTCGATGTGCCGACGCCAATCCTCATCAAGAGACGCTAGAAACTCGGTGGCGGGTAAGTAAGCGTCCGACATGGGCTCAGGCTTTCCCCGGCGGTTTCAGCAGCGCGTTGACTTCGCCATAGGTGAATGCCTTGAGGTCATGGATGTCGAGCTTGCCGGTCTGCAGAAAGTTTTTTGCCAGTGCGGCCATGGCGCCATAGAGGAACTCGGCGATGCCGGAGCCGGCGCTCAAGCGGCGCACGCCCAGTGTTTGCAACTCTTGCAGTGACGGCAGACCGGGGACACCGAGGACATTGAGTGGCAGCGTGGTGCCCCGGCACAGCGCCGCAATCTCGTACTCCGATGTAACGCCAGCCGCGAACAATCCGTTGGCACCCGCCGCTTGGTACAACGCGGCGCGCCCAAGGGTTTCCGCCACGCGATCTTCGGCGGGGACCAGGCTCCTGAGGTACACGTCGGTGCGTGCGTTGATGAACAGGTTCACGTTGCGGCGATCAGCAACCTGCCGCGCGATTTCAATCTTGTGCACGAGCAATTCAGGCGGCGCGGCACCGTCTTCGATATTGATCCCGACCGCACCGGCGGCGATGACCGCATCCACCACCTCGGCAACCCGTGCCAGATCGTCGGAGTAGCCAGCCTCGATATCCACGGTCAACGGCACCGAAATCACCCGGGCGATGGATTCGACCGTCGATACCAACCGCTCAAGGGGCAGGGTGTTGCCGTCCGGGTAACCATGGACCCAGGCCACTGCCGCACTGCTGGTAGCCACGGCCTTGTTGCCCAGTTGCTCCACCAGCCGCGCCCCGACAGCGTCGGCGACGTTGGTGAGGATCAGCAGACCGTCGTGATGCAGCTTATGAAGTTGATCATCAAGCCTGTCCATCGAGATTCCTTCCTTTTGCAATGCGTGGGATCAGAACGCGAGTTGTTGGGTGATCTGCACTGCTGCGTTTTCCAGTCTGAGCAGGAACGCTTTGCGCGGTTGGCCTCCAGCGTAGCCGGTCAGCGAGCCATCGGCGCCGATCACCCGATGGCAGGGCACGACAATCGAGAGGCGGTTATGACCGTTGGCCAGGCCCACCGCACGACTGGCGCCGGGCTTGCCCAGGCGGGCAGCGATTGCACCGTAGGTGGTGGTCTGGCCATAGGGGATGAGTGCCAGTTCGGCCCATACCTGGCGGGAAAATTCGCTACCGGGCATGTGCAGGGCAACGCTGAATTCGGTCCGTTCACCGGCGAAATACTCAGTCAGTTGGTGTTCGATTTGCTGCAGATGCCCGTTATGCCCCGGCGCCACGACGTAACCAAAGCGGTTTTGCAACGCTTGCACTTCCCGGGTCAGGCTGGGCTGGTCGAGGAATTCCAGTAACACCAGTCCGCGACGTTCGGCCATGGCGATCATCGGCCCCAGCGCAGTGGTCAGGCGCGTGAACAGCAGCGGCTCACTGTTGGCGGCGCGGCCCGGTGTAATGTGAAAAGACTTCTGGAACGCATCGCGAAAGCCGCTGAGGGATTCGTAACCGGAGTCGTAGGCGGCGTTGTCGATGGAATCCCCCTGCTTGATCCCGCCCAAGGCCACGCCCAGGCGCCGGGTGCGCAGCCAGGCATGAAAGGTCATGCCGAAATGCTGCTTGAACCAGCGGCGCAGTTTCAGCGGCTCGATGCCTTCGGCCAGCAGCTGGGCGTCGGTCCAGCGCTGCTCGGGATCGGCGTCCACCGACTTGAGCAACCGCTGCACCCAGTGCGGCGCAATTGCAGCGGCGTCCGTGGGTTTGCAGCGCAGGCAAGCGCGATATCCTGCCGCCAGGCACTCATCGGCGTGGGCAAAGAACTCGACATTCTCAGGCTTCGGGCTGCGTGCGGTGCAACCGGGGCGGCAGAAAATACCGGTCGTCTTGACCGCGGTAAAAAACACCCCCTCGTAGGCGGTGTCGCGTTCGAGCATGGCGCGAACCATCTCGGCGTGGGGCGGCAGTAGCGTGTCTTGTAGGTTCATGGGTTGAGCTTAAGCTGCATGGCAGAACCCCTCCACCGGAAAATCGACAGAGAATTGCCCCCGTTCGCCGTCAGGTTCGCGAAGGGTCGCGATCCGCCAGTGCTTCCAGCAAATCCGCCGAGGGAGCGAAAAACAAGCCACCGGTGACTGCCGTGCTGAAATCCAGCAAGCGGTCGTAATTACCCGCGGGTTTGCCGACAAACATGTTCTCGAGCATCTGTTCCAGAGGTTCGGGCGAGCGCGCATAGCCGATGAAATAAGTGCCAAATTCTCCAGCGCCTGGCCGCCCGAAGGGCATGTTGTCGCGCAGGATCTTCACTTCTTCGCCGTCCTTGGTGATGGTCGTCAGGGCGCTGTGGGAATTGCTCGGTTTGACCGAGTCGTCGAGTTCGATGTCGGACAACTTCGTTCGCCCGATAATCCGCTCCTGCGCCTCGACGGATAACGCGTTCCAGGCATTCATCTTGTGCAGGTATTTCTGCACCAGCACATAGCTGCCTCCGCTAAACAACGGGTCTTCTTCGCCCACAATGGTGAAACCGACAGCCTTGCGTCCGACGGGGTTTTCGGTGCCATCGACAAAGCCGATGATGCTGCGCATGTCGAAATAGCGAAAACCCTGGACTTCATCGATGACCGAAACCGCACCGCCCAGCGCTGAGAGTAACTGCGTGGCCAATTCGAAACACAGGTCCATATGCTCCGCCCGGATGTGCAGCAAGAGGTCGCCAGGGGTGGCAATGGCGCGACGTTCCTCTGGGCCGAATTCACGGAAGTCGTGCAGCGAGGCAGGGCGCGGGTGGCCGAACAAGGTGTCCCACGCCGCGGAGCCAAAACCACAGATGCACGACAGATTGCCGGAGGGCACACGTTTGCCGACCGAGCGCGTGAGGGCCGCGATGTCTGCGCACCAGCCCCGCACTTTGCTGGCGGCGTCACTGCCGGGAACCAGGGTTGCCACGATAAAAATCGCGCTGCGGGTGATGGGGCTACAGATGGGTTGAGCGTCCGGCGTTGATTCGTCCATTGGTATTTACGTCCTGCTAAGCAAATGTTGGTTCAGGCCCGACGCGCCATCAGCAACACTGAAGCCGCCGCCGACAACAACCCCGCGCAGCAGCGATTGAACATCCGCTTGCCCGACGGTTTGGCGAACCAGCGGCGCATGTGCAGGCCCATGTAAGCGTAGGCGCCGATGGCGATCCATTCCAGGATCAGGAACAGTGCACCCAACACCGCGAATTGCGGTGCGATGGCATGGCTCGCGTCGATGAACTGCGGCAGGAACGCGGTGAAGATCAGGATCGCCTTCGGGTTGCCGGCTGCCACCAGAAACTCTTGCCGGGCCAACGCCAGCATTCCCACCGGCGGGGCGCTGACCGCGGTTTCCACGCCGGGGTTGGCGCGCCACAGTTGCCAGGCGAGATAAAACAGGTACGCGGCGCCGAGAATCTTGATCCCGTAGAACAACAATTCCGAGGTTTGCAGCACCACCGCCAGACCGGCTGAGGCGAGAGCGATCATCCCGGCGAAGGCGAGCAAGCGGCCAATACCGGCCAGGCACGCAATGCGGTAGCCATAGCGAGTCGAATTGCTGACCGACAGCAGGTTGTTCGGGCCTGGCGCCATGTTCAGGGCGAAGCAGGCCGGAAGGAAAAGGGTGAGGGTGGTGAGGTCCATGATCGGCTCCAACAGCAGGAGCGGCATTTTTATCACAGCCGCCCAAGGGCTTGACCCATACAGTCAGGAACGCAGGCAGCGTACCAGTGGCTAGCTGGCGAATTTTTTCGCCCCGGCCACACACAGGATCACTGCCACGGTGACGCCGAGCATGCCCGGGCTGACGTGTTCATGCAGCAAGGTGGCGGCCAGTGCCAGGCCGAAAAATGGTTGCAGCAATTGCAGTTGCCCGACGGCGGCGATGCCCCCTTGTGCCAGCCCGCGATACCAGAACACAAAGCCGATCAGCATGCTGAACAGCGACACGTAGGCCAGGCTGAACCAGGCCGGCAGGCTGATGTTGTCCAAGGTCGCAGGCATCCGCCACCAGGTCAGCGCGGCCATGACCGGCAGCGCCAGCACCAGCGCCCAGCAAATCACCTGCCAGCCGCCGAGTGTGCGGGACAGTTTTGCGCCTTCGGCATAACCCAGGCCGCAGGCCAGGATCGCCAACAGCATCAGGATGTCTCCTTGGGGCGAGGCCGTCAGGCCCTGGGCAACGGCGAAGCCGACCACCAGCAAACTGCCCAGCACCGAGAAGATCCAGAACACCGGCCGCGGGCGCTCGCCACCGCGCAAGACGCCAAACACCGCCGTCGCCAGCGGCAGCAGGCCGACGAACACGATCGAGTGTGCAGACGTGACGTACTGCAGCGCCAGCGCGGTCAGCAGCGGAAACCCCACCACCACGCCCAGCGCCACGATGGTCAGTGGCACCAGTTGATGTCGCCCGGGGCGCTTTTCCTTGAACAGTAATAACAGGGACAGGGCCAGAATCGCGGCGATGGTCGCGCGGGCGACCGTGAGAAACACCGGATCGAATTCGAGTACCGCCACCCGCGTCGCGGGCAGCGAGCCGCTGAAGATCACCACTCCAATCAGGCCGTTGATCCAGCCGCTGGTATGGGTTTGCAACGCCCGGTCTTGCAGAATTGAGGTCCGTTCCATCTCGCTCACGCTCATTGTTTGATTGCACGAAACCATCCTATGGCTGACTATCGGTACAATCAAAAAATTGTCATGGATACATCTTCACATGCCTCGATCCCGCTATAAAACGCTGGTTGACGCCTTTGCCGCGGATATCCGCTCAGGGCGTTTGTCCCCCGGTACACGCTTGCCGACCCACCGGCAACTGGCCACCGAGCATGGTTTGGCGCTGGTCACCGCCAGCCGGGTATATGCCGAGCTTGAAAGCATGGGCCTGGTCAGCGGCGAAACCGGGCGCGGGACTTTTGTCCGGGAGACTTCACTGCCGCCGGGCCAGGGCATTTCACAGTCGGTGGTGGCCGCGGGGATGATCGACCTCAACTTCAACTATCCGTCATTGCCAGGTCAGGCTGATCTGTTGCGCAACGCCCTGCGCCAGCTCGCGTTGTCCGGTGACCTGGAAGCCCTCCTGCGCTACCAGCCCCACGCCGGGCGCCTGCATGAGCGGGCTGCGTTCGCCTGCCATCTGGGCGAGCGTGGTCTGAACGTGCCGGCCGAACAGGTGCTGATCGTCAGCGGCGCCCAGCACGGCCTGGCGGTGGTGATGATGACCTTGCTCAAGCCCGGCGATGTGATTGCCGCAGACGCCTTGACCTATCCGGGCTTCAAGACGCTGGCCGAAACGCTGCATCTCGAAGTCCTGCCCATTCCCGTAACGGACAAGGGCCCTGATCTGCCTGCATTGGACAAGCTGTGCCGGATTCGATCGGTACGGGCCGTGTACTCGATGCCGACCTTGCACAACCCGCTGGGTTGGGTGATGGACGCCGATCAGCGCGAGCAGCTGGTGGCGATTGCACGGCGGCATGACCTGACGATCATCGAGGACGCGGCCTACGCATTCCTGGCCGAAGACGCACCGCCACCCCTGGCTGAAATAGCGCCGGAAAGAACGGTGTACGTCAGCGGCTTGTCCAAGAATGTCGCTACCGGGTTGCGTGTCGGTTTTGTCGCTGCGCCGCCGCAGTGGATTGGCGGATTCGAACGCACCATCATGGCGACCACCTGGAACACCCCTGGGGTGATGACCGCCATCGCCACGGCTTGGCTTGAGGACGGCACTGTCAGCAGGCTCGAGGCGCAAAAGCGCGCGGACGCGCAGGCCCGGCAAGCCCTGGCCCGTGAGGTGCTGGCGGGGCTGCGGACCATCAGCCATCCGTCCTCGTATTTCATCTGGTTGCCCCTGGCCGAAGACGCTCGGGCCGACCAGATCGCCATGGCGTTGATGCGCGAGCAGGTGTCGGTGTCGCCCGCCGAACCTTTTGCGATCACCCAGCATGTCCCGCACGCGATACGCCTGGCGCTGGGGTCGGTGGACATGGACTCTCTACGCCAGGCGTTGGTGAAGGTGAAGAGGGTGGTCGGCTATTACTCATGACGGGAATCGCCGAGGGGTGTTTTCTTCAATACGCGCACCCCAGGGCTCCTTACATTGACGTCTGGTTCAATTGACTGAGCAGGTGTGCGATGAGTTTGATCATGTCCATGGCGGCGTTTGCATTGGCCGCTTCAATCACGCCGGGGCCGGTGAATATCGTGGCGTTGGGTTCGGGAGCGCGCTTCGGCTTTCGCGCCAGTCAGCGGCACGTGGCCGGGGCGACGCTGGGGTTCGTGTTGCTGCTGGTGCTGATGGGGTTGGGTTTGCATGAGCTGTTGCAGTTGTGGCCGGCCATGACGCAAGTGGTGCAGTGGGCCGGGGTGGCATTCCTGTTGTACATGGCGTTCAAACTGGCCGCGGACAATGGGCATCTGCAAGCCAGTGACTCGGCCCGTGCGCCGTCGATGCTCTACGGCGCGGTCATGCAATGGCTCAACCCGAAAGCCTGGCTGGCCTGCGTGGCCGGCATGGGCGCGTTCGTCGCCGATGGCGAGGCCCGCCTGGTGTGGCAGTTCGCGGCGGTGTACCTGGTGATTTGCTACCTGTCCGTCGGTTGCTGGGCCTACGCCGGGACGTTCTTGCGCGGCTACTTGCACAACCCGGCGGGCATGCGCTTGTTCAATCGGGTGATGGCGTTGTTATTGGCGGTGAGTGCGGTGTATCTGGTGTTGCCTTAGTCAGCCACGATACTGCCCTGGTGTTGCCGCCAGATGCTGCTTGAACGCCCGCTGGAAATGCGCCTGGTCGGCAAACCCGGCTTCGAGCGCCACATCGGCGATCAGCCTGCCATTGCGCAGTTGATCCTGGGCGAACTGGATGCGCCGATTGACCAGGAAGGCGTGGGGTGTCATGCCGTAATGCTGCTTGAACGCGCGGATCAGGTAGGACGGCGACAACTGCGCCGCTTCGCAGATATCCTCGAGCTTGAGCAATTGCGTGCAATGCTCGCGGATGAAGTCGGCGGCGCGCTCGAGCTTGAAGTTGGGCTCGCGCAGTGCTTGTTCGGCGGGGTTCAAGCGTAGCTGCACCTCGGTGAAAAACTCCACGGCCGCGCTGTGTTTGCGTAACACGTCTTGCTCCGCATCGACCAGTACCTGATACAGCGCCTGCAAGCCAACGAACAGCGCACGGTCCGTAATATGGGTGACCGCGAACCGGCGAAACGCCTGATCGTTGCCGAACCCGAGCTGATGCTGCAAATCGGTGAGCCACGGGGTGTCGACATACAGCATCAGGTACGACCAGGGCTGATCGTCGATCGGATTGCAGGCATGCACATCACTGGGGTTCATCAGCACGACGGTGCCGGCACCGACCTCGAAGTTCGATTGCTCATGGACATAGGTACTGCGCCCGGCGGTGATCGCACCGATGGAAAAGTGCTCGTGGGCATGCCGCGTGTAGCAGACCTCGCGCCCGTCGGCGATGGAGCGGGCTTCGATGAAGGGTAGGGCATCATCGCGCCAGAAGCGCGGGGCCTTGTCGGCGTCCCTGGGTTTGGCGGGCTTCATGGTCAGTCCTTGGCAGATCAGCGCCTGAGTGTATTAGCTCTCGCCTTCGAAGGCTCGTTTCAGTTCGGCGATATCGAGTTTTTTCATGTGCATCATCGCCAGCATCGCGCGTTGGGATTTTGTCGTGTCTGGGTCTTTGATCATGTCCATCATCGCCACCGGGACGATCTGCCAGGACACGCCGAATTTATCCTTGAGCCAGCCGCATTGCTGTGCCTCGACCGGGCCGCCAGCGGACAGGCGTCCCCAGAAGTGGTCGACTTCTTCCTGGGTCTGGCAGTTGACCTGGAACGATATCGCTTCGTTGAAGGTGAAGTTCGGGCCACCGTTGAGACCGGTAAACGTCTGCCCGTCGAGTTCGAAGCTGACCGTCATGACCGAACCGACTTCCCGGCCGTGAAACTCCTTTCCGGCCTCGCCGTAGTGAGTGATGGCGGTGATTTTCGAATGATCGAAGATCGCACAGTAGAATTTTGCGGCCTCTTCGGCCTGACCATCGAACCACAGGCAGGGGGTAAGTTTTTGCACGTGTAGCATGGCGGGTCTCCTTGGCAGGTTTTTGCATGCTGGATTATCAGCGTAGCCAGCCTCCGGCGGTCTGGCCGTGCCGTAGATCGCCGAGTGTGTAAGGAATTTCTACTGGAAGTTGTCGATATGACTGCTTGAAGAGTCATAAAGACTATTTTCACGATGAGTCGTTATGACACGGACATCTTCACGTGCCTGATTTACAAGGGCTAAATACCTGGCACGCGACTTGATACATCCAACGTACAACTGAACGGCTACAGGAGTACGCAAAGTGTTCCATTTCTTCAGCAATTCCCGGAATGTTCTCCGCCTTTCCAATCGAGTGCTGGGCATCGGCCTGGCAATGTTGCTGGCAGGCATCTATGGCGCTTACCTCTACGGCGGTCATCTGTCGATCGTGGCGCTGGTATCGTTGCACGCCATGACCATCATCGGGCCGACCTTGCTGAAAATCGGTTACGTCATGCGCCTGCTGGCCCAACACCGGCTGAGCAAACCTCAGCACGCGGCGGTGTCCTGATGCGCAAACTGGCCGCTGCTCCCGTCTTCAGCCTCGGTTTTCGCCCGTTCTTTCTCGCGGGTGCCGCGTTTGCCGCACTGGCAGTGGCGATCTGGGCCTTGTGGTTGTACGGTCGCTTGCCCGGCGCGCAACCGCTGGGCGGCATGCTCGCCTGGCATCGGCACGAAATGCCGTTCGGCTTCGCCGTGGCGATCATCGCCGGGTTCCTGCTGACGGCGGTGCCTAACTGGACTGGCCGCCGCGGGCTCAACGGGTGGCCACTGCTCGGACTGGTGCTGATCTGGTTGCTGGCTCGACTGGCCTGGTTCCTACCGATTTCTCCTGCCTGGTTGCTGCTTTTGCAGCTGCCTTTCTTGCCGTTGTTGGCCTGGGTGCTGGGGTGTGATCTGGTGGCCGCCGGCAAGCGTGAAAACTATCCGATCCTGCTGATGATCACGTTGTTGGCCGGTTGTCAGGTTATGACATTGTGGGGGTTCTGGGCTGATGACGCTGGTTTGCAGCGGCATGGTGTATTGGCGGCCTTATGGCTGGTCGGCGCGCTGATGAGCGTGATTGGCGGGCGGGTGATTCCGTTCTTCATTCAGCGCGGCTTGAATCGTCCAGCAACGCCTGCGGCCAATCCATTACCCACCAAGGTGCTGCTGGTGAGCGGGATGCTGGCTGCGGTGACGTTTGCCATCGGTTTGAATGACGTGCCCAGGCTTTGGCTGGCGGCGTTGTTTTTACTGATGGGCTGTCTGCATCTGCTGCGCCTGTGGCGTTGGCATGACCGCGGTATGTGGCGTGTGCCGCTGTTGTGGTCGCTGTATCTTTCTTACGCCTGGCTGGTGGTGGCGGTGTTTGCCATGGCGTTGTGGCATCTGGGCCTGATGCCGCAGCAGAGCCTGGCCACGCATTCGTTGGCGGTGGGCGGTATTGGCGGGTTGATTCTCGCGATGATTGCGCGGGTTAGCCTGGGGCATACCGGGCGGCCGTTGCTGCCCTCGAAAGTCATCGTTGTGGGGTTTGCCCTGGTGCTGCTGGCGGGTCTTTCACGGGTGTTGCTGGTGTCGTTTTCCGGGTGGGGATTGGGGGTGTCGGCGTTGCTTTGGTGTGTGGCGTTTGGGCTGTTTTTGTGGCGTTATACCGGTATTTTGTTCAGGCCGAGGGTGTAGGAGCCCGGCTTGCCGGCGAAGGCGGCCTGACAACCGACCTGGATTTTGTTGACTGTGTACATATCCATTCCTGCGGTAACGGCCACTTAGGGTTTCGCCCTTACGGCGAGTCACTTGGAAGAGCCCCAAGTAACCAAGGGCTCTTGCCCCTGGCGTTCGGTGGCTCGCTAGGGCTCGCCATACCCTCGCTCCGGTCCTGCTCCGTGGGTCGCCGCGATGGGCCATCCATGGCCCAGCGCGGCTAAACCGGCATCCATGCCGGTTTACCCACTGCGCAGAACCTCCACTCGGCCTCTCGATGGGGCAAGAAAATCAAAAGCCAAGGCAACAGCAAAAGCGAGGCGGCCTTAAAGCCGACCTGATCGGGAGCCGTACGCAATTTCCTGTAGGAGCCAGGCTTGCCGGCGAAGAACGATAACGCGGTACAACAGACACACCGCAGCGCCTGGTTCGCCGGCAAGCCTGGCTCCTACAGGGGATCACCTAGACCCGTAAAAGTCAGGTCGGCTTTAAGGCCGCCTCGCTTTTGTTTTTGATCTGGGCGCCCCGTTAACCACGCTGGCCGAACGCAGGCATTGCGCAGTGGGGAAACCGGCATGGACGCCGGTTTAGCCGCGCTGGGCCAGGGATGGCCCATCGCGGCGACCCACGGAGCAATGCCGGAGTGAGGGCATGCCGAGCCTAGGCGAGGCACCAAGTGGTGGGGCAAAGCCTTTTGGTTCCTTTTTGGCGTTTGAAAAAGGGACTCGCCGTAAGGGCGAAACCATAAGACGCCGTTACCGCAGCAATGGATATGTACCCCGTCAACAAAATTGAGGCCGCCTTCGCGGGCAGGCCACTCAGTTTTTGTGACCGGTGGTCGATACACCTCGGCCTGCCGTTCAATTTGCGCTTAGCTGTAGGGATAACCCCAAGGCGCGCGTAGGTTCCTGATCGCCACAGCGGCGCCAACTTCAGAACACCGTGAGTCTGAGGGCCTTCGCAATGCTGACCTTCAATATCAATGGCAAGGACCAGGAGCTGGATGTCCCTGCAGACATGCCGCTGCTGTGGGTCCTGCGCGATGTCGCGCATCTGACCGGCACCAAGTTCGGCTGCGGCATGGCCCAATGCGGCGCCTGTACCGTGCACGTCGACGGCACGCCTTTGCGCTCCTGCATCACACCGGCCACGGCCGTGGCCCATGGGCAGAAAATCCTCACCATCGAAGGCCTGTCCACCGACGGCTCGCACCCGGTGCAACAAGCCTGGGCGGAACTTGATGTGGTGCAGTGTGGCTACTGCCAGTCCGGGCAGATCATGTCGGCGGCGGCCTTGCTGGCCAAGATCCCGCAACCGACCGACAGCGACATCGATCAGGCGTTGTCGGGCAATATCTGTCGTTGTGGTACCTATCCAAGAATCCGCGCCGCGATCAAACGCGCCGCCCAATTGGGTTGATGGCCATGAACAGCATCGATCCGCTATCGCGTCGAGGTTTTCTCAAAGGTAGCGCCGTACTGGGCGGCGGGCTGGTGGTGGCGTTCGTCATCCCCGGAGGCCATCGCTTTGCCCTGGGCGCGGAAAATCAGGGCGACGTGTTCGCACCCAATGCGTTCCTGCGCATCGGCAATGACAACAGCGTCATCGTGTTGCTCGGCCACTCGGAAATGGGCCAGGGCATCTGGACCGGGTTGACCATGTTGATCGCCGAAGAATTGGACGCCGACTGGTCGAAAATCCGCGTCGAGCACGCACCGGCTTCCGCCGCCGATTACGGTCTGGCCGGGTTCGGTGGCATGCAGATCACCGGCGGCTCGACCTCGACCTGGATGGAATTCGACCGCTACCGCCAGGCGGGTGCGGCGGCGCGGTTGCTGCTGGTCGAGGCCGCGGCCAAGCGCTTCAACGTCGCGCCTTCCGGGATTCGCACCGAGTCGGGCGTGGTGATTGCCGGCGACCAGCACGCCACCTACGGCGAACTGGCTGATGATGCCGGCAAGCTGCCGGTGCCGGACCCCGCGTCGATCAAGCTGAAGGACGCCAAGGACTGGAAAATCATCGGCAAACCCACCAAGCGCCTGGATACCCCGGAGAAGATCACCGGACGCGCAAAATTCGGTATGGACGTGCAGTTCGACGGCCTGATGACCGCGATGGTCGCGCGTTCGCCGGTGTTCGGTGGCAGCGTCAAATCCTTTGAAGGCGCCGAGGCGCTGGCGATACCCGGCGTGCACAAAGTGGTGCAGGTGCCGACCGGCGTGGCGGTGATCGCCGATCATTACTGGGCGGCAAAGCTGGGGCGTGATGCGCTGCACGTCGAGTGGGACCTGGGGCCGAACGCAGGGCTCGACAGTGAAAAGTTGCTCGAGGATTTTCGCAAACTCGCGGCCACGCCCGGGCTGCCCGCCAGCCAGGCCGGGGATACCCAGGCTGCACTGGCCAAAGCGATCAAGACAGTCGATGTCGAGTACAGCGTGCCCTACCTGGCCCACGCGCCCATGGAACCGCTCAACTGCACCGTGAGTATCACCCAGGACAAATGCGAGATCTGGACCGGCACGCAGTTCCAGACCCTGGACCAGATGATCGCCGGCAAAATCACCGGGCTCAAGCCCGAGCAGGTCGTGATCCATACCGAGTTCCTTGGCGGCGGTTTTGGCCGGCGCGCCAACCCGACCTCGGACTTTGTCGCCGAAGCGGTGCAGGTCGCCAAAGCCGCGGGCGGGCCGGTGAAAACCGTGTGGGCGCGAGAGGATGACATCCGTGGCGGCTATTATCGCTCGGCATTCCTGCATCAGGCGCGCGTCGGTCTGGGTGCGGATGGCCTGCCGCTGGCGTGGAAGCATGTGCTGGTCGGACAGTCGATCATGGCCGGCACCTCGCTCGAAGCCGCCATGGTCAAGAACGGCATCGACAAGACGTCCGTGGAGGGCGTGGCGGACAGTCCCTATCTGCAGGGGCTGGCCAATCATCAGGTGGACCTGCATTCGCCGAAGACCGGCATCAGCGTGCTGTGGCTGCGTTCGGTGGGGCATACCCACACCGCCTTCGTCATGGAATCGTTGATCGACGAACTGGCCGCCGCGACCAGCAAGGACCCGGTGGAGTATCGACGGACCTTGCTCAAGGCGCATCCGCGGCATCTAGGCGTATTGAACCTGGCGGTGGAGAAAGCCAACTGGAAGGCGCCGCTGCCGGACGGCCATGCCTTGGGCGTGGCCGTGCATGAGTCATTTGGCAGCTACGTGGCCCAGGTCGCCGAGGTCTCCCAGGACAACCTGGCGATTCGTGTGCACCGGGTGGTGTGTGCGGTGGACTGCGGGATCGCGGTCAATCCGCAGAGCATCGCGGCGCAAATGGAGTCGTGCATCGCCTTCGGCCTGGGCTTCACCTTGCACAGCAAACTGACGATCAAGGACGGCAGGGTGGTGCAGTCCAACTACCACGATTACCAGGTGCTGAGGCTCAACGAGATGCCGGTGGTCGAAGTGCATATCCTGCCCAGCACGGAAAAACCCGGCGGCATCGGCGAGGCGGGTGTGCCGCCCACAGCGCCGGCAGTGGCCAACGCGGTGTACGCCCTGACCGGGCAACGCCTGCGTGAGCTACCGTTGCAATTGTCGGGGGTGTGAGATGAAAAGACACCACTGGTTGCTCGGTTCGGTGCTGCTGATTTGCCTGTTTATCTATGCCACGGAGCTGTTCGCCGATGACAAGGAGGCGGTGAAGGCCTTCGACACGGTTCGCCAGGTGTTCCAGAGCCCGCGCTGCCAGAACTGCCATATTCCCGGCGATGCGCCCTTGCAGTTCGATGCGGGAACGCCCCATGCGATGAATGTCGTGCGCGGCATGGACGGCAAGGGAGCGGCGGGCTTGCCCTGCGCCAGTTGCCATGCCGAGGCCAATCCGCCGGCCAGTTACGGCCCGAAAGCGCCACCCGGCGCGCCGCATTGGAGCTTGCCGCCGGCGGCGCACAAAATGGCCTGGATCGGTCTGCCACCCGACCAGCTGTGCAGCATGATCAAGGACCGCGCGAGCAACGGTGACCGCGATTTCGCGGCGCTGATCAAGCACGTCAGCGAAGACAAACTGGTGCTATGGGGCTGGAATCCAGGCGGTGATCGCGCGCCAGTGCCGGTGCCGCACGATATTTTTGTCACGCAGTTCAAGCGCTGGGCGGACGCCGGCGGGCCGTGTCCGGTAGTGGGTAGCTGACCAACGGCGAGTCGACATGGAGTCAAACCCGGTATCGAGGACTCTAAACAACATACCCACCCATGGAGTATGTGATGCTGATCTCAGGCAAACCGCACAAATCTTGTGAACGTGCAGGGACGCCACAGCAGGAGCGTGAGCTACTGCGCGATCTGGCCCGCAAGGCAGAGCAAGAGCTGATCGGGGTGCAGATGGCGAGCATGGACGAGTTGACACTGCTGCCCAACCGGCACGGTTTCCTGGCCCTGGCTCAATTGGGCCTGGACGCCTGCCAGCAACTGGGCCGACCGGCGACGCTACTGTTCTTCAATCTCGACGAGTTCAAGCGCATCAACTACCTGTTTGGTCGCACCGAAGGCGACAAGGCGCTGAAAATCTTTGCCGATGTACTGCGCATCGGCTTTCGTGAGAGCGACGTGATCGGGCGGCTGGAGGGCTCCACGTTTGTGGCCTTGCTCACCGGTTCTGCAGGCGTGGATATCGCGGCGATCAAGGCGCGGCTCGAAGAAATGCTCGATGAGCGCATGGCCACGGCGCATCGCGGGTATGAGATTCGTTTCAGTATCGGGCAGATCGAGCATGACCCGGCGGTTAATGGTTCGGTTGAAGAGCTGTTGGTTGAGGCTGAAAAAGCGTTGGGCCGGTAGCAGTGTGGTGCATCAACTGACCCTATCGCGGGCAAGCCCGCTCCCACAGGTATTCTGGTGCATACAAAAAATGTGTACGACAGCGATCACTGTGGGAGCGGGCTTGCCCGCGATGGAGTCCTGACAGGCGATGTATCTCTTCACTTGGCAAACAACTGCCCAATATCCCTGAACGCCTTGAACTCCAGCGCATTCCCACACGGATCGAACAAGAACATCGTCGCCTGTTCACCCACCAGCCCCTGAAAACGAATCCCCGGCTCGATCACAAAACGCGTCTCCAATGCCTTCAGTCGCTCGGCCAGCGCCTCCCACTCCGCCATCCCCAGCACCACGCCGAAATGCGGCACCGGCACGTCGTGGCCGTCGACGGCGTTGGTGTGGGCGGCTTCTTGCGAGGCGTTTTTCGGTGCCAGGTGGATCACCAGTTGATGGCCGAAAAAGTTGAAATCGACCCAATGGTCGCTGGAACGACCTTCTTCCAGGCCAAACACGTTGCCGTAGAAGTGCCGCGCGGCGGCCAGGTCATACACTGGAATGGCCAGGTGAAAGGGCGAGAGTTGCATCAGGTTTGCCTCGATTGTGGAGAGTTGAAGCTGAGTTTAGCCCTGTGCTTTTTGATTGAAAGACGATAGTTTTTGCGTCGAGCTCAAAATTTTTCGATCAATCGGTGGCCGCCATGCTTCGGGAACTGAAAACATTCATCATGGTGGCGCGCTACGGCACGTTCGCCGCCGCAGGCATGCACATCGGCCTGACGCAGTCGGCGGTCAGTGCGCAAATTCGCAACCTGGAACAGGCCCTCGGTATTCGCTTGTTCGATCGCACCGGGCGTCAGGCCTTGCTCAATGCGGCGGGGCAGCGTGCGTTGCCGATGGCCAGGGAAATGCTGGAGATCTTCAATCGAATGGCGGTCAGTGATGACGTCAGCGAGTACCGGGGCGAGTTGAAGATAGGCGCGGTGGCCACGGTGCAGACCGGATTGCTGCCCCAGGCGCTATTGCGATTGCGCCAACAGGCGCCGTACCTGGAGCCGAAACTGGTGCCGGGCGTGTCCCTCAACCTGCTCAGCCAGGTGGACACGGGCGAAGTGGACCTGGCGATCCTGATCAAGCCGCCATTCGAGTTGCCCAAAGAGCTGTCAGCGCAAGTAATCCGCCGCGAACCCTTCGTGCTGATCGTGCCGACGAACCTTGAAGGCGACGAGCCGCTCAAGTTGCTCGCCGAACATCCCCATGTGCGCTATGACCGCAACTCGTTCGGCGGGCGCCTGGTCACGCGGTTCCTGCGCGAACGGCAGATCGATGTGCAGGTCGCCCTGGAACTGGATGAACTGGAAGCCATTGTGAAAATGGTCGAATGCGGGTTGGGGGTTTCGCTGCTGCCGGAGGCGGGCCTGTGGCTGGAGCATGGGGCGAAGGTCAGGGTGATTCGGTTGGGTGAGCTGACCTTCTACCGCGAAATCGTCTTGTTGCAGCGGTATAGCCAGCGACAGCAGCCGATTCAACAGTTGTTTTCCCGATGTTTATTATGAAGATCACTCTTCGATGTTGCCCATGGTATGACTCACCCATATAGGTAACAAAAAAGTTCAAGCACATAGGTAACAGTTTTTAACTGGCCTAGGCTTGGGTTTTCTCTTGATGTTACCGGTTTGTGGGGGTGAATGAATTGTCACGAATTGAAGAGTGAGTCGTGATCTCATGTCTGCTAAATATAAAAAATACTAAAGCAGAATTGAATTTCATGAGGGTTGTATTTTGAACAGTGCTATTTCCGAGTTCTATTTCAAACGGCCAGAAAAGCGCCTGGGGGATATTGATCATTTAATGGGTTACCTTGAACAGCTCATAAACGGCACTTTGCTTGTTCATGGCTATTCTTCGTCGGCGGCAACACATTTATTTTACTCGCCGCCGACCCACTCCGCACTGGGCGATGTTTGCGCCGAGGCGTTTGCGGTTCTGAAAAAACTTGACGCAGATGAAGAGTTTCAGCAGTACTTGCAAGATAAGAAAAACGGAACCATCCGCCCCAGCGAAACGGATTGGTTCTGGCATCATGTTATCGTGCCCTTGTTGAGCAGCCCCAAGGTAGAGACGCCTTTGCCTGCCCTGGTACTCACCGTCGATAACATAAAGTTACTGCTGGATGATATCCCGGTTTACTGGCAGCACGATATTGCGGTGCTTCTGGACGTCCATCGCATCATTGGCGACGGCATCAGAAGCGATGGTACGATTCGGCTCGACCTTGTCTTGAAATATTACTTGATTACGCCATCGTCGCCGCAGACGGCCGTTCAATGGACGGCCGCGCTGGATCGTCTGAAGGAGCTTCGCGCCGCTTTCGTACTGGGGCATGACGGTCAATTCAGTGATCTTGATCCGATCATGGATGAATACGACGATAAGTGCATACTTTAGGTTATTCATCAAGTTCGAGCGGAGCATGCAACATCGCTGATCAATTACTTGACCCAGCATTTTTTTACAGTCGAGTTGGAACAAAAAATTTTCCATACACCTACGGTTGTTCTTGAACAATTGATGAACTCGGACAACAGCCTTGCCTTGGGCCGCAGGCTCGTCAAGGCACTGGACTGGTATGGCAGCAAGGAAGGAGAAACCTGCCCGCAACCGGTATTGGCGAAACTGGTGTGGCGCGCACTTTGGCTGAGCATCGCGGCGCCGCCGACTCGCCCGGAATGTTTATATTCACACTATGATATGGAGCAGTTCACTGGTCAGGGAGTCAACTACTCTTTCATCCGCAATGACATCGTAAAGGATCTGATGCGCCTCCTGGACACTTTCGAGCCTGTCGCGCGTCTGGTGATGCGCGTCATCGAAGCGAATACCTCTTCCGAGCTTTGGGTCCGTGATATTCCGGATGACTTGATCTATACCGGCTCCAGTGCGTGGGTCAATTTCAGAAGCGGTTTCCTGTTGGCGGAGGCGATGGCTTGCGGTTCGTCAAAACACATGACTTTCGAGCATTTGCTCAACCTGCCGACCGAACATTATCGTGCGACTTCACCTGAACACCAATCGCTGGTTGCCTCATCCAGACTGGCTCCGGCAGTGCAATGGGCGGTCAGCAACGGGGTGCTGGCAATCAAGCATCAGGGTTACTCGGCCGAAGAAATCGAGCGAGCAGTAACGGTTCTGGAGGAGCATGAGCGCGACATGAACGAGGCGATCCAGAACCTTGTCCTGAAGCCGCCCAGCCGGTGGCGTTTCTCTTCGGATGAGGCGTTTGTAGAGGCGTTCCATTCGTCCCTCGAAACGCCGAAGGCCGGCTATAAAACCTTGATCAAGGGGCTTCTCACCCAGCTTCCATCTTTCTATCGGCACAGCATCGTCAATGGTGAAGTCAAGGTGTACTCCTTGAGAGAGCCTCTTCCTCAAACGCAAATCCAACACGAAACCAAGAGCAACACTGATGCCGTCCGGGGGCGGGCAGGTTTCATCATTGAAACTGTTTTCCGTAATCATAAATACTACATGGAGGTGTTCCCGGGAGCTGGGGTGGCCCGTGCCCGCGAAGACATCCGTGACTTGCTCGTTGGTGGCTCAATAGAAGCGCGGTCAACCGGCAGTAGCTCGCGCCCCAGCAAAGCTACGTTCAGGTTTGGAACCGAACTGGGTTTCGACTGGACGGCCTATAAAGATGGGAGCAAACCCTCAGAGGGTCGCCTTCTGATCGCTGAGCAGGTCGGCCGGACGTTTCCCCCCATCACAGCCACTCCCAGCGAAGAGTCCTTTGGTCCCAAGCTGCTCAATTCCCAGCGCAGTGAGGACTTGGCAGACATGGTCTCGAGGGAACTGTTCTACTGTGACGACGTGGCGCTTCTGGAGCAAACCAGAAAAGACACTCGAGAATCTGACCTTGTACAAACGTTGCTGGAAGAAGGCTCTTTCTGGGGGAAAATGGTGGTGCCTGTCTGGGGGGCGATAGACGACCTGTCATCGGGCGACCCTCAGAGCATTGAACGGGGTGGCCTGGCCCTGTTTACCGATATCGTATCGTTTGGTGTGCCAGTCGGAAAATACGTCTCCGGTTTAGCTCGCCTGGCAGTCCAGGGCGGGAAAGCGGGTATTCGTGTTGCGCTGCCTCGATTCACTGTACTGACCAGGCAGCTGGCGATCTCCACCCTGCAGGAATTCAATCCGCTGGCCGGCCCGCTGACATTGCTCATGCTGGGCGGTAGCGTCTCGCTCAAATTAGCTGGCGCAGGGGCGAGGCAAATCAATAGAGGCATCACTCAACTCAGTAAATTATCGATGAACATCGTTTCCCCCGTCGCTCATCATCTGCTTTCAGTGAATCCAGCGACCTGGAAACCGCTGCGAACCGGTGACCTGCTGAGCAAAGTCGACGGTATCGATAATGTCCCGATGCGCAACAGCGGCAGCCTGGCGTCAGACGATTATCGGCTGATCGATTCATCCTCCCAGCACATTTTCGGACCGAGTTACCGGGCGCCGAGAACAGCCATCAGCAACCTGGCCTACCGTCATTATGCCGCGCCGGCAGTCTGCATTGCGGGGCTCAGCCCCAATGGCAAAGGGATTTATCGAAGCGTCGATGGCCAGCGACACTACATCTGCAACATAGATGAAGGCGGAAATATCGCGGTCTATCAAATCCGAAATGACTTCGATCTCAATGCCGATCTGGTTTCCGTCAACATCGTCAATTACAAAACCAACCGGCAAACCGAGTTACGGGTATGGTCAGCGGACTCTGGTCAGTGGCAGAAGATCGGGTTGAGTGGAGGAGCGCCTGGTGACTATGACTTGATCACCCACAAACACCTGGTGAAATGGCAGCAACTAAATAATTCACTCGAAGAGTCAGCCGTGCGCGAATTCGCCGCCAAATACCGACTCGACCCCCGGGAGTTCAGACAGTATGCGCAGTTGAGCCTCGGACTCACGAGTGACGGGCAACAAATGCTCCAAAGAGCAAGGAGCGTTCACACAGCGGTCACTGACAGGCATTTGCGGCACTGGCAAGCTCAATCTCAACGGGGACGTGATCAATTGACACAAGAGGGATTTGCCAACAGGCATAACCTCAATCTTGCATCATTCATGGAGCACATCGACCAGTACGGCAAGCTTAAAGTCGCTGGAAAGGTGCTGATGAAACACGCTAAGGGTGAGGAGTTTACCACTATCACCTATGAACATCTGGGCGCTTGGCAGGCCCTATACAAGTCACGAGACAATAAGCTGACTGCCGTTGATTTTGCTGAGCAAAATAATCTGAATCCAATGCGTTGGGAAACTTACGTGGGCGAAACAGGTGATCTTACAAAATCCGGAAAAGAGCTACTTATCTTTGGTGAGCCCATTCCCAGGCCGCCCTTCGCACGTAAAAGTCTGGGCACTAAACGTCCGGCAGAAGAGAGTGCGCCCGGAAGTAGCAAGCGCCCCCGGCCAGATCTTGAGGCCGGACCTCACCTGGGTCATGACATAGACAATTCGTTGCCGATTCTGCAGAACCCGAAGAATGTTAAAGAGAGCCTCACGCTAAGAGCTGAAGGTTCTAGTGGACTTAAAGGGCGCCCCGCAACTGCTGATGAAATTGTGGTGACCTACTGGAATCAGCTACTCGATAATGTGACGCCCGCGGCCGCAAAGTCGAAATTGCACGAAACAATCACCCGGGACGTGCAAGACTGGATTCGAAACGATAATAACCTCGCACCAAGGTTTGATAAGCTCATGGAAACTAAAGTGCTGACCCATGGGCCTGCGCGTGGTCGATCGGTCGTTGCGAAGCGTGACATTAAAAGATTTGAAGTGCTGGGTCCATATTCGGGGAAGTTGCATTTTGGAAGCAAAACCCTGCTGGAGGAGATTGCCGAAAAAGGCCATAAACCTGTGAATAGTTACGCCTTTAGCTCGTTTTCAAATGACGGAACGATCAGCGCGCATGGCAGCGGTAATATTTTAAGCTTGATCAATAGTCCTAACGCGCCAGGCAGGCCATCGTTGGGCGCTGAAAACGTGGCATCCATTAGCGTTGGAAGATACATGACGTTTTTTGTGGCCTGGCAAGACATCAAGAAGGGGGATGAACTCCTTCTCGATTATGGAGACGCTTACGATTGGACTTGAACGACACTCAAGCATTTGGTGTTTTCAAGGTTGAGCAATTCCATAAAAACCCGCCAGCTGGCGGGTTTTTATGGGATTGCTCTACGAGATTGCCCATGGCAATGGTGTTGAAGCCACCGTGCACGTACAAGATTTTTCGATCGCGTTATGGGTCCCTACCTATCAGTTCTGATAGTTGTCCTTCTTGGCATTGCAGTCAACACTCAGGCTCCCAGCACTTGTAAAACAGGAGCTCCCATGGATTCGTCACTGCCAATCCTGCTCAGCCATTATCGCTACGACCCACTGGATCGCGTGACCAGTCACGACCAGCCAAATGCCCCTGTGCACCAGCGCTTTTACTGCAAAAGTCGCTTGGCGACCGAGATACAGGGAGCGGCCCGTTGTTCCATCGTTCAGCAGGGTGGTCTGTTGCTTGCGGAGCAACATCGAAATGGCGATGGATTGGATGTCGCTCTGCTGACCACCGATCAACAACGTTCGGTGCTGCATGTATTCAAAAGCAGCGCCTCGCAACAGCCAGTGACTTATTCACCTTACGGCCACCGCCGAAATGAAAATGGCGTGACCAGTCTGCTGGGGTTCAACGGTGAGCGCCCGGACCCGGTGACCGGGCATTATTTACTGGGTAATGGCTATCGGGCGTTTAATCCGGTGTTGATGAGGTTTAACAGTCCGGACAGTTGGAGTCCCTTTGGCAAGGGGGGGATGAATGCGTATGCGTATTGTCAGGGGAATCCAGTGATGCGGACGGATCCGAGTGGGCACTTGGTTATCGTGGCAAGCAAAGCGCTGGAAATGTTACCTTCAAATTTGCCCAGCAACTTCTTTGGGTATTTTGTCGGGAAAAGAGCGCCGCTTCTCGAGCTCAATAATGGCGGTACGCTTTCAGGGGCAGCTATGCATGTTGGCGGAGAGCTATTAGGGCCAGGTCTCTATACAACGTTAAATGTTGAGGTCGCAGACGCTTTCTTGAGACGTGCCGGCCCCGATGCACAAATTTTCGGCGTCCACCATACCGGTAGCCCTCAAGTGCTTGAATATGGCCCGGGTCTTCGTCCCGATGCAGACTTGCGAACAATTGCGCAATCCGGAGCGACCCATCGCATCCCGAATACGCAGTTTGACAATCTCATACTTACAGAGTATCTGCCGCCCAGATCAGTAAGTGCTGCCGAAGTCGCATCCATTCCCCCCCCTGCACCGCCCAGAGCACAATCCGCTCCGCGGCCGCGCCGTGCTTTAGTGCAATCTAATAGGACTGTTGATCAAGTCGCCACTCAATTTGGCTTATTGGGTGTAGGTGCCATTGGAATGAGCACGAGACCGGTTGCTAAAGCTATGGCAGTGAGGAAAATGATGTAAAAAACCCGCCTGAAAAGGCGGGTTTTTTAATGGCTAACCGAAGATCACTCTTCGATGTTGCCCATCGCCGTGGTGTTGAAACCACCGTCCACGTACATGATTTCACCGCTGATGCCGGACGCCAGGTCCGAGCACAGGAAGGCGCCGGCGTTGCCGACTTCTTCGATGGTGACGTTGCGACGCAGCGGGGTTTGCGCTTCGTTGGCGGCCAGCATCTTGCGGAAGTTCTTGATGCCGGAAGCGGCGAGGGTGCGGATCGGGCCTGCCGATACGCAGTTCACGCGGGTACCGTCCGGGCCCAGGGAGCCGGCCAGGTAACGTACGCCGGCTTCCAGGGAAGCCTTGGCCATGCCCATTACGTTGTAGTTCGGCATGGTGCGCTCGGCGCCCAGGTACGACAGGGTCAGCAGGCTGCCGTTGCGGCCTTTCATCATTTCGCGGCCGGCCTTGGCCAGGGCCACGAAGCTGTAGGCGCTGATGTCGTGAGCGATGCGGAATCCTTCACGGGTGGTGGCTTCGGTGAAGTCGCCGTCCAGTTGGTCGCCCGGGGCGAAGCCCACGGAGTGCACGATGCAGTCCAGGCCGTCCCACTTCTTGCTCAGTTCTTCGAAGACCTTGGCGATTTCGGCATCGCTGGCCACGTCGCACGGGAAGCACAGCTCAGGGCTCGAACCCCAGCCCTGTGCGAACTCTTCGACACGACCCTTGAGTTTGTCGTTCTGATAAGTGAAGGCAAGCTCAGCGCCCTCGCGATGCATGGCGGCAGCGATGCCGGATGCGATGGACAGCTTGCTGGCGACACCGACGATCAGTACGCGCTTACCGGCGAGAAAACCCATGTGTTGCTCCTCTTTTCAGGTTATTGCGCAGTGGCTGGTGCCAAAAAGGCGGCTTCCAGCAACTGCTGTGTATACGGATGTTGGGGGGCGGCAAAAATGCTTTGCGCGTCTCCCTGTTCGACCACTTGGCCCTGCTTGACCACCATCAACTGGTGGCTCAGCGCCTTGACGACAGCCAGGTCATGGCTGATGAACAGATACGTCAGGTTGTACTTGCTTTGCAGTGATCGTAAAAGCTCGACCACTTGGCGTTGCACGGTGCGGTCGAGGGCCGAAGTCGGCTCGTCCAGCAGAATCAACGCCGGTTTTAGCACTAAAGCCCGGGCAATGGCGATTCTCTGCCGTTGCCCGCCGGAAAATTCGTGGGGGTAGCGGTTCCGGGTTTCCGGATCCAGGCCTACCTCCTTGAGTGCCGCAATGATCGCTTGTTCCTGTTCGGCCTCGGAGCCCATCTTGTGGATCCGCAGGCCTTCACCGACGATCTGGCTCACGCACATCCGCGGGCTCAGGCTGCCGAAGGGGTCCTGGAACACCACCTGCATCTCCCGTCGCAGCGGCCGTACCTGTTGCTGCGTCAGGGCGTCCAGCTGCTTGCCCTCAAAACGGATGCCGCCTTTACTGCCGATCAAGCGCAGGATCGCCAGACCCAGTGTCGACTTGCCGGAACCGCTTTCTCCCACAATCCCCAGGGTCTGGCCCTGGGGCAGGCTGAAATTGATTCCGTCGACTGCCTTGACGTAATCCACGGTCTTTTTCAGCAGGCCTTTCTTGATCGGGAACCAGACTTTCAGGTCCTCGACCGCCAGCAGTGGCGGGCCAATCACGTTGCTCGCCGGTGTGCCGCTGGGCTCCGCTGCCAGCAGTTCCCGAGTGTACGGATGCTGCGGCGCGCGGAACAATTCTTCGCACGATGCCTGTTCGACGATGCAACCGCGCTGCATGACACATACGCGATGCGCAATTCTTCGCACAAGGTTCAAATCGTGACTGATCAGTAGCAGCGCCATGCCCAGTCGGGCCTGCAATTGCTTGAGCAATTCGAGTATTTTCAGCTGTACGGTCACGTCCAGGGCGGTGGTCGGCTCGTCGGCAATCAGCAGTTCCGGCTCGTTGGCCAGGGCCATGGCGATCATCACGCGCTGGCGCTGGCCGCCGGACAGTTCGTGGGGCAGGGCCTTGAGGCGTTTTTCCGGCTCCGGGATACCGACCATTTCCAGCAGTTCCAGGGTGCGCTTGGTCGCGACTTTGCCGATCAGGCCCTTGTGGGTGCTCAATACCTCGTTGATCTGCTTTTCGATCGAGTGCAACGGGTTGAGCGAGGTCATCGGCTCCTGGAAGATCATCGCGATCCGGTTGCCGCGGATGTGGCGGATGGTTTTCTCTTTCAGGTTCAGCAGGTTCTGCCCGGAATACTCGATGGTCCCCGACGGGTGCCGGGCGAGCGGGTAGGGCAGCAGGCGCAGGATCGAATGCGCTGTCACCGATTTGCCGGAGCCGCTTTCACCCACCAGCGCCAGGGTTTCGCCGCGCTTGATGTCGAAGCTGACACCTTCGACCACCCGCTGGCAGCGCTCGCCAACGACAAATTCGACGGCCAGGTCGCGCACTTCGATCAGATTGTCCTGATTCATTTCACTTCCTCGGGTCGAAGGCATCGCGAGCGGACTCGCCGATGAATACCAGCAAACTCAACATCAACGCCAGCACCGCAAACGCGCTCATGCCCAGCCAGGGAGCTTGCAGGTTGGATTTGCCCTGGGCTACCAGTTCACCCAGTGACGGACTGCCGGCCGGCAAGCCGAAGCCGAGGAAGTCCAGGGCGGTCAGGGTGCCGATGGCGCCGGTCAGGATGAAGGGCATGAAGGTCATGGTCGAGACCATGGCGTTGGGCAGAATATGACGGAACATGATCGCGCCATTCTGCATGCCCAATGCCCGCGCTGCACGCACGTATTCAAGATTACGCCCACGCAGGAACTCGGCGCGCACCACGTCCACCAGGCTCATCCAGGAAAACAACAGCATGATCCCCAGCAGCCACCAGAAGTTCGGCTGGACGAAGCTGGCGAGGATGATCAGCAGATACAGCACCGGCAACCCGGACCAGATCTCCAGGAAACGCTGCCCGGCCAGGTCCACCCAGCCGCCGTAGAAACCCTGAAGCGCGCCGGCGATCACACCGATGAGCGAGCTGAGCAACGTCAGCGTCAGGGCAAACAACACGGAAATGCGGAAGCCGTAGATCACCCGGGCCAGCACATCGCGGCCCTGGTCATCAGTGCCCAGCAGATTGTCGGTCGACGGTGGCGCGGGGGCCGGGACCTTCAGGTCGTAGTTGATGCTCTGGTAGCTGTAGGGAATCGGCGCCCATAGCACCCAGGCATCCTTGGCCTTGAGCAGTTCGCGGATGTACGGGCTCTTGTAGTTGGCCTCCAACGGGAATTCGCCGCCGAAGGTGGTTTCCGGGTAGCGCTTTAGGGCCGGGAAGTACCAGCCGTTGTCGTAGTGCACCACCAACGGCTTGTCGTTGGCGATCAACTCGGCGCCGAGGCTGGCGCCGAACAGGATCAGGAACAGCCACATCGACCACCAGCCGCGTTTGTTGGCCTTGAACAGTTCGAAGCGTCGGCGATTGAGAGGGGACAGGTTCATCTCAATGCTCCCGGCTTTCGAAGTCGATGCGCGGATCGACGAAGGTGTAGGTGAGGTCGCCGATCAGCTTCACCACCAGCCCCAGCAGGGTGAAGATGAACAGGGTACCGAAGACCACCGGGTAATCGCGGTTGATCGCCGCTTCGAAACTCATCAGGCCCAGGCCGTCGAGGGAGAAGATCACTTCCACCAGCAACGAGCCGGTGAAGAAGATGCCGATGAACGCCGAGGGGAAACCAGCGATCACCAGCAGCATGGCGTTGCGAAACACATGCCCGTACAGAACCTTGTGATTGGTCAGGCCCTTGGCCTTGGCGGTGACCACGTACTGCTTGTTGATTTCATCAAGGAAGCTGTTCTTGGTCAGCAGGGTCATGGTCGCGAAGTTGCCGATCACCAATGCGGTCACCGGAAGTGCCAGGTGCCAGAAGTAGTCGAGGATCTTGCCGCCCATGCTCAACTCGTCGAAGTTGTTCGAGGTCAGCCCGCGCAACGGGAACCAGTCCAGGTAACTGCCGCCGGCAAACACCACGATCAGCAGGATGGCGAACAGGAACGCCGGGATCGCGTAGCCGACGATGATCGCCGAACTGGTCCAGACGTCGAAGTGGCTGCCGTGCCGCGTGGCCTTGGCGATCCCCAGCGGGATCGACACCAGGTACATGATCAGGGTGCTCCACAGCCCGAGGGAGATCGACACCGGCATCTTTTCCTTGATCAGGTCGATGACCTTGGCGTCTCGAAAGAAGCTGTCGCCGAAATCCAGGGAGGCATAGTTCTTGACCATGATCCACAAGCGTTCCGGCGCCGATTTGTCGAAGCCGTACATGTGCTCGATTTCCTTGATCAGCGCCGGATCCAGGCCTTGGGCGCCGCGATAGGCGGAGCCTGCCACCGACACCTCGGCACCGCCGCCGGCGATGCGGCTGGTGGCGCCTTCGAAGCCTTCGAGCTTGGCGATCATCTGTTCCACGGGGCCACCGGGGGCCGCCTGGATGATCACGAAGTTGATCAGCAGGATGCCGAACAGTGTCGGGATGATCAGCAGCAGTCGCCGAAAAATATACGCCAGCATCTGATTACTCCGTGCCCGCAGGGTCGGCTTGCAATTTGGTTTCGATCTCTATGGCCGGTTTCGCATCGGGCTTGATCCACCAGGTGTTGATGCCGATGTCATATTTAGGCGAGACCTTGGGGTGGCCGATGTGGTTCCAGTAGGCCACGCGCCAGGTCTTGATGTGCCAGTTGGGGATCACGTAATAACCCCATTGCAGCACGCGGTCCAGTGCGCGGGCGTGGGCCACCAGGCTTTTGCGTGAATCGGCATTGATCAGTTGCTCGACCAGCTGGTCCACCACGGGGTCTTTCAGGCCCATGGAATTGCGGCTGCCGGGTTTGTCGGCGGCCGCGGTCATCCAGAATTCGCGCTGTTCGTTGCCCGGCGAGTTGGACTGCGGGAAGCTGCCGACGATCATGTCGAAATCCCGCGAGCGCACGCGGTTGACGTATTGCGAAACGTCGACCCGACGGATCACCAGTTCGATTCCCAGGTCACTCAGATTCCGCTTGAACGGCAGCAGCACCCGTTCGAATTCGGTCTGGGCCAGCAGGAATTCGATGCTCACCGGTTTGCCGGTGGCGTCGACCATCTTGTCGTCGACGATGCGCCAGCCGGCCTCTTGCAGCAGTTGGTAAGCCTTGCGTTGCTGGGTGCGGATCATGCCGCTGGCATCGGTCACGGGATTCTGGAACGCCTCGCTGAATACCTGCTCTGGAATCTTGCCGCGAAACGGATCGAGGATCGCCAACTGATCGGCATCCGGCAAGCCGGTGGCGGCCATTTCCGAGTTCTCGAAATAGCTGCGGGTTCTCGCGTAGGCACCGTTGAACAACTGCTTGTTGGTCCATTCGAAGTCCAGCAGCAGGGTCAGGGCCTGGCGCACGCGCACGTCTTGGAACAGCGGGCGGCGCAGGTTGAACACGAAGCCTTGCATGCCGGTGGGGTTGCCGTTGGGGATCTGTTCCTTGATCAGCCGGCCTTCGGTCACCGCCGGGATATTGTAGGCGTTGGCCCAGTTCTTTGCGGTCATCTCCAGCCAGTAGTCGAACTGCCCGGCCTTCAGGCCTTCCAGCGCCACCGTGTTGTCGCGGTAGTAGTCGGTGGTCATCACGTCGAAGTTGTAGAAGCCGCGGTTGATCGGCAGGTCCTTGCCCCAGTAATCCTTGACCCGTTCATAGCGCACCGAGCGCCCGGCCTTCACTTCGGTGACCTTGTACGGGCCGCTGCCCAGCGGGACTTCCAGGTTGCCCTTGTTGAAGTCGCGGCTCGCCCACCAGTGCTTGGGCAGCACCGGCAGCTGGCCGAGGATCAACGGCAATTCGCGGTTGTTGCTGTGCTTGAACTTGAACAGCACCGTGAGTGGATCTTCGGCGACCACGTCTTCGACGTCGCTGTAGTAGCCGCGAAACATCGGTGCGCCATCCTTGACCAGGGTCTGGAAGCTGAACACCACGTCTTCGGCGCGCACCGGATGACCATCATGGAAACGCGCTTCGGGCCGCAGGTAGAAACGCACCCAGTCATTGTTCGGGGCTTTTTCGATCTTGCCGGCGATCAGGCCATATTCCGTGAAAGGCTCATCCAGGCTCTGCCGGGCCAGGGTGTCGTAGATCAGGTCGATGTCGTTGGCCGCCACGCCCTTGCTGATGAACGGGTTGAGGCTGTCGAAGCCACCAAACCCCGCCTGGCGGAATTTTCCGCCCTTGGGGGCTTCCGGGTCGACGTAATCGAAATGCTTGAAGTCGGCCGGGTATTTCGGCGGTTCGTTGTACAGGGTCAGGGCATGTTGCGGGGCGGCGAAGGCCCATCCTGCGAACAACAGGGCGAGCAGGCCACTTGCGGATTTCATCGATCTTTCTCCGAAGATTTCAGCCACCACGCGCTCAGGCCCAGAGTGTAGGGCGGCGTCGTGACGAAGGCGAACCGGTTGCGGTACGCCAGGCGGTGATAATTGAGATACCAGTTGGGAATGATGTAGTGCTGCCACAACAACGTGCGGTCCAGCGCCTTGCCGGCGGCGACTTGTTCATCGCGGGTCTTGGCGGCGAGCAATTGTTCGAGCAGGTGGTCCACCACCGGATTGGCAATGCCTGCGTAGTTCTTGCTGCCCTTGACCGTGGCCTGGCTGGAATGAAAGTACTGCCATTGCTCGAGGCCCGGGCTGAGGGTCTGGTTGAGGGTCATCAGGATCATGTCGAAATCAAACTGATCGAGGCGCTGCTTGTACTGCGCGCGATCGACCGTGCGCAGTCTGGCGTCGATGCCGATGCTGGCCAGATTCTCGACGTAGGGTTGCAGGATGCGCTCCAGGTTCGGGTTGACCAGTAGGATTTCCAGGCGCAGCGGTTGCCCGGCCGCGTTTTGCAAGCGCTGGCCGTTGAGCTTCCAGCCGGCCTCGGCCAGCAGGGTCAAGGCCTTGCGCATTGTGTCCCGGGGGATCCCGCGGCCCTGGGTCTGTGGCAGGCTGAAAGGCTCGGTGAACAGCCTGGCTGGCAATTGCTCGCGATACGGCTTGAGCAACAGCCATTCATGGCCGACCGGCAGTCCGCTGGCGGAGAACTCGCTGTTGGGGTAGTAACTCATGGCGCGCTGGTAGGCGCCGCTGAACAATGTGCGGTTGGTCCATTCGAAGTCGAACATCAGGCCCAGCGCTTCACGAACCCTGTCCTGGGCGAACGTCGGGCGGCGGGTATTCATGAACAGGCCCTGGGTCTGGGTCGGGATCTGGTGCGGGATCTGCGCCTTGATTACCTCGCCGCGACGAATCGCCGGGAAGTTGTAGCCGGTGACCCAGTTCTTCGCCTGGTGCTCGATGTAGATGTCGAACTCGCCGGCCTTGAACGCTTCGAACGCCACGTCACTGTCGCGGTAGAACTCGACTTCCATGCGGTCGAAATTGTACTTGCCGCGATTGACCGGTAAATCCTTGCCCCAGTAGTCCTTGACTCGCTCGAACACGATCTGCCGCCCCGGCGTAACCGAGGTGATGCGATACGGCCCGCTGCCCAGTGGCGGCTCGAAGGTGGTGGCCTTGAAGTCGCGACCTTTCCAGTAATGCTGCGGCAACACCGGCAACTCCCCCAGGCGCAGGATCAGCAGGGGATTGCCAGCACGCTTGAAGACGAATCGAATGCGCTGCGGGCTGAGGATGTCGACCCGCGCCACTTCCTGCAGGTTGGTACGGTATTGCGGATGGCCTTCCTTGAGCAGGAGGCGGTAGGAGAATGCCACATCAAAGGCGGTGATCGGCGTGCCGTCGTGGAAGCGTGCTTGCGGGCGCAGGTTGAAGACTACCCAGCTGTGGTCCTCGCTGTATTCCACCGACTGCGCGATCAGGCCGTAACTAGAGGTCGGCTCGTCACCGAGCGGCGCGTATTGACCGGTGCCGACCATCAGCGGCTCGTTGAGCTCGTTGATGCCGTACTGCAGGAAATTGGGTGTGGCAACGGGGCTCGTGCCCTTGAAGGTGTAAGGGTTGAGCGTATCGAAGGTGCCAAATGCCATGACCCGCAACGTACCGCCCTTGGGCGCTTGCGGGTTGACCCAGTCGAAATGGGTAAATCTGGCCGGGTACTTGAGCGTGCCGAACTGCGCATAACCATGGCTTTCGCTGATCGTCGCACTTGCGGTAGAGCTCAAGGCCAGGCTGATCAGGAGCAGGAGGAGGGGACGCTTCAAATAAGGGATCCGATCCGGGCGGCTTTGGCATTATGGATCGTACAGTAACAGCTTGTATGGACAGGAAAAAGACGCGGGGTTTTGTAGGAGCGAGCCTGCTCGCGATGACGGCATGTCAGTCGCCACCGATGCAACCTGTCAAGCCCTCATCGCGAGCAGGCTCGCTCCTACAGAATTGCATGTACCACAAAACTTCACGGGTACAAAAAAGCCCCTGGAGTCAGGGGCTTTTTTTTAATGCGGATTGGAAACCGTCAGCATCTGCCCTGGTTTCAAGGCCTGGCCAACACGAGGATTCCAGCGCTTGAGGTGTTGCATTTCAACGTTGAAACGCTTGGCCACCATGTATAGCGAATCGCCCCGTTGCACCTTGTACTGGGATTGCGACTTCTCGGTGTTGGTCTTGGACTTGGCCGCGATCACGGTGTTGATGCGCCCCGAGTTGCGCTTGCCGGTGTCTTGCATGACCAGGGTCTGGCCAGCCTTGAGATTCCTGCCGCTCAATTTGTTCCAGCGTTGCAGGTCCTTGACGTCGACATTGTTGGCCTTGGCAATGGAGCCCAGGTTGTCGCCGCGCTTGACCCGATAGCTACGCTTGACGCCCGCCAGCTGGGTATCGTCCGACCTTTCGAAAACCGGTTTGAGCTGCTTCTTGCTGATCAACTCTTCCGGGCGCATGGTCTGCAGGCTGGTAGTCAGCAGCTGTGCCTTGGAAGTGGGTACCAGCAAGTGCTGCGGGCCGTCGATAGTGGTGCGTTGCTTGAAGGCGGGGTTGAGCTGGAACAGCTCGTCTTCGTCGATGTTGGCCACCGCGGCGACCTTGGACAGGTCCATGCGCTGGTTGATTTCGACGACCTGGAAATACGGTTCGTTGGCGATCGGGTTGAGGTTCACGCCGTAGGCATCCGGCGCCATCACCACCTGCGAGAGCGCCAGCAACTTCGGCACATAGGCCTGGGTTTCGGCGGGCAGCGGCAGGTTCCAGTAGTCGGTCGGCAGGCCGAGTCGCTCGTTGCGTTCGATGGCGCGGCTGACCGTGCCTTCACCGGCGTTGTAGGCGGCCAGGGCCAGCAGCCAGTCACCGTTGAACATGTCGTGCAGGCGGGTCAGGTAGTCCATGGCTGCCGTGGTCGAGGCGGTGATGTCGCGACGGCCATCATAGAAACGGGTCTGGCGCAGGTTGAAGTATCGCCCGGTGGAAGGAATGAATTGCCACAGGCCCACCGCATTGGCGCGGGAATAGGCCATCGGGTTGTAGGCACTTTCAATCACTGGCAGCAGCGCCAGTTCCAGCGGCATGTTACGTTCTTCAAGGCGTTCGACGATGTAGTGGATGTACAGGCTGCCACGGTCGCCGGCGTTTTCTAGGAAGGACGGATTGCTGGCGAACCACAGTCGCTGTTGCTCGATGCGCGGGTTGACGCCCAGGCCGTCCTGCAGCTGAAAGCCCTGGCGCATGCGCTCCCAGACATCCTGCGGGATCTGCGGGCTGGGCTTTTCGGTGAGGAAGACGGGTTTCTGTTTGGCGCGCGCGGCAATATTCGGTGCGTGTGCCGCATCGGTCTGCGGCACATGACTGGAACAGCCCGCCAATGTCGCGGACACAGCCACCGCTATGGCTTGCGCCAGGCGGGTCAGTGCGTCCGAATTGATGGCTTTGCGTATAGATGACGACATTGGCTGGAAGTAAGTTCCGGGCAAAAATGTCGGGCGATTCTAGAAAGCACGCCCTCTGCGGTCAACCTTTCAGAGTTTTTGGACCATGGTGCAAACTGCTCAGAACGTATCTTTCCAGGCCCTTAGCGCAGCAAAAACCATATCGGGCGCGGAGTTATCGGTGTCGGTCCGTTCATCCGCTTTTTCTTTAACGGATGTTTCGCCGGTACGCAAAAACGGATTTGTACGTTTTTCCAGGGCCACCGTCGATGGCAGGGTGATGGCCCCGGCTTCTCGCTGACGGGTCACGCTGGCCAGGCGTTCGAGGGTATCGGCGTTGCCAGGTTCGACCGCGGCGGCGAAGCGCAGATTGCTCAGGGTGTACTCATGGGTGCAGTACACCCGGGTGTCTTCGGGAAGCGCGGCGAGGCGCGACAGCGAGGTGTACATTTGCTTGGGCGTGCCTTCGAACAGGCGCCCGCAACCCGCTGCGAAGAGGGTGTCGCCACAGAACAGCAGGCCGGGGCGATAATAGGCAATGTGGCCCAGGGTATGACCGGGTACGGCAATGATCTCGAAGTCATGGCCCAGCACATTGATGCGATCGTTATCCTTGAGCGCGATGTCCCGCTTGGGGATGGTTTCGCTGGCAGGACCGTAGACGGTTGCGTCCGTCGTTTTTTTCAGCTGTTCGACGCCGCCGACATGGTCATGGTGATGGTGAGTGATCAAAATATCACTCAGGACCCAGCCCGGATTGGCCGTGAGCCAGTCGTTTACCGGCGCGGCATCGCCCGGGTCGACCACCGCACAGCGTCGGGTGTCGGGGTCTTGTAACAACCAGATGTAGTTGTCGGTGAAGGCGGGCAGGGCAGTGATCTGTATCATCGTCGGATTCGCCAAGCGGAAAACAATGGCGCATCTTAGAACTTCCTGGCGCGTTGGAGAATGCAATGACCGATAAAGCGTTCGCTCAGGCTGATCCTGACTGGCTGGCATTGATCAGCGCAGCACGTGACTGGCTGTCCGGCCCCCTCGGGCAATTCCTGCTGGACGAAGAACGGCAAATGCTCGAGGACGAGCTGGGGCGATTCTTCGGTGGCTACCTGGTGCATTACGGGCCATCAGCCCAGACGCCGCCGTCGGCGCCGCAGGTGCAGCGCAACGTGCGCCTGGGGGCGCCGTTGCCTGGGGTCGAGATCGTCTGCGAGGAACAGGCCTGGCCGCTGAGCGAACATGCCGCCGATGTGGTGGTGCTGCAGCATGGGCTGGATTTCTGCCTGTCGCCCCACGGCTTGCTGCGCGAAGCAGCGAGCAGTGTGCGGCCCGGCGGGCATTTGCTGATCATCGGCATCAACCCCTGGAGCACCTGGGGGCTGCGTCATGTGTTTGCCCATGACGGCTTGCGCAAGGCGCGCTGCATTTCCCCCTCACGTGTGGCCGACTGGCTGAACCTGCTGGGCTTCGCGCTGGAGAAACGCCGCTTTGGGTGCTATCGTCCGCCGCTGGCTTCACCCACCTGGCAGACCCGTCTGGCCGGTTGGGAGCGCAAGGCCGGTGACTGGCAATTGTCCGGCGGCGGCTTCTATTTATTGGTGGCACGCAAGATCGTGGTCGGCCTGCGGCCTGTCCGTCAGGAGCGTCGCGAGCCGATGGGCAAGCTGATCCCGTTGCCGATGGCCAAGGTCAATCGCCGCAACATCGAACCGTGATATTTCCTTTTTTCGACCGGGGTTGCCCCGGTCCCGGGCGTCGTCGATCAACGATTGGCGGGCCACTGCATTTTCTGGATAGATTGGCATGAGCGATAGCGTAGAACTCTTCACCGATGGCGCCTGCAAGGGCAATCCTGGCCCTGGCGGCTGGGGCGCATTGCTGGTGTGCAAGGGCGTTGAGAAAGAACTTTGGGGCGGCGAAGCCAATACCACCAACAATCGCATGGAACTGATGGGCGCGATTCGCGGCCTGGAAGAGCTCAAGCGTTCGTGCGATGTGTTGCTGGTGACTGACTCCCAGTACGTGATGAAGGGCATCAACGAGTGGATGGCCAACTGGAAAAAGCGCGGCTGGAAAACCGCTGCCAAGGAACCGGTCAAGAACGCCGACCTGTGGAAACTGCTCGACGAGCAGGTCAATCGCCATAACGTCACCTGGAAATGGGTGCGCGGGCACATTGGCCACCACGGCAACGAACGGGCCGACCAACTGGCCAACCGTGGCGTGGATGAAGTGCGAGGCTTCAAACAGGCCTGAATCGAATTCAACCGGTGTACCGAGTCGCGGCCATCGCGAGCAGGCTCGCTCCCACATTTGATCTCCTTGAGCGCAAATCCTGCGTTCACCTGCGGTCCAGTGTGGGAGCGAGCCTGCTCGCGATGGGCGCGACTCGGTGTATCTGAAGTTCCCGGCAAGCGTGTTAACATCCCCGCTTTTGCCCGATTCACCGATTGAGAGCTGAGCACCCGATGGCCACCAGATCCGTTGTACTCGACACCGAAACCACCGGCATGCCGGTGACCGACGGCCACCGGATTATCGAAATCGGTTGTGTCGAATTGATCGGTCGGCGCCTGACCGGTCGGCATTTTCACGTTTACCTGCAACCGGATCGCGAAAGTGACGAAGGCGCCATCGGCGTCCACGGCATCACCAACGAATTCCTGGTGGGCAAGCCGCGTTTCGCCGAGGTGGCCGAAGAGTTCTTCGAGTTCATCAAGGGCGCGCAGCTGATCATCCACAACGCGGCGTTCGACGTTGGCTTCATCAACAACGAATTTGCCCTGATGGGCCAGCACGATCGTGCGGACATCACCCAGCACTGCTCGATCCTCGACACCTTGATGATGGCCCGGGAACGCCACCCTGGCCAGCGCAACAGCCTCGACGCCTTGTGCAAACGTTATGGCGTCGACAACTCCGGCCGTGAGCTGCACGGCGCCTTGCTCGACTCCGAGATCCTGGCCGACGTCTACCTGACCATGACCGGCGGCCAGACCAGCCTGTCCCTGGCGGGTAATGCCTCCGATGGCAATGGCTCCGGGGAGGGCGCGGACAACTCCGCTACTGAAATCCGCCGTCTGCCGGCCGACCGCCAGCCGGCGCGCATCATTCGCGCCACTGAAGACGAGCTGGCCCAGCACATGGCACGTCTGGAAATCATCAGCAAATCCGCCGGTGGGCCGGCGCTGTGGTTGCAATTGGCTGAGGCCAAAGCTTCGGCGTAGGTCCATAGACAAAATCGCAGCCTCGTTTCGCTCTGTAGGAGCTGTCGAGTGAAACGAGGCTGCGATCTTTTGATCTTCACTACGATCAGCTGACCCATTTCAGTGCATCGCACTCGCCACATCCGCTCCAACCCTCTACCCTGAGGTGATTGACAGGCTCTGGCCTGCCGCCTCAGGACACTGAGCCCCATGTATAAAGATCTGAAATTCCCGGTCCTGATCGTCCATCGCGACATCAAGGCCGACACCGTCGCTGGCGATCGCGTGCGGGGTATCGCCCGGGAACTGGAGCAGGAAGGTTTCAGTATCGTCTCGGCGATGGATTACACCGAAGGCCGGCTGGTCGCTTCGACCCATCACGGCCTCTCGTGCATGCTGATTGCGGCGGAAGACGCCAGCGCCCATTCGCATTTGTTACAGAATATGGCCGAGCTGATCGGACTGGCGCGCGTGCGTGCGCCGGATCTGCCCATCTTCGCCCTGGGCGAGCAAGTGACCCTGGAAAACGCGCCCGCCGACGCCATGGCCGAGCTCAACCAGTTGCGCGGCATTCTCTACCTGTTCGAGGACACCGTGCCATTCCTCGCGCGCCAGGTGGCGAGGGCGGCGCGCAAGTACCTGGATGGCCTGCTGCCGCCGTTCTTCAAGGCATTGGTGCAGCACACCGCCGACTCCAACTATTCCTGGCACACCCCCGGTCACGGTGGCGGGGTGGCGTATCACAAGAGCCCGGTAGGACAGGCGTTCCACCAGTTTT
This sequence comes from Pseudomonas sp. WJP1, assembly GCF_028471945.1. Taxonomy (NCBI): domain Bacteria; kingdom Pseudomonadati; phylum Pseudomonadota; class Gammaproteobacteria; order Pseudomonadales; family Pseudomonadaceae; genus Pseudomonas; species Pseudomonas sp. WJP1. The sequence goes on from NZ_CP110128.1 coordinate 3,306,824, forward strand.
TCGGGGAAAACACCCTGCGTTCGGACCTGTCGGTCTCAGTGCCGGAACTGGGCTCGCTGCTGGATCACACCGGGCCTCTGGCAGAAGCCGAGGCGCGGGCGGCGCGTAATTTTGGCGCCGATCACACCTTCTTCGTGATCAACGGCACTTCGACGGCGAACAAGATTGTCTGGCACTCCATGGTCGCTCGCGACGACCTGGTGCTGGTGGACCGCAATTGCCACAAGTCGGTGTTGCACTCGATCATCATGACCGGTGCCATCCCCCTGTACCTGTGCCCGGAACGCAATGAACTGGGGATCATCGGGCCGATTCCCCTGAGTGAGTTCAGCCGCGAATCGATCCAGGCCAAGATCGACGCCAGTCCGTTGACCAAGGGCCGGGCGCCGAAGGTCAAGCTGGCGGTGGTGACCAATTCGACCTATGACGGACTCTGCTACAACGCCGAGCTGATCAAGCAGCAGTTGGGTAATAGCGTCGAGGTCTTGCACTTTGACGAGGCCTGGTACGCCTATGCGGCGTTCCATGAGTTTTTCGCCGGGCGCTACGGCATGGGCACGTCCCGCAGTGAAGACAGCCCGCTGGTGTTCACCACCCATTCCACGCACAAACTGCTGGCGGCGTTCAGCCAGGCGTCGATGATTCATGTGCAGGACGGTGGCGCCCGGCAGCTGGACCGTGACCGTTTCAACGAAGCCTTCATGATGCACATCTCTACGTCACCGCAGTACGGCATCATCGCTTCGCTGGACGTGGCGTCGGCGATGATGGAGGGCGGGGCCGGGCGTTCGCTGTTGCAGGAGATGTTCGACGAAGCCCTGAGCTTTCGCCGGGCGCTGGCCAATCTGCGCCAGCACATCGCCGCCGACGATTGGTGGTTTTCCATCTGGCAGCCGCCGTCGGTGGAAGGCATTAACCGGGTGGTGACCGAGGACTGGCTGTTGCAACCGGCGGATGACTGGCACGGCTTTGGTGAGGTGAGCGACGATTATGTCTTGCTCGATCCGATCAAGGTCAGCCTGGTGATGCCGGGTCTGACCGCGGGCGGTGCGCTCAGCGATCGCGGGATTCCGGCGGCCGTGGTCAGCAAGTTTCTCTGGGAGCGCGGGCTGGTGGTTGAAAAGACCGGGCTGTATTCGTTCCTGGTGTTGTTCTCGATGGGCATCACCAAGGGCAAGTGGAGCACGTTGCTGACTGAACTGCTGGAGTTCAAACGCAGCTATGACGCCAACGTCAGCCTGGCCAACTGCCTGCCTTGCGTGGCGCAACAGCATGGCGCGCGCTATCAGGGCATGGGCTTGCGAGACTTGTGTGATCAGTTGCACGCCTGTTATCGCAGCAATGCCACGGCCAAACATCTAAAGCGGATGTACACGGTGTTGCCGCAAATCGCCATGAAGCCGGCTGACGCCTATGATCATCTGGTACGTGGCGAAGTCGAAGCCGTGTCGATCGATGCCCTGGAGGGGCGCATCGCTGCCGTCATGCTGGTGCCATACCCGCCGGGCATTCCGTTGATCATGCCCGGAGAGCGCTTTACCGAGGCGACCCGCTCGATCATCGACTACCTGGCGTTTGCTCGCACGTTCGACAGCAGCTTCCCGGGATTCGTCGCTGATGTGCACGGATTGCAACACGAAGACGAGGGCAATGGGCGGCACTACACCGTCGATTGCATCAAGGAATGAGGACCTTTCCCAGTATGCAACCGGTCATGAATCCGAATTACCCAGGGCTGTCGGTGCGCGTGGCCGACGAAGGCTTTGCCGCTTATATATGGGGCAGTGATTTCAGTTTTGAAGTCGCCGCCTATGGTGCTCCCGAAATTGGGCAGCCGGTGGAGCAGTGGCAGGTCACGCCCATCACCCCTTATCGCAAGTGTTATGGCATCGATCCGGAAGAGTTCAGCAGCTTTCGCGATGCCGCCGACAGTGCGATTTTCATGGCGTACCTGGATGACGAGCCCGTTGGCCACCTGGTGATCAGCACCAACTGGAACGGTTTTGCCCATATCGACGAGTTGGCGGTGCATGCACCCGCCAGGCGACACGGTGTGGCCAAGGCGTTGCTGGATGTGGCGCAGTTCTGGAGTCGCAAGAAGAAACTGCCCGGCGTCATGCTCGAAACCCAGAACAACAACCTGGGCGCCTGCCGGCTGTACGAACGTTGCGGCTACGTGATCGGTGGCATCGACCATCTGCGTTATCGGGGTATTGACCCCAATACCGCCGAAGTGGCGCTGTTCTGGTACCGATTGTTCGACAACCCGCTGGAAAATCCGATCAGTTCGCCAACATCACCGCGGCTTGTTCCGTGATGATCGCCAGCAACGCCTGGAGGGCAGGCGAGGGCTCGCCATTCTTCAGGGTCAGGGCGTAGAGGGTGACCGGCACGGCCGGTGCCAGCGGGCAGGCATCGAGCCCGGCCGATTTGGCGCCCAGGGCGGTGAAAGGGTCGACAATGGCCAGGCCTTCACCGGCCTCGACCATGCTGCGCATCATCTGGTGAGTTTGCACCCGGGTCTGTATGACCGGAGCCGGCCGCAGCGCATGCAGTTTGTTTTCCAGCGCCGGACTGAGCGGGTCATGGCCTTCAAGGCCCACCATCGCCTGGCCGGCCAGGTCCTGCAGCGAGATGTACTTCTGCTTGGGTTGCAACCAGCCGTGAGGGGCGAGCAGTTGCAGCTTGCCTTGGGCGATCGACTGGCAATGAATGTCGGCGTGATCGGGATCATGCAGGCTCAGGCCCAGATCGCTTTCGCGCAGCAGCAGGTTGCGGACGATCTCGCGGGTGGGTTGGCTCAGGAGCGTACAAGGCGCGTCGGGCAGGCGGCGGCGCAGCGCTGCGATACTTTGCGGCAACAATTGCTGGGCCAGGGGCGGGGTGCAGATGAGGCGTAACGGCGGGGCCAGGTATTGCCTGAGGCTGCTGGCCAGGCGTTGCACTGGTTCGAGCGCATCGTAGACACGATTGATTTCGACCTGCAACGCCCGCGCTTCACGAGTGGCCTGCAAGCGTCCGCGAACGCTTGCGAACAGCATGAACCCCAACTGATCTTCAGCGTCGCGCAAAATGCGTTCGACTTCGGCCACCGGCAACTGCAGCCATTCGGCGGCGGTACCCAGGTGACCGGTCTGCAGGAGCGCCTGGATCACTTCGATATGTCGTAAGCGCATGCGTGAAGTCCATGTTCAGCAGGTGAAGGAGTCAGTGACTGAATCCTAACCCAAGTCTGCGCCTGTGACTTCTGCTCATAACGACGGGTTATGAAACGATGTTCATGACCGGTTCACGGATGATGGTCACGCCCGATTGCACCAGCATGAATTCGTTTTCATCGAGCTTGTTCACGCGATCGCCAATGGCCAGCTTGTAGGTGGTGACGGGCGTCCCGCCTGCGAAACCGTCTGCCGATGGCGTGGATTCCTGGAACTCATGTACGGAATAAATGCGGCCTTCCGCGTCTCTTGCATGGAACTGACCGACGAGTACTGCTGCCATCTGCTTAGAACCTCTGGAGATAAATCACTCAATGTGCGGTTGGATAGACCGCCACCGAGTACGGTAAGTTTTCCTACGAAAAAAAAATAGTTCAGGACGCGAATATACCGGTGTTCATTGGCTGAACCGGCGCCTGATCATCTATAACTACTGGCTCCTCCCACGGACAATCGAGCGTATTCCATGAGTAATGTCTATACCATCGCCGTAGTGGTCGGCAGCCTGCGCAAAGCATCGATCAACCGCAAGGTTGCCCTCGCGCTGGCGGACCTGGCGCCGGCCAACCTCAAGCTCAATATCGTCGAAATCGGCGATTTGCCGCTCTACAACGAAGACATCGATGGTGCTACACCGCCGGCAGCCTACAGTACTTTCCGACAACAAGTCAGTTCATCCGACGCAGTGCTGTTCGTCACCCCTGAATACAACCGTTCGGTGCCTGCCCCGATGAAAAACGCCATCGACGTGGGCTCGCGCCCCTATGGCAAGAGTGCCTGGAGTGGCAAACCGGGTGCGGTGATCAGTGTTTCGCCGGGTGCGGTCGGGGGATTCGGTGCGAATCACCACCTGCGCCAGTCCATGGTGTTTCTCGATGTGCCGATGATGCAGCAACCGGAAGCCTACTTAAGTGGCGCCGGTTCCGCGTTCGACGAGGCGGGCAACCTGTCCGAGTCCGTCAGGCCGTTCCTGCAGAAGTTCATCGATGCCTACGGCAAGTGGGTCGAACAGCACAAAAAGCTTTGATGCTTCGGAGTACTAGCTGTTAGCCAATCGGCTACAGATCATGGTTTCCATTTCCGACAACCAGGCGGTGGTTTGCGCAGCCGCTGGTTCCGCTGTTACGCAATAACGCCGTCCGCCCCACGCCATGATGACCCAGGCATCGACGGTTGCCGCAGAAGGGGCTACAGGCAAGTCGCTACAGGCGGCGAACGCTTCGCGCCATTTCTGCGATAACTCGTCGAACACCCTTCGATGATGCTTGGGCTCGGCAATCTGGTGTTCGATGAGCAGCACGGCATGGTTGAACAAGGGCTGTTGCTCATCGTCGGGGTTGCAGGTCAGGCGTATGAGGCGTTTGATCCGGGTCGGCCAGTCCAGGTCATTGGCTTGCACCACCGCTTCATCGATGTGCCGTAACAAGGCATCCAGTCGATGCCGGATGTAACCGGAAAGCAAAGCCTCCTTACTCGGGAAATAATCGTACAGCGTGCCGATCGCAACGCCTGCTTCGAGCGCCACTTCCCGGGTGGTCAAGCCGGACCAACCGTCCCTTCGCCAAATCCGAACAAAAGCCTGGTAAATCGCCTCGACGGTGAAAATCGCCCGGGCCTGACTCGGCCGTTTCAGCGGTTTTGCCCGGGGATTGATGCTGCCCTTGGTGTTTCCGAACCCGCTCTTCATCGGCTGCCATTACTCTGGTGCTACCCGCCACACTTGCGCAGCAGGAGACTGAAGGATGGAAAGTTCAAGTACGGTAACACGCCTGATAACCCGTAAAAACGCCCTGGACCAAAGCCGTATCGAGCAGGCGCAGCGAAGCCTGATTCCGGCGGCGGGCGAGGTGATCTTGAAGATTGACCGCTGCGCGCTGACGACCAATAACATTACCTACGCCGCCTATGGCAATTCGATGAACTACTGGGGCTTCTTTCCTACAGGTTTGGCGGACTGGGGTCACGTCCCGGCCTGGGGCTTTGCCGATGTCGTGGCCTCGGACGTGCCTGGCATCAAGGTCGGGGAACGCTTCTACGGCTATTTCCCGCTAGCCAGCCATCTGTGGATGCGTCCGGAACGGGTTACCGAACGTGGTTTCTACGACGGGGCCGAGCATCGACAAGGGTTGACCTCCGCCTACAACCAATACACCCGTTGCAGTTGGGATTCGTACTACAGCGCGGAAACCGAAAACCTGCAGATTTTGCTGAAACCGCTGTTCCTGACTTCTTCAATGCTCGCGGACTTTTTGCAGGACAAGCAGTTCTTTGGCGCCACTCGACTGGTGCTCTCCAGCGCTTCGAGCAAAACCGCCTACGGCACCGCGGTCTGCCTGGGCAATCATCCCGGCCTGGAACGTGTGGCGCTGACTTCAGCCGGCAACAAAGCCTTTGTCGAGGCCCTTGGCTGTTACGAGCGAACAGTGTCTTACGCGGATTTGGCGAGCCTGCCCAATGAT